>CBDUDP010000013.1:0-90957 GCA_965365945.1 uncultured Gammaproteobacteria bacterium
CGCTTGTAGCTCAGCTGGATAGAGCATCGGCCTTCTAAGCCGAGGGTCACAGGTTCGACTCCTGTCAAGCGCACCATATTCCTTAAAGATCATCATTATGGTGAGCGTAGCTCAGTTGGTAGAGTCCCGGATTGTGATTCCGGTTGTCGCGGGTTCGAGCCCCGTCGTTCACCCCATTGTTTTCTATCTAAACAATAACTTATAGATTTCTCTTGTAAGTAGTTATTTATCTTTTCTCTCTAATTCGATAGCTAATAAAGCTCAAATACTGTCTAAGTACTAGCTAGTTACCGAAGAACAATCATACATTAAAGTTTTCCTTATTATACAAATTACTTTAGCTATTACGCCAAGCTAAACTAACGTATAACTGCTATTTGTAGCTTGTTGTCCTGCATTACCTTCTTTGTTAGATACTCTTTGCTTGTAACCTGTTTAGTCTCTATTTAAAGATATGATTGCTTCGACTGGGTTTGCTGTTTTAAATAGTAAGTCTGATTCGATCAATAGTGATTTCTTTTACATGTTTCTGACGACAGAAGTTAATATTATGACTTTACAAAAAATAGCAGAGTCATCTACTTCAGCTTATCCATCAATCTCTCCAAATGATATATTAAGTTTAAATTGCGCGCTACCAAAGGATAGAAGCCGCATGAAAAATATATGCAAAAAATTTGATTCTATTTTGGCTACAATTTTGATTAAAGGCTCTGAAAACAAACAACTCCGCGACTGGTTATTCCCTATGCTAATGAACGGTCAGGTCACAGTGTAATAAGGATATTCCAATATGAAAGCCAGCTCTGCTAATTTACTTAGTTTGATTAAAGGTCCAAAGCAATTTGTAATCCCTATTTATCAACGCACCTATAGTTGGCATCAAGCCCAGTGCGAACAGTTGTTTAAAGATATTCTAAGGATCAATGAAAACACAGCTGAGTTGAGTGAAAGCCAAGGGCACTTTATTGGTTCAGTAGTGTATTTTCAGGAAAGTATTCATACGGTTTCTGATGTACCACGGTTACTGGTAATTGATGGGCAACAACGCTTAACCACGATTACCTTATTGATTATTGCCTTGTCTGAGTTTATCAGGGAACATACTGACCTGTTGGAAACTAATGCCACTAAACTTAAAAACTATTATCTGCTGAATGCCGAAGAAGAGGGTGATTTAAGATTTAAGTTATTGCTGACCCGTAGAGATAAGCGCACTTTAATCGAACTGCTACAAGGCATTACGCCAAGTGAACCTGCCTCACAACGGTTGTTAGAGAATTATCAATTTTTCCAGTCTAAAATAAATATCGGTAATGTGGTGGCTGCCTACAATGGATTGATGCACCTATTTGTCGTTGATGTGGCTTTAGAGAAAGGCATTGATAACCCTCAACTGATTTTCGAGAGTTTGAACAGTACTGGCCTGGATTTATCACAAGCCGACTTAATCCGTAACTATGTCTTAATGGGACAAGAGCTTGAGCAACAAACCCAGTTGTACGAGCAGTCCTGGTATCCGATGGAGCAGAACTACGGCAACGAATACAGTAAACGCTTCGATAGTTTTATTCGTGATTATTTATCAGTTAAAACAGGGAGTATCGTTAATATAGGTCATGTCTACGAAGCATTTAAACAGTTCGCTAGTGTACAACTTGTCGATAATATTCAGGGTTTAGTCGCCGATGTTGCCCGTTACTCAGGTTTTTATGTCAATATCGTATTACATAAAGAACCTAGCCCCGTATTACTACAAGCCTTTAAACGTATCTCGCGCCTGAAGGTAGAGGTCAGTTATCCATTTCTGTTAGCGGTGTATGCTGATTATGCCGACCAGCAGCTAAGTGAGTCAGAGTTTGAGCAGATTCTAACTCTAGTGGAAAACTATGTGTTTCGCCGAGCTATTTGTGGTATTCCCACCAATAGCTTAAATAAAACCTTCGCTAATTTGTATCCGTCTGTGCGTAAAAAGCAATACTTGGAAAGCGTACAGGCAGCATTCTTATTGTTAGGTAGTTATAAACGCTTTCCTTTAGATGCAGAGTTTAAAGCCGAACTGATGAGTAAGGATGTGTACAATTTCAGAAACCGTAATTACTTGCTGGGTCGTCTGGAAAACCATCAACGCAAGGAGTGGGTCGTTATTGATGAATACACCATCGAACATATCCTGCCACAAAACCCGAACCTTTCAAGTGAGTGGCAAAGTATGCTGGGTGAACACTGGCAGCAGGCTCAGGAAACCTATTTACACACATTAGGTAACCTTACGCTAACAGGCTATAACTCAGAGTTAAGTGATAAGCCGTTTGCAGAAAAGAAATCAATGAACGGTGGTTTCGATCAGTCTCCGATTAAATTAAATGACTCCGTGCGTAGTAATGTAGCGTGGAATGTTGACACCATCGAAGCTAGAGCGAGTATTTTAGCTGACAAGGCATTGGATATCTGGTTTATGCCTAAGCTAAGTGACGAGCTATTGACCACGTATCGCCCGACTAAAATCGCTAATCAGACTTATACTATTGAGCAGTACGCTCATTTAAAAGGCGATATGCTGGCGCTGTATCAAAGCTTAAAACAACGCATTCTGAATATTGATTCTTTGGTAATCGAGGAATACAAAAAGCTCTATATCGCTTATAAATCTACGACTAATTTTGTAGACATCGTGCCACAAAAATCACGTCTGCGTTTATCATTAAATATGGTTTATCCTGATATTGTTGATCCTAAAAATCTATGTAAGGATATATCTAGTCTTGGGCGTTGGGGGAATGGTGATGTGGAAGTGGGCATATCTAGTCATGAGCAATTAGATGATGTGATGGATTTAATCCAGCAAGCGTTTGATAGCCAGAGTGAGTTATGATAATTAAATATGATACTGTTAAATATTGGGAGTCTTTTTAATGCCAGTTTGTTGGATTATTGCTGGACCAAATGGCGCGGGGAAAACAACGTTTGCTTTGGAATATTTGCCTACCGTTGCGCATTGTAATAACTTTATTAATGCAGATTTGATTGCCGCTGGTTTATCGCCATTAGCACCAGAAACACAGCTTATTGCGGCTAGTCGTATATTTCTGAATGAAATTGAAACACGAATCAAAAAACAGCAGGATTTCGCTTTTGAGACAACGTTATCAGGCCGTAGTTATTTAAAATTAATGAAGCGGCTACAAAAAGAAGGCTGGCAAGTTGAACTGGTTTACCTTGCACTTCCTAGTGTCGAAATGTCCAAGTTACGTGTTGCCGAAAGAGTCGCGCATGGAGGACATAATATCCCACTAAAAGATATTATGCGTCGCTTCCCTAAAAGCTTAAACAATTTATTAGGTGATTTTAGTCACCAAGCGGATCGTACTCGCTGTTTTATGAACAGTGGTGATGCGCCAGAGTTAGTATTTGAGCAGAAAAATGATAATCGCATGATTATCCATAAATTGTACTACCACCTTTTGTTAAAGGAGTCTGAATTATGATTACCTCAAGCCAAACACCCTCTCAAGACAGCCAAGCCATGCTAGACACATTGACGATAGCCGTGAGAAAAACCTTAGATAAGAAAAAACGACTGGGGCAATACGCTGTTGTTTGGTCAGATGATAAAGCTGTTTTCATTGGGGCTGATGAGCATAATGAAAATAAGTTACCAATACATCCTAAGTAAGTAATACCTGAATCAGTGCCTTCAATACGGCTAGCTTGTGCTTTGTGTCGGAGTGTGGGTGAATATTTTGATCTGGGATTGATGGAAGTTAATTGCGATAAGGGTGATAGAACTGAATTGTGATCCCGGTTGTCGCGGGTTCGAGCCCCGTCGTTCACCCCATTGATAATAAGGCGTTCAGCCTTTTCTAGTTATTCAAAATACGTCATTACTGACAAGCCTACTGGCAAATAAACCGATTTCAACTACTTTTTCCTGCCGGTTTTACTATGTCTGGTTTAACATCATAAATTTTAGCTGGGATGGTGATCGATGCCCAGGTTCTTCTAATATATTTCCTGTTGTATCAGATACACCTTTTCTTTTTAAGTCATGAAAGACAAAGTGATTGTATTCTTTTTCCAATGCCTTTGCCTTTTTTGCGGCTAGTTTATCTGTTCTATTTTTAGCCGTTTTTACTGATGACACTAAATTAACATCAAAATAAATCAGTAGAACTCATCATTCAAGAGCTAGAAAAATAAGAGCATCACCACTAGTGAAAGCAGCAGCAACCCGAAGTACACCAGCGGAAAAATCCTGCGGCAGCGGTAATCGATGAGGTCGCCAATATCCGACTTTTCTTGCTTATCGTAGGTACCCACTATCAGATTTTCTACAATGCTTGCGCACATTACTAGGAAGCTCAAGTTCACAAAAGCGTTCAACCAGGTAAAATAAGAAATATGCGGCAAAACATCGCCCAGCACGTTCTGATAGGCTACCGCTGTGAGAATCCCTACGAATGAAATGTTGATGCGGTCTCCCAATGATGAGCGCTCCATCCAGAAAACCGACCAGGAAAGTAGTACAATCAAGGTGAGAGGAATAACAACCAGTCGGATTATGTAGAAAGGCTTACGTTGTACTTCCAAGTATACGGCGTATGTGGATGTAGCCCCCCGATTTCCAGCGTAGGGTGCAATCTTCTCAGCGGTTGCGCTGCTAATGTCGGCCAGCTGCCATTGTGAAATCTGCATTTTTTTTCTGGACGCATCAATGGGACCAGGTTCAGCTTCAAAAACAACCTCGCTACTATCGAAGCCAAGCACTTCGAAGACAACTTCCAAACGCTGAGAATCAAATGGATAGTGCGTCAATTTTAAGTTAACCTCTGCGATCGCGTTCACTTTTTCGATAAGTGTACTGGTACCATCAGGCTGCACCCGAAGCAATACTCCATGTTTTTCATACATGTCGGACACATTTTCAAGCACCACCTGAGGGTACCAGGCCGGAGAGATTTCATCAAACTGATAGCCGCCCTGGTAAATTTTTTCCTGTCCCCCTTCTTTATCGGGGTCGAATGCTTGGCGTTTATCCTGCCAGGTGAAGGTAAGTACACCTGTGAATTGAACCGTCTCCGCTTCATCGTCTATTTCATCAATATTCTGTAAATGAAACGCTGCCTTAACGACAGTGGGGCCTTCGTTGCTAGGCGGGCCAAGCGCATTAGTCCTACTCAAGATAACCTGGGAGGGCTCCGGCACTCGCTCACCATTGGACTGAGCCACCAGAGTATTTGCATAGCAAAGGGTTGCTATCAGCAACGTAGTATTACAATTAACAATAGATCGTAAATATTTCCAGGCTACAATCAATAATGACAGAAAGGTTGACGCGAAAAAAAACCAGAACGCAACGACTACAAGCTGGCTCTGTCCTTTGGCGAAATCTACATTCATAATAAAGTGGGTCACAAATTAATGGTCGTCTAATAAAAAGTGTGTTTTATTCTATTATACGAGCTGAATGTAACTATAAACCACAAAATATCAATACATTAGTCAAATTAAGGGAAGAAAAAATAAGGATGACCAGAAAGCAGCAAGCAAACATATAGCTTAAGGCGTTTTTTTCGTCCATTTAAAATCAAGCAGTGCGAGGCAGGCTTAAAGAGGTAGCAAAAATACAAACCGGGCAGAGGTAGAGTTTTCCGCTTTTCAATTACAGCTGCCAGTCTGTACTCGGAAGGCACTTAGCTTGATAGGTTGCACACTCACAATAAATTATTTTGTTTATGGTGGTTCGTTAGGTAATAACGCGGGATTACAGATGGTCAAACAAAGCGGATTACATTTTGTGTCTAAGTTACTTCACGATTCTACTCTCTATTTCCCATTTTCAGGTGAACAGCTCACCATAGATACATTGCGCGAAGATAGCTTGCGTGAATAACGGTAAAAACTACCCCCCCCGCAGAAAGCTATAAACGTAGTTGTGCGCAGTATAGTTCACAGTTAAAACATATGAAATTCCTTACGCCACTTGGCAGGTGCTTTACCTGACCACTGTTTGAAGGCACGACTAAATGCACTGACACTGGAATAACCAAGAGCTAATGAGATATCTACTAGTGATTCATTAGTCTCAGTCAATAATTGCTGGCTTATTGCGTAGCGTGACTGTTCAAGTTCGCTGCGAAAACTTGTACCTAGTAACTTCAGCCGCCGATGTAGTGTGCGTTCATGGATTTCGAGTTGTTTTGCAATGTCTACAGCTGTTATTTTCTTATTTGCCAGTGAATGAACCAATAGTTGTTGAAGTGGCCGGAGAAGGTCAGTAGGTTGCTCTACTGTATGTTGTTTGTCAGCTTCCCGTAAAAGGAGGCTTTGCAGAAAAGGGTCAGCAGAGGGTATGTTATGGTTTAGCCATTTCTTATCGAAAACCAGTGCATTCTCTTGCGAATTAAAACGAATAGGGGCTTGAAAAAACTTTTGGAGATGTAATGAATTATCTGGTTCTTTATGAGTTAAAAGTACTTCATTGGGATCCCATTTTTCACCGCATAAAGACCTCATAACCTTACAAGCCATGACCATAGACAGATCGTATATCTGTCCGGCAGCCTCAACATTAGGCTGATTAATAATATAACCAAACAAGGCAGTATCTTCGGTTATCGTCAATGCAGCCAAGCCACCTTGATCATGCAAGTCTAGGTAGTTAATTAGACGGTTCAGAGCGGAGTTAACATTCGGTGCGCTACTTAGCAGGAATCCGGCAATACCAAGGTGAGAGGGATTGGCATGTTCACCAAGCAAGAAGCCAAAATGATCACAACCAGAAACCTTTACGCAATGTGCGAGCAGTTTACTCGCAGCGAGGAAAGAGACCTTATTCTCAGTGTCTTCAAACTGTGCAGACTCAAAACCAGATGCTGCCAGTATCGGTTCGGGTTCGTATCCAAGAAAACGCAGGATAAAAGGTATGTTTGTCAGAGGTCCAACTCTAAGAGTAGCAGGATAATGCATAAGGTCTGATATTTATAGTAATTTTTGGTTACACATTTAACACAGGACAAATATATTGTTAACTCGTCCGCCGCTTTGCACATCGGAACGCAGAGCGTTCCCGTATGCATTCCCATGCGGAGCATAGGCACGAGAGCCTTAAAGGTATCCCGTGTTAAGTTGGTGGTCTATTTTTTAGCCCACAGCGCATATATCTTATTTAAGGTTTCGGATTAAATTCACGAAGTTTTTTACCAATTGTCCGTAATTGTTATTTTTATGTCAATAAATGGTATTCATACTAATACAATAAATGGTATTTTTACTGTATAAAAATAGGGTTATTGTCATTACCATAGGGTTTCTTGCGTATGAAAATATATTGCAAATGAATGAATATGATTCTTTTGCAGCGCGTATCATGAATACGGTGGCTATTTTCATAAGTCAGCCTGTTAGGGTATAAACATAGTATATGTCGTGGTCGAAAAAACTTTTTAATACAGACCAGTGAAAGCTGTTGAGTAGAAAAATCATGGAAAAGAAAACAGTTCTATTGTTCACCATCATAAGTATTAGTAATATTTTTCTCTAATGCTAGTAAAGGATAAACTTTATTCAATTTTATCCCGCAGCATGAACGGGGCGATTAATAGTGCATGGTTTCCCCAAGTACCGGTGGCTGTGATTACTGCAATAATTGGGTTTCTGCACCTTGTTCCGCTGGTAGGACAAACATTGGGGTGGAACTTTGTCACTCTACTGTCCAGTGAAATTCACCGGGAAATGATTGATCCGTCTTTATGGGGTGTCCCCCAGTCGGCCATTGGTGTCATATTGATGACCATGTCGCTGGGTTTGTTGAGGCGGTCAAGGGTTGCCTGGGTAATTTGTGTTCTTATTGTGGTAACGGGTTTGTTATTGCAGTTGAATACTGAAGAAAAGCAGGTGCACTGGTGGTGGATACTCTTTGAATGTGTTCTATTGTTGATGTTGCTGCCTGCCTATCGTCATTTTGAGCGAGACAAGATTACCTTTACTTCGTTATTCGCTTTTGTTTCACTGCTGGTATTTATCGGTTATGCCGTTTTTGGTACTTATCGTATGGGCAATCAATTTAATCCTCCCATAACAGATTTGACCAGTGCTTTGTATTTTGTAGTGATAACAGTAACCTCAGTTGGCTATGGGGATATAACACCAGTGACTATGGAGGCACGGGTGTTTTTGACTTCCGTGATCCTTCTGGGAATTATTGTGCTAGGTTCTGCATTGGGAGCGACATTGGTTCCTGCGTTCATGAAACATATAGAGAAAATTACTGCGAGGAGACATGCAATCATGAAACGTGTTAATCACTATATTATCGTGGGTCATTCTGCGCTTGCCACTAACACTTATGAAGAATTAGCGGCGCGCGGTGAACAGGTTACTTTTATTCTGAGTAAAGTTCCGGACAATCCGAAATTTGCCGATTTTGATGTGGTCGCCGGGGACGGTAGCGACGTGGATATTTTGAAAAAGGCTGGCGGCGAGGAAGCCAAAGCGATCCTTGCCTTACTGGATGATGATTCGGAAAATACGTTTGTAATTCTAGCTGCAAAGGAACTTGCCGGCAATGCCCAGACGGTTGCGGCAGTCAATGATGTGAATAATCTGAATCGCATTCACAGAGTGGATCCTTCGCTCATTATCGCACCTCAGGTCTTAGGCGGCGAGTTGCTGACCATGGCTCTGACGGGTGAGGATGTTGATTCCTCAAGGATCATGCAGCGCTTATTGGGACAGGCCGAGCGGGTTTCCGAACAGCGACCAAAGCAGCACTCTGACCTGTAATTTGATGAAAGTCAATACTGATGATTGACATGGAAATTAACAAATCATTTCTCATTCCCACGCTTCGCGTGGGAATGCATACGGGAACGCTCTGCGTTCCGAGGTACAAAGCACAGGACCAGTTAACAAGATATTTGTCCTGTGTTAAGCGTGTAGCCGACATTACCTTTTTAAAGCATAGGTTTAATTTATGAGTCATGAAGTTTCCGTAGTGACCTGCCATGACTGTGGTTTATTGCAACGAATCAGCCATATGCCTGAAGATGGAGCGGCTGTATGTAGTCGTTGCGATGCTGAAATACGTAAACGCATGCGCATTAAACCGGCAAAAAGCATTGAGCATACCCTGGCTCTGGTAATCACCGCCCTGGTTCTTTTTACGATAGCCAATGTCTATCCAATTATCGAAATTGAGCCTGAAGGTATTAAATTAGCTGCGACGCTATTTGATAGCGTTAGCTATCTGTTCAGCCACGATATGAAGCTGCTAGCCGGACTGGTCTTTTTAACTAGCATCGGTGCGCCTTTGATACAATTGACCGGCCTTTTCTACATTCTTCTATCGTTAAATTTTAACCATATTCCCTGGCTTGCCCCGCAAGTTTACCGCGTAGTAAGGCTCATGACTTCCTGGAGTATGCTGGAAGTCATGATGCTGGGCATTCTGGTTTCTGTGGTCAAGTTATCAGGTTTGGCCACGGTGATACCCGGTATTGCATTATGGACATTCGGTCTGCTGATATTTATCATTGCTGCAGTTCTGTCCGGTCTGGATACAGAAATGCTTTGGGATTTGATAAGTTCAAAAACTGGCTCCAGAGCTCTTAAAAATTACAGGAACAAGGCGCAATTAACCAATTGTCATAACTGCAATTTGTTATGTGCAGTGACTGATCAACACCAGCACTCAAAAACTACCTGCCCCCGGTGCAATACAGCTGTACATTTGAGGAAGCCTGAAAGCCTGTCCCGTTGTGCCGCATTGTTGATTGCTGCAATTGTCATGTATATCCCCGCTAACTTACTGCCAGTCATGGTAGTCACCAGCATGGGTAAAACCGAAGGAGATACGATCATCGGTGGAGTCATCTATCTGGCCACGTCGGGAGACTGGCCTTTAGCATTGATTGTTTTTATAGCTAGTATATGCGTTCCTTCCATTAAAATAATTATTCTGGGCATGTTGTTGCTAACGGTGCATTTTAAGTCACAATGGCTCCCGAAGGAAAGAACCCGGCTGTATCGTTTTACTGAGGTGGTCGGTCGCTGGTCGATGGTCGATATTTATGTTGACACATTAATGGCCGCGCTAATTCAGATTGAGGGACTGATGGTCATCGAAGTAGGCATTGGCGCGGTCGCATTTGGAGCCGTCGTCGTATTAACCATATTAGCCGCAATGGCATTTGATCCCCGATTGATCTGGGATAACCTGGAGAAAGTAGATGAGTGAACCGATACAGGATGAGCAGTTGGATGAATTACCGGAAAGCAATATTCGGCCCCGGTCAAAATTCTCCATCGTCTGGCTGGTGCCGTTGGTGGCCGTTATTATTGGTTCCTGGATAGGTTATAAAGCCTGGTCTGAAAGAGGCCCAATAATTACTATAACATTCAAGACAGCAAAAGGCTTGGAAGCGGGCAAAACCAAAATAAAATTTAAAGATGTCGAAATAGGCGAGGTTAAAAGCATCTTGGTGAATCAAGACACTTTTAACGTTGAAGTAACCGCCGAATTACATAAGGAGATCAAACCAATGCTCACTGACCAGACCCGGTTTTGGGTCGTTAGAGCCAGGATTGATACCAGTGGTGCTTCCGGATTAGCAACCTTGTTATCTGGCGCTTATATTGATGTTAGCCCGAGCAAAAAAGGGCCGCCAACCACTCGCTTTACCGGCTTAGAAATCCCACCTGTGATTGCTGCAGACACACCGGGAAAACACTTTTTTTTACATACTAAAGACTTAGGGTCTCTGGAAAGGGGGGTGCCTATTTATTACCGCAAATTCAGTGTCGGTCGGGTTGAAGATGTTAAACTTGATGATGACGGTGAGTCAGTCACGGTGCGTATTTTTATCAGTGCCCCTTATGACCAGTGGGTAAATACAAGCACTAAGTTTTGGAATGCTAGTGGTATCGACGTTTCGATGGGCACTGATGGTCTCGAAGTAAATACCGAATCTCTGGTTTCAATATTGGTGGGTGGAATTGCTTTTGAATCGAAAGAGATGGCTGGTGATATATCCGCTGCAGAAAATCTTGCTGAGTTTAAGTTATATGCTGATCATAAAGACTCGCTTAAAAAAGAACTTAAACTAGGTATTAACTATGTTATTAATTTCACCGAGTCCGTGCGTGGTTTGAGCATAGGTGCACCTGTTGAGTTTAGAGGGATACCGCTGGGAAAAGTTACCGATATTCGCTTATCTTACAATGCAAGCAGCAATAAAATTACTATCCCCGTAACAGTCACGCTTGATTATGAACTTATTGCACTTAAAGGCGAGGATGAAACAGCTGAACAAATCTACGCCCAGCATGAAAAGCGAACTGATTACATGGTGAAAAAAGGCCTGAGAGCCCAACTACAGACGGCTAGCTTACTGACTGGACAATTATTTGTTGCCATTGATTTATTTCCTGATGCGCCTGCTTTTGCTATGAACTGGGATGCTAAAACGCCTGAATTTCCTTCGGTCCCCGGAATGTTAGGAGGGCTTGAACTCCATGCTAGCAGCATTCTGAAAAAGGTGGATGCGATGATGACTCAGATTAAAGAATTTAGCTACAAGCTTAATCATCAACTTGAGCCCGAACTGTCGGACACTTTGATAGAAACTAAAAAAACCCTAGTGACAATTCAGGACACACTGCAAAATGATTCACCCCTGCAGCAGGATATGCAAAGTACCTTACGTGAATTGACAAAAGCGGCAAGGTCTATTAAAAACCTCGCGGATTATCTGGAAAGACATCCTGAATCACTTATTAAAGGTAAAAAAGGAGACTGATTGTGAACAAACATACGCTATTATCCTGGAGCCTTGTGGCAATAACATTCGTTTTATCCGCTTGCGGAACGTCACCGAAGGCAAAATTCTATATATTGAATCCAATCGACAGAAATGTGGCTACATCGCCAGGGGTACACAAAGTTGCTGTAAAAGTGGGCCCGGTTTCCATTCCTGGCACCCTGGATCAATCGCAGATTGTCACCCGCTCCGGCTCGAACAGACTGGTACTGAATGAATTTAACCGCTGGGGTGGTGATATTCAGGATAATTTTCAACGCATTCTGGGTGAAAATATTGCCATACTGCTCCCTACGGATCAGGTGATTTTATATCATGACCTTACACTCATACCCGTGGATTTCCAGGTGATTGTTAATGTGCGGGAATTCGAAGGCGAATTGGGTGGCATGGTCACTCTGAATGCTGACTGGAGCGTGGTTCATCACCCAGGCAAAGAAAAAACCGTGACGGCCAGAAAGTCTATCCTTAAGGAGAGTACTGACGGAACCGATTACGAGGCTTATGTCGCTGCACAAAGTCGGCTGTTGGCAAAACTCAGTACAGAAATTGCCGATGAAATCAGGGGGCAGTTGGATGAGTGAATGTTTTAGGCTACAAACTTAAGGCGGGACATTCAATAGACTGGCGCGCCATCCTACCTCATGAAAATCTTGGGACTCCTGTCGCCACTGCGGACTAAAAACCATCACTTCGCTAAGCTCCGTTTCCATGATTTTAAGCGCTTGTAGGGTATGGCTTCAGCCCACCTCTATATATCCTTTGGCATTCGCGGACTGAAGTCATGCCCTGCAGTTTTCAATATGTTCCACGTTAAAATGTTAGTGATAATTTTAGCTTATCGTTTAACCAACTTTGAATAACAATCATTTAGTTAGCTCTCAGTTCATATGCCTTATTAAAGTCACAATTTTTTACCTACTGTCAGTAATTGTTATTTTTCTGTCAAAAAATGGTATTCATAACATTATTATAAATGGTACTTTTGCAGGGAGTTTCATAAATGCGATGGCCGTTATTATATATTCAGCATTTCCAGTCAATAAATTATATACCGTGGTAGAAACTTTTTTATTTAAGACCAGCTGTCAGTTAAATCAATTGCTCAAGGAGAACAAGATGAAAGTATTTAATTTTAGGATAGTTCCCGCATTGTTAGTGTTTAGCACTTGCACATTGTCGGCGTGTGCACCGACTGTAATCGTGGCAGAGGCGCCAACGACACTTGCGGTAGATCCGGCTGCAACGCAAATATTGAAACGTATGACCGCCTATTTGGATAGCTTGGAACAGTTCAGCGTGCATACGCAGGTTACCCTCGAGGACGTGGCTGATTCTGGACATAGAATCGATTTAGACGTTTCGGCAAACATGATCGTCAAACGACCAGACAAGCTGCTTGCTCAACGTAAAGGAGACCCACTTGATCAGACATTCTATTATGATGGTAAGACTCTCACATTATACAATCCAGGCGATAAGGTTTACGCAACAGAGCCGGCACCGGGAACAATTGAGGGAATGCTTGGCTATGCGCGCGAGTCACTAGGCCTCATTGTCCCCGCCGCCGATTTGGTTTACCACAATGCATATGAACTGCTGATGCAGGATGTGGACTTCGCGACAGTGGTTGGCAAAACGGACATCAATGGAAACACATGCAATCACTTACTTTTTAGCCGTCCAGGGGTAGATTTTCAGGTATGGGTTGCTGATGGCACTGAGGCCTTACCGTGTAAATATGTTGTTACTGACACGGAAAATCCTGGACGAGTGAGCGTTACCACAGTCATGAGTGACTGGAATTTTACCTCGCCCATAACTGATGCGGAATTTACTTTCGTGCCTCCTGCAGGGGCCAAGCCGATCACGTTCATGCGTATTGATACTCCTAGCAACCCCATTCATTGATATATTTTAGAGAGAGAAGAAAATGAAACAGATTCTCAAAATTGCACTATTAGTCTCGGCCGCTGGCCTGATGTTTATCGTTGATATTCCTTCCGAGTTATCACCACCCTATCTGCAATTAATTCCTGAAGTGCAGGCAATAACACCTCAAGCGGCAGCCATGACTATGCATCGCCGGAGTCGTCGTAGAGGTGTGGTTGCGGGAGCAGCAATTAGCAAAAATCGATCCCAGCAAGCTGCTGCAAGCTCCCAACAACAGGTAGCAACTCAGCAGCAAGAGTCCGCTATTGCGCAGCAGCAGGCTGCGACCGCTCAGCAACAGGCTGCAATTGCACAGCAACAGGCAGCGACAGCTAAACAACAAGCCGAGACAGCTGAGGCTGTTTTGCTGCCCGAGGGGACAGTCGTGACAACACTTCCCCCTGTTTGTACACCGACGCAGCTTAGTGGGGTTGAATATCAACATTGCGGAGTCAACTACTACCGCACGGCATTTCAAGGAAATAATCTGGTTTATGTGACAACACACCCAAAGTGATTACCAATCGAACAATCGCCTTAAAAGGTAAATATTATGAAAAACAAAACAGTTTTAATATTAGCTATTATTGCGTTACCAGGAATTTACTCTAGTTTATTATATGCACGTGACCGCGGGTTTAACCAGCCTGGGGCTGTGGGTAACACTGGACGTGATCCAGGGATCAATCAGCCCGGGGCTATTGGCAATGTTGGTCGTGATCCGGGAATCAATCAGCCGGGTGCTGTGGGTAATACAGGGGCTCATCACCCCAGCAGAGATCCAGGCATTAATCAGCCCGGGGCTATTGGCAATGTTGGTCGTGACCCGGGGATCAATCAGCCGGGTGCTGTAGGTAATAAAGGGGCTCATCAACCCGGCAGAGATCCAGGCATTAATCAACCTGGCAGACTAGGGAATCATCGTCGATAGAATTGCTAGGAATGTGGATTTAATAACCCCCGAACTTTTATGTTCAAGTACTAAAATATAAAAATATACGGTATGGAGTTTGCGGCATACCGGATAAATGACTACACATTTAAGACGAGATAATTCTCTTGTAAAACAAGTAGGGTGGGCAGAAAAGATTGCCCAGCCTATAAATAATAGACTGTCCCGTCTTAAATCCGTAGCCGGATAAATCATACTTCTGCCGGATGCGCGCAATGCTACGCCTCCACCATACTTTTATGATTCGCCCTGACAAAAGGATTGTCCTATGATAAACATAGACCGTAAAAAACCATTGCATAAGAAACTTAATTACAAACACTCACTTCTGGCCAGTGCATGCCTAGTTAGCGTAGCGCTACCACAAACAGCATTTTCAGGCGGTATAATTCTTTATGAGGTCGCCACACCCGATGTCGAGCTAGCCTCGGCCGACCCGGCATCGGTACGCTAAAGGTGGACGGCAAAGTCGTCGATACCAAGAAGATGGAGAAAACACTGCCGATGATCCTGCAGTGGGACGAAAGTTTCGATATTGGTTCCGATACGCTGACTGGCGTGAACGATGCGGATTACAAACCGCCGTTCCCTCTGACCGCTAAGCTCGATAAGCTAACGCTCAAAGTTAACCGTCCGCAACTGTCATCTGAGGATATTAAAAAACTCGAGTCGGCACAACGCAACAACAAAACGAGCGAATAGGGAGAAGTTCATCCCATAGTTCAATCTTGAACTATGGGTCGAGGGCTTAATAATACCCGAAAGTATGACGTAGGGTTTTGGCTTTACAGGCGTGTTAGAAACACAGGTGCAAGCAGGCTACGGAGCTATTTTTCTGGCGCGGCAGTGGAGTCAAAAAACAAGTCAGATTCGGGTACTATTGAATAGCATTTTTGGTGACAACATGATGACCGTTGCTGCAATCGACCGCCTTGTCCACCATGCTGACATTTACAAAATAGAAGGAGCAAGTTACCGTAAAAAGCACGCATTAAAATCACACCCAATAACCGGCTAAGCTAATTGACGCGAACCGGACAAGTTAGTTGACGTTTGATATAGCGGTCATTTTCATTGCTTTACAAGCCGATAGTCGGCGCTTATCTGACAATGCTTAAGCTTGTTTAATACGATAACCTCGTTTACCTGCATTACGAGAAAGCTCTCTGCTAATGGTCGATTGATTAATGCTTAATTGCTTGGCAATTTTGTTTTGACCCATACCTGTTTTCTTTAAGACATAAATCTGGCATCGTAGTTTATAGGTCAGTTGTTTGTATCTATCTATCTATCTATTCAAGTTTGCCAATAGCATGCAGGATGACGAACTGTCATTATTCTTTAATAATGAGAAGTTACGCTTTTAGTTTTAATTTATTTTCCTCTGCAACGATTTTTCAGCTAGCCGATGAATTATTAGCGTACTCCGCTAAGTGCTCTGGCGCTAAATGTGCATACCGTTGAACCATATCAAAACTGCTCTATCTCCGCTAATTCTTTCAGTAAGTACATATGCATAATTATTTTAACGTTTTTTGTAGGTTCGAATTTATTCGTACCTTGTGCTTAATGGGCTTTTTCGGTACGAATAAATTCGAACCTACGGGCATACCATTTAGCTAATAAATATTAGATGCTCAGCGAGCTCGGGGAGGGTGGATGTTAAATTTTTTCCTCACTGATACGCTTCTGAATACTTTTTCGTTTACTCTTGGGATACTAATGTTATTCTCAATATGCTTTATTTTTGGCGATTTGTTCGGCACAAGCAATATAGATTGGGTGGCTCACGCAGAAACTAATAAAGCGAGTCATATTGCACAAGTCATTTTGAAGTTACCAGTCGTTTACCTAATAATGTCTTTAGGAATGCGCATTAAATAAAACCCGAAACTTTAGCTTATGAAGCACTGCAAGTCTTCGAAGGACTGGCAGTGCTTTCGGATAATATTGAATTTTGATTCCTTACCGTACTAATTTAGCCTAATTCGATGTAATAGCCCCAACAGCTACGTTACGGGGGGACTGAAAAGGGCTATATTGATTCCCTGCTACTCAGCGTTTAAAGTTAGATGATATTATGAAACACAATGAGGTTTAACCTTGAGATTAACCACTATGACCGAACTTAAACAAATCCTACGCCGCTATGAACTTATTTTAAAATCGGCTGGTGAAGGCATATACGGTTTAGATGCCGAGGGTAGGGCAAGCTTTGTTAATCCTGCGGCACTGGAAATGACAGGTTGGATTGAGGAAGACGTGTTGGGCGAGTTGATTCATGTTCAGCATCATCATAGCCGAGCCAATGGGGAACATTACCCGCGTCATGAATGTCCTATTTATGCTGCGTTGAAAGATGGCGAAGTACATCACATCACCGATGAAGTATTCTGGCATAAAGATGGCACTAGTTTTCCCGTGCATTACACGAGTACGCCTATTCGGGAATTTGGAGAAATTGTCGGTGCGGTGGTGGTTTTTCAAGATGTCAGCAAACTGAAACAAGCGGAAACAGAACTCGCCTTATTACAGCGGCGTAGCACTTTAGTCTTAGCAGCTGCTGGAGAAGGTATTTGTGGCTTTGATTGTGAGGGTAACGTGACATTTGTCAACCCAACCGCTTCAGCGATGTTAGCGTGGCCAATAGAATCCCCTAATGCGCAAACTATTCACGATATTTTAGGTAGCAATGAGCTTAATTCAGAAGCATATTGCCCGATTCATCAAGTTATAGGCGGTAAAAGCCTATTCAAAGCCAGTGATAAAGTATTTTGGCGTGCAGATGGTAATAGTTTCCCCGTAGATTTTGTCAGTACGCCGATTATGGACGATGGTAAATTACAGGGCGTGGTGGTCGTGTTCAGCGATATTACGCAACGACAACTTGCAGAGAAAAAGCTTAATCAGGCCTTAGTGGAAATTAAGGACTTAAAAGACCGTTTGCAAGATGAAAATACTTACTTACAAGAGCAAATTAATTACAGCCATCAGTTCATCGATATCCTTGGTCAAAGTAACAGTTTAAAAGCGGCCTTAAAACAAGTGGAACAAGTCGCCCCCACTGAAACCACCGTGTTAATTTTGGGTGAAACGGGTACGGGCAAAGAATTGTTTGCGCGTGCTTTACATGACCTGAGTAGCAGAAATGAGCGACCATTGGTTAAAGTTAATTGTGCTGCCTTGCCGTCTAATTTAATCGAAAGTGAATTATTCGGCCATGAAAAGGGCAGTTTTACAGGCGCTATGGCACGGCGTACAGGGCGATTTGAATTAGCGCATGAAGGCACCATCTTTTTAGATGAAATTGGCGAAATTCCTTTAGAGCTACAAGCGAAGTTATTACGGGTTTTACAAGAAGGAGAAATCGAACGCTTGGGCGATTCTAAAACCATTAAGATAAATGTGCGCGTGATAGCCGCCACGCATCGGGATTTAAAGAAAATGGTTGCTGATGGTGAGTTTCGTGAAGACCTGTATTATCGACTTAGCGTTTTCCCTTTAAGCATTCCGGCTTTGCGCGAGCGGAAAAATGATATTAGCGTCTTAGTCCACTACTTTGTCAATAAATATGCTCAGAAAATGAGTAAGCAGATTAACCAAATTCCGCAATCGGTCATGGACAATTTACGCAGTTATAGCTGGCCAGGCAATGTACGTGAACTAGAAAATGTCATTGAACGTGCGGTGATTTTATCGCCAGAACCGACATTAGAGGTCGCCGCATTAGACAATCCTAAGCAAAATAACACAGCGACAGATCAGGATTTATTATCCCTAGCAGCAATGGAAAAGGCGCATATTATTAAAGTGCTGGAAAGTGTGCGCTGGCAAATTTCAGGCGAAAATGCAGCCGCCGCAATTTTAGAAATGCACCCTAATACATTGCGTTCTAGGATGAATAAGTTGGGGATACGGCGGGCGATAATGGCTTCATGATTGGTATAAAGGACTTTTAAACTTTCAGTCTAGGCGACAATAGGTGACGTAATATGATTGTTTACCATTTCATCATAGGCAATGGATTCAATGGGTGTTTTAAAAACCACTTCGCGGCTCTTTTGCCTAAGTTCTTATGAAAATCAGCATTTGGAAACTGTACTTTAACCTCATTAATAAAGGACTTCGAAATGCCAAATTTAAAGAGTCCAAATGAGAAATCAACTAAATCCCCTTGACGAAAAATTTCAACAAGAGGGTAAGCATCATTGTTGTATTTTAGAACTTTATGATGCTCAATAATCATTAACTGAATTTCTTCCGAGCAGTGTTCAAGGTTTCTACTTTTTAAATACGCAATAGCAGGAGGGATAGAAGGGGGGATATAGTCAACGGTCCCCTCTATCCAAATACCAATATCGTGGAAAGCGCCCGCAATGATGATTTTCTCTCGTTCTTCATCGCTACATTCTCTCAGGGCAAAGCAAAAATGGATAATGCGATAGACGTGATTTCTATAGCCTTGATACTCTGTTCCAATCGTACCTTTCCAATCAGAAAGAATACTTTCTAACAGTGGGATTTCTGTTTCAATATTCATGTGTTTTTTCCATTTATAGTGCATAACCATGAGTTAAGCTACTCGGGTTTCTCTCGTTCCCAAGCTCCAGCTTGGGAATGCCTACCCTCAAGCTCTGCTTGAAGGTTAAGACAACAAAACAATCGGCAACAGTCCCTCCTTCCCCAAATAAGACCGGGCACTCGAATAACGCCAGTCTTCAGGAAAATCAACATAACCACGTTCCACAGGGTTATTGTGAATATACTCTAACCGCTGTTTATACATAGTCTCATTATTCATTTCTTTGGGATGAGAGCCTTCTTGCCAAAATTGATATTGACTTTCAGTTTTATGTTTACGTTTGTAATAGGCAAAATATTTCAGTAGCGTTGTTGCTTTACGTTGCGCTAATAAATCTAGGATTTGCTTTGCTGTAAATGACTTAAACTGCTGAATCCGTTTGCTGTGTTGGCTGGCAGTGGAAATAAAATGCAAGTGATTTTCTAAGATCACATAGGCATGAAGCTTAAAATCTGTGTTTTGTTGTAGCCATATAAAACTGTCAAAAATTATTTGTACACTTTCTTTGCGGGTGAAAATAGGCAGGCCAGCCTGCAACGGTTACTGTGTGAAAGTACGGGTAGGCTTCATTTAAAACTTTATAACGACTGCGTCCCATGACTTTAAACCTGTACTTTTTTAGTATTCTTCAAGCAGAGCTTGAAGGTAGGCGTTCCCAAGCTGGAGCTTGGGAACGAGGGGAAATAGTGAGTGATGATTGATTCATTTTAATATGGAATAAATAATCAACAAATTACAGTGAGTATGCCCATTATTATTCCATTCGGTTAATTGTGAAATATTGATTTTAGTGCCTTTCGAGAAAATAACAAGATTATCTTTTTTATCTGTATCTTATTGAATTTATTAATTAACATACCCTTAAGTAAGCAGTATTAAAGTCTGCCCTCATTGGTTTTATTTTACGGTCAAGTGAATTTGATTGTTAGGGTAATTTTTACTATAAACTACTAACTCGCACATTTCGTTTACCTTTTCTGTTCTCTCGCCATACCTCGACGCGATACTGCTCTGGAATGGGCACTGGCTTTCTTGGTTGAGAAGGTCGAGGTTTTGTTTGTTTTTTACCATCTTGTATTAAACCCTCTCCATTGATGTCCACTAGTGGTAATTGCATTTGCTCTGGGAATAATGGTATCTGTTCTAGTGCTTCTTTGAGCACATTCATGAATTCCGGAGCTTCTTCTGCCTCAGAGCCGAAAATTATTTCTGACTCTCGCATTGCCTCCTCAACAGTTATAGCGCCATGCTGAACTTTATTGAATAAGCTCTGCAATTTTGCTAGAGATTCCCCTCGTTTTCGTACTTTAGACTTTGTATTGCTTAATTCAAATGGGGAGCCTGCTCGCTCACCTAGATAGTCTCCTACTGAGCGAACTTGACTATGTATTGTCTGAAGACCTGAGATAAATGAGCTATATTGCCCAATACCAATATATAAAGCACCGAGAGTAGCTGCGATTTTCCCAACAGCTTTTATTGAGCCTTCTTCTACTTCAAGTGTAAGAGAGTAATCCGGTAATGCTAAGGTGCTTCCAACATGAATTTCCCATTCATCAAATAGTCGTGTTGAGTATTCCTCGAATTCTTCGCGAGGTAAACTAGGCACGCCTATATAGAAATCGGTTGTACCTATATTTGCCATACTTAACCCTTGTGCATTATCTGCACTACCCTAACCAGTTATTATTTCGATCTGAATATCTTACACGCTAACACCGATACTCTGTCAATAAAAATACTCCAGTTCAATAGCTCTAAACTGAAAAACATGAATTTTATACAAAATAAACAGATCTAAAAAACATTCAGAAAAAATAGCCGCGAATGATATAAAAAACCAAGTCACTATATATCGTCACATTAACGATATATAGTGACTTTCGCCTCAAAAATCGAACTCCTTAAATAATCTTTAAATCCCTATCCTAATGATTTAAAACAAATTAAATTACAAACCCTAACTTGGCACGGCTCCTGCAATAGTTATCTTGTCACTAACTAGCAGGATAAATATTATGTCAGCATTTATTGCAATACGAATCATTGAGGTGATGGTATGAATGCCGAGCTAGGCATTCGATTACCTGTGCCGCCTTTTACCTTAGCAACAGCAAGTGAAAAAGTACAACTAGCGGAAAACGGTTGGAACAGTAAAGACCCAGAGAAAGTCGCCAGTGCCTATACGCTAGATTGTGAATGGCGTAATAGGGCGGAAATCTTTACGGGTTGGGAAAAAATCATCGAGTTTTTAACGCGTAAATGGGCAAAAGAACTGGATTATCAACTGAAAAAAGAACTGTGGTGTTTTACCGATAATCGTATCGCAGTGACTTTTCGCTATGAATGGCATGACGACTCAGGGCAATGGTATTTGTCTTATGGTAATGAGCTGTGGGAGTTTGCTCCAAACGGTTTAATGCAGCGCCGTATTGCCAGTATTAATGACCACCCGATTACAGCCTCTGAACGTGAATTTAAATCATAAGGAAACAGCATGAACGATATAACGATATTAACCAGCGCGGCTTGTAGTTATTGTGTCGCTGCCAAAAGCTTATTACTCAAACACCGAATTGCTTATCAAGAAGTTGATTTGCTAAAAGGGGGTGAGCAAGCGCAAACGCTTTTAAAACAGAGTGGTCAAAGAACCGTGCCACAAATTTTCATTAATGCAGAACCGATAGGAGGTTTTACAGAATTAGCACAGCTATTGAGCAATAAAGAATTTGATATTAATCAACTCCCCATACTTTAAATACTACTTTTTATAGGAACACTTATGTCTACTCTTAAATTATACCGTCACCCTTTATCAGGCCATTGTCACCGTGTTGAGCTTTTGCTATCCATTCTAGATTTAGATTATGAGTCTATTGATGTTGATCTAATGACTGGCGCACAAAAACAAGCCGAGTTTTTACAGAAAAATGCCTTTGGTCAAGTACCCGTTTTAGAAGATGGCAATATAACACTGGCCGATTCCAATGCTATTTTGGTGTACCTTGCGAGTCAATATGATCCAGAGCATACGTGGTTGCCGATCGAATCCGCGCAGGCTGCTGAAGTACAGCGCTTTTTATCGGTAGCGGCAGGGCCTGTTGCCAATGGGCCAGCCACTGCACGTTTGATTAATTTATTTGGTGCTCAATTAGACCACTTGAAAGCGATACAGACTGCCAATAATTTGTTTGAAATATTAGATACCCGCTTAGCGGAACAAGAGTGGTTAGTCGGTGATGCGCCAACCATCGCTGATTTAGCGAATTATGGGTATATCGCTCATGCTCCCGAAGGGGATGTATCGCTGAAGGATTATCCTAATATTAAATTATGGTTACAGCGTATCGAACATTACCCTGGATTTGTACCAATGCAAGCGTCTAAAGTGGGTTTAGCCGCTTAATTAAATAGCTTGGATTTGCAGTGTGAAGCGTATCGTTTGATAGGTGCGCTTCGTGCCTCAGATTATCCTATGTGACTTTGTAATAGGAGTGAAATAATGACTACTCATAATTTAAATGAAACCGTATCGCCTTTTCATCAAGGGGAACAACAGCTGCAACAACGCATGGGTGTGCGTGACAAAATGGAACGTTTTGGGCGGCAAGTGATTCGTGATTATATGCCTGAGCAACACCAAGATTTTTACGCGCAATTACCCTTTGTTTTTGTGGGGCATGCCGATGCAGAGGGCTGGCCTTGGGCATCTATTTTATTTAACCCAGCGGGGTTTATCCGTGCGCTAGATGATAAGCACCTAGCGCTTAAGGTGAAACCTGTGACAGGTGATCCATTACACGATGCGCTAACGGTTGGTGAACGCTGGGGTTTATTAGGGATAGAGTTAGAAACACGGCGAAGAAATCGTTTGGCGGCGCGTATTCATCAAGTATCAGAGGACGGCATAGAGCTATCAATTGATCAGGCCTTTGGTAATTGCCCGCAATATATTCAGCAACGGGCGCATTATTCAGTTGATGCTGCAAGCATGCCTGCTGAGGAAGTGAATGAGATGACTACATTTGATCAACAAGCACTGTCGCTTATTGAAAACAGCGATACCTTTTTTGTGGCCAGTTATGTGGCAAATGGCAGTGATACCGCTAGTGAAGGTGCTGATATATCGCATCGTGGTGGTAAACCAGGGTTTATTCGTATTGATGATCATAAAACCTTAACCATTCCCGATTACACAGGCAATTTCCATTTTAATACCTTAGGTAATTTTGTCGAAAACCCACGCGCAGGTCTGCTCTTTATTGATTTTGTTAACGGTCATTTACTGACTTTAACGGGAACGGTAGAAATTCTGTGGGACTCACCCGATACTCAGTTTTTTGCTGGGGCGGAAAGACTGTGGGCGTTTACATTAGATCACGGTCGCTGGTTAAAAAATGTCTTACCACTGCGCTGGGATTTACAAGAATATTCACCTAATACTTACTTAACTGGTAGTTGGCCAGAAGCGGAAGCGGCTAAAAAATCAGAACATCTAAAAAATACTTGGCAGCCGTATCAAGTGATCAGCATGGCGCAAGAAAGTAGTGTGATTAAATCCTTTTATCTGCAAGCGCCTACGGATCAAAAGCCGATCTTTGAAGCAGGGCAATTTTTAACCCTAAAGGCTGAGGTAGAAGGTAAAGAACAGGTTAGAACTTATACTGTCTCTAGCGCACCGAAAGATGAGTTAATCCGCATCAGTATTAAACACGAATTGGCAGCAATGGATAAACCTGAGGGGGTATTTTCAAGTTATATGCATCAGCACATCAAAGTGGGCGATGTCTTGCAAGTAAAATCACCTACGGGCGTTTTTCGTTTTGTGAGTTCATTAGCAAGGCTAATCTTGTTGATTTCCGCAGGTGTAGGCATTACGCCGATGATAGCGATGGTAAGACATGCTTTGCAAGAAGGCTTTAGAACACGCTCAATGCCGAATATCCATATAGTCTGTTCAGCACGAAATAGCGAACAGCGAGCTTTTTATAATGAATTGAGCGAACTTTCCGAGCAATCAGCAGGGCATATTCGTGTTATCTGGATATTAAGCCAGCCTGAAAAGGATTTAATAGTAGGGACGGACTATCAGTATAAAGGACGATTGTCTAAAGCCATATTACAAAGCTTATTACCCGTTAGGGCATGTGATGCGTACCTTTGCGGACCAAATAGTTTTATGCAGACGCAATACAATAGCTTGCGTGAGCTGGGGGTAGAAAATAAACATATCTTTGCCGAAGCTTTTGGTCCAGCATCATTAGTGCGTGATGAAAATGCAGTCAGTTCACTACCTGTTGCAGAAGAAGCAATTATCCATTTTACAGAATCAAAGCTAGAGCAAGCATGGTCAAAAGGTGATGGCACTTTATTAGAATTTTCTGAAGCACATGGGCTTAATCCGGAGTTTGGTTGTCGTAGTGGTCAATGTGGTTCGTGTAAAGCGAAACTCAGCAAAGGGCAGGTGAGCTATCAACAAGAAATCACGGTTGATTTAGATGTAGGTGAAGTTTTATTATGCTGTGCGATGCCAGCGGCAAATTTGATAGAAGAGCCTGTGCAATTAGCTATTCAGTTGTAAAACTAAGTGGCATATCCAAGTGAATCCTAGATTCCCGATAAAAGACAAGGCTGAGCGTTCCTCTATGAATTTTCACGTGGGAACTAGGTCTTCGTGCTACGTAACATTAGTTAATATATGTCGATTAACATCAGCCATTATTGATCCCAATAAGGCGAATCGCCAAAGCGCTCCACTAAGAAATCAATCAGCTTGCGGGTTCGTTGCGATAGATAGCGAGTTTGCGGGTAAACCGCGTAGGCATTAAGTTGCTGCGTGGTATAGTCCGATAAGATCGGAAGTAACTCACCTTTAGCAACCGCTTGCCATAAAATAAAAGTTGGCATCAATACAATGCCGTGGTCTGCAATCGCCATACCCTTTAAAAACTCACCGTTATTAGCAATGATTTTGGCTTTAACGTTAATCGAGTGTTGTTTGCCTTGTGCATCTTTCAGCTGCCAAGTTGAAGAGCTGGATAAATTATAATAAAGCAGGGCATGCTGCTTTAAGTCATCGGCGGTTTTGGGTGTGCCGTGTTTTTGTAAATAAGCGGGACTTGCGCAGATTAAGGTTTTGATCGGGGCTATTCTTCTAGCCATCAAACTTGAATCTTTTAAATCTGCAATGCGCACGGCTAAATCTATGCCTTCTTCGATTAAATTCAATTGCTGGTCTGAGAAATTGATAGTGATGCTGAGCTGTGGGTGGAGCTTTATAAAATCATCAATCGCGGGTGCTAAATGCGCAAGCCCAAATGATAAAGGCAGCGCTAAATTTATTGTCCCTGCTAACGTTGAATTGGATTCGTTAGTTAAGGCGTTCAGCTCAGTAACATCATCAATTATTTTCTTAGAACGTTGATAAAACCTTTTGCCAGCTTCGGTGAGACTGGATATGCGTGTGGTTCGGTTTAATAAACGTACGCCTAAACGAGATTCTAAATCGGCTAATCGTCGGCTAACGGCGGATTTAGCAATGCTCAATTGGTCAGCTGCTTTGCTAATGCCGCCCGCATCGACGACGCGTATAAAAACCTGCATATCTTCTAGTTGTCCCACTGATAGTTCTCCTAATGTGAACAATGATTTGCAATTATTGATGTTTATTCTTTTTAAGTCAACACGTAAACTTAATCCAGCTTTTAACGAATAACTTAACTATCATCTACTTTAGGAAAAACAAAATGAATTTATTACAGACACTTTCAGCACCCATAGGCCGTACTTTATTGGCACTTATTTTCTTTGCCTCAGGAGTTCATAAAGTCTTTTCTTATGCGGGTACGCAAGGGTATATGGAGACATTTAATATTTCAGGCAGTTTGTTGCCTTTGGTTATTATTATTGAAGTTTTAGCTGGTTTAGCGGTTATTGTGGGTTATAAAACTAGGCTCGCCGCATTTATATTGGCGGGTTTTAGTCTGGTCTCAGCGCTTATCTTTCATGCTAATTTTACAGACCAAATGCAAATGATTCTGTTTATGAAAAATCTTGGCTTAGGTGGTGGATTGTTATTGTTAGTGAGCCATGGAGCAGGTGCTTATGCTTTAGATAATAGACTTAAAAGTGAAACAGTGTGAAAGTAGCCAGTGACATAATTAAATTAATCATCAAGGAAATCGTATGAAAGTTTTAGCCTTCGCCGCCAGTAGCAGTAAGCAGTCAATCAACAAACAATTAGCGCGGTATGCAGCAGAATTATTGGACGATACTTTAGTTGAAGTATTGGATTTAAATGATTATGAGTTGCCTTTATTTAGTGTTGATAAAGAAGTGGAGCTTGGCCAACCAGAACTTGCTCAAGCTTTTTTAGCAAAAATTGCTGAGAGTGATGCTGTGATTATTTCCTTCGCTGAGCATAATGGGACTTATTCTGCCGCGTATAAAAATTTATTTGACTGGTGTTCACGAATTACTAAAAAAGTGTATCAACAAAAGGCGATGGTTTTATTAGCAACCTCACCAGGGCCTGGCGGTGCGGCTCGCGTATTAGAGGTAGCAAAAACATCAGCACCGCATTTTGATGGCATGGTAAAAGCGAGTCTATCCATACCTTATTTTCATGATAATTTTGATACGGAATTAGGGCGTATCAAAAACAACGAGATTAATGAGCAGTTAATCCATACAGTACAAGCTTTGCAAACCTAAACACCATGTACAAGGCTTGTTTAAGACTATTGAAAGGTGATTATTATGAACACTAAAATTCGAGAACTACAAACACTGACTTCAGGTATCGCTACCAGTGATGGTGATGGTGTAAAAATGACGCGCATCATCGGCTCGCCAGAGCTGAATATGCTAGATCCTTTTTTATTATTTGATGCTTTTGAATCGGAGCAAGCCAATGATTATATCGGCGGGTTTCCTGATCACCCACATCGTGGTTTTGAAACGGTCACTTATCTATTGGCGGGGCGTATGCGCCATAAAGACAGCGCAGGGCATGAAGGTGTGATTGAAGCAGGCGGTGTGCAATGGATGACCGCAGGTAAGGGCATTATTCATTCTGAAATGCCAGAACAAGAGGATGGCTTATTACAGGGATTTCAATTATGGATAAACCTGCCAGCCAAACAAAAAATGCAAGCGCCTGCTTACCAAGAATTCTCAGTCGATGACATTGCTGTAGAGCGATTAGCCAATGGCACTGAAATACGTGTGGTTGCAGGGACGAGCAATAATGGAACGACAGGGCCAGTGATTAATCATTGGGTTAACCCGATTTATATGGATGTCACTTTACCGAAAGATCAGAAGTTTGAGCAAACCGTCAACAGAGACGATAATGTTTTTATCTATGTGATTGAGGGTGAACTAGCGGTCGGTAAATCAAAACGTGTCATTAGTCATCGAAAAATAGGGCTATTGCAAACAGGTGAGAAGGTTGCGGTAACTGCAAATGAAAGCACACGATTTCTATTACTGGCCGCACAAGCACTCAATGAACCAGTGGCACGCGGTGGCCCGTTTGTGATGAATACTAAGGCAGAAGTATTACAAGCCTTTGATGATTTTAAACATAATACTTTTCTGTGAGATTAATATGGGATTATTAGTAGCAGGAAAATGGCAAGATGTTTGGTATCCAACCAAAGAAAACCAAGGCGAGTTTGTTCGGTCAGAATCTCAATTTAAGCATTGGATAACGGCAGATGGCAGAGCAGGATCTACAGGTAATGCTGGATTTAAAGCAGAAGCAAACCGCTATCACCTTTATGTTTCGTATGCTTGCCCTTGGGCGCATCGTACCTTAATTTTTCGTAAGCTAAAGGGACTGGAAAAACTAATTTCCATATCGGTCGTGCATTGGCACATGGCTGAAGATGGTTGGACTTTTCGAGAGGGTGATGGCGTTATTGCTGACCCCTTGTTTAATGCTGCTTATTTACGTGAAGTCTATCTACAAGCAGATAGTAATTATTCTGGGCGAGTAGTCGTTCCCGTGCTGTGGGATAAACGAAGTAAGACCATCGTTTCTAATGAATCAGCGGATATTATTCGTATGTTCAATAGTGCTTTTAATGAGGTCGGGGCAAGTGAGGGTGATTATTACCCTCAAGCACAGAGAACAGAAATAGATGATTTTAATAAGCGTATTTATGACACCGTGAATAATGGAGTGTATAAAGCAGGCTTTGCCACTACGCAACAAGCGTATGAATCTGCTGTGATGCCTTTATTTGCGACACTTGATTGCTTGGAAAAAAAATTAGCCACACAACGTTATTTAACCGGAACGCATATTACGGAAGCAGATTGGCGATTATTCACCACCTTAGTTCGTTTTGATCCTGTATATGTCGGGCATTTTAAATGTAATCTAAAACGTTTAGTTGATTATCCAAACCTTTGGGCTTATACACGTGATTTATATCAACAGGCAGGTATTGCAGAAACGATTAATATGCAGCATATCAAGCAACATTATTATGGCAGCCATACTGTAATTAACCCAACAAACATAGTGCCACTGGGGCCAGAGATTGATTTTGGACGAGCTCATAACCGAAATAAGATAAATCCAATGTCAGAAGTTAATGGTCAATTAAACTGAGTCAAAAATAGCCATTAGTTTTGAGCTACTTTTCCGGACTTTATTGTCATCTATAAAGCTGTAACAGTACCCTGCATTTACTTCAGGGGGATGAAGGAGTGGCTTGTGATTCAGCAAATAAAACTATTATACAATAACGGTCTGCTCACTATAGTAAAAGATGTAGTGGAAGCTCGTTGTAATAGTTTTATTAATGCGGGTCTTATTGCTGCGGGATTGAGATGATAAACTTGATGCTGGATCGGCTTGAAAACTGATTCTTTGCAACTTTTAAAACACGCATTAAGAACAAATTAGTTTAAAATCCGCTCAACCAATTTAACCCAATAAGTTGCACCGACCGTTAAAATCTCATCATTAAAATCATAATGTGGATTATGTAACAAGCATTCTCCATCTGATGATCCATTGCCTAACCACACGTAGCAGCCTGGTTTTTCTTGTAACATAAATGCAAAATCTTCTGAGCCCATACTAGGCGGAGCATGTAAATCAACTTGTTCAATACCTACTAATTCCTGAGCAACTTCGATAGCTATAGCGGTTTCAGTGTCGGTGTTACAGGTGACTGGATATCCTGCATTTTCCGGGTTAATACTAATTTTAGCCTCTAGGCTGAAGCCCAGCGCTATGGATTCAACAAGCTGTCTAATACGCTTTTCAATAAGTTGTTGTGTTGCTTGCTTAAAGCAGCGAAAAGTACCTCTTAATACGACCGAATCAGGCAGCGCATTCCAGGTATCACCCCCATGAATTTGAGTAATACTGAGTACGGCTGGATCAGCTGGATTAACGTTGCGGCTAACGACCGATTGTAAAGCGGTTACCAAGTGCGCACCAGCAAGCAATACATCATTTCCTAACTGAGGCATAGCGGCATGTACCGCTTGTCCATTAAGAGTGATTTCAAAGCAATCAAAGGACGCCATAACAGGGCCGGTATGAATGGCAAAATGACCTTGTGGAGTATCTGGGAAATTATGTAAGCCAAAGATGCAATCCGCTGGGAACAACTCAAATAAACCATCCTCAATCATTTGCTTTGCTCCTGCACGTCCTTCTTCGGCAGGCTGGAAAATAAAATAAACGGTACCATTAAAGTCAGCATGTTCGGCTAGGTATTTTGCCGAACCCAATAACATAGCTGAATGTCCATCGTGCCCACAAGCGTGCATCTTGCCATTATTTTTAGATTTATAGCTCAGCTCATTTTTTTCTTGAATAAACAAAGCATCCATATCCGCACGTAAGGCAATTTTTTTATGACTATTGCCGCAGGTTAAGCTAGCAACAATCCCCGTGGTCGCCAGCCCTTCATGCACTTCTAAACCAAACTCTCGTAATTTAGCGCTGATAAACGTTGAGGTATTAAATTCCTCAAATGCCGTTTCAGGGTGTTGGTGCAAATACTGACGCCAAGAACGCATTTCTGCGTGCATCGCTTCGATTTCTTTATAAATATTCATGTAGTCTTCTTATTTGTGTAAAAGAGCTAATAATCAGCATAGCACTATAGACTGTACTTAAACGTGCACATATTAATCCTTATGCTTGGTGAGAATTGAAGGTCTTTTCAATTAAATTAACTGCATTGCTAACCCCCTGTCGTTGACTAATTATTTCCCCTGTTTTATGTGCGGCGCTTAAGTAATGATCATTTGATAGTACGGTGTTAATACGTTCAGCTAATAAATTAGCCGTGGCAACTTTAGCGGGCAGAGGACTAGGTGCTAAGCCGAGCTGCTGTAATGTTTTAGCCCAAAACAATTGCTCATCCATAAAGGGAATAACGATAGAAGGTCGACTACACAGCGATGCCGAATGAGTAGTACCTGCACCACCATGATGAACAATGGCTGCGCAATGTTTAAATAGGCTTTGGTGCGGGTGCCTGCCGATAAAAAAGATATTTTTTTGCTGGCTATGCTCAGGGTAATGAGTTGAGCTGGTCTGAATAATAGCGCGACATCCGGCTAACTGAGTGGCTTTGATAAATAAGTCCATACTCCATTCAGGGACGGCTTGTTGTAGGCTGCCAAAAGTCATGTAGACAGGAGCTGGACCTAGATCAAGAAAGTTTTGTAAGTTAGCGTCAATTTGCCATTCTTGCTCGCGTGTAGGTAAATTAAGAAAACCACAAGCAGTGTGTTGCGTTGACCATTCTGAATGGCTTGGGCAAAAAACTGGATCAACAGCCACCAAGTTGAGCGTATCTGAGGTCAATAACTCTGATAAAACATGCTCAACTTTGGGCATACCTTCCTTATTCCAGAGTGCGGTTAATTTCTTTTTTAACAGAAAATCAAAAGCATAACCCATTAAACGCCATTGCCAAGGATTTAGGTGTTTTCCAAGGTTAGGGAATTTAAGCGGTGGAGTACTCGCAGCTGGTATGACAGCATGGCAGAAAGTCACACTATAAAACGGTTTATTATGTTTGAGCGCTGCAAGTTTTAAAGGATAAAGGAAATGATGCCCGATCAGTAAATCATGGCTGTTCGCCAATTCTTGAGCGGCTTGATACATGACACCTTGGTAGGGAAAGAATGCGTTATCCAGCAAGGCAACCAGCCATTGCGCACTATTCATACGGAATGTCTGCTGCGCAAAGGATTCTAAATCAAAGGATATGTGTTCAGGAATTTGTTGGTAACGGATATTAAACTCGGCACATTCAGTTGAGTAATTTCTATTATCAAGACTGCTGACTAGCAATGTAACCGTATGTCCAGAGTTTTGCAGGCCATTTGCCAACGCGATCATTGGCCTAATATCGCCATTAGAACCCCAAGTTTGTATGCCGATTTTCATAGATTTATTTTGGAGGTAATGGTTTGGTGATTTTAATGATTCACGTAACATAGCACAAATTTGGTGTATCCAATAAAAGGCCTTAGTGTTTTAGTGGTTTATCGAGGACTGCGGTCGTTATTTTGTCACTTTGCATTTTTCTGTTAGTATTCATAACGCAGACATTAATTCCTGGGGAGGGGGCTATGTCAGAATGTTCTTTTTGTGGTGTATTAGAAGAAATTCACTATCCGTTGTGTCATGCCTGTGGCTCAATTCGCTATCCTGTCGAAAAAATTAAAATAACAGACGATCTAAGTCGTCGACAGCAAAAATTAAAGCTAACCGCTTCTGTTGCAGCCGCCATTGTTACTCCTGGCGCATTCATCGTTTTGGCTGTTATGGGTGTCAACCATATCAATACCAAGATCAAAAATCAGAAGTTGTGAGTAATAATATAAAAGGTGGCTGAGTGTATTCGTTTAGTGATGGAAGAAGATAAGGTGCTGTGTGCGTTAAATACCTACTTCTTTTAAGCTGAGACTTGAGAGTAAATGAGCAATCTTAAGTTATTAAGCTCAGACTGTAATAATGCAGATGACGAGCTCATAGATATTGACATTCGTTTAATGCAGCTTGAGGAAGAAAAACTGCAATTATTGTAAAGAAAGAAAACACTCAATGAGCTAAAAACTCAGGCTATTTGTAAGACTGGTCGAAAAATATACCTAACTTGATTTTATCATTACTTTGAGTTCGGTTAATGCTTATAAAAAGAACCCAGCACACATTCCTGTGCTTAGTTAGAGGCGGCCATATGGTATGGAGCCTCTTCAAACTCAACCCAAAATGTTAGCCCTTTATCAGAGTTATTGAAAACACCGATATCTCCATTCATTTGCTTAACTAATTGTTTGCATATGCTTAAGCCAATGCCTGTTCCTTGAATATTAGAGTTTGCTTTATCTAAACGATTAAAGGGTTCAAATAAGCTAGGAAATAGCTCTTTTGAAACTCCATTACCCGTATCACTAACACTGACTCTTATTTTATTTTCACGTGTTTTAGCACATGAAATAGTAAGTACCCCATTTTCACTATTATATTTAATCGCATTTGACGATAGGTTAAGCAATATTTGTTTTAGTTTTTTGTCGTCTGCTTGTATTTTAAAAGAGCAGTCAGGAGGTACTTTATTCGCTATAGTGATACCGTATTGCTCTGCTTGGGGCTGAATTAGAAAAATTACTTGCGTGAGAAGACTATTAATATCGACTATTTCCATGTGTATATCACTATGACCTGATTCAATTTTCGATAAATCAAGCACATCATCAATAAGACTTAATAAGTGTTTACCTCCTCCAATTATTTGTTCTACAGATTCTAATTGATCTTCTGTTAGAGGTGATTGGGTATCTGTTGCTAATAACTCTGAAAAACCAAGTACCGCATTCATTGGTGTTCTTAATTCATGGCTCATTGAAGAAAGAAATTCTGATTTAGCTTGATTCGCTTTTTCGGCTTCGTTACGGGCTTTTTCTAGTGCTTTAGTTCGTTTCGTCACTAATTTTTCTAAATCGATTTTGTATGCATGTAATTCAGTGTCAATATTTTTTCGTTCGCTGATGTCTTGATGAGTGCCACAAAGCCGAAGTGGCTCTTGTGTTTTTTGATCATACTCAACAACAGCACCAGAGCCTTGGATCCAAACCCAATGGCCATCGGCATGCTGCATTCTAAATTCTGCTATATAGTTTTCTCTAGACTGTATATGCGCTTGAATAGTATCAATTAAACGTTGCTTATCATCGGGATGTATCCTGTTATTCCAGTCACTAACATGGTGACGAATATTACGTCTAGATAGGCCAAGCATTGTCAACCAACGCTCATTAACCGCTTGTTCTCCTGTTTGATAATTCCAATCCCAGTAGCCTAATTGAGCGCCATTAATTACATTTTGGAGTTGTTGTTGAGAGATACGCTGATGGTCTTCAGCCTGTTTGCGCAAAATTTCACTACTAATGCGGGTAGTAGCTAATTGCATAAAGTCAATGACCCCCTCGCCATCTTGCCGACTGACAGTACTTAATGCGATAAACACACCTAGGTGGCCATTTTGTGCGTCAAACAAAGGCGCACCAATATAAGATTCGATGTCCATTTCTGTCAGTAGCTTATCTTCCGGAAAGTCCAACTGTACATTTTTAGGTACGATACAAACATTGCCTGATGCAACTTGCTCGCAGGGAGTTCCGTGTAGTGCATAGCTGAAGGGTGAAAGCGGTCCGTCTACTCCCCACCCACTCATCACATCGACGTTATTGCCTGTTTCCGTTTTGACACCAATTAAAACATAATCAAGAGTTAGGGTCTCAGCCATGTAGTGGCAAACTGCTTCATAAAATGATTGTCCTCTTAAATGAGCGAAGTCAGCGGTCAATTTACTGATGAGTTTCTGTCGTTGTTGTTCAAGGCTAATATCGCGTACGAAAGCACAGCTGTATTCTTCGTCATCCAATTGAATATAGTTGGCTGAAATTTCAACTGGGAACATACTGCCATCTTTCTTGTAATGTGTTGACTCGAACTTTAGTGAGCCTTGCTGCTTAAGTTCATCAAAAAGTCGTGGCCAGCTTTCTGCCTGATAATTCGTATCAATATCAAAAATACGCATTTTTAGTAATTCTTCCTTACTATACCCAAGTGTTTTGTAAGCGGTCACATTGGCATCGACAATACGGGCATCCTGCGTTATCCAGAACAATGAATCGCTTGCGGCTTCTATGCTAAAGCGGGTCAAATAGAGCGCATTCTCTACTTGCTTGCGCTCAGTAATATCGCGCAACGAAGCCTGAACGACAGAGCGTCCAGGCCAGTTAACCTGACTCAGTAAAATATCGACAGTGACGAAACTTCCATCTAGTTTTTGATGCACCCATTCAAACTGTATAGGGCCCTCAGTCAAGGCTTGTTGTATATATTTGTTAGCAAGTTTGACAGAGTCTTGATTGTTGGGCTGGAAGGGAGGTGAAACTAGGCCTGGATGGACATTGAGCAACTGTTGTTTGGAGGTGTACCCAAACAACTCAACTGCGCGGGCGTTGCAATCAATAAAACCATGTTCCAAATCAGTGATGGTAATGGCATCCATTGAGCCTTCAAATAGATTACGAAAATTCTCTTCACTACTTTTCTCGAGTTGGTTCAATGCAATTTTCAATGCAATTTCTCGTTCGCGCAGCAAACGATGCATGGTTATTCGGTTAAGTAATAAATTATCATCCAGTGGTTTGCTCAGGTAATCTACCGTACCTGCTGTATAACCACACGAGATAAGCTCTTCGCTGTTGGGCGCCCCTTCTGTCAAAAAAATAATAGGGATGTCGCAAGTGCGAGGTGTTACCTTAAGCAATTTCGCTGTTTTGTAGCTACCCATGTCAGGTATATTGATATCCAGAAGAACTAGATCTACCTGTTTATCCTGCATAATTATCAACGCGGATTTACCCGATTCTGCGCGCAATATAGTGCAGTTATTAAGCGCATTCAGTAGGGTTTCTAAAGTTAGCTGATTGGCGGCTACATCGCCGATAGTCAGGATGGTGTAGGGGGATTCATGCATTTATAGGTAGTACCTTGACTGTGCCAGTCAATAGATTTTTGCAAACTTGGCTTTGGGGATAAAAGTTAAAAACATTTTACCGTCTCTGTAAACGCTACCTCCCACCTTGCCTAACACGACAATGAAATGGGTTGGGTGTTTTAAATGGACTTCAATGTATGATAAATAGTACTAAATAACTGTTGGTGATCGATAGGCTTGGTTATATAAGCAGCGGCACCTAAGTCTTGTCCTTGAGAAATATCTTGAGGCATGGCGTTTGCAGATACGAAAATGACTTTAGAACTTGTCTCAGTATCATGCTCTTGTAATGCTTTTAAAACTTCAAAACCACTTATATCAGGTAGGTTAATATCTAAAAGTATAATATCAGGGTTATTTTCTAGTGCGCTAGTTATACCGTCTGCTCCATTATGTGCTTCACTGTATGTAAAATCAGGGTTGCGTGTAATGATTTTTTTCATTAATAAGCGGTTGGCTGAGTTATCTTCAATATATAAAATACTAACCTGACAGGGAGTGGGTTTTTCAGCTTGTGTTTGTGATGCTAATAAGGAAAGGCCGGATAAAGTATCTGCTGGAGTAGCTTTTTCAAGCTCGATACTAAAAGTACAGCCTTCCCCTTCAGTGCTTTCTACATTAATACTGCCAGCCATCATTTCTACTAACATTTTTGTGATCGTTAAGCCTATACCAGTACCTTCAATATTAGAATTTTCGGCACCAAGCCTATTAAAAGGCAAAAATAGACTAGGCATTAAATTATCAGGTATGCCTAGGCCTTGGTCTTTTATGTTAATACGAATTTTATGAATATCTTTAGACAACCAAATACGAATAGAGCCTTGTTTTTTATTGTACTTAATTGCATTAGTAAGTAAATTGACTAGTACTTGATTTAAGCGTGAGGAATCTGCGGTAACAAAATTTTCTCCGATTTCTAGTTGCTGCTGCTCGATTGATATTTGAGCTGCGATGGCTTGGGGGCTAATAAGATCTATGGCCCTCTCTATAGCTTTTGTTAAGTTAACGGCTTCTAATTGAACTTCAATATTCCCTGATTCAATTCTTGATAAATCGAGTATTTCATTAATGAGGTTAAGCAAGTGATCACCTGCAGAAAAAATATGACTTAAACACTCCTGTTGCTCTGCAGTGGCAGGTACTTCAGAATCCTCTTGTAATAGTTGAGTAAAGCCTAAAATGGCATTTAGAGGGGTACGCAACTCATGACTCATGCTAGACAAAAACTGAGACTTAGCTTTATTGGCGTCTTCAGCATCACGTTTAGCAACGGTAATTTCTGCTAAAGTATTTTGCCTTTCAGTGATGTCACGCAAAATTCCGACGAACTTCTTAATACCGTTGATGTTCATCGGTGAGACATTCAGTTCCATAGGAAATAATGTACCATCTTTACGTAAGCCTTCAAGCTCTCGGGCTTTGTTGATTATTTTATTGGCATGCAGTTCCGATTTATCAAGATATTCGTCGTGTTGATGACGTAACTCTTGCGCCATCAGTATTGAGATATTTTGACCGTGCAATTCATCGGCAGTATAGCCAAAAATTGTCAGGGCTTTGGGGTTTGCCATTTCTATCGTGCCACATGCACTTATGGTAATTATGCCTTCAGCAGAATTTTTAATGATAGCGCTTAAGTAATCTTGTTGGCTCTTAAGCTCGTTTTCAACGGTCTTGCGGTGTGATATATCCCTAATAATGCTGGTAAAAAAACGTTCGCTACCTGAAATCCACGCAGTATAAGTGAGTTCTATGGCAATTAGTCCTTTGTTTTTAGTGATTGCTTCGCTCTCAATTGACTGTTTAGAGAGTTTCTTTGTATTATGCAGTAGATTAAGGAAGCCGTTTCGATGTTTATGTCTATGTTTTGGAGGAATAATAATTTCTATTGATTGCCCAATGACTTCGAGTGAGCGATAACCAAAAATATTTTCTGCACCTTCGTTCCATAGAATGATATTACCCTCTGTATTTAGCGAGATAATGGCGTCAGAGGAAGAATGACTTACAGCCTGAAAGCGTAATTCATCTTGTTTCAAGCGGTGCATAATCGTATACAGTTCTCTAGAGCGCTGGCTATGACTGATAATATTAGCCAACAGTGATTCTTGATTGGTATTTTTAGACATAAAACTATCACCGCCTGACTTGAAAGAGTCTAGCTCGTATTGAGATAAATTATTTGTGCCGGCGGTTAAAAATAAAATTGGGATATGAGTAAAGCGGATATCTTGACGAATGACTTCGGCAACTTCAAACCCACTGCAATCCGGCATATGGATATCGAGCAGTATTAGATCGGGTAAAAATGTGCTGAGCGCCTCTGTAGCCACCAAAGGGTTGCTGATAGTTTGGGTGATGAAGTTATGACTTGTCAGAAGTTTTTTGTAGTGGTCACTAATAGTAGGGTCATTATCTATGATTAATACGCGATGACTGTCATTGATGCTTTTGTGTGTGTATTGGTTGAGTACCTCAACAAGCTCTAGAACTTTAATGGGCTTAACAATATAACCGTTGCCCCCTGAACGTACTGCTTCTAATCGGGCGCTGAAATCTTCACGATTAGAGAGAAAAATGACAGGGCAGGCAATTTTGTTTTCAGCTTTTAATCGTTTGATTAAATCTATGCCGGTGAAGTCGTAATGAGGAAAGACGATATCCATCAAAATAACTTCCGGATTATTTTCCTCTAAGAAAAGTGGTAGCTGCTCAGGATTGTTGATGCAGGTTATTTGATAGCCAAAATGTTTGGCTTGTTCTTGAATAAGTGCGGTCAGCAACTCATCATCATCAACGAGAAGGATTTTATTAGTAGTAGATAGTGTGTCACTAAGTGCTAATGAGCGGGTATCCGTCTGTTGACTGGTTTGGTTTTCATATAAAGATTGGGAAGTATGCTTGGACGCACTTTTTGTGCTGCTAAGTAATTGTTCAATCTGAGTACGCCAGTCCTCAACGGGGGGCGTTTTGTCTTCTAGTAAGGTGTGGCAAAACCGCTCTAATTTTTTCGATGCAGCATAAACTTCGTTAAATTGGAATGTACCTGCGGAACCTGCTAGTTTGTGTGCTAAATCATGAGTGTTTTTTAAATGCTCTGCATTATGAATTGAATTAGAAGGCAGATGCGCATCAAGGTCAAGCGTCGCTAGGCATAATTCATCGATACGAGATTTTAAGTTGTCAGAGAAGGCAAGCTGCAGTTCTTGTATGCGGGTGATTGCATTTTCTGTTTTACTGTTCATGGTGATTTTTCCAAATGTCTCTAATTTGATCCGCTAAAGTCATCGGGTCGAAGGGTTTGCTAATAACGTCAATAGCTCCTAAGCTTTTGAAGCGTGCTATTTCGTCGGATAGTATTTTAGCGGTTAGAAAAACGACAGGAATATCTTTGAGGACCGCATGCTTTTTGAGTGCTGCAAGTGTCGTCGGACCATCCATATCTGGCATCATAACATCTAGTAGTATTAACTGAGGCTGAAAACTTAATGCTAAATCAATAACAAAAGCCCCTGATTCGCAGGTTGCTGTTTCAAGTAGGCCGATGTTTTCTAGTGCTAAGGTTGCAATTTCACGGATATCAGCTTCATCTTCAGCGTATAAAATTTTAGTAAGGTCAGTCATGGCTGTTACCTAAAGGGGAAATGAGTTTTTTGATGGTTTCAACCAGCAGTTCATTGCTGACTTTAGATTTTACTAAAACCGCATCAACTTTGTTGATAATGTCTTGTTCAACCGATTGAGCAGAAAAAATAATAACGGGAATCAATGGGTTCTGTTGGTTCATTAAAGGAATTAGATCTAGTCCATTGCCGTCAGGTAAACCCACATCTAAAATGAGTAAGTCAAAATCTGTTGTTTTAATGATTTCTTTTGCAGACTGTAATGTTTGCGCATTGATTAGCTGTGCTTTACCATCTAGAAGGTTAGACATCATTTCTATAAGGTCTGTATTGTCCTCGACATGCAGGATAATATTAGATTTCTCTGTCTTCTTTAATGCTTTGTGCAGCGCTTTATGTAAGCGTTCGGTATCAATCGGTTTATCAATCCAATCAATAATTCGCAATGCAGAAGCAGACGGTGTTTTGTTGAGTTCAGCTTCAGCAGAGATAATGATAATAGGAATGCAGCTGCCCGTTTCAGTGTTCCGAAAATCTTGAATAAACGATAGTCCATCTTGTCCTGGCAACCGAATGTCGACAGTAATAGCATCAAATTTTCTTGTTTTGAGCTGCTCTTTCGCAGCTGTAGTATCTTTGCAAGTAGTGACTTTAAAACCTTGCCGCTCTAATATTAGAGATAATAAGGTAGCAATATCTTGCTCGTCTTCCAAAACTAAAATATGGCCATTATGTTTAATCTTTTTATCGAGATTGGATATTGATTCAATAATAGCCGGTGAGGCTTTAGCTATCGATTTATGAAATTCTACAAGTTCAAAAAAGAAGCAGCTTCCTTGTCCTTCTGTTGATAGGTAATCTACATGTCCACCATGATGCTCAATAATCGCTTTAGTAATATTCAAGCCTAGCCCAGTCCCTCCTTTTTTGCGTGTATCCGAGCTATCCACCTGAGAAAATTTTTGAAATATCTTACTGCGGTATTCTTCAGGGATACCAGCGCCATGATCGGTGACGGAAATACGAATTAAGGCGTCTTGCTTGTCTATACTAATGGTAACAATACCCTCTTTAGGCGAAAACTTAGCGGCATTAGATATTAGATTAGCCATGACTTGCTGTAAGCGAAGCTCGTCTGCATAAACTTGGAAATTTGGAGTGTCAGCGTTTAACTTTAAGGAAACATTGCAACTGCTTGCATAAGCGTCATTAGCCGCAATGCTCTGTTTAACGAGTTCAGTGATATTGAGCTCGGTAAGTTTCAACTCCATTTTTCCCGCTTGAATTTTTTCTACGTCTAATATGTCATTGACTAAATTGATTAAGCGTTCAGTATTATTGTGTGCCAATTCGATCATGCGATTGGCTTTTTCTGGCACCTCACCTAATACGCCACTTTTAAGCATACCTAGTGAACCTCTAATGGAGGTGAGAGGTGTTCTTAATTCATGGCTTACAGTAGAAATGAATTCAGTTTTAATTTTATCGAGATGTTTGCGCTCAGAAATATCACGAATAACGCCCATAAATTGAGTTTCGCCATTAAAACTTAATTCATAGACCCATAATTCAGCTTCAAAAGCTTCACCATTTTTACGTAAACCTTCAATTTCACGCGTTTTGCCAATGATATGTGCTTGACCGGTTTTTAGATAGTTAGCCAAATAACTATCATGCATTTCCGTATAGGGAGAAGGCATTAGCATTTTAATGTTTTTTCCTATCAGTTCAGCGCTACGATAGCCAAACATATCTTCAACGGTATTATTAAATGATAATATTGAGCCTTTGTTATCTATGGTAATAATGGAATCGGAAATGTTATCTAAGATATCATGTAAGTGGTGCTCGGTTGTTGATGAATGTAGTTTATCAAGTAGAAATATGACTAAAATCAGTACCAATAAAATGCTTTCTAACCAGTTGTTATTCTGCCAATCGTAAAGCAGGATAATAAGGCTAAAGAGTGCGCTTATGGGAAGCAGTAGTGACGATTTTGGAATAAATTTCATGATTGTTATTATTATTGTATTCATGATGTTTCTTATTTTGTTGAATTCAGAGTTGGATCTTAAATAGGCTTCCTAATGTTACTGAAGTTTCTCTGGAATTCATCAAGCCACCAGGCGTAATAGCGTGGCGACGAGAGAATTAACTGAGGAGTCGCTGGGTTTGGGGCAAAGCCTACTAAAACCAGCTACCGCAATAATACGCTGAACATCTGAGAAGGCAAAACTGATAGCTTTTTTCAGGCTCATTTTGTATTGGAGAAGGCTGGATATAGACTTACCGGGTATGAATGGCTATGATGCTTTTTTAGAAATAAAAACGCGTTTTTATTTTGCTAAAAATGTCCCGATTATTGCTGTTAGTGCAAATGCGATGGAAAAAGACATAAGTCGCGGGACAGAACTGGGGTTTTATAAGTATCTTACGAAACCATTAGATATGCCCGAGTTCATAAAAACGGTTAATGAGGCCCTAGCGGACAAATGACAAGACTCGTCATTAACAGAGGCCGTTATTTCAGGTGAACTGTTAGTCCCTCTGGGACTGACAGCGATAAATAACTAACAGGAACATTTTGCGCTTATAAATAAATCATCCCTTAGTTTGATGATGTGCTTCATATCACATTAAACGCAAAGGTTTAACTTGGATAATTAATTTTTCGACATTTTTAGAAAGGCTTTTGGTGAAACTAGTGAATATAGCAGATGAAATTCTTCAAGCAAATATACTGATCATTGATGATGAGCCTGCTAATGTTAAATTATTAACAAAATTGCTTGAACGCAAAGGCTATCAAAATATATTAGGCACCTCTGATTCTCGTGATGTTGAGCACTTGTGTGCTGAGACTGAGTTCGATGCTTTCTTATTGGATATTCGCATGCCGTATGTAGATGGTTACGGCATTATGGCTTTGTTGAAAGCAAAGTTTGTTAATGACTATATGCCTGTACTTGTATTTACTGCGCAAACAGATCGTGAAACTCGCCTGAAGGCTCTTGAATATGGCGCAAAAGATTTTTTAACCAAACCCTTCGATCAATTGGAAGCTTTAACGCGTATTCATAATTTATTAGAAGTTCGCTTAATGCATAATCATGTTCGTAACCAAAATATCATTTTAGAAGAGCAAGTACAGTTAAGAACGAAAGAACTCTATGATACTCGACGTGAAGTAATTGCACGCTTAGGTATGGCTGCGGAATATCGTGATAATGAAACAGGTAATCATATTATTCGTATGAGCAAATATGCTAAATTACTTGCTTTAGAAATCGGTCTAGAGGAAGAGCATGCTGACATTATTCTCAATGCTGCACCGATGCATGACATTGGTAAAATAGGAATCCCTGACTGTGTTTTACTTAAGCCGGGCAAGTTAGATGCTGAAGAATGGAAAATCATGCAAAGCCATGTCAATATCGGTGCCCAGATTATGTCTGGACATAATTCTGAGCTTATGCAAACAGCTAGTTTAATTGCCTTACACCATCATGAAAAATGGAATGGAGCAGGCTACCCTAAAGGCCTTAAAGGCGAGGAAATATCAATTGAAGGGCGTATTTGTGCTGTTGCTGATGTATTTGATGCACTATTATCAGAGCGCCCTTATAAAAAACCTTGGACAGTAGAGCAGGCCCTTAGCTTAATAGAGGAAGAAGCAGGGCAACATTTTGACCCTAATATTTCCCCTCTAATGCGTAAATTATTGCCAGCCGCCATTGAAATTATGCAGCAACACCCAGATGAGTCAACTGTGTCATAGCTAAATGGCAGACAAACAAGCTTAATTCAGTAAAAGAATGCCTGACTTTTCAGAAATGATTTCAACGTACTTTATAAAAATTGCGTGATTATTGATACCTTAATATACTGAAAAATACATCAAAGCACGTCATGTCAATGCTATTGGTACTTTTCTGTGTACAAGCATCAGTAGTTGACAGACATTTAACGTCTCTCTCGCTACAATTAAAGTACAAACATCAATTTCATCGCTGGTTAACTATGCCGCTAAGGAGCTGGGCTATTATGCAAGTGAAGGCTTAGGCGTTGTGTTTCGTGAGTCTTTACCTGACGATAAGGTAATTGATCTGGTGGTAAGTAATGATGCAGGCTTTGGCTTAGCTGTGTGCAAAGTATTAGTCGAACAAATGTACGGCTGCATTGGCGTTGAAAGTGAATTAGGTAAAGGCTCCTCTTTTTGGTTTGAATTGCCTATAGTCTCAGGCCTAGCAAGCAATAGTTTACTACTTTGTATGGAGCTGGTTTAATCGGCTGTTACAAGCTCTCCTTTTATTGAAATCATATTTATGAAAATTTTAATTGTTGATGATCTAGCGGCCAATAGGGTGTTAGTTGCTAAAATTCTGACTAAAAACCATGAATTTCTTTACGCAGAAAATGGCCTTCAGGCCATTGAATTAGCTCTTCAGGAAGAGCCTGATTTGATTCTTATGGATGTTATGATGCCAGAAATGGATGGTGTTGAAGCAACAATTAAAATACGTGAAAAGTATACCCATAAATGGATGCCTATTGTTATTCTTAGTGCTTTAGTAGACGAAGAAAAAATTATTGCAGGCCTGAGTGCCGGAGCAGATGACTATCTTACTAAGCCTTTAAATAGCGAAATGTTGCTTGCTAAGGTTCATACGATGCAACGCTCTATTTTGATGCAGAAGAATTTACTAGAGGCAAATAAACAATTAACTGAATATCATCAGAGAAATGAAGCTGAATATGCTTTTACTAAAGATATTTTTGATCAGCTCATTAAATACAAAGATTTCCAAGATGACAGTATAAATTATTGGTTATGTCCTTCTAAGTGTTTTAGTGGTGATCTAATTAGCATTAAGCGAATTGGTTCTGAGCGCCTCTATTTTATTGTTGCTGACGCAACTGGGCATGGTTTAGCAGCGTCATTACCGACGATTATTGTTAACCAAGTTTTTCAGTCTATGACAGAAAAGCAGTTTTTGGTTTCAAGTATTGCTAAAGAAATCAATCACCGTTTACGAGCTGATATTCCCTGTGGTCGTTTTGTTGCTTTGGCAATAGGTATGCTGGATATGCGTAATAAAACCATTGAAGTATGGAATGGGGGGTTGCCTGATCTGGTAGTCATTAACAGTAACTGTGAAATAGATCACAGATTTGAATCTAAACATGTTTCTTCGGGGATTTTAGATGATAATAGTTTTGATGAAACGACAGGTATTTGGCAGTGGACGGAGCCTTGTGAATTATTTGCATACACAGATGGCGTTACCGATGTTCTTAATCATGATAATAAAGAATTTGGCGAACCACGTTTATTTGACGTATTACTTCAACACCAGACAGGAGAGCGCCTTGTAGCGTTAAAAGCGGCAGTAATAGATTTTATGAGTAATGAGCAAGAGCAAGATGATGTGTCTTGCTTATCTATTCTATGTGATTGAGCTAGATAGAGTAATAATAGTAAATGAGTTTTTAATGGTACATATACTAGACCCTCAAAAAGCTAAAGTGCTTATTGTTGATGATAATCAACAAAATTTGGCGCTGATGAAAGCAAGTTTAAAGCGGCAGTGTGGTGAGGTTTTTGCCGTTGAATCAGGAGCACAGGCATTTGAAATGCTGCAAAATTATGAGTTTTCTTTAATTATCTTAGACGTTAATATGCCTAAGTTAAATGGCTTTGAAACGGCTAAGATTATTCAAGATTCCAACATTGCCCAAAATACGCCGATTATATTTATTAGTTCCCAGTGTCAGGCTGATGCTGATATTGAGTCGGGCTTTGAAATGGGGGCTTATGATTATATCCTTAGGCCCATTGATGTTACTTTATTCCGAAATAAAGTCAGAACTTTTTTAAGATTATATGCGGCTGAGAAGGCTCTTAAAAAAGCAAATGTTTTGTTAGAGCTAAAAGCAAAGAGATTAGATCAACAGTTAACTGAGCAGTTAAAAGTTAATAGTGAATTACAGTTTTCTGAGCAAGTATTTGAAAATAGTGTCAACGGCATCATTATTGTCGATGATAATTTAAGGTTCGTTCGAGTCAATAAAGCATTTACAAAAATTACGGGCTATGAACTTGATGAGCTTATTGGTGAAACGCCAAAAATACTATCTTCTGGCCTTCAGGGTAAAGCGTTTTATCAAGAAATGTGGAAGATCCTATTGGAAAATGGGTCGTGGCAGGGCGAGTTATGGAATAAAAGAAAAGGTAATGAGCTTTATGCAGAAATGCTTAGTATCAATGCGGTAAAAGATAAATATGGCGTGGTTTCAAATTATATTGGCATAGTGAGCGATATTACTGAAAAAAAACGGACTGATGAAAAAAATGCATATTTAGCAAATTATGATTATTTAACAGGGCTGCCTAACCGGCTTAAACTGATGACAGAGGTGGAGCACTATATTGAAGATCAAGGTATAGGTTCTCTAGCTGTACTATTTCTAGATTTAGATAAGTTTAAGCCTGTGAATGACCGCTATGGGCATCAAGTGGGTGACGAGTTACTGGTTGCCGTAGCTAAACGCTTAAAAGCTTGTGTGCGTGATGAAGATTTAGTTGCTCGATTGGGGGGCGATGAATTTATTGTTGTTTTGAAAGAGCCAAATAATTCAGTTGTCGCTGCTGAAAAAGTATCCGATAAAATTATCTCAGCTATTTCCTCTGCTTTTAATATATCTCAGCTAGAAATTAATATTAATACCAGTATCGGTATTGCTCTCTACCCTGAGCATGGAACAAGCGCTGACTCATTAATTACCTTGGCTGATGATGCTATGTACAAGAGTAAGGCTGAAGGAGCAGGGGGTTATCATGTGTGCATATGATAATTGATACTAGCGAATTTGATCCGTTTATATTATTGGATATAAACGCTTTTCTTAGGCAACCCTAAAAGGGTTAGAATAGCAATAGCTAGAGTCTACACAGGTGGCAGATTCAACTTTTATTTTTATTGAGCGTAGCGCAGACAATTTACTTGCTCCTCCAGTGGTGTTTGTTTCAATAAATTTTCTACAAAATGCTGACTATAATACGGAATTTGTAAGCTGCCCTTAGCACCGAAACCATTAAAAATAGTTAGATTTTCATAAGTTGGGTGTTGTCCAATAAAAGGTGCTTTGTCTAGAGTTGTCGGACGTATATTGGCTTGTTGCTTATCTAGTGTCGCAGAATGTAGTGATGGATAAGTTTGCCTAAGTGATTCTAGTAGTTGCTGTTTTGCCTGAGCCGTCGCTTGAGTGTCTAAATTATTGTTGTCAAAGCTTGCGCCTGTGCGAAAACGATGTGCATCTAGTGGAATGAGCCAGTGTCCATAGTTGAGCATTTCCGGAATCAGTATTTGTCTTGTGCTCATTGTGAGTATTTCGCCTTTAGCTAACTGGAAAGGAAGATAGTTAAACCAAGGGTTGTAAATAGCTTGATAACCTTCACAAAAGATGACCTTTTTTGCTGTTATGCCTTGCCAAGTGACTCGTGTATTAATCTGTAAGTCTTGGTAGTCAAATTGACAGGCTTGATAGCATTGTTGTTCTTGAAAATAGTTTTTTAGGCTGCTCAATAGCTTGTGTGTAAGTAAGTATCCGGTTTGTTTTTGTTGAATGATGCCGAGTGGTGCGTGAATTGAATCAGGAGCTTGCTTTGGCTCGGGCTCTAGGTAATTAAAATAGCTTGGGTCTTGGCAGCGTTTTTGGTAACTTAGCTGTTCTTTCTCATTACGGACAATGCGTAACATGCTTTTTTCGATATAAAAGTCTTCTTGAAAAAACTGACTTAATGTTTGGTAGGTTTTTTTTGCGCAGGGTAGCAGGGTGTCGATATGATTATTTTTGACTAAGCGCATGCCTGTCACAGGGTTGATAAGCCCTGCGGCAATTTGTGAGGCGTTTTCTTGTTGGTTGTCGATCAGGTGAAAGCTGCAACCGTGTTGGATTAGTTCCCAGCTGAGCAGACTACCGGCGAGTCCTTGGCCAATAATCAGGTAGTCTACTTGTTGGGGCATGTTTATTGGTAGAGTAAGTGGGGGGCTTTCATTCATTCCCAAGTGGCGTTGGGAATGAGAAAAATAAGAAGTTATTTAAGGGTCAAGCTGTTTGGCGCGTTAAATTTTATGCCGTCCCAAGCTGATTTCATGAAATTTCTAATATTCTGGTGGCTGCTGCCATTGGGGGCGTTTAAAACATCTTGATGATAAAAATCACCGAATAAATTTAAGGTTTGCTCTTGGTTAAGCTGATTAAGTTGGGCAAAAGCAAAGATTTTGCAAGAACCTTCATTAGTTCCCGCTTCATTAATTACGGCATTATCCCCTAAGCCATTACTAAAGGTGGTTGGTGTGTATTGGTAATGTTCATTAATAATCGCCATAGTGTCATCAAAGCTGACTTTTTGGTTGGATTTTACTTTTGCTAGAAATGTGTTTAAAGGCATGTTTTTTCTTTTTTAAGGGTTAAGTTTCCACTGTGATCCTGCTAGCCAGGCATTAAAATCAGTAACAGATTGAGGTTTGTTAAGATAGTAACCTTGAGCAATATCACACTCGTAATCTTTTAATTTAGCCATGATTTCGGCATCTTCTACACCTTCAGCAACTACTTGTAATCCTAAGTTATGTGCTAGGTTAATTGTCGCTTTGACTATCACAGCATCATTGTCGCTGTGTAAAATATCTTGGACAAAAGAGCGGTCAATTTTTAGTTCAGCTAAGGGCATTTTCTTTAGGTAAGCTAAAGAGGAGTAGCCAGTACCAAAATCATCAATAGACAGTTTATAGCCCATTTCATGTAGCCGTTGAATGATTTCTAAAGCTTTTTCAGGATCAGTCATAATCGACCCTTCGGTGATTTCTAAGACAATCCATTTAGGATTAACTTGAGTTGCAGCTTGAATGCCGGCGATTAGGTCGGGAAGTTCAGGATCGTGCAAATCTTTGGCGGATAAGTTGACCGAAATGATTAAATCTTTACCTTCTTGGTGCCATTGAGCGCAGTCAGTAAAAGCTTGCCGAATAACCCAAGCACTTAGTTCTTGTATGGTACGGGTACGTTCCGCCATGGGAATAAATTCATCGGGCGAAATAAACCCATGTTTTGGGTGGTTCCAGCGGACTAGTGCTTCTGCGCCATAAACGGAGCCTGTCTGTACGTTAACTTTGGCTTGGTAGTATAAGGTTAATTCATTGCGCGTAAAGGCGTGGCGTAATTCACTCATTAACGTTAAACGGTGTGGGCTATGTGCATCAAAGCTTGGGTCATAAACCGCATAGCCTTCTTTATTATTGCGTGCCATATATAAAGCAACGCCAGCTCTTTGTACCAGAGTATCGACATCCTCGCCGTGCTCAGGAAAATGAACTATACCCGTTGCTGTGTGTACGGCCACCTGTAGTCTTTCGACTACAAAGGCAGTTTGCATGCTTTGTTGAATGTTTTTGGCGATTCGTAGGGTATCGAGCTGTGAGTCGTTGATCAGGATGCTGAAGGTATTACCTTCTAGTCGGGCAATGTTTTCTTGGAATTTGAATGCGCCCTGTAAACGAGAAGCGATTTGTTTGAGTATTAAATCACTACTATTGCGGCCTAGTGTATCGTAAACATCCTTATAATTTTCGATTTCAAATAATAAAATTGAGAGCGATTTATTTTGATTATTAGCCGATAAAATGGCTTGCTCAACGCGGTCGTAAAAGAGTGAGCGGTTGGGTAAATCAGTTAACGCATCGTGGGTAGAGGAATAAGCCGCTTGCTTTTCTAGTGTTGCAGTTTGCGTGCGTAGTTCTGCAGTTTGATCGAGAATCATTGCGCTGGCTTGGTAAGCAATAATAGAGCTGGAGTATTGCCCCCAAAAACCAAATATAAAAGGTAGGGTATCTAATATCCATAAGCCTACATTATTTTGTTGCGCATGGATGATACCCGCGGCTGAAATATTGCCACTAGTGTAAAAGCTGACGATTAACGTAGCGATAATAATACTGGCTACAGCAATGGCAATACCTTGATAAGCAGTCTTACTTGCTTGCCCTTTAAGCGCATTAACATTTAGGAGTAATTGAGTGCTTTCCAGTTGCTGAACCATGGCTTATTCCTTTTGCTTTCGTGTTAGGGTGTTTTTAGCGTAGTAGTGCTGTTATTGTAGAAAAGTGTTCATGTTGTGAGTTTGTTAACCATTCAAATAGCACGGATTCAAAATTGCTAATCGTTGCACCTTGCGCTTGTAAGCGTTGTAGAGCGTAAAATTTATTTTCAGCTTTACGTGAACATACTGCATCTTCAACGATATGCACTTGATAGCCTTGCTGCATAAGTTCTAGCGTGGTTTGTAGTATGCAGACGTGAGTTTCTTGACCTACAATAATGATTTGTTTGCGTGCGGTTTTTTCTAGTGCGTCTTGAAAGTTGTCTGCTGCTAAACAAGAAAATCCCGTTTTTTCAAAATGAGGTGTGCTTTCACTTAGTTTTACGTGGATGCTTTCTACCGTAGCACCTAAGCCTTTCGGATATTGTTCGGTAACGATTACCGGAACATTGAGTAAATTAGCGGCATCAATTAAACGCGCGCTGTTTTCTAGCATATCTTCAGCATTGCCTTCTGGCATGACACTGGTGAGTCTATCTTGAATATCAACTATGAGAAGTAAGCTATTATCAATGTCAAGTAAGTTAGGGTGAGTTGTCATAGTGTGTTTGAATTAGTTAAGTTTTAAGTTACGTGCTTTTTCGCGCTGCCAATCACGGTCTTTTTCAGTGGCGCGTTTATCGTGTAGTTTTTTACCTTTGGCCAGACCAATTTCTAATTTAGCTCGGCTATTTTTCCAGTACATAAAGGTTGGAACTAAGGTAAAACCTTTGCGCTCAACATTACCGATAAGCTTATTTATTTCTTGACGGTTGAGCAGGAGTTTACGTACCCGCGTTGCATAAGGCGTGACATGGGTTGAGGCGCTGTTAAGTGCAGAGATATGCATGCCTGATATCCAGACTTCGCCATTCTTAACAAACACATAGCTTTCTTTAAGTTGCACTCTGCCATCGCGTAGGCTTTTAACTTCCCAGCCTTCTAATACTAAGCCTGCTTCAAAGCGTTCCTCTATAAAAAATTCATGTGAAACATAGCGATTTTTGGCAATGATATTATCTGTTTGCTTTTTTTTCTTGGATGATTTTCCAGCCATTAGGTGTCCAAATCTGTTTTTAAACGGTGGTAAAGGGTATACTCTACACGGATAATTTAGGCGCTATTGTGTGTTTATAGCTTCCCTATTACGTTAGGGAGTCAATGCCACACTGTGTATTGCCTGTTAAGAGTAAACATATCAGTATTTTACTTTATTTGCTGATAAAAAATTAAATTTTCAAACGCGTAGGTAGTTTAATGACTGATACAAAGAAATCTATACATGGAGAGTGGTCTTCACGTTTCGCATTTATCCTAGCTGCAACAGGCTCAGCTGTGGGTTTAGGTAATATTTGGAAGTTCCCTTATATTACGGGTGAAAATGGTGGTGGTGCTTTTGTTATTGTTTATTTGTTATGTGTGGCGGTGATTGGCATACCTATTATGATAGCTGAAACGATGATGGGTAGGCGTGGGCGACAAAGCCCGATTAATACGTTAGAAACTTTAACAGAAGAGGCGGGAGCCAATAAAAATTGGCACTATTTGGGCTGGTTAGGTGTTATTGCTGGTTTTTTGATCTTATCGTATTACAGTGTTATCGCTGGCTGGGCGATGGCTTATGTTGTTAAGGCATTTACTGGGAGTTTTTCCGGAGAGAGTGCGGCCCAAATTAAAAGTCTTTTCAGTGATTTACAAGCAAGTCCAGTGCAACAGGTTTTTTGGCATACTGTATTTTTGGTGGCTACCATGTCCGTGGTTGCTCGTGGTGTGCAAGGTGGTCTAGAAAAAGCGGTGCGCTTTTTAATGCCAGGCTTATTTGTTTTACTGATGCTATTAGTGGCTTATGCCATGACGACTGGCGCTTATATGCAAGGTTTAGAATTTTTATTTAAACCTGATTTTAGTGAAATGACGGGGGATAGCGTCCTTACTGCAATGGGGCATGCCTTCTTTACTTTAAGTTTGGGCATGGGCGCGATTATGGTTTATGGGTCTTATCTACCTAAAGATATTTCTATTGCTAAAACCTCTATTCTTATTGCTGGTGCCGATACCGCTGTTGCTTTGTTGGCTGGTATGGCTATTTTTCCGATTGTTTTTGCTAATGGCTTAGAGGCGAGTGCCGGCCCTGGGTTAATCTTTCAAACACTTCCTATTGCTTTTGGCAATATGACGGGGGGGTGGCTGTTTGGGTTATTGTTTTTTGTTCTGTTGGTCTTTGCAGCTTTATCTTCTGCAATATCACTAATTGAACCAGCTGTCGCTTGGGTAGTTGAAAATTATAAAGTAGATCGTAAAAAAGCCAGTATAGGCATGGGCTTGTTAACTTGGTTTCTAGGTTTAGGTACCGTATTTTCTGAGGGGTTTTTTGAGAAAATAGATTATTTAACCGCAAATTTAATGTTGCCGTTAGGTGGTTTATGCATTGCACTATTTGCTGGTCATGTGATGTTGCAAAAGCATTCGCAAGCTGAGTTAGCACTGGATAACGAAACAGAATATGCGGTGTGGAAGTTTTTGGTTAGCTATGTCGCTCCGGCAGCTGTGTTTTTGGTGTTTTTACATGTACTGGGAGTGTTTGGCTAATGGCTACGGTTGAAAAAAGTGCATTAGTTAAATTTTCAGCACAACAAATGTTTGCTTTAGTTGATGATATAGAGTCTTATCCTGATTTTTTACCTTGGTGTGCGGGTAGTCGCATTATTAGCCGTGAAGGGAATATTGTTGAAGCGGAATTACAGATTGCTAAAGCTGGCTTTAAACATGCTTTTGCTACGCGCAATATTAATGATGAAGGGGGGCGTATTACCCTTTCCTTATTACACGGGCCTTTTTCATCATTAGAAGGTGTATGGAATTTTATGCCACTACGTGAAGATGCGAGCAAGATTTCTTTGGATTTAGAATTTGAAATGAATGGCATACTTGCCAATTTTGCTTTTGGAGCCGTATTTAATCAAATTTGCAATACGATGGTGACTTCATTTACCGAGCGTGCGAAGCAGATATATACGCCCATTAAAAAGTGAATGTTGAAGTGGCTTATGCTGCGTCTGAGCAGCAGTTAATTTTAAGCGTTAAGGTAGAAGAGGGCTGTACTGTTGATCAAGCAATTGCTTTATCGGAGATAGTAACGCGCTTTCCTGAGATAGATTTGACTAAAAATAAGGTGGGTATTTTTAGTCAAATTTGCTCGCTTAATAAGCTTTTACAAGAAAATGATCGTGTGGAAATTTATCGAGATTTAGCGCTTAATCCGATGGAAGCTCGCAGGCAGCGAGCGATACAGCAAGGGCGTTAATCTCCAAAAGTAAATAAGCTGACCATCATTTCGTATAAAGTCTTTCTCAGCTCACGCTTTGGCGCATCTATGGTGATTTCCTTAGGTGGCGGTGGTGGTGGATTCGCTTCTGGTGCTAAATCGCCCTCTATATGAACTAAATTATCACCCTGAAAAAATAATGCGATTCGCTCCTGATACCTGTCTTCATGTCCTGGTTGTTGCGAATAAATATAGTCCCAGCGATTAGCACTGAAAGGATCGAGTAATAATGGCGAGCCAAGGATGTAAATAACTTGGCGTTTAGTCATGTCAGGGCGTAATTGGTTGACCATTAATTGATCAATAACATTACCTTGATCGATATCTATTTCGTAAACAAAAGGGACGCTAGTCGCAAGGGTTGAGCAGGCAGTAGTAATGCTAAGTGAAATAGACAGTATTATTAGGCGTAAAGTCTGGGACATATAAAGGATTGCTAGCGATTTTGAGGGAAAAACACCAGAAAGCAGCGTTAAAAGCTTGCTTTGTTGAGGCTTTAGATTTATTGGTATGCATCATACCTGAACTTCTTTAAAACTTAAAAAGTGAATTCCAAGTATTTAGCTTAGTTTTTTCTTTATTGGCCCGAAAAGAACTACAATGTAAGAATATATTAATATTTAGGAACGAGAGTTTAATAATATTCGAAAGTATGGCGCAGGATTTTGGCTTCACGGGTGTGTTAGAAAAACGCGCGTATAGCGATCTACGCAACTGTTTTTCTAGCGCGGTCGTGGAGCCAAAAGACGAGTCAGATTCGAGTATTATTGAAGTTTCGCTCCTCAGTTTAGGGGTGAAATAGCTTTTATGGGAGAGAAACGAATGGAAACTCAAGAATTAAGAGATGTGGGCTTAAAAGTCACCTTACCACGTGTGAAAATTTTAGAAATTATGGAGCGTGAAACCTATGAGCGTCATTTGACTGCGGAGCAGGTTTATAAAATTCTATTAAGTGAAAATGAAGAGATTGGGCTAGCGACGATTTATCGTGTCTTGACTCAGTTTGAAGCTGCAGGATTGGTGACTCGACATCATTTTGAAGGTGGTAATTCTGTTTTTGAGTTAAACAAAGGAAAGCATCACGATCATGTGGTTTGTGTTAAATGCGGTAAAGTTGATGAATTTACTGATGATGTGATTGAGGAACGTCAAAATCAAATCGCTAAAAAATTAGGTTATGAGTTAACCGATCATAGCTTGTATCTCTATGGTTTATGTCCTAACTGCCAATAAATCTATAGGCAGTTTTTCTTAGTTTATTATTTTAATTTTATATGTTTAAGCCGCTTATTTTATACATCGGTTTGCGCTATACACGCGCAAAACGTCGCACTCAATTTATTTCTTTTATCACTTTAACTTCCGTTTTAGGTATTGCTCTAGGTGTAACTGCCTTGATTACTGTTTTGTCAGTGATGAATGGTTTTGAAGCTGAATTACGCCAGCGTATTTTAGGTATGACCGCGCATTCCACCGTAACAGGGCGAGGTGGTCAGCTTGCTGACTGGCAGGTATTAGAGAAAAAACTGCAGAATTTTCCTCATGTACAAGGTGCCGCACCGTTTGTGAATGGTCAGGTGATGATTAATGCAGGGCGTAGAGTGAGTGGTACTGCTTTGCGTGGTATTTTGCCTAAACAAGAGCCGGCTGTTTCTGAAGTGGGCGAGAAAATGCAGGCTGGGTCCTTAACGGATTTGCAGGCTGGGAAATATCAAATTGTCCTAGGCTCTGAGTTAGCCACTTATTTAGGCGTTATGGTGGGAGATAAAGTCACTGTGATTAGCCCGCAAGTTAATTCAACGCCGGCAGGTATTATTCCACGCTTAAGGCGTTTTACCGTGAGTGGTATTTTTGAAGTGGGAATGTATGAATATGATCGTAATATGGCGATTATTCATATTAAAGATGCTGCAAAACTATTACGTATGGAGGGGCGTGTTTCTGGTTTACGTTTAAAATTAGATGACTTGTTTAATGCACCGCAGATCAGTCGCGAATTAGCGGAAAAATTACGTGGTCAATATTATGTGAGTGATTGGACGAAGGCGCATAGTAATTTCTTCCGTGCGATTCAAACTGAAAAACGCGTGATGTTTATTATCCTATTATTAATTGTTGCCGTAGCCGCTTTTAATATCGTCTCAACCTTAGTTATGGTGGTCACTGATAAGCGAGGTGACATTGCTATTTTAAAGACTCAGGGCTTAACTCCACTATCGGTTATGGGGATATTTATTACTTTAGGTTCAATTATTGGATTAATTGGTACCGCTTTAGGTACTGTCGGTGGCGTTTTATTAGCCTTAAATGTAGAAACGATTGTGCCTGCGATTGAGAAGTTTTTTGGTGTTAATTTTATGGCAGCGGATGTCTATTATATTAGTAGCTTGCCGTCAAAATTGGTTTGGGCGGATGTCTATGTCATTGCAGCCGTGGCTTTCTCTTTATCTTTACTCGCCACTATCTACCCTGCTTGGCAAGCATCACGCGTGAATCCAGCAGAGGTATTGCGTTATGAGTAATCCAGTTATTTTGCAATGTCATCAATTAACTAAGCGATTCAAGCAAGGCGAACTCGATGTTGAAGTACTGAGAGGTGTTGATTTTTCAGTCTCTGAAGGTGAGCGTGTAGCCATTATGGGGACGTCTGGTTCAGGTAAAAGCACTTTATTACACTTGTTAGGCGGCTTAGATAAGCCGACAAGCGGCGAGGTGATTTTGGATGGTGTTAATTTAAATACAGTAGGCCAAGCGAGATTATCTAAATTAAGAAATCGTACTCTAGGTTTTATTTATCAATTCCACCATCTTTTAGGTGAATTTACTGTTTTAGAAAATGTCGCTATGCCGGCCTTAATTGGCGGTGTTTCTATTGCTCAGGCTAAAAAAGAGGCAGAAGAAATTTTACAACGAGTTGGTTTGGTGCATCGAATTAAGCATAAGCCAGGTGAGCTATCAGGTGGAGAGCGGCAGAGAGTCGCTATTGCGCGGGCATTAATTAATAAGCCGAAATGTATTCTGGCGGATGAGCCGACCGGTAATCTGGACAGTAAAACAGCAGAAACAATTTATCAGTTAATGTCGGAATTAAATGATGAATTAGATGTCAGCTTTTTAATTGTGACACATGATCCTGATCTTGCAGGAAGGATGGATAGAGTGCTGCATATGGCGGATGGTTTGATTGTTGCCTGATAAAAAAATACCTGCTTTATGCAGGTATTTTTTTGAGAATAAGCAGCTTATTTATGAGGTCGTGCATTCCAGTGTTTGACTACATTCCAGCGCCAGAAAGAACGAATACCAAAATAACCGACAACGGAAGAAATAACGCCAAGGATTAAGCAGCCAGCTAGGAAGGGGGCACCTATGTCTCCTAAGTTTGCCATTATGCTGTCGACAGAAAATTCAAAATTTGAGTCTGGCGAGGGTTGACCTAATGACCATAAGCCTACTAGATAAGCAAAGTAAAACATGGGGGGCATAGTTAATGGGTTGGTAATCCAAACTAAAGCGACTGAAATGGGTAGGTTTGCGCGAAAATACAGTGCGATGATGGCGGCAATCGCCATTTGTCCTGGAGTAGGAATCCATGCAGCAAACAGACCAATAGCAAAAGCAGCAGAAACTGAACGTCGGTTCAAGTGCCAAAGGTTGGGATCATGGAGTTTGTCACCTAAAAAACTGAGGTTTTTATTCTCTTTAATGGATTCAGACGATGGCATGTATTTTTTTAATAGTTTTTTTGGCATGACTTATGATTCCGTGTAGATACATTAACCTTCAAGTGTAGCAGATTTTAGTAATGCTTTTATCTGTTTTATCATTTTTCTTAGGTATTGTAGGGCTGCAACAATGGGCTATGCTGCCTAGTGTTTGGTCTTTGTCGGTCATTTTTTTGCTAGCCCTAGTAGGGCTTTATTTTAAGCAGAAGCGAATTGCATTTTTTCTGTTAGGTTTTGTTTGGGCTGGGGCTTTTTCGGCGTATTTTTTAAGCCATTCTTTAGCGCCTGAATTACAAGGTAAAGAGTTATTGATTAAGGGTGATGTTGTCGGCCTGCCTGAATACAATGACCGACGAGTACGCTTCGATTTTAAAGTGACTCAGACCGCTGTTTCGTTGCCTGATAAATTGCGCTTGAGTTGGTATTATCCGCAGCAAAAGATTTCTGCGGGTCAAACATGGCAGTTTTTTGTTAAGTTGAAAGCACCTAATGGCACTTTAAATCCGGGTGGTTTTGATTATGAAAAGTGGTTGTTTGCACGGCATATTGGTGCCACTGGTTATATTCGTAAGGCAGGTCAGGCAAAATTGTTAGCTACGCAAGCAGCATGGCAAAGTATTTCAGTAGTGCGCCAGAGTTTACTTGATCTATTAACGCAGCAAAAGATAAGTACTGATAGCTTAGCTTTGATCAAGGCGCTAACTTTAGGGGATCGCAGTTCACTTTCTACACCGCAATGGCAGGTGTTAGCACGAAGTGGGACTGCACATTTAATGGCTATTTCGGGGCTACATATCGGCCTAGTAGCGGGAATGATCTATTGGCTGGCTTTTCAATGTTGGCTGCAAGTGCCACCTCATAGATTGTTTTCAGCACCACAAGTAGCGTCAGTTTGCTCATTTATAGTAGCCTTGTCTTATGCTGCTTTGGCTGGTTTTTCTGTGCCTACGCAGCGCGCTTTAGTTATGGTTAGTGTATTTATGCTGACTATATTATTACGTCGACATATAAAAGCTTTGGATGTTTTCGCCATTGCGCTTTTAGTGGTGTTACTGATTGATCCGATGGTCGTGTTGTCAGTGGGTTTTTATTTATCTTTTCTGGCGGTTTTTTGTATTATCTATGTGCTTTCCGCGCGCCTAGGTCGAGAAAATCGTTTTCTTAGCAGTCTTAAATTGCATGTTGTAGTCGGGCTGGGGTTATTGCCGGTTTTACTATTTTTCTTTCAGCAGGCTTCATTGATTTCACCTATTGCTAATTTTCTAGCTATACCTATCGTCAGTTTTTTAGTAGTACCCCTGGCTTTATTAGCGGTTGCTTTGCTGCCTGTTGTGCCTGATATTTCAGGATTTTTATTGCAGCTTGTCGATCTCGTTTTGCAGTATTTGTGGCAAGTATTGGTGTTTTTGGTGAACTTACCATTGGCTAGTATTGTCCAGGCTCAACCTGACATGTGGCAGATTTTCGTGGCTATGCTCGGTGTGTTTTTATTATTAGCACCGCGAGGAATTCCTGCGCGTTATTTAGGTTTTATTTTGATTTTTCCTTTAGTTTTTGTGCATAAAGATAAGCCAGAAATGGGCGAGGCAAGCTTAACTTTATTAGATGTTGGTCAGGGTTTAGCCGTAGTTGTGGAAACTGCTGAACATACTTTGGTATTTGATACGGGCGCACGGTTTTCTGATAGTTTTGATATGGGTAGAAATGTAGTTTTGCCTTTTTTGCATTATCAGAGAATTACTCATATAGATAAATTAGTTATCAGTCATGCAGATAATGATCATATTGGTGGTGCGAAATCACTATTAGCAGAGATGCCAACTGAGGAGGTATTAAGTAGTGTGCCAGAGTTATTGGCAGATTATAAGGCGGTTGCTTGTTATACGGGGCAAAGCTGGCAGTGGGACCAGGTGAATTTCTATATGCTATCGCCACCTAAGCAAGGTCTTAAAGGTGAAAATGATAACTCTTGTGTGCTGAAAATTGAAACGGCACAGGGGAGTTTTTTATTGACGGGGGATATTGAAAAAACTGCTGAAGCGGCTTTAATTGAACTGTCTAAGGATTTGTCATCTGAGGTGTTAATTGCACCGCATCACGGCAGTAAAACCTCTTCGAGTGCTGATTTTTTAGCTGCCGTAAACCCGAGTGTTATTTTAATTCCATCGGCGTCACCTAATCGTTTTGGTTTTCCTCACGCGCAGGTGCTTGATCGCTATAATCAGTTGGGAGCACAAAATTTTATAACGGGTAATTCTGGGGCATTAACGGTCAATTTTTATGCGGGAGAGATCGAAGTTGAAAGCTATAGAGAAAAGCATCGACGCTATTGGAATCGATGGACAGGCAAAGAAAATGTTATAAAATAATAACCAAGCTATTTACTATGGAATTAAATAGGACTAAAATAGTCCTATATTAAGGGAGTGCTTATGATACGTCTGGGTAAATTGACTGATTATGCAACAGTTATTTTGAGTTTTATGGCTAAAAGCCAGTCTCATATGCATGCGGCTTTAGAGATTTCCACTGCAACGGGAATCGCTTTACCAACAGTCAGTAAAATTTTGAAATCTTTGGTTAGGGCGCATTTATTAAGTTCGGTGCGCGGTGCTAAAGGCGGTTATGTCTTAGTACAGGCACCTGAAAAAATCACTGTTGCTAGTGTGATTACAGCATTAGAAGGACCGATTTCCTTAACTGAATGCAGCTCGACAGATCATAGTTGTGACCAAGTTTCGGCATGCCAAATAGGTAATAATTGGCGTTTGGTTAATCAGACGGTTCAGAAAGCATTAGAATCGGTGACTTTAGCCGATATGATGTTGCCGGTTAGTATTCCACAAGAAATTACTGTGCCAGTGGCCAGTTTATATCGTTAATAGATTAAAAGAGTATTTATGTCATCAAGCGCACAAGAAATTGACAATCTGATTGGTCAAAAATATAAAGAAGGCTTTGTTACTGATATTGAGGTGGACACTTTTCCACCTGGATTAGATGAAGACGTTATCGTTAAGCTGTCGGCCATTAAAGGCGAGCCAGAGTTTATGCTGGAATATCGCTTAAAAGCATTTCGTCATTGGCAGACTATGAAAGAGCCAGATTGGGCGCAGTTAAATATTGAGCCGATTGATTATCAGGCCATTAGTTATTATTCTGCGCCTAAAAAAGATTCAGACAAGCCGCAAAGTTTAGATGAAATTGATCCGCAATTATTAGAAACCTATAAAAAACTAGGTATACCTTTAGATGAGCAAGAACGCTTAGCGGGTGTTGCGGTTGATGCGGTTTTTGATAGCGTCTCGGTGGCTACTACGTTTAAAGGTAAGTTGCATGATGTGGGTGTTATTTTTTGTCCGATTTCTGAAGCTTTAAAAGAGCACCCTGAATTAGTTAAACAATATTTGGGTACAGTTGTTCCAGAAACGGATAATTTCTTCGCTGCGTTAAATGCTGCTGTGTTTACTGATGGTTCGTTTGTATATATTCCTAAAGGCGTGCGCTGTCCAATGGAATTGTCGACTTATTTTCGGATTAATGCCGCTAATACGGGGCAGTTTGAGCGCACATTGATTATTGCCGACGCAGACAGTCATGTGAGCTATTTAGAAGGTTGTACCGCACCGATGCGTGATGAAAATCAGTTGCATGCAGCGGTCGTTGAGTTGGTCGCATTGGATAATGCTGAGATTAAATATTCCACGGTACAGAACTGGTATCCCGGTGATGAAAATGGTGTCGGTGGCATTTATAATTTTGTAACCAAACGTGCCGAATGTCGTGGTGTGAATTCTAAAGTGTCTTGGACACAAGTAGAAACTGGTTCAGCGATTACCTGGAAATATCCTAGTTGTGTCTTAATTGGTGATAATTCAGTCGGTGAGTTTTATTCGGTTGCCTTGACCAATAATTATCAGCAAGCTGATACTGGCACTAAGATGATTCATATAGGTAAAAATACCCGCAGCACGATTATCTCTAAAGGTATTTCGGCTGGGAAATCGCAAAATACCTACCGAGGCTTAGTTCGTGTCGGTAAAAATGCAGAAAATGCCCGTAATTATACGCAGTGTGATTCTTTATTAGTAGGTGATAAATGCGGCGCGCATACTTTTCCGTATGTTGAAGTGAAACAGCCTTCCGCGCAAGTCGAGCATGAAGCTACCACCTCTAAAATCAGTGAAGACCAATTGTTTTTCTGTCAACAGCGCGGCTTATCCGCTGAAGATGCAGTATCTATGATTGTTAATGGATTTTGTAAACAGGTTTTCAAGGAGTTGCCGATGGAATTTGCGGTTGAAGCACAGGCTTTATTGGGATTGAGCTTAGAAGGCTCGGTCGGTTAATAAAATATTGTAGGTTGGGTTAGGTTTTTCTTGTGCAGCAATAAAAACCTAACCCAACAAAGTGAATTGTCCAGATGCTGGGTTAGATTAACGCGCTACACTTGTTAATTTAATCCAGCCTACAACAAATAATTAAAAAATTAAACCAGGTAAATAGAATGCTTAGCATAAAAAATCTTCATGTCAGCGTAGGTGATAAGCCTATTCTTAAAGGTGTTAACTTAGAGATTAACGCAGGCGAAGTGCATGCCATTATGGGGCCTAACGGTGCAGGTAAAAGTACTTTATCTCATGTGTTGTCAGGTAAGTCTGGATATACCATCACTGAAGGAACAGTTACTTATAAAGGTAAAGATTTATTGGAGATGGATCCTGAGATAAGAGCGCGTGAAGGTGTGTTTTTGGCGTTTCAATATCCTGTAGAAATTCCAGGTGTGAGTAATATTTATTTATTGAAAGCAGCGTTAAATGCAATGCGTACTCATCAAGGCTTGCCTGAAGTGGATGCTTTTGATTTTTTAACTTTGGTTAAGGGTAAAGTTAAATTATTGGAAATGGATGAGACGTTTTTATATCGCTCAGTCAATGAAGGTTTTTCTGGTGGTGAGAAAAAACGTAATGAAATCTTACAGGCAGCTATTTTAGAGCCGAGTATGTGCATTTTAGATGAAACCGATTCGGGTTTAGATATTGATGCTTTAAAAGTGGTAGCGGCGGGTGTGAACTCATTACGTGCAGCGGATCGTTCATTTTTAATGATTACCCATTACCAGCGTCTTTTAGATTATATTAAACCAGATATTGTGCATGTTTTAGCGGATGGTAGAATTGTTAAATCAGGTGGTCCTGAGCTAGCCTTAGAGCTAGAAGCAAAAGGTTATCATTGGGTTGAAGAGCAGGTAGCATAATGAGTGCCGAGCAAGTAAATAGCCAATACCCTGCTGAATATGAAAAAGTCGAAGCTTTATTGCCTGGGCAATCTGCGAGTTGGTTAAGCGCTTTAAGAAAGCAAGCGCTAGCATCTTTTTCGAGCAATGGTTTTCCCTCATTAAGAGAAGAAGAGTGGCGTTATACTAACGTTTCTGCCATTGAGAAAAAATTATTTAGCCCTGTGCTGCATGATGAAATAGGTGCGGTGGATGTTGAAAGTTTAAATGCCTATCGCCTTGAAAATGCTTGGACTGTAGTTTTGGTAGATGGTCATTTTTCTGCTGCCTTATCTGATTTAGAGGGTTTGCCCGATAGTGTTCGTGCCTTGGATATGGCAAGTGCTTTAGAGCAATATCCAGATGATTTGCAGAGTTATTTTGGGCAAGCAGTCAGTCATGAACAGCATAGTTTTATCGCCTTTAATGCCGCATGGTTTACTGATGGTTTGTTTATTCATGTGCCAGCTAAAGAGGTTTTAAGCAAGCCAGTACAGGTTATTCATGTGGTGACGCAAGCTGATTATATGAGCAATACGAGACATATTATTGCTGTTGATGAGATGGCTCAAGCTGAAGTCATTGAAACATTTATCGGTTGCGATGATGCATATTTATCAGCTGCGGTGACGGAAGTTTTTATTGGCAAAAATGCTGATTTAACTTTATATAAACTGCAATTGGAAGGTGAGAAAGCCTATCACTTTGGCGGAACTTACGTTAAACAAGCAGCTGACGCTCGCTTTAAGCATCATAATTTTGCTTTTGGTGGTTTGTTAGCCAGAAATGATATACGTACTGACCTAGATCAGGCCTCTGAATGTGATCTAAATGGTTTATATCTTGGCATTAAACGCCAGCATATTGATAATCATACGCGCATCAATCACTTAAAACCGCATGCAATCAGCCGTGAGCTATATAAAGGCGTATTAGATCAGCGCGCACGCGGAGTGTTTCAAGGTCGTGTTGTCGTGGCAGAGGATGCACAAAAAACCAGCTCGGAAATGAATAACCGTAACTTGTTATTATCTAACGATGCTGAAGCGGATACCAAACCGCAACTAGAAATTTATGCGGATGATGTCAAATGTGCACATGGGGTTACAGTAGGTCAGCTAGATGAAAAATCTATTTTCTATTTGCAATCACGTTGTGTTGATGAAGAAACGGCGAGAAATATGCTGACTTTTGCATTTGCGAATGAAATGGTTGATAAAGTTAAAATTAAAGATTTACATGATCAGATTTTAGAGCAATTATTGGCTAGGTTTCCGCAAGAAGGTATTCAGCAAGAGTGGTTGTGAGCTTGATTTAAGCGACTACATATTATTAAGAGTTTGTGATTTAACCATAAAGAACACAAAGTTCACAGAGAGTATAGTGTGAGTTTTGTGGTGAGATGAAACATTAGAAATTATATGACTAACTTCCCCGTAGAAAAAATTCGCGCCGATTTCCCAATTTTAAAAGAGAAAATCCGTAATAAACCACTGGTGTATTTGGATAATGCCGCTAGCTGTCAAAAGCCACAGCAGGTGATTGATAGTATTGTGCATTGCTATAGTCATGAGTACGCTAATGTGCATCGTGGCGTGCATACACTCAGTGTGAAAGCGACCGATCGTTATGAAGGTGCGCGCGAAAAAGTAAAAGACTTTATTAATGCACAAAGCACGAAAGAAATTATTTTTGTTCGGGGCGCGACCGAGGCGATTAATTTAATTGCGCAAACTTTTGGTAAAGCGAATATTAAAGCAGGTGATGAAATTTTGATCACTGCGATGGAGCACCATTCTAATATTGTGCCTTGGCAAATGCTATGTGAAGAAACCGGTGCGATATTAAAAGTTGCGCCGATAGACTTGCAGGGCGAGTTAATTTTTTCAGAATTTGAAAAATTAATCAGTGATAAAACTAAATTAGTTTCTGTGGTGCATATGTCGAATGCGCTGGGGACGATTAATCCTGTTGAAAAAATTATTGCTGCTGCAAAAGCAAAAAATATCCCTGTTTTATTGGATGGCGCGCAAGCGATTCCACATATGTCCGTGGATGTGCAGGCTTTAGATTGTGACTTTTATGTGTTTTCTGGGCATAAATTATATGCACCGTCGGGTATTGGTGTGCTTTATGGTAAGCAAGCCTTATTAGAAGCGATGCCTCCTTATCAAGGGGGTGGCGATATGATTCGCAAAGTGACATTTACCGAAACTGAATACAATACACTGCCCTATAAGTTTGAAGCGGGCACGCCGAATATTGCTGATGTTATTGGTATGGGGGCGGCAATCGATTACCTAAATGAAATCGGTATGGACAATATTGCTGCTTATGAAGCAGAATTATTAGATTATGCGACTGAGAAGGCAAGACAAATTAAAGGTCTGCGTATTATTGGTGATAATAATAACAAAGGTGCGATTTTATCCTTTGTTTTAGATAAAATTCATCCACATGATATAGGGACGATGCTGGATAGTTTGGGTATCGCGATACGTGCTGGGCACCATTGCGCGATGCCTGTAATGGATTTTTTCGAAGTGCCTGCAACCGCACGTGCTTCATTTGCTATGTACAATACCAAGGAAGAAATTGATATCTTGATGGCAGGTATTGAAGACTTAATTAAAATTTTCGGCTAAATAGCCTGAATATAAACTGAGAAGACTATGTTTGATGATTTGCGTGACCTTTATCAAGAGGTTATTTTTGACCACAATAGAAATCCCCGTAATTTTCATGTGATGGAAAATGCTGATCGTAAAGTAGAGGGTTTTAATCCTTTATGTGGTGATCGCTTAACGTTATTTTTGAGAATGGAAGGCGATAAAATTATTGATGCTAGCTTTCAAGGCTCTGGCTGTGCGATTTCTACTGCATCCGTGTCTTTGATGACGGAAATTGTGAAAGGTAAAACGGAAGCGGAAGCGGATGCTTTATTTCAACAATTTCACGAGATGACTACAGGCAAAGAGGAAATGATTGACCTGGAGGCGGTTGGTAAATTAGCGGTTCTAGCCGGTGTTCGTGAATACCCTGCGCGTGTAAAATGCGCGACTTTGGCGTGGCATACGTTGGATGCCGCGTTAAAAAATGAGCAAGAAGCGATTTCTACTGAATAGCAATGCCTGAATATAGCGGAAAATTAGCTGTTTTACATAAGGAGCACTATGCGCTTAATGTCTCTCAGGCCTTAGCTGATCGTTTGGCTGTGCCGCTGTATCTCACTGCCGATAAAAATACAGCGGAAGATTTTTTTTTATCATGGCGTGACGGTTGTTTGAAGTTATTGGATAAAGAGCTGTTAAAAAAAGGCGGTTTAACCGTCGATATAGAACCTAGAAATGGTGAGCAGCGTTCTTGGCCAGCCCCTAAAGATGGTGCTTTGGCGCAGGCCATTGGCCGAAAAACTAAAACGGTGATTGATGCGACCACTGGCTGGGCGCAGGATAGTTTGCATATTTTTCGTATGGGTTATGAATTGCGCTGTATTGAGCGTTCGCCGATTATGCTGGAGCTGTTGAGTGATGCGTATCAGCGGCTTGAGCAGCTTGATTGGGTACAAAGGTTGAATTTATCAGCGCCAGAATTAATCGCTGGTAATGCTATTGAGGTTCTTGCTGGATTAACAGAGGCGCCCGATTGTATTTATATCGACCCGATGTTTCCACCTAAACGAAAAAAGTCGGCTTTACCTAAAAAATCTATGCTAATTTTGCGTGATTTATTGGGTGATGACATGGATAAAGAGGAATTATTTTCTGCTGCTATGCAAGCGACTGCAAAAAAAGTGGTTGTGAAAAGTCCTGATTATGCTGAGCCATTAGGAGGGGGACCGAGTGAGAGCTTTAAAGGAAAATTGCTTAGGTATGATGTGTATTTAAAAAAATAAAGGTAAAACGATGTCGGAATGGATTGGTGTAGTTGCAGAAAGTGCTTTAGCAATTGGCGAGCATCTCGTAGTAGATGTAGATGGCATTGATGTCGCTGTTTTTAAATTAGAAGATGGCTTTTATGCTTTGGAAGATGTTTGTACGCATGATGGTGCAGAAATAGGTAGTGGTACTGTTGAAGGGGATGAGATTGTCTGTCCTCGGCACGGTGCGAGGTTTTGTATTAAGACAGGGCAAGTAAAAAGTGCACCTGCTTATGAGGATATAGCGAGTTTAGAAGTGAGAGTTGAAGAAGGAAGAGTGGAAGTAAGAGATATGCGCTGGGATTGAATTAATTAAATAATAGAGTGGGCTAGCCACTCTATTATTTATAGAATCTTAAAACTTATAGGTAACCGTGTAGGCCTTTGAAAAGTTTTTCAGCTTCTTTTAAGTGCTCTTCAGCAACTTGATTTTGTGATTTTCTCATTTCTTTCTTTGCTTTCTTTAAGAAACTAGCTGCTTTTTGACGTTTTCTATCAACGATATCGTTAGCATTGATTTCTTTGTTTAGGTTTTTCGCTTCTCTGATAAGCGCCAAAACATCTGCATTATCAGCACCGTTGTCAATCGCATGTCTTGCTTCCATGATTTTTGCAACAGTCATGTCGATTGCTTGCTCAGGCTCAAAACAAGTTCTTCCGTCTTCACACTCAGCTAAAGCAGCAGTAGAGAAAACGCCCATAGAAGCGCCTAAGAAAGCAGATAGTAGTAATGGTTTTAATAGTTTCATGTAACCCTCATTGTTGTTTTAGTTGTTGTAATGCGTAGGCCTGTAAGGGATTCTACGAATTCTTTGACATTCTAGCATAAGATTGAAAAACAACAATGCAATTATTTGCAGGCTGAAATGAGCAACAAGTAGTATATAATAGTGCGTTTTTTTATGATTTGCCTGAATTTCGGATAATATTAAGTCAATGCAAGAAATAAATCCTATTACCAATCAAATTTCAGATTTAAAGAGTCGTACTGAGTCGCTTAGGGGGTATCTTTGACTTTGATGCCAAAAGTGAAAGTTTGGTCGAGGTCTTACGAGAGTTAGAAAACCCAGATATATGGAATAATCCTGAGCAAGCACAAGCTCTAGGGAAAGAGCGAGGGCAGCTCGAGACGGTGGTAAATACTATTAATGAGTTGAACGGTGGTTTGGCTGATGCGGCTGAGTTACTCGAAATGGCCGTTGAAGAATCTGACGAAGAGACTATTGATACGGTTATTGCTGATCTAAAAGTGTTTGAAGATAAAGTAGCGAGTTTGGAGTTTCGACGTATGTTTTCCGGTGAAATGGATGCGAATAATGCTTTTTTAGATATACAGTCGGGTTCGGGTGGTACAGAAGCACAAGACTGGGCTTCAATGATTGAGCGTATGTTTTTGCGTTGGGGTGAGCGTAAAGGCTTTAAAACAGAACTAATTGAAGAGTCGCAAGGTGATGTCGCTGGGATTAAGAGCGCCACGATAAAATTTGAAGGTGAATATGCTTTCGGTTGGTTGCGCACTGAAACAGGAGTGCACCGATTAGTAAGGAAATCGCCGTTTGATTCGGGGAGTCGTCGTCATACTTCATTTGCCTCGGTATTTGTGTCCCCAGAAATTGATGATGATATTGAAATAGATATTAACCCTGCAGATTTACGCATAGATGTGTATCGTGCGAGTGGTGCGGGTGGTCAGCATGTTAATAAAACAGAATCGGCAGTACGCATCACTCATCTCCCTACAAATACTATTGTGCAATGTCAAAATGGACGCTCACAACATAAAAATAAAGATGAGGCGATGAAGCAGTTAAAATCTAAACTTTACGAGTTAGAGCTGCGTAATCGCTCAGAATCTCAACAGGTCGTTGAAGATAATAAATCGGATATAGGCTGGGGTAGTCAGATTCGGTCTTATGTTTTAGATCAGTCGCGTATTAAAGATTTACGTACTAATGTAGAGACGGGTAATACCCAAGCTGTATTAGATGGTGATTTAGATCAGTTTATTGAAGCAAGCCTAAAAAGTGGTTTGTAAGCCTATTTTAAGTTAAACCTACAATTAAAGTGAAAATGTCAGAATTAGAACAGGACGAACAAGAACAAATTAAACAGCGCCGCGCAAAATTAAATGTTTTACGTGAAAATGGCGGTATTGCTTTCCCAACTGATTTTCGTCGTAACGTTGTTGCGGGTGAGTTAATTGCAGAATATGATGCAAAAACTAAAGAAGAGTTAGAAGCTGAAGAGCCGATTCGCGTTAAATTAGCGGGACGATTGATGACGCGCCGAGTAATGGGTAAAGCAAGTTTCGCTCATATTCAGGATATGTCAGGCAAAATCCAGCTTTATGTGACGCGCGATACTTTGGCTGAAGGTTTTTATAACGAACAGTTTAAAAAATGGGATATAGGCGATATTATCGGCGCTGAAGGTACTTTATTTAAGACTAAAGTGGGTGAGTTAAGTGTTAAAGTCGATGATATTCGTTTATTGACTAAGGCTTTGCGCCCTTTGCCAGAAAAATTTCATGGTATTGCTGATCAAGAAATTAAATACAGACAGCGTTATCTGGATTTAATTATGAGCGATACTTCGCGTGATACTTTTCTGATGCGTTCAAAAATCGTTGCTTATATTCGTCAGTTTTTAACGGTAAGAAAATTCCTTGAAGTTGAAACACCAATGATGCAAGCAATTCCTGGTGGTGCGACGGCTAAGCCTTTTGAAACGCATCATAATGCGTTAGATATGGGGCTGTATTTACGTATTGCACCTGAATTGTATTTAAAACGTTTGGTTGTTGGTGGTTTTGAGCGAGTGTTTGAGATTAACCGAAACTTCCGTAATGAGGGCCTGTCTTCTCGGCATAACCCAGAATTTACTATGATTGAGTTTTATCAGGCCTATGCTGAATACGGTGAGTTAATGGACTTAACGGAAGCTATGCTAAAAGGTATTGCGGAAGAACTGTTAGGTAATAGCCTCGTTACTTATCAAGGTGAAGAATACGATTTTGGTAAGCCGTTTGAACGTATGACAGTCTTTGATTCTATCTTACATTTCAACCCTGATTTAACGCCTGCGGACATTGATACACGTGAAGCGGCTGTTAAAGTGGCTGGAAATCTCGGTATTCCGGTTAAAGATGGTTATGGCTTAGGTAAGGTGCAAATCGAGATTTTTGAAAAAACGGTTGAAACTCGTTTAATGCATCCGACCTTTATTACTGCGTATCCTGTTGAGGTCTCGCCTTTAGCGCGGCGTAATGATGATAACCCGCATGTTACCGACCGTTTTGAGTTTTTTGTCGGTGGTCGTGAAATTGCCAATGGTTTTACTGAGTTAAATGATTCGGAAGATCAAGCGGAACGATTCTTGAAACAAGTTCAAGAAAAAGAAGAAGGTGATGATGAGGCGATGCATTATGATGCGGATTATATTACCGCATTAGAGCATGGTATGCCGCCGACAGCTGGCGAAGGGATTGGTATTGATCGTTTGGTGATGCTATTTACTGATTCACCGTCAATTCGTGATGTTTTATTGTTTCCACAGATGCGTTCGAAAGCTCAGCAATAATTTGAGTTAAGCGGAAAAAGCCTCGTTTATCGAGGCTTTTTTTTGCTAACAAGTTTTACTTGTGTGCGTTAGCAGCGATTTTTTCTACGCGCTTTTCGTTAGCATGCTCCAGTTTAGCAAATACTTTTAAAATATCCGTTGCTGATAGAATGCCTACTAATTTATTTTTAGCGTCGACAACAGGTAATGCGCCAATTCTGTTTTCAGCCATCAATTCGGCTGCTTTAGATGCATAAGTATCTGTAGACACGGTAATAACACCGCGATGCATGATATGAGTTACTTTTTTGGGCAATACGTGTAATTCTGTTGCGCCTTCAGCAGTGATGCTTCCTGAGTTACTTTTAGGGCCAAGCGCTTTATACAGGTCTCTATCTGATACGATACCTACCACTTTACCTTTTTCTATTACTGGTAAATGACGCACTTTTTCGTAATGTAGTAGAAAGAAGACGCGATCTATCATATCGCCAGGCTCTACTGTAAAAACTTTTTTGGTCATTAAATCTTCTACTCTCATGCTTTTATATCTCCTCATATTAATTGTGGACGGCACAGAATAGGCAGATATTGATAATATTACAAGAGTTATGTCAGTGAATGTTATAAAATAATGTGTTGTACTCGATTAGATTAAATTGAAATTCAGTGGCTAAAACGTCCTTTTTTCATTAAATTATTTTTAGCGGCAGTTATTGGAGTGAATAATGCGCGTCATACTTTTAGGTAGTCCAGGTTCAGGCAAAGGAACACAAGCACAGTTTATTACTGAGAAATATGCTATTCCCCAAATATCAACAGGTGATATGTTACGTGCTGCGGTTAGAGCAGGGACCGAGTTAGGTATTGCAGCAAAGAAAATTATGGATGAAGGTGGTCTTGTTTCAGATGAGATTATTTTAGGCTTAATTAAAGACCGTATTACTCAAGTAGATTGCGTTAAAGGTTTTTTATTAGATGGGTTTCCTCGTACGATTGCACAAGCTGAAGGCTTGATCGCAATGGGTATTGAGATTGATCATGTGATAGAGATTGCCGTAGCTGATGAAGAAATCATCAAGCGTATGGGAGGTCGCCGCGTGCACTCTGAGTCGGGCAGAACTTATCATATAGAATTTAACCCGCCTAAAGTAGCAGATATCGATGATGTTACTGGTGAGGCTTTAATTCAGCGCGATGATGATAAAGAAGTCACAGTTAGAAAGCGGTTAGATGTATATCATGAGCAAACTAAGCCTTTAGTCGATTTTTATGGTGAGGCTGCAAAACAGGAGAAAGTGATATTTTCAACGGTAGCGGGTGTGGGCTCTGTTACTGATATTACCGCACAGGTTTTGTCCGCTTTGGCATAACAAGGACAGGAGTCAGGGTGAATATTTTAAGTTCCGAAATTTATCAGGATTTCAAAGAGCAAGGATTTATTATTGCGCATTTGGGAGTCGATACACGAGTAACTGATATTGTGCCTGCAGAAGCAAGTGCGCCTGGCACATTAGTTTTTGTTGAGCATGCAAAATATTTACCTGCGGCTATAGAGGCAGGAGTGGCGGCTATTGTAACCACTGTAGAATTAGCAGAAACCATCAAGTTAGCCAATACGGCTATTCTGGTGGCGCCGAATGTACGCATGGCAATGGCCTATATACGCCAGAAATATGCGGATCGAGATGTGTATGATTCCGAGTGGGGGCGTGTGCATACCACTGCGGTTATACATGAGTCGGTGCAAGTGCCTGATGATGCAGTTATTGGTCCTGGAGTGGTTATTGGTGCGCGTGTGCAATTAGGTGCAGGCGTGGTTGTTATGGCTAATTCAGTGATTGAGTTTGATACTATCATTGGTGCTAGAACGGTTATTTATCCTTCATGTGTTATTTCCTACGACTGTCATATTGGTGAAGATTGTATTTTAAAAGCCGGTTGTGTGATTGGTAGTGATGGGCAAGGCTTTGCTCAAGACAAATACTTTCATCACCATCGAATTCCGCAAACAGGTCGGGTCGTTATTGGTAATAAAGTCGTGATTGGCTCGGTGACAACGATAGACAGAGCAACTTATACAGAAACTAAAGTGCATGATGGTACTATTATTGATGCACAATGCCATTTGGCGCATAACGTTATTATCGAAGAAGACTGTATTCTAGTGGCGCAAACGGGAATTGCCGGCTCGAGTCATTTTGGTAAGCGCGTCATTGCTTCAGGCCAAACGGGTGTTTTAGATCACGTACATGTACCAGATGATACTATGCTATTACATAGAGCGGGTGTACATAGCAGCATTAAGGAGTCGGGCATTTATGCTTATGGCCCTGCACAACCGTTTAAAAAATACACTAAAAATATCGCCATCTTTCAGCGTTTAAGTGAAGTGTGGTCGCGCTTGAAAAAGTTAGAAAAACAAGTCGCAGAACTTTCCAAACTTTAATTTACAATTCAAATAAACACGGTACAGGTTGAAATGTCAGCAAAAACTTTATATGACAAACTTTGGGATGATCATGTTGTCCACACAGAAGAGGATGGGTCATCGTTAATCTATATAGATAGGCAATTGATTCATGAAGTGACTTCACCGCAAGCTTTTGAAAGTTTGCGTCTTACAGGTAGGGTGCCTTGGCGTGCTGACCGTAATCTTGCTGTTGCAGACCATAATGTTCCGACTACCGATAGAAGTGTCGGTATTGCTGATCCTGTGTCTCGCTTGCAAGTGGAAACGCTGGATGAGAACTGCGCTGAATTTGGTATCACTGAATTTGATATGTCAGATTTAAGGCAAGGTATTGTGCATGTCGTCGGTCCTGAGCAAGGTGCAACTTTGCCGGGTATGACTGTTGTTTGTGGAGATTCACATACTTCGACCCATGGAGCTTCTGGCGCGCTGGCTTTTGGTATCGGTACTTCAGAAGTCGAACATGCGTTGGCAACCCAATGTTTAACTCAGAAGAAATCGAAAAACTTTTTAATTAAAGTAAATGGTCAAGTGGGCGCTGGCGTAACGGCTAAAGATATCGTATTGGCTATTATTGGTGAAATTGGTACGGCTGGCGGTAACGGCTATGCTATCGAATTTGCGGGTTCTGCGATTGCTGATTTATCGATGGAAGGCCGTATGACGGTCTGTAATATGGCGATTGAAGCAGGTGCAAGAGCAGGGTTAATTGCTGTTGATGAAATTACCATAGACTATTACCGTGATCGTCCTTATTCACCTAAAGGCGAGCATTGGTTTATGGCCGAAAGAGCATGGCAAAATCTGCATTCAGATCAAGATGCTGCATTCGATAAAGTGGTTGAGATAGATGCTACAACGATTAAGCCACAAGTAACGTGGGGCACGTCACCTGAAATGGTTGTTCCGGTCGATGCGGAAGTGCCAAATCCAGTCGATGAGTTCGATGCGGTAAAGCAACAGAGTATGCAAAATGCTTTAGACTATATGGGTTTAAAAGCAGGACAAGCTATTACTGACATTCAAATTGATAAAGTCTTTATTGGTTCTTGTACTAACTCCCGAATTGAAGATATGCGTGCCGCTGCCGTTATGGTTGAAGGAAAAAAAATTGCGGCTAATGTTAAATTGGCTTTAGTAGTTCCTGGCTCTGGCTTGGTTAAGCAGCAGGCAGAACAAGAAGGTTTGGATAAGATTTTTATTGCTGCAGGTTTTGAATGGCGTGAGCCTGGTTGCTCTATGTGTTTAGCAATGAATGCGGATAAATTAGAAGCAGGTGAACGTTGTGCTTCGACTTCGAATCGTAATTTTGAGGGGCGTCAAGGTTATGGTGGTCGTACGCATTTAGTTAGTCCAGAAATGGCTGCCGCTGCGGCCATTGCGGGACATTTTGTTGATATTAGAGAGTGGGCATAAGGAGACTATCATGCAAGCATTTCAAAAAATTACTGCAACAGTTGCGCCTTTAGATCGAGCTAATGTCGATACTGATGCAATTATTCCTAAGCAATTCTTAAAATCAATTCGTCGCGCAGGTTTTGGACCGTACTTATTTGATGAATGGCGTTACCAGGATATTGGTGAGCCGGAAATGGATTGCACTAACCGCCCATTGAAAACAGATTTCGTACTCAACAATCCTGATTATCAAGGTGCGGAAATCTTGTTAACTCGTGAGAATTTTGGTTGTGGATCCTCAAGAGAGCATGCGCCTTGGGCATTGGAAGATTATGGTTTTCGCGCCATTATTGCCCCTAGTTTTGCAGATATTTTTTATAATAACTGCTTTAAAAATGGGATTTTACCTATTACTTTGCCGGCAGAAGTGATTGATGGCTTGTTTAAAGAAGTAACTGCAGGGTATCAATTAAGTATTGATTTAGAAGCACAAAAAATTATTACACCGAATGGCCAAGAGATTGGCTTTGAGGTTGATGAGTCGAGAAAATATCGTTTATATAATGGTTTGGATGATATTGCTTTGTCTTTATTGCAGGCAGATAAAATTAAAGCTTATGAGGCTGAGCGAGCTAAACGTGCTCCATGGCTATTTGCATAACAATAAAATAATTTAGATTAGGAAAAAGGTTTAGACGTAAATGACACAGAAAATTGCAGTATTACCCGGCGATGGTATAGGCCCTGAAATTGTAGCTGAAGCAATTAAAGTATTAGATTACTTAAATGCGGATATGGGCTTAGGTTTAGAATTTGAGCAAGGTTTAATCGGTGGCGCAGCTTATGATGAGGCGGGGTCACCTTTTCCAGAGGCAACCTTAAATTTAGTTAAACAAGCTGATGCTGTTTTATTGGGTGCGGTTGGTGGTTACAAATGGGAATCCTTAGATATCGCGGTACGTCCTGAAAAAGGTCTTTTGGGCTTGCGCTCTGAGCTGGAATTATTTTCTAATTTACGTCCGGCAATTTTATATCCACAATTAGCTGATGCTTCGACTTTAAAGCCAGAAGTTGTTGCCGGTTTAGATTTAATGATTGTACGTGAGTTGACAGGTGGGATTTATTTCGGTCAACCACGTGGTATTAGAGTTTTGGAAAATGGCGAAAGACAAGGGTTCAACACCTTAGTCTACAGTGAATCAGAGATTCGCCGTATTGCTCATTCAGCGTTTAAAATTGCGCAGAAGCGAGATAAGCGCTTGTGTTCAGTAGATAAGGCGAATGTGCTTGAGTGTACTGAATTGTGGCGTGAAGTTATGGATGAAGTTGCTAAAGACTATCCTGATGTTGAATTAAGCCATATGTATGTTGATAATGCTTCTATGCAATTAGTGCGTGCGCCAAAACAGTTTGATGTTATGGTGACGACGAATATGTTTGGTGATATTTTATCGGATACAGCTTCAATGCTAACGGGTTCAATCGGTATGTTGCCATCAGCATCTTTAGATGTTAATGGTAAAGGTATGTATGAGCCGATTCATGGTTCTGCGCCTGATATTGCAGGTAAAGGCATTGCTAATCCTTTAGCAACTATTTTATCGGTAGCCATGATGTTGCGTTATACCTTTGATCAGTCGGTGGCAGCAGATCGTATTGAGCAGGCAGTGAATGATGCTTTAAATTCGAATGTGCGTACTGCGGATATTTATTCAGACGGCATGCAAAAAGTGAGCACGTCTGAAATGGGTGATGCCGTAGTTAAAGCCTTAAAAGCGAGAGCGTAGAACAATGACTAAAAAATATAATGTAGCGATCGTTGGTGCAACAGGTGCGGTTGGCGAAGCGATGATTTCTATTCTAGAAGAAAGAAAATTTCCAGTAGATAGAGTGTATGCTTTAGCAAGTGAACGCTCAGTGGGAAAGCGTATTCCTTTTAATGGAGGAAGCCTTAAGGTTGAAGATTTAGCAACATTTGATTTTTCTAAAGCGAATATTGGTTTGTTTTCCGCGGGCGCATCACTTTCAGAAAAATATGGACCTATTGCAGCAGCAGCAGGCTGTGTAGTGATAGATAATACCTCTCAGTTTCGTTATGACGATGATATTCCTTTAGTTGTTCCTGAAGTGAATCCAGAAGCAATTGCTCAGCATACAGTGCGAGGTATTATTGCTAACCCAAATTGTTCGACTATTCAAATGTTGGTCGCATTAAAGCCCATACATGACGCAGTTGGGATAACTCGTATTAATGTGTGTACTTACCAAGCTGTTTCTGGTTCAGGTAAGGAGGGTATTGAAGAAGTAGTTAGTCAGACTTCGCAGTTGTTAAATGGTAAGCCGATACAGACAAAAGTTTACCCTAAGCAAATTGCATTTAATGTCTTGCCGCAAATTGATGTGTTTATGGAAAATGGCTATACCAAGGAAGAAATGAAAATGGTATGGGAGACTAAAAAAATCATGGGTGATGATAGTATTCAGGTTAATCCTACTGCAGTGCGTGTCCCTGTTTTCTTTGGTCATTCAGAGGCGATCCATATCGAGACACGTGAAAAAATTAGTGTTGAAAAGGTGCGTGACTTATTAGCAGCTACATCAGGCATTACGGTCATGGATGAACGCGTAGATGGTGGTTATCCTACAGCGGTTACTGAGTCTTCAGGTAATGATGATGTTTTTGTTGGGCGTATTAGAGAAGATATTTCTCATGAAAAAGGCATTGATTTATGGGTTGTTGCTGATAATGTTCGTAAAGGGGCTGCTTTAAATAGTGTGCAAATTGCAGAAGAGCTAGTAAAAAATTACATCTAGTCTAAGCTATAGAGATATATTTGACTGTATTTAGGAAAGCTATTGTGGAAAACTTGTGGGAAGGAGAGTGTAGTGCATAATTTGACTAAAACTTTAGCGGCTATGACTTTGTTAGCGCCAATGTCTGCACACTCGTTGGGTGTAGGTGATATAAAATTACATTCCGCGTTAAATCAAAAGCTTAATGCTGAAATAGCCCTATCGTTATCGGCAGGTGAAGAGCTTGCTGATGTAAAGATTTCTTTGGCTTCACCGGATAAATTTGATCAGGCAGGCATTGCTTGGAGCTCTTTTTTATCAAAGGTTAAGTTTGAACCTATCCTAAAAGCAAATGGGCAAGTTGTTATTAAAGTAACCTCTCATGAGGCTGTGCAAGAGCCTTTCCTTGATTTCTTGGTTGAAGTTAGCTGGCCTAAAGGTGATGTTTTTAAAGAGTTTACTGTTTTAGTTGACCCGCCTGTTGTTTATCTGCAAAGTGCGATTGAAACACCGGTAATTTCTACTACGCAACCTACTGTAAGTACGGTAAAAACAAATGCCGTTGTGCAAAATGATTTTAGTAGTCTAGCAGTAGATGGTGAGTACGGCCCTACTAATCGAAGTGATTCTTTGTGGAAGGTTGCTGAAAAAGTTAATACGTACAATGATGTCTCTGTAGAGCAAATGATGATGGCCTTATACAAGGCTAATCCTCGTGCGTTTTATAAGAAGAATGTAAATGCACTGATGGCTGGAAAAAGCTTAAAGATCCCAGAGAAATCTGAGATTGTTCGCCTATCTAAAAAACAAGCAAATACTGAATTCTATAATCAAATGGCTGTTTGGGAAGGCAAAGCAATTGCTGAGCCCGAAGCTCAGTTAGCCAGTGAAGATACTAAAAGCAGTAATCAGTTAACCCTAGTTCCGCCTACAGAAGAGCTTATAGATTCAGATGCTTTATCTGCAGATGCCTCTGATATTGATACGCTTGGTTTAACAACTGAAAATCAGGAATTACAAGAACGTCTAGCAAATTTAGAAAAGCAATTTGTGATTATGCAAGAAATGCTGGCGATTAAAGATCAGCAACTTGCTGCTATTCAAAATGCACAAATTGCCCCAGAATCTCAGTATGAAGAGCCAGAGGATGTGAGCGTAACAGATGTCAATGTTACTGAGCAGCCTTTAGTTCAGGAAGGTTTGGTGACTGAAAGCCCTGTTGTTACACCTACTGTAACGCCTGAGAAAAATGTTGTTACTGAATCATCTCCTCAACAAATACCTTTGCCGGTAGTTAATAAACCTGCTGTAGCATCACCACCAGTAACTAGCGTAACTGAGGAGAGTGAGTCTTCAAGTTTTAGCTATTCCTATTTGGATTTTGGCTTGGGTGGTTTAGTGTTGGTTGGCTTGGCTTTATTATTATGGCGTAGACGTCAAGCAGAAGAAGAAATTAACGATAACAGTATGTTCGCTTCTTCAAGTGAAATTATACTGCCTACTGTTGAGGAGGAGTTGTCTGTACCAGTATTTGATGAGACGCCTTCTTATGATGTCGGAACAGTAGGGGAAAGTTCATTTTTAAGTGAGTTTACACCGAGTGATTTTGATGTATTTGAGTCGGATCAGGCAGAAGTCGACCCTAGTTCAGAAGCTGATGTTTATCTTGCTTATGGTCGGTATCAGCAAGCAGAAGAATTAATGCGTCAAGCAATTAAAGATTTTCCTGATAAAGATGACTACAAGCTTAAGCTTTTAGAGATTTTTTATGCTAGTGAAAATAGCGATGCGTTTGCCGAGTTTTCAACAGAGTTAGTTGCTGAAGGTAAAAATAGCGACGTGGCCTTTTGGGGTAAAGTGTCAGAAATGGGTGGTGAGCTTGTTCCAGGTTCTGATCTATTTTCTGTCGAGCAGAGAGAATCTAAGTTTGATGTAGATGATGACTTTACTATTGTAAATGAATTGCCGACTATTAGTGAGCCAGGCAAGCCGGCTGAGGTAGCTAATAAAGAGCAAGCGGCCGTATCTTTGAATGCAGAAACAGAGGCTTCTGATAACTCGGAGATTGATTTCGATTTAAGCTCTTTTTCTTTGATGGATGATGAGGATAAACAAGAGCCTACTGCAGTTAAATCAGGCGATGATATTGAAAGTGTTGATTTCGATTTAAGTTCATTTGATACCGTTAGCTCTGACACTAAAAAAGCCCCTGAGCTAAATACTCCTCAAGACTTGGAAACATTTGATTTTGATCAGGCTGATGCTGCGGGCTCTAGCGAATCTTTAGTGCTTGATGATGACATGGAAGATGTTAATCTAGATGAATTTGATTTTTCTTCGGATAGTTCGCCTTTAAGTAAAGCAGAAAAGTCGATTGATACTGTGGAGGAGGCTGGGTCTGTTGACGTCGCAAAGCCTGAAAGTAATGATTTTGACTTTGATTTTGATTTCGACGACATTTCTGATGCCCCTGTTGCAGAAAAAACTGATATGCTTGATGAGGACAACTTAATGGTTTCAGATTTGACTGATATGGATGAATTTGAAACAAAAATAGACTTAGCTAAAGCTTATATAGATATGGGTGATGCAGATGCTGCTAAGGATATTGCTCAAGAGGTACTAGAAAAAGGTACTGATGCTCAAAAGCAAGAGGCGCAAGCAATTATTGATAAGTTAGTCTGATTGTAAAGAGTAGGGAGCTTGGTTAGCTTGATATTAAAGCTAAGCGAGCTACTATCTTTAAATGTCGGAAATTTTTGGTTGATGTACGGGTTATACCAATCCTAATAGATTTATACTTAAACTCATATAGCCAAGAGAAATTGTCATTCCTGTATGCTACCCAGTCAAGCGTAGGCACATAAGCTTTAGCAGGAATCTCTAGTGTATGCATGGATTCCCGAGTAAAGATTTCTGGAATGATGGCTATTACAGTAATTATTTATTGTGATTGGTATTATATAGCATATAAAAAAACCCCTTATTTACACTGTAAATAAGGGGTTTCTTATGTTTGAGTTGCAGTCGTTAGGCAAGTATGCTGACTGAGCCTTTTAGTTTTTTCATAGCATTTTTTTCTAGCTGCCTAATACGTTCTGCAGAGACATTATAGCGTTCTGCTAGTTCATGTAAGGTTAGCTTTTTTTCTGTTAGCCAGCGACTGGCAACAATATCTTGGCTACGCTCATCTAAATCCTGTAATGCATTACTCAATAGTGTCTCTTTATGATTCGTCCAATCGGAATTCTCCAGTAACAAAGCAGGATCAGTATTATGTTGCTCTAAATAAGAAACGGGAGAGCTATAAGATTCTTCGCCTGAGTCAGTCTCGGGTAAGTCAAAAGCCATATCTTTGCCATCAAGGCGCGTTTCCATTTCGTAAACTGTTTTAAGGTCTACATTGAGGTTTTGTGCAATTGCTTCGGCTTCATCTTTAGAAAGCCAGCCTAGATTTTTCTTAGATTTACGTAAATTGAAAAATAGCTTACGTTGTGATTTTGTGGTCGCGATTTTTACAATACGCCAGTTTTTTATCACGTATTCATGGATTTCCGCACGAATCCAATGCACAGCAAAAGAAACTAGGCGTATACCTAGATCGGGGTTGAAGCGTTTGACGGCTTTCATAAGGCCTATATTGCCTTCTTGAACGATATCGTTCATAGGTAAGCCGTAACCATTATAGCCGCGTGCTACATGGGCTACAAAACGTAGATTCGCCAGAACTAGTTGTTTAGCTGCTTCGAGGTCTTCGTGGTCTCTAAAGCGAATAGCGAGTTCGCGCTCTTCTTCTGCATTTAATTTATTAGTTTGACCAACAACATTTAGATAAGAGTCAAAGTTCCCAGCTGTTAATGTAATAGGTAAGGCTAATGAATTAGACATGATTACTCCCAAAATTTACTTGCCTCGATTTTAGCACTCAATAACTATGAGTGCTAATAAAATTACAAATTTGCGTAGAGATTCATGAAAAATTTAGAATATAGAGTAAAATAAACGTTTAATAAAATTAATTGAGAGAGTTTAATGGATAGTAAGTTGTTAGATATTTTGGCCTGCCCAATTTGCAAGAGTTCTTTAATCTACGATAAAGCAGCGCAAGAGTTAATTTGTAAAGCAGATCGTTTGGCATTTCCTGTGCGTGACGATATACCTGTTATGTTGGAAGATGAAGCAAGAGCTTTAACAAGTGAAGAAATTGAACAATTAAAATGACCAGTGCATTTAAAGTCGTTATTCCTGCACGATACGGGTCGTCTAGGTTACCTGGAAAGCCATTATTAATGATTGCGGGAAAGCCTATGGTTTTCCATGTGTGTGATAGAGCTAAAGAAGCGGGCGCAGAGCAAATCGTTGTGGCAACAGATGACCGCAGAATCTTAGATGCTGTTAATGACTATGGCTTTGATGCAGTTATGACCCGTACTACTCATGAGAGTGGTACTGAGCGTTTAGCAGAAGTTGCCGAGATTTTTCAATGGCATCAGGACGACATTATTGTTAATTTGCAAGGTGATGAACCTTTGATTCCTGCTGAATATATTTCGCTTGCTGCGCAGTCTTTAGCCGCGCAGTCTATTGCTGGGATAGCTACTTTAGCTGCTGAGACAGTAGAGTCTGAGGAAATATTTAACCCGAATGCGGTTAAAGTTGTTTTAGATAAACTCAATTATGCGCTTTACTTTAGCCGCGCTGCTATTCCTTGGGATAGAGAGGGTTTTAAGCAACAACAAATTGGCTCGGTTAATAGTGATACTTATTTTAGGCATATCGGCATGTATGCCTACCGAGTTAGTTTTCTACAGCGGTATGTGCAGTGGGATGCGTCGGCTTTAGAGCGCATTGAAATGCTAGAGCAGTTAAGAATTCTCTGGGAAGGTGAAAAGATATTAGTGGCTAAGGTTGCTAAAGCACCAGAGCCGGGAGTTGATACGCAGGAAGATTTACTGAGGGTCGAGCGTAGTTTAGCTCGGTAGTTGCTCTTTTATGGTTAATTGGTACTTTGCTAGTGCGGCAATTTCTTCATCAATATCACTGGTAAAATGCTTGAGAAAAAAGCCGCGTTTAACAATAATATAGCGGACAAAATGATTCTCATCGTTAATTAAACTTTTTAATATTGGGGGTTGGCAATGTTTAGCAACAGTTGCTCTGACTTTCCAGCTTTCATCTTTAGCAAGTTGTTCGTGACCGTATTTTATCCGAGCAACAGTCGAGCGAACTAGGGCAGATTTATCATTAACTAATATTCTTAGTGCGAAGCCCTGATTGGCTGCTTCTAAGCGTATATATTCATCCGCTTCTGTTTGTATATTAGCGCATGTATAAGACTTGTCATATAAAGTGATGCTATCTTCTGTCATGAGTTCTTAAGAGGCAATAAATTCACGGTGTCGGCTTTTAGTGGTTTATTGTACATTTTTTATAAAGTAGTTTTGTGTGCTATTCCTCGGTAACGAGGAAATTATACATGCTTGTGGAGTTGTTCAATACTCTGTGTCGTTAGTATTTCATTATGTAATGCACTGGCAATTAAAACTTGTTGAATACCTAATTTTTTTAAGTGCAGTAAATCTTCATGATGTCGAACACCACCTGCAGCAATAAAGTTATGTTGAGGGTAAGTATTACAATAATAATGTAGTTTTTCTAAATCCGGCCCGTTGCTTTTTCCAACTAAAGCTAAGGTCATAATAATAAGTTCTTTAGGCCATAAAGCGGATGACTCATATAAAATCGGATCCCCCATTATTGCGTGTTCGGAGTTAAAATCTAAAGATAAGATAAAGTCGGGTGCCAGTTGTCGTTCTTTGGCTAAACTTTTTTGGTTAATAGATTCTGTACCAATAATGGGCGTCAGTTGTTTATTGTTTACTGGGTTATAGCACTTTTTAAGTGAGCCAGAATCAATCATAAAGTTTAACTGTGGGTAGCGAATTAACAAGGCGTTAATTAAGTCTTGATTATTTCCTAGACCCATTAAAGCATCCAGATCAGCAATATACATGCGAGTAAAGGGGGAGAGTTGCAAGTAAGCATTGATAACATCCTCTACTTGACTGGAATCACATAGAGGCGTTGATAAGGGCAGGTAGTTTTCCCGGTCGCCTTGATTGGCAAGAACAGCTTGCCCCGCTTTTATATCAATAACAGGAATAATTTGCATAATGCGTTTGTTGGTTTTTGAATTTATTACTGGGGGCGGTTTTATTGACCAGCCCTTGCCACGATCATTATTGCAGGAAGGTTATTTAATGCGCAATGCGTTGTTGGATGACTTGTGTGTATTGAATGATTTGGAATTATTGGTTTTACAGGATGAGCGCCTTGCTTTTGCTTCAGAAACGAACTATGAAGACATAAGTTACCTGACAATAAGCGAAGGCATGGATATGCAACAGCTATTGTCAGAAAAATCGAGCACGTACGATGCTGTCTGGCTGATTGCGCCAGAAACGGAAGGTGTTTTAGCTTGTTGGGCGCAGTTTTTTAATAAGCAAGGCAAGCAAATGTGCCTAGCAGGGCAAGATGCGATCGAGCTTTGCCAAGATAAATTAGCGACTTTTTATAGCTTGCAAGAAGCGGGGGTTGCTTGTGTTCCTAGCTTTTTATTTGATTCTAATGTCGTTATAGAATCAGGGTTATGGGTGCTTAAAGCGAATAATTCTGTGGGTTGTGATGAGGTGTATTTGTTACAGGAAGAGCAGCACAGGCAAGAAGTGAAAGCTAGACTAATACCAGAGCATCACTATATTTTGCAGCCCTATGTTTCCGGCAAGGTGTTGAGTTTGTCGTGTTTGTTCTATCAAGGGCAAGCATTTTTTATTTGTTGTAATGAGCAACAAATGAAAGTTGAGCAACAGCAGTTTGTTTTATTTGCCTGTCGGGTTAACGTGCAGACAGAGAATTTTCAGCAGTATCAACAATTATGTCAATCAATAGCGACTGCTATTCCGCAGTTATTTGGCTATATAGGCATAGATTTTATAGAAACTGAAGCAGGCGAAAACTTGATTTTAGAAATAAACCCACGCCTAACGAGTTCTTATGCAGGAATTAATGAGGCGACAGGGCTTAATGTAGCTGAATTAGTTTTAGCTATGTTAGATCATAAAACACCTATTTTTAAAAAAACAAAGAACCAGTCTGTATTGGTTGATATTAATTAAGAGATTTTTATGGTTAATCATATGGTAGGTTGGGATATAGGTGGCGCGCATTTAAAAGCGGCTTGTCTGAATAAAGAAGGTAAAGTCTTGGCGGTGTATCAGGAATCGTGTCCTTTGTGGCAAGGTTTGGATGCCCTAGAAAAGGCGTTGACTACAATCCTTGCTAGGTTGCCCAATCAAGAGGTAAATCATGCGATTACCATGACCGGTGAATTGGTCGATTTATTTGCAGATAGAGCGCAAGGCGTATATGAAATTATTGCTTTAATGCAGCAAGTTTTAGCTCAGCCTTCTTTTGCTGTGTATGCTGGGCAGCTTGGTTTTGTGGCAGCTGATGCGATTGAACCTAAGCATATTGATGCGATTGCTTCGGCAAATTGGTTGGCGAGCGCCTCTTATGTTGCCCAGAAGCTAGAACAAGGCCTATTCGTTGATATGGGTAGCACGACGACGGATATTTTGTTGCTCACAAAGAACCAGGTTGATGCTATTGGATATACCGATTTTCAACGCCTCACATCAAGTGAATTAGTTTATACAGGGTTAGTGAGAACGGCAGTGATGGCAGTAGTGCAGTCTGTTAGTTTTGCTGGCACTGAAGTCGGTGTTATGAGTGAATATTTTGCCACGATGGCGGATGTTTATCGTTTAACGCATGAGTTAAATGAGTCTCATGACCAAAATGAAACAGCGGATGGCGATGCTAAAACGGAGCAGGCGAGTGCCAAACGCTTGGCACGCATGATTGGTTGTGATTTACAGGATTTTACTTTGCAGGAATGGCAGAAATTAGCGTATAACATTCGAGAGCAACAGCTGGCTAGAATACAAGTTGCATGCCAAAAGCAATTACAGCGAGTATCGAATAATGTGCAAATACCTTTGATTGGTGCTGGAATAGGGCGTTTCTTAGTGCAAGATATTGCGCAGTGTTTAGGACTGGAATATATCGATTTTGAAGCCTTATTTGCTGCACCTGTCGAGCCTACAGAAATGAATATTGCCGACTGCGCCCCCGCTGTGGCTGTTGCTTATTTAGCTATAGAAGCTAAATTTTGTTAAAATCCAGTACCTATAAAGCACGCCTTAGCTGCATAGGTATCTAAATAAGTCTAAAAGCCTTATCCAGAGGGGCAATGCTGTTGACTTAAGCCCTCTCTTGTTGGATAGGGTTGGGTGAGGAGAATAAAATCATGCCTTTATAATTCCCCTCATCAACCTTCTTCCTTTGGAGAAGGAGCTTATTCTTGAGTCAGCAGCATTGCTCCAGCAGGAGCTGTCTTGATTTGCAATTTATTGTATTTAAATATTAAAAAGTTGTGCAGATACCTATGCCTTAGCTGATGAATAAATAACTTATTAACCTGTTTTTAAATTAAAATAGCTAGCTGTTCTTACTTTACTCATACGCCACAGACACAATATACATGCCTTCTACCCCCCAGCTTTATTCACTGCCTTATTTATTTGATAGTGCTCGATTATTTTCAGCAATAGCAGCGCAGCCGTGGTCAATTTTTTTAGATAGTGGTTTAGCGGAAAAGCGTCAAGGGCGATATGATATTTTTGCTACAGATCCTGTGTGTACTTTAATCACGCATGGTGTGGAAACGCAGGTATGCTCAGGTAATAATACGCAGGTTTCTACACAAGACCCCTTTGCACTGATTAAGCAGCAATTAACTGCGCAAAAATCATTTCCAGAAGTGCCTTTTAATGGCGGAGCAATGGGTTACTTTGCTTATGATTTAGGTAGGCAATTAGAAAAACTACCTAATCTTACTGCTGATGCTGAACATATTCCAGATATGGCGGTGGGTATTTATCAATGGGCGGTCGTAGTTGATCATCAAGAACAAAAAAGCTATTTAGTTGGCTGTGCGGATAGCGAACAGCAGTGGCAAGCTTTAATTGAACAGTTCAGTGTTTACCCAGAAACGACGACAGTTGATAAATTTCAAGTGACCAGCCCCGTGCAAGCGAATATGAGCGAAGAAAATTATGCTCAAGCTTTTGCTAAGATTAAAAAGTATTTGCAGGAAGGGGATTGTTATCAAGTTAATCTAGCGCAACGTTTTGTCGCCAATTGTCAGGGTGACCCTTGGGTGGCTTATCAGCAATTACGGGAAATTAATTCTGCCCCTTTTAGTGGTTATTTCAATGTTCCAGGCGTGCAAGTATTAAGTTCGTCCCCTGAGCGTTTTTTGAAAGTGTACCAAGGTATGGTCGAGGCTAAGCCAATTAAAGGTACACGCCCAAGAAAAGAAAACGAACAAGAAAATCAGCAGCAAATTGATGCTTTGCAAAATAGTCATAAAGACCGAGCAGAAAATGTCATGATTGTTGATTTATTGCGTAATGATATTAGCAAAAATTGCATCCCTAGCTCAGTGCAAGTGCCCAAGCTATTTGAGGTAGAAAGCTATGCGACAGTACATCATTTAGTGAGTACGGTGACAGGGCAGTTAGATGAAAAATATCATGCTTTAGATTTATTACGCAATTGTTTTCCGGGAGGCTCTATCACCGGTGCGCCTAAAATTCGGGCGATGGAAGTGATTGAAGAGCTAGAGCCGCATCGTCGTGGTGTTTATTGCGGGGCTATTGCTTATATCGGTTTTGATGGCAATATGGACAGCAATATCGCCATTCGTACGCTGGTGCATTCTGAGCATACTATCCGTTTTTGGGCGGGTGGCGGTATTGTTAATGATTCGGTGCTAGAAGAAGAGTACCAAGAATGTTTTGATAAAGCCGCAGCTATGTTAAGTCTGTTGGAACAAATGCAAGTGTCGTGATTGTTTTAAAATTAGGTGGCAGTTTATTATCCAGTCCCATTTTAGTGCAATGGCTGAATTTGTCGCTAAAGGAAGGCAAAGGTAGCGTAGTTATTGTGCCGGGTGGCGGTGTTTTTGCTGATCAAGTAAGAAGCACACAGAAAACATGGCAGTATGATGATCAAACAGCGCATTACATGGCGATTTTAGCTATGCAGCAAGTGGCTTTATTATTTAAAGGTCTGTGTTCTGATTTGTGTATCGTAAATAAGGTTGAAGCTATTCGTCCTGCTTTATATAAAAAAAAAGTGGTTGTTTGGTCGCCTTTAGCCACTGAATTAGATGCTGGTAAGGTTAAAGCAAGCTGGGATATTACATCCGATACATTGGCCGCCTGGTTAGCTGTGCAGTTATCTGCTGAACGGTTAATATTAGTTAAGTCGGCGCAACTACCTGAAAGTGCAACATTGGAACAACTATCAGAACAAACTATCGTTGATAAAGAATTTCCTGGTTTTGTCCAGCATCATGTTTTAGCGGTGAATTGTGTTAATTTGTCTAACACCTCCATTCTTTCGGCAAGTTTAAAAACAAATGTCTAAATATAATCAATCTCACTCTTTATTATCTATTCGCGGTCTAACTGAGCGATCTGTTAAGTTGATGTCGCGCTTTATCACCTATAAATTTCAGCATGTTTATTACCGTACCAAAGAATCTTTAGGTCAGCATAAGCGTGATTTGGTTGTTGTGCGTGTAGAAGAAGCAAGCGACAGCTTAGAAGAAACAAAAGTACAATTTTTAGATGCGTTGGAGCGTTTTAAAGGAGTCGTAAATGTTGCTTCGGGTAGTCTGGAAGATAAATATAGGTTATTAAAACAGCAGTATGATTTTTGTACCATGCGCTCTGAGGTCGTAGCCAGTAAGATTCAAGCGATTGAAGAGGTCAGTGATGCTCTGTTTAAGGAGTGGGACGCGGAGCTGAAAGAGTATACTAACCGTTCTTTACGTACCCAAAGTCGGCAGCAGATGAAATTATCCAAACAGCATTATATGCGTTTGATTAAAGCTATGCATAAGGCAGAGAAACAGATTCACCCTGTCTTAGGGGCTTTTAGAGATCAGGTATTGTTTTTAAAACACAATCTCAATGCGAATGCGATTGCTGCTCTACAACATGAGTTTTCAGAAATAGCCTTTGATATTACTCAGCTGATTCAAGCAATGGAACAGTCGATTGCTGAAGCCAATCATTTTGTTCATGTTTTAGTCGAGAAAAAAAACGTGCCGGCGTTGCCACCTGGAGTACAGAAATGACGCGTATGGTTCTAGGCGTAGAGTACGATGGCAGTGGTTTTTTTGGCTGGCAATGGCAAGAAGGCGGTTTACGCACCGTGCAAGATGAAGTGCAAAAGGCGGCTTCTAGAGTAGCTAATCATCCTGTTACAGTTATTTGCACGGGACGTACTGATACAGGCGTACATGCACTAGAGCAGGTGGTTCATTTTGAGACAGCTGCTGTGCGTAGCGAGCGAGCATGGCTGTTAGGAACTAATGCAAATTTACCTGCTGATGTTAGAGTGATTTGGGTGCAAGAGGCGGTTGAAGATTTTCATGCACGCTATAGCGCAATTGCCCGATTTTATCGCTATACTATTCTTAACCGGCCGACAAAATCTGCTTTACAACGTGATCGGGTAACTTGGTGTCATGCGCCATTAGATGCTGAACGAATGCATCAGGCCGCACAAAGCTTGGTAGGAACGCATGACTTTACTTCGTTTAGAGCTTTAAAATGCCAATCTGTTAGTCCAATGCGTTTAATGTATTTTGTCAATGTCTATCGGCAAGGTGAGCAGGTGACTATGGATATTTCTGCCAATGCTTTTTTGCATCATATGGTACGTAATATTGCGGGTGTCTTAATAGCGATTGGTGTAGGTGATAAACCTATTGAGTGGACACAAGAATTATTAGTTAGTAAAAACAGACAAGTGGGTGGTGTCACCGCACCACCGTATGGATTGTATTTGGGTGGCGTTTATTACCCAGAAAAATATAATATTCCTAAACATGCTATTTTTGAAAAACTACCTGCCAATGCGCAGCGCTTCCAACATGAGACTTAAACTATGAAAAAGATACTTTTATTATCAATGAGCCTTGCCGTTTCGGGCTGTGCTAGTTTTGGCGAAGGGATTGCCACGGCAGTTTTAAAGAAGCAAGAGCGAGAAGATTTGCGTGCCTGTAAAATTAATGGCAAAAGTTTTTCGGGTATGCAAAGCAGCCTTGACCTGCCGGGGGATACGCTAAAAGTATTGATGGTACATGGTGTTGGAACGCATGTGTCTGGCTACAGTACTCAATTTCAGGAAAAATTAGCGGCTGAATTAAATTTAACTGTGAAAAGTAGTCATTATAAAGAAATCAACTTAGTGAATAAGGAGATGCCTGAGAAAAAGTTAGGGAAGTTAAGGGTAAGGCGATTGCTGAATGAAGGCCAAAATGAGGAAATGCTTTTTTATGAATTGACTTGGTCAGAAATCACTAATCCAGAAAAAGAAAAAATTAAATACGATACTTCAGGTGAACATTCTTACGATCGTGCTGAAGTGAATCAAATGTTAAAACAGTTTTCCAATGATACCAGTCCTGACCCTATGGTTTATTTAGGTAGTCATCATGAGGAAATGCTAGCTTCATTTAGAACGGCATTTTGCTGGATGGTTGGACGAGATTGGGATGATTTGCCAGAGACGAGTTCGGATCAGTGCGTAATTGATAAGCAAGCCGTTAAGTATCTACCTGAAGATAACTATGCGATTGTCTCGCATAGTTTAGGTAGTCGTATTGTTATGGATGGCATGCAGAGTATCGCTGCTCGCGTTACAAAAATAGCTAATGGCGACCCAACAAGTACTGAGTCTCAATTTATTAAAGCTTTTCAGAAAAAGCGAATTCCTTTTTATTTGATGTCTAATCAATTACCTTTGCTAGAAATGGGACAAAAGCCGCCAGAAGTGACTAATCAAAAAGATCAATACTGTATTCCAGATGGTGAGTATTATGACCAAAGGCTCGTTGATAAAACCTCGATTATGGCTTTTAGTGATCCTAATGACTTACTAAGTTACGCCATCCCTCAGCAGTTTGTGCAGAGCCATCTGGACTCACGCTTGTGTGCAGAAGTGACCAATATTAATATTAATGTCGCGCATGTGATTGATATGTTTGGTATGGGTAACTTCGCTAATCCGCTGACGGCACATACAGGGTATGACAGTGATGATCGAGTTGTGGCTTTGATTGCTAAAGGAATTGGTACTAAAAATACAGCAGATCTAGTGACTGAGCGTTGTCGCTGGACTAAGTATGTGGATTAGTTAATAGAATCAATGTAGGAAGGACTTTAGTCCGCTTTTCTTGGTTTCTTTCTCGATCCTAAACTCTGTTTGGGAATGCATGTTAAGTAAGCTCTGCTTACCAAAAAAGGCACAGGAGAGCTGTTGCGGTATATATTCCCAAACTGGAGCTTGTGTGAACAAGAACAATTATTTTTCAATCGTTAGGCATAAGGAATTCATGAAAGTTTTAGTTCTAAATTCAGGAAGCTCATCCATTAAATATGCCTTATTTGATATGTGTACTCAGCTTGCACAAGTCACAGGCGTAATAGAGCGTATTGCTGAGTCAGGAAGTGCGCATAAATACCAGTACAGCTCAGGCGGCATTGAGCAAAAACAAGCAACCAGCCTAGCAATTCATGATCACCAACAAGGTTTGCAGGCAGTTTTTGCAATATTATCTGAGCTAGCCTTTATTCAGGATGTTTCTGATTTGCTTTGTATCGGTCATCGTGTCGTGCATGGCGGAGAAAAATTCTGTCAGCCGACCTTAATTGATAGCTCCGTGTTAGCTGAAATAAAGAAAATGATACCACTTGCGCCTTTGCATAATCCAGCCAATATTACCGGCATAGAAGCGGCCATGGCGTATGCTCAAAGCGTACCGCAAGTCGCCGTCTTTGATACCGCATTTCATCAAACCATGCCTGACACTGCATTTCTCTATGCAGTTCCTAGCCAATGGTATACAGAGCAAGGTGTGCGGCGTTATGGGTTTCATGGCACCTCGCATTTTTATGTTGCCAAGCAAGCCGCAGAGTACCTTGATAAACCTTTAAACAAGCTCAACCTGATTAGCCTGCATTTAGGCAATGGAGCCAGTATGGCGGCCATTGCTTCGGGTAAAAGTATCGATACCACGATGGGGATGACGCCATTAGAAGGCTTGATGATGGGCACGCGCAGTGGCGACTTAGACCCCGCTATTATCTTTTATTTAAGTCGTACGCTTGGGCTGACACAGAATGAAATCGATAATGCCTTAAATAAACAAAGCGGCTTAAAAGGCGTATGCGGTGAAAATGATATGCGTGCAGTGCATAAAATGGCTGATGAAGGCGATAAACAAGCGCAATTAGCTTTAGCCATGTATAGCTATCGCATTAAAAAATACATAGGAGCGTATACCGCAGTTTTAGGTAGAGTGGATGCCCTAGTCTTTACCGGCGGTATTGGTGAGCATGATACTTGGCTAAGAGAGCAATGTTGTGCTGAATTGAGCGTGCTAGGAATAGAATTTGATACTGAAAAAAATCAACAGTTAAAGGGGGATTTAAGTGAAATTAATCAGGAGGGGTCAGTAGTTAAAGTGTTAGTTATTGCAACTAATGAAGAGCTGGAGATTGCGCAGCAGGCTGAGTTTTGTGTAAAGTAAGTAAAAGAAATATCAAAGGTACAAGACTATTTGAAAGCTTTTAGTTGACCTCAGACCTAGAAAGAATTATTTTGAGCGTTAATAGTCCTGATTTAGTGGGTAATATTAAATGTCAGGAAAATACGCATGATTTGTTGGTGAATACTGTGGAATATCAGGGGGAAATTGCCAGTTACCACGGTGTTAGTACATATAATTGGGTGCACCTTTTTATTAAAGGTTAACCTTGGTTTAATTAAGGAGAAAAGAATTAAGTTATTTTCTTTGACTAAAATATTATTGTTGTGGGTAACGAAAGCTCTTTATATTGTTCTTAGTGTTTTATCTCTGTTTGTTGTAATAATTGAAGCTATGAGTTATGGAAGTATTTCTGATAAAGGAGTAGTACTTTTCCTATTTTGGGGGCTAATTTTTGCTTTCCTATTTTGGTTGTTGCATATTTGGATTAAAAATACTAAATATATTGGTTATGCTGGCACTTTAGTTTTTACACTAGCATTGTTATGGAAGTATGCCTTAAATTTTTAAAATAAAAATTTCGTACTTAATATGTTGGGTTACGAAAAGATGTAACCCAACCTTGTATATTAAATGCATCTCTAAAAACACAGAATTATTTAACCCACTTGTTTATAGTAGATAACTGA
>CBDUDP010000014.1:0-90169 GCA_965365945.1 uncultured Gammaproteobacteria bacterium
AGATTATATACAGGTCTTTTTGGTTTATTTTGCTTACTCATATTCACCTCTAATGACATTATAAATCTGTCTTTAGAGGTGTCCTGTTTTATTAAACCATTACAATATTTTTGGGGAGGGAAATTATGGACCCAGAGTTACTTTGTTGAAACGATAGGGAATGCTAGCGAAGATGTAATTAGGGCTTATGTTCTAGATCAGCTTAAAGAGCATGAGAAGAAGGAAGATGGCCCCAAGACAGCTCGATTTGTTTTAAAACTCGGCTCGCTTGCGGCCGAGTTTTTTATCTAAGGAACTATAGTTTTTACTTTTTGAGTCTAAAAATAAGAAATTGGCTTTATTTAAGATAAAAATACTGACGGTAGAGAGTAGCAGGACTTTTCGTTCCACTGGACTGCAACCCCCTAAGTAGGACGGTTGCTCGGATACTAGAAGCTATTCGGTACTTGAGCGAGGGAAAGTAAAATGTGTAAGGTGAACAAGAATCGCCTAACAAGGCAAAAGCACACTCCGAGGAGCGTTGTGGCACAGAAGGCTAGCCCTCGCGTAGCGCAGATCGCACGAGGTCTAGAAGAAATTAGCTGGAGTGTTTAGTGGGATGCGCGCGGAAGAGTTGGTGCAGACCTAGACGAAATGGTTAACAAAAAACTGGCTAAAGCGAAGTGCATCTTGGTAGTATGATCCAGCAGCTCCGTCAACCCGGACTGGGTCAAGGGCGAGGCTGACGAAGGGCGAAAACGCAAGATACTCGTACCACTCGTCCTTGGTAAGGCACAACCTCCGCTGAGGTTTCGTCAGCTCAATACGGTCTCCCTAGCAGCGTGGGCGGGGGTTCTCAATGCCAACGAGTTCAATCAAGTTATCGAAAGTTTGAAGTTCCATGTTTGGCCTGGCGCTGAGGACCCGAACTCGCTGCGAGCTAAAGGTTATGAAATTGCGCTAGACAGGATAGATCGGCATGCGGGGCGGGGATGCACTTCTCCATAACGGGGTTTATGTTCCGTTTTGTGCGTCGCCCCCTATTAAAGCGACAAGATCTAGCGGAAAAACTTTTTAAGTTGTTTAATAGGAGCGCCCAAATGAATGACATTACCGAAGGACTCAAGTACGCGGTTAAAATTCCATTAACTTATTTCTCAGTCACATCTTGTTTCAAAATAGCCATCATCGCCTGCCTTAGCGGTTTTGTAATCGCCACGGCCTATTCTTTTTTACATTTCCGCTTAAGAAAAAAAGAACATGAATATGCAAAATTATTGAATATTCTTGGTGCCAGTGAAAACAACAGCCAATTTTCACCACGCACAGTTAGTCAGGAATATTCCGTCGACGATTATTGGTTGCCCGTTGCTTTTAATACCTTTGTCTGCATTTTGGGCTTTTACAGTCTGTTATTCGGATCTTATATGATCTCCAGTCATTACGGCAAACCCAATATGCTCCTAACCGGCATGAGTTGGGGGGATCCGGACATGATGCAGAAATTGCGTTGGCAAAACCAGCTGGTGCTTAGCTTTGCCTTTATCGGGGCATTTCTATGGTCTGCCCAAAACATCATCAGGCGACTGCTAGCTGGTGATTTAACACCAAACACCTATTACAGTTCCGCCTTGAGGATGTTGTTCGCATCCGTCCTGTCTCTGATGCTTTCTTTTTTTCTTGAAACCCTGCCGAGCGCCGAATCCACCCGAGAATCCCTGCCATTCATCGCCTTTATATCAGGAATGCTTCCTGAAAATACCTTAGCTATTTTAAAGGAGCGCGTAAATTCAATCCTCAGAACCGGAGGAAAAACATCCCATGATCTTCCCTTAGAAATGATTGAAGGTATCAATATATTTCATAAATTGCGCTTGAGCGAGGAGGGAATCGATAATGCTCAAAACCTAGCTGAAGCCAACCTGATCGATCTGGTCTTAAAAACGCCATTTAATCCCAACCAATTAATCGATTGGATTGCACAAGCCAGGCTTTATATCTATTTTAAAGACGACATCAGCAATCTACGTGCCTTGGGGGTGAGGACTGCTTTCGATCTTAATGATCTGTCCACTGACCCCAGTCGATTGACACAATTAGCGGAGGAGGCCGCTATCTCCAATACCAGGTTGAGTATAGTCTGCGACAGGTTGGTGGAGGATGAAAGTCTGGCGCGTTTGTCTCAGTTCCATAAAAAGTTAAACGCCAACGAACAAGTCCAGCAACTTTCATGATGCCAAGCAAGCTTTTGAAACGAGATTTCTTGTTTCTAGTATGAACACAATACTAAAGCGCTTGATAAAAAAATTTTGGCAGAGGTGCCGGCAGATACCCATTATCTGGCTGTTTTTATTGCCGGCTGTTTTAGTTTTGGAGGGATGCACCACCGCCCTTAGGCCGATCATTGGACTGCCTTCTGTCACTTCTTGTAGAGCTGATGGCAATGCTTGCCTAAGCCAAGGCCGCCGGGACTTTGAAGCCTATCGCTTGGCCAAGATTACCGAAACTAACCGCAAAAGCGGCGGATATCGCTTGCCCAGCGCTCCCGTGGCTTTCATCCATCCAACCCGTACAAAATATTCAATATTATTAATTCATGGGCTAAACGACTCCGCCTACTATATGGCTGATTTGGCTAACTTTCTCTATCACCAGGGCTTCAGTGTGGTTACTGTGCTACTCCCTGGACATGGCACGAACACACTGGAGATGTCTGAAATCAGCGCAGAACAATGGCGCTCAGAGGTTGAAATAGGGATGAAAATGGCCTCACTAATCGGAGAAAAAACCATTCTTGGGGGATTTTCCCTGGGCGCAAGCCTTGCTCTTGATGCCCTCGACCGTCATCAGGAAGTCGCCGGACTTTTGCTGTTTTCTCCCGCTATTAGAATGAAGTATTACGGTTCCATTTCGAGCTTGACGTGCTTACCGGGCTTGGGTTCCATGATGATAAAAACTGCTCTTTCGCCTAATCCTGTCAAGTATAAATACCGGCTGGTTAACGGCGTTTGTCAGTTATCCCGTTTAATGGAACACAATATTCAGGAAGGCGAGTGGTATACGTCAACCTCGAAAAAGCTACATTTGCTCGCGCGCAGGGTGAATATTCCAACTTTCATGGCCTTGTCTTATGCGGATCAGCGTATTTCACCTAAGGCTGCACTTGATTTTGCGGGCAGTATTGTCGCACCGGTTCTCGTGACTACGTTCGGCAAACCGAAAACAAAGGTGATCCCAGTGCTTGCCAATGGTGGAAGGATTGTGCCGATAACTGATGTGGGGCTACCCCATTCCTATTTAATACGTAAAACTAACCCTTATAACGGCCAATATAACCCTTGCTTTGATCGTTTGGCGAACGTTTTGGCAGGATTTCTGAGGAAAACTCTATTCGCCACTGCCCCTACGGCTGAAACTCCTTATCCTTCTTGCGAACCGATGCCTGAAAGGCTGGGTGGCATAGATTGACTGGAAATGCTCTATGGGAGGTGAGTTTAACTTAACTACCTGACAAAATCCCGCATCGAAATCAGGGGTGTCCTGCCTTAATTTTGTCACCAAGGGAGCTGTTATCGGACGGGTGCGAATATGCAACGGGTACTCATTTCGCTATTTTTCCATTCACTACCGTACACTTTTTCCTACCTTACAGCAAAGCCTTGCCCGATAAAGTGAGGCAGAACTGAGGAAGTGCTTTGCCTTCTCTCAACAGGCGCTTTAATAACCGCATTCCCAGTGTAAACAAACTCAAATCACAACGGTCTTTGCGATGGATAATTTTATCCCAGCCCCTTTTCTTCGTAAGTTCCCCTAAATAATTTTCTTGACTATACAAGCATTGGGTTTAGTGCGGAGCATGCCGATGAGTTAATTCGTATGGCAACAGATGCTGAATTGTTGAATACTGATACGGATAGCCCTGAATTTTTGGCGGTGATTCATGCTTGGCATGCGCTCGCTCAGTTAAAGGTAGCGGCAGCGGTTGAGCCAATGCTTAATCTTATTGATGCGTCTAAGTACGACTTACTATTTGATCAAGAATATCCTAAAGTTTTTGCATTGACGGGTGAGGTAGCCATTCCAGAGCTCAAAAATTATCTCTATGATGAAAACCGAGAGGACTTGGTTCGTGCGCATGCTTTACATAGTTTAAATGCGTTTGGAAAAACATATCGTCAGGCATGCCTAGATATTTTATGTGAGCTACTGCAAAAGTTAGATCAAAGCAGTAAAGAATTAGCGGGTATGGTCATTTCATCATTAATGGATTTGAAAGCTACTGAAGCGATAGAAACAATTCGTGATGCCTTTAACCGTGATTGCGTCAATATTTCTATTCCTGGTGATCTTGAGGATGTAGAAATTGATTTGGGCTTGAGGAATAAGCGTGACACTCCAAGGCCGAATTATAATTAGTTTTCGCCGCAGCAATCTGAAGGGCTAATGGAATGTTTGGTTCTTTAGAGCTAGTGACTAGGTCTGTGGCGAAAGTAGGGCGTAATGATCCGTGTCCATGTGGTAGCGGTAAGAAGTATAAAAAGTGTTGTTTGCACTGATAGTTGTAAATTAAGGCCTTGCATGAAAATGTAGGGTTTTTTTTTATGCCTGATGATATGGGGAGCTAAGTGCGTTAGAGCGTCGGATTGGGTTCGATATTAGGGGGGTGCTGATTTTTGAGTGTCTGGTTTTAGCCATAAGCAAAACTACAAAAAGTCGACAAGCAAAGCCTTTTTATTTTCTGTAATCGTCTGGATTGATTTTATATTTTTTCAATTTGTTATAGACAGCCCGAGTCGAGATTTCCATACAGAGGGCAATTTGTTTAATATCGCCTTGATACTGCTGCAAAGAAACTTGTAAAAAAGCCTGTTCAACTTCTGCAATGGCTTGCTCTCTTTTCTGTTTCCAATTAATAACTGCGCTACTGGACTCTCCGATATCCAGTTTTAATTCTGTTATTTCTGTACCCGTAGTAAATAATAAACTACGCTCCAGCGTATTCTCTAACTCTCTGACATTGCCGGGCCAGTGGTACGCTCGAATCTTATGCATGACAGCACCACTTACTGTCGTTACTGACTTATTATGTTTTTTACTCATTCGCTGTAAAATTAAATCAATCAAAGCAGGCAAATCTTCTGGTCTTTCATTCAGGGGGGGGATTTCTAATTGAACGACATTAATCCGATAGTATAAATCCTTACGGAACAACCCTTGCGCCATTTTATCTTGAAGATTAACGTTGGTTGCAGAAATAAGTCGCACATCAACCTGTATCGCTTGATTTCCTCCAACTCTTTCTAGCTCCCCTTCTTGTATGACTCTGAGTAAGCGTGTTTGTGCCGCGGGTGATAATGAATCCACCTCATCCAAAAACAGAGTTCCGCCTTCAGCCCGTTCAAAAACACCTTGATGAACTTCTATTGCTCCCGTAAATGCCCCTTTTTCATGGCCAAATAAAGCACTTTCTAGCAAACTTTCTGCGATTGCCCCACAATTAATCGGCACAAAGGCTTTATTACTACGGCCGCTCATTGCATGTATCGCGCGTGCAACTAACTCTTTGCCAACCCCTGTTTTCCCTTGAACCAATAAAGTCGCCGTCGTAGGGGCAATAACTTCTATCGATTGCAGTACTTTTTTCATGCCTATTGAATCAGCAATAATTAAGGGTGGCTGGCATTTCTTGGCGAGCTTTTGACTTTGTTTGCGCCAGATTTTTAGCATACTTTCTTCTATGCGCGAATGCAGTGCAGAAAAATTTTGATCACGTTTTTTTTCGTTTTTGTTGTCTCGGTATTCAATTCCTTGCTTGTTTTTGGCTATTTCAGGGTCTAGGTGAATATAAACTTCACAGCAGCCATCATGCTGAGCAATGCTTTTCGCTATTTCTACTTTGGCGTAGCCAAAATTGCGTGCGGCAATACCACCAAAGACGCTGGATGTCATACCACATAACTCAGGAAAGTTAACGACTTCTTCACCGAAAGGACAGCGAGTGTTGCACACACAGATAGCTTCTTGATTACTTGAAGATAATGAAAAATTGCCGCCAATATTATTTTTAAGTCCTAATATTAATTCGATATAGCTTTCTATATTCAGTGCATTTTTTTTGTTATCGCACTGGTTTCGATAAACTTCTTCAAAAAAACAGCCTGCCGTAAGTGCAATATTTTCAATTAATTGCTGAGACTGCTCCTGCCCTAACTGTTCACTTGCATGCATCAGTTCGATAATAAAAGTTTGCAAAAAAGCAATAGGTGTTAAATCGGAAAGTGAGCTATTTGGCATGACTTATTCCTGAAGTTTGTTTTCAATTATTGAAGCATAGCTTCACAATGTAAGCAAACAATAAATATAAGTTATTGTTTTATATGACCCAGTGAATTGGTATGGAATATGCTTTTAGCTAAGATAAGACAATAGAAAACAATGAACATTTTGTTTTTCACTGTCTTACTAAATAAGAATAAAAATTATAATAATAAAGCGAGGTTCTAGTATGAGTACTGAAAAACCACCTTTAGATCCACATCCCTTAAGTGAATACGTCGCTTGGGCCGGTAATCGTAATCGTGAGCCTATCTTAGGGGTCTTAAAAGAAAAATTACCTAAAGACTCTGGACGAGTGTTGGAAATGGCCAGCGGTAGCGGTATGCATATCAACTACTTTGCTCCTCATTTTGAGCATTTGCACTTTCATCCCTCGGACAGAGATATTGAAGTCTTTGATCATATTAAGGATCTGAGTGATGCTCATGGTAATGACAATATAGCGGATCCAGTCCATCTCGATTTAACGAATCCAGAAACTTGGTTTAATGAAGAAATGAAAGGTTCTTTTGCTTCTATTTTCTGCATTAATATTTTTCAGGTTGCCCCTATTTCTATTGCTGATGGCATGATGGAGTGCGCAGAACACTTACTCAGTGATGATGGCTTTTTGTTAATTTATGGACCTTTTCAGGTTGAAGGTAAATTTGCCACAGAATCAAATCAGGAGTTTCACAATACACTGAGTTCAGCAGGTGTTCCTGAGTGGGGTTTAAAAGATGTCGCTGATTTAAAGGAAGCGGCCGCAAAACATGGCCTGAAATTAAAAGAACAGATCAATATGCCAGTGAATAACTTTTCTCTTATCTTTGGAAGGATTTAACAATGTCAAAAATACTTAATGAAGTTTTACTTGCTAATCGTGACTATAGCAACGATTTTGATAAAGCTGATTTACCCATGCCTCCGGGTCGTCAATTTGCCATCCTTACCTGTATGGATGCTAGGCTAGATCCAGCCAAATATGCCGGTCTTGCTGAAGGTGACGCTCATGTCATTCGTAATGCAGGCGGGCGTGCCAGTGATGATGCTATACGCTCTCTAGTGATTTCCTACAAACTCTTAGGTACCCGTGAATGGTTTGTTATTCACCATACAGATTGCGGTATGGAAACTTTTACCAGTGAGATTATGAGCGAGCTACTTGATCATAGTTTAAAAACCGCGTCAGTTGATGCCGATGGTTGGCATGATTGCTGTGAAGGTCCAGGTTCTGCAGAAGGTAAGTATATCAACTGGCTTACCATAAAAAACCAAGCGATAAGTGTGGCTGAAGATGTTATCAGAATTAAGTCTCATCCATTAGTTCCGGCTGATATTCCGGTTTATGGTTATATTTATGATGTTAAAACCGGCAGTTTAATTGAAGTGCCTACGGCAACTGATGTAGGCAAGGCAAAATAATGAGCCAACAAAACTCAGCTGTTATTATTGGCGTTGGACCTGAACGTGGCTTAGGCGCCACACTCGCAAAACACTTTGCTGCGAAAGGTTTACATGTCTACGTAGCTGGGCGTAGTGAAGAAAAACTGCAACAGGTGGTTAAGAGTATTATAAAGCATGGCGGACAAGCTACTTCAGTGGTGGCCGATGCGACTCAAGAATACGACATTAACCACCTGTTCGACGCTATTCATTTTGATGGATCAGCGTTACAACTTGCTGTCTACAATGTAGACAGCAATATTCCCGCGCCTATTTTAGAAACCAAATCAGAAACGTTTACTGCCTTATGGCAGCAAAATTGCCTGGGCGCTTTTTTATTCGCCAAAGAAGCCATCGAGTGCATGCAGCCTAATCAGCAGGGCACACTTATTTTTACTGGTGCCACAGCCTCCTTGAGAGCAAAGCCTCCGTTCACTGCTTTTGCATCAGCAAAAGCGGCATTAAGATCCTTAGCCCAAGGTTTGGCACGCGAGTTTTCTCCCGCAGGTATTCATGTTGTACATGCTATTATTGACGGCGTGATTAATGGTGACCGTGCTGCTCAACAATTCCCAGAATATTACCAGTCTAAAGGTGAAGAAGGGATGTTGAAGCTAGAGGCGATTGCCGAAACTTACTGGTCGATGCATTGTCAACACCCTAGTGCATGGACACATGAACTAGACCTTAGGCCTTTTAAAGAACCCTTTTAGGTAAAAAATTAGGTGCGCGGGTGGCGCGCCTACTAAAGCAGTCAGAATCATTTTGTTTTATAATGATAGGTGCTCGTTACTCGATAGCCCTTAATGCTTAAAATAAGATATACATGACTCTAAAGCCATTTACGTCCCTCTGCTTGACAATATTCATTATCATCAGTGCGCCTGCTTGGTCACTACCTTCTAATGTACCAGAAAAGATTAGTCTGCAACTCAAATGGACTCACCAATTTCAATTTGCCGGTTATTACGCTGCGAAAGAACAAGGTTATTACGAAGATGCAGGTTTATATGTTGAATTTATCGAACGTATTGTAGGCACTGAGCCTATTGAACAAGTCATGTCTGGCAAAGCGCAATATGGCGTTAGTGATTCGAGCATTATTTTAGAGTTTTCCAAAGGCACGCAGATAAAAGCCTTAGCCGCTATATTCCAACACAGTCCACTTGTTTTTATTTCAAAAAAATCTTCTCTCATTACCAATCCTTTCGAAATGAAAGGTAAACGCATCATGCTGGAGGGATTTGAGGCGTATGCACCTCTAAGAGCATGCTTTCTCGGTGCAGGGCTTAAGGAAGATGATTATATTTCTGTTGAACACACTTATGATCACGGTGCACTTATCCGTGATGAGGTTGACGTTATCTCTGCATATTCAACCGATGCACCGTACTATTTTCAAGCGCAAGATGTCGGTGTTAATATCATCAATCCACAAGATTATGGTATTGATTTTTATGGCGATATTCTCTTTACCAGCAGACAAGAAACAATAGACCACCCTGACCGTGCCAAGCGTTTTAAGCAAGCAACTATAAAAGGCTGGCAGTATGCACTCGCGCATCAAGAAGAGTTAGTGCAACTAATACATGATAAATATAACAGCAAACTCAGCCTCAATGCCCTACGTTATGAGGCGAAAGAAATAGCCAAACTTATCTCTGCGGACACGATTCCTTTAGGAGCAATCGAAGCAAGCCATTTATTACGTACTGCTGAAGTGTATGCTCAGCTATATAAAACCAAGACACTAAACATAGATGCCATACGTTCTTTTCTTCAGTCCGATGAAGGTGTTCACAGCATCACGCTTACTCGCCAAGAACAAATATGGTTATCTGAACATCCTCACCTCAAATTTACCGGTGATCCCGATTGGCTCCCCTATGAAGCCTTTACCGACAAGGAAGAATATATCGGCATTGTGGCCGATCACCTTAAATTAATTGAGCAACATTCAGGGATTAGATTCAATATCGTAGCAACCAAAACGTGGCAAGAATCTGTTGCAAAGGTACGCGGTGGAAAAATCGATATTATCTCAGAAACGGTTAACTCTTCATTAACCGACATAATGGTGTTTACCAAGCCCTATCTTTCCAGTCCCATCGTTATTGTCATGAATGATAAGCAAGCTTATGTAAACAACATAGCGCAGATTTCTGACAAAAAAATCGCACTGATAAAAGACTATGGTTACATTGAACATATCACCAATGCATACCCTGGATTGGATTACCACTGGGTAGATAATATGCAACAAGGTCTTGGAGCCGTTTCTTCTGGAAAGGTAGATGTACTGCTCTCAACCTTATCCCAAACATCGCATGCGATTGCAAAATCTGCTATTCAGAATGTCAGAATCGTCGGTAAAACAGAATTTACTAATGATCTCGCTTTGGGGGTAAAAAAAGAATACGCACCAGTTCTTATTCCTCTTCTTAATCGCGCCTTTGACTCGGTCACTGAATCTGAAAGAAAACAGATATTTGATAAATGGGGCATGGTGGAATATGCACCACAGACTGATTATCGTGTCGTGATTCAAATATCGCTTGGTCTATTACTACTGCTTAGTATCGTTCTGTATTGGAATCGTACCTTACGGCTACAAATTGCAGCGCGTAAACAGATAGAAGATCGGCTACAGGAAGCCCAGAAATATGCCCACATAGGCCATTGGGATTTGCTTAGGGGTAGCACAATTGCAACCTGGTCAAAACAAATGTACATAATATTTGGGCTTCCTCCTGAAGTTGAGTCTGGCCCCGAAACACTTTGTGATATTCTTCATGCAAGTGACTGCTCAAGATTTATGGAGTCTTTACAGCATAGCTTTGCGACGGGTGAAGAGCATCATATTGAATACAGAATAAGGCGACGTAATGATAACGAGGAGCGCTGGGTCGAATGTCGAGGCAAACCTGTAATAGGTAACGATGGGCAGGTCGAAAAAATATCCGGGTTTATTCAAGATATCACTGAGCGAAAGCAGGTAGAAAGTCAGTTGCGTGACAGTGAACAGAGCTTACGATTGAGTCAAGAGTCTGGTGGTGTCGGTACGTGGGAGTACGACTTTATTACTAATGAGAGCATTTGCTCTAGGAACGTTTTTCAACAGCTTAAATTTCCTTGGTCAACCGAAAAATCTAGTTGGGATGATGTTTTCGCAGCCATACTGCCAGAAGATCATGCTCATGTCAGCGAGGTCATTAACCGTCATATTTCTGAAGGATCAGACTTAGATTTCGAATATAGGATTACGGATACTGAAGGAGATGCTCGATGGATGCGTACGATAGGGGAGGTTGAGTTTGACGCTGATGGCAATCCAATAAAAATGAGAGGAACAATACAGGATATAACGGCTCAAAAATCTGCCTCAGAAAAACTTCAACTCTTAGCACGTGTATTCAATGACACCCACGAAGGTATCACCATAACCAATGTCCAGAAAGAGATAGTCGATGTTAACCTCGCCTTTAGTGATATTACCGGTTTTAGTCGTGAAGAAGTCATAGGTCAAAACCCTAGTATTCTAAGCTCTGGTAAACAAAGCCCTGAATTCTACGCCGAGATGTGGCTGGAGATTAATGAGTCTGGTCACTGGCAAGGTGAAGTCTGGAATCGAAAAAAAGGTGGCGAACTCTATGCTGAGTTACTGACTATTTCAACGTTATTAGACGATAACGGCAAAGTCATTAACTATGTCGGTGTATTTACTGATATTACCCATAGTAAGCAACAGCAAGAAAAACTCAGCCGGATGGCACATTATGACGCCCTCACAGGTCTACCTAACCGCGCTTTATTTGGTGACCGTTTCCATCAAGCGATTGCCCATAGTAAACGTAATGAATCATTACTCGCCGTGTGTTTCCTTGATTTAGATAACTTCAAGCCTGTTAATGATAATTATGGTCATGACGTGGGTGATGAATTATTAATTGAAGTGGCTAAGCGCATTAAAGACTGTATCCGTGAAGAAGATACGGTATCTCGCCAAGGTGGTGATGAGTTCACTTTATTATTGAATGATATTGAATCCTATGGCCAATGTGAAAACACATTAGAGCGTATTCTTCATGCCTTGGCACAACCCTATTTAATTGATGACACCCCACATAACATCACCGCCTCTACGGGGGTTACCTTATACCCCGATGACAATGAAGATATTGATACGCTTGTTCGTCATGCTGATAATGCCATGTATCAAGCAAAACAGTCGGGTAAACATCGTTATCACTTCTTTGATAGCCAGCATGATAAACAGCTCGTACAAAAACATCACAAACTGGATGAAATTCAGCAAGCACTTATCAATAATGAATTTACTTTGTATTACCAACCTAAGGTCAATATGGTCACAGGTGACGTCTTTGGTGCTGAAGCACTCATTAGGTGGATACATCCTGAAAAGGGACTTATTCCGCCCTTAGACTTTTTACCTCTAATAGATGCCACTGATTTAGAACTTCAAATAGGTGACTGGGTTATCAATCAAGCCTTACAACAAATGGAGTGTTGGCTTGCACAAGGTATAAAACTGGAAGTTAGTGTCAACATTGCTTCTCATCATTTACAGTCGGCTCCTTTCTGTACTAATTTAGAAACTGCTTTAGCTAAATACCCTGCTGTGGATTCACAATACTTACAATTAGAAATATTGGAAAGTAGTGTACTAAGTGACTTACAAATGGTTAGTCGCATTATCGAAACTTGCCAAGAGGCGTTAGGTGTTAGCGTTGCTTTGGATGACTTTGGTACCGGTTATTCATCACTCACACATCTTCGTAGCTTAACGGCGAATATTATTAAAATTGACCAAAGTTTTGTCCGAGACATGCTGGATGATCCTAATGACTTCACTATTATTGATGGTGTAGTAGGGCTTGCTGACTCCTTTAACCGAGAGGTCATTGCTGAAGGCGTAGAAACAACTGAGCATGGTTTGATGCTTTTAATAATGGGTTGTAAAGCGGCACAAGGTTACAGCATTGCCAAACCAATGCCTGCTGATGATTTACCTGAGTGGTTATCTGTATACACGCCTAATCAAGAGTGGTTGTCCTGTGGTAATAAAGTCAGGACAGAAAAAGAAAACAAAATCAAATTATTTAGATTGACCACTAATCATTGGAAAAACCTCTTTATATCCTATGTTCAATCTTCACCTGAAGATAATCAACATGAACCTATTATGTCTGAGCTGCATGACCATGGTGGCCGGTGGATTAACCGCGCATACAAAGAAGGTGTATTCGAGGAGAATAGTCTAAAGCGCCTCGAAAGAGCCCATAACAACGTTCATTTTATTGCACAGTCGGTACAGCTCAGTTATCAAAATGGTGATATTGATAAGGCTAGAGGTGCTCTTGAAGGGGTAGTAACTGCCTATAATGAAATGAGTAATGTTGTAGGGATGTGTGAATAAAAAAGAGTTACGATTTGATGATTCAAAGCATCATGCGGTTGTGTCAATGTTAAGCTGAGCTAAGGTAACTTCTAATAAGTACCCCCCAGCTCTGCTGGGGGACTCATAAAGTTTGACAATTACGGGAATCATCGTGAGTCTCCCTATCTGTGAACCGCCGAAAGTTCAAAAGGTAAGGAAACAAACGATGAATACAGAAAATAGTTTAAATCATACTAAATGGGAATGTAAGTATCATATAGTCTGGAACCCAAATATAGAAAGAAAAGCCTGTATAAGGATTTGAGGCAGTATCTGGGTGCTACTCTCAAGGATTTAGCTCGTCAGAAAGAATGTAAAATTGAAGAAGGATACTTGATATCGGATCATGTGTATATTCTATCTCGATATCTCCAAAATACTCAGTAGCATAGGTTGTAGGGTTTATTAAAGGACAAAGCGCTATATCCATAGCTCGAACTTACATGGGGCGAAGAAAGAATTTTATGGGGCAGAGTTTTTGGGCAAGAGGGTCAAACTGTACCAGATAACTTGTTACCTCACGAAACATGTCTTTTATACAAAAAGGAGCATTGAAATGACGAGTAAAAAGCGAATTCTAATAGTGGGTGGGGTTGCTGGTGGCGCTAGTTGCGCTGCTCGTATTCGTCGTCTATGTGAACATTGTGAGATTGTTACTTTTGAAATGGGTTCTTATGTCTCGTTTGCCAATTGCGGGTTGCCTTATTTTATCGGTGACGTCATTGTTGAAGAAGATAAGCTTTTGGTGGCTACACCAGAACTATTTAAAAATCGTTTTAATATTCAGGTATGCACTGAAACGGAAGTTATTTCTATAGATAGAGGTAAGAAGTCCATTGTTGTTAATGATAAAAAAAGCGGGAAAAATAGGGTCGAACAATATGATTCGTTAGTACTTTCTACCGGCGCATCAGCTATTTGGCCAGAGATTAAAGGCATTGATCTACCTGGGATTTATGCTTTACGCACTATTCCAGACAGCCGAAAAATCCGATCTGCACTGCAAGACATTAAAAAAGCTATTGTCATGGGAGCGGGTTATTTAGGTTTGGAATTAGCGGAGAATCTTGTTAAGCGCGGTGTAGATGTGACGTTATTACAGTCCTCGAATCAGATACTGCCTATGCTGGATAAAGAAATGGCGGGCTTTGTTGAAAAGCATATAGAAAAACAGGGGATTAACTGTCGATTAAATTCTCATGTCACCTCTTTTGACCAAAATCAAGATCAGAGTTTAACGATTAATCTGAACAATAACGAAACGATTATCACTGATGCTGTGATGATTTCAGTCGGAGTTAGACCAAGAGTAGAGCTGGCCATTCAAGCGGGTTTAAAAATTGGTGAGCATGGTGGCGTCCGCGTGAATGAACATATGCAAACTGACGACCCTAACATATGGGCTGTTGGGGATATGGTTGAAGTACAACATGTCATTACAGGGAAATGGACTTTATTTCCACTGGCAGGACCAGCTAACAAACAAGGCCGTATAGCCGCTGCGCATATCGTTGGCCATGAGTTTTCTGGTGCGTCTGCAACTATGAGTTATCGTGGTGTACAAGGCACATCAGTCTGTGGCCTGTTTGATTTAACCATTGCAACGACAGGGGTTAATGAAAAACAATTAAAGGCAGCAAACTTTACTGATTATGAAAAAGTATATTTGCATCCTAGCAATCATGTTGGTTATTACCCAGGAGCCAAGCCTATACATATTAAGCTTATCTATAACAGCAAGAATGGTAAAGTATTAGGTGCGCAGGCATTAGGCGAATCAGGAGTTGCAAGACGGGTTGATGTCATTTCTTCATTTATCCAAATGAATGCTACTGTTTATGATTTAGAAGAAGCGGAGTTGTGTTATGCCCCACAGTTTGGCTCGACCAAAGACCCTGTTAACCTAGCTGGAATGATAGCCGCTAATCAGTTACGAGATAATCATCCGTTAGCTCGCTGGGAAGAGTTGATGGATAGCCATATCCACGTGGTTGAAGGTTCAGAAGAAGTAGATGATGCTGAACAATTATTAGCACTAATTTTGGATGATCCCTACAACCAAGCGCAAATTGTTGATGTTCGTACTGTCGCTGAATATCAGAACAAACATATTCCAAATGCCATTAATGTACCTTTAGATTCTTTGCGAGAAAGGTTGGATGAACTTTCACTTGAACGTGAAATTTGGCTGGTCTGTGGTGTGGGGCAAAGAGCTTATAATGCAACCAGGATTTTGCAGCAACATGGTTTTGAAGTGAAAAACCTGTCAGGTGGAATGCAAACTTATCAATCTTATCTGGATATACAACCGTAGAGGGCCATTGTATGGAAACTAAAACAGTTTTTAATAACTTTATCATTGCTAATAAATTAAAAAAACGGATTCGTATTATTGCCCCTAATTTACGCAAGGACCCTGAACGTATTCATATTTTAGCGATTTTATTAAATAAACGGGAAGGTATTGAGCGGGTTAAGGTTACCGCTAGATTAGGGTCTATCACTATTTATTTTGATCCTGATTTATTGCCTGTCGATAATTTATGTATTTTATTAGATTCAGTTATTCATAATCTAGGCATCAAATCTCGCAATACGATTCATATTTTAAAGCATAGCAATCGCCATCCCAAACAAAATATACAAGATATTATTTTTGGTATCGGAGGCATGAGCTGTGCTTCTTGCGCTTTATTTGTGGAAATGCTGTTACAACGGCACCCTGATATTCATAAAGCTAGTGTTAATTATATTACCGAAACAGCTCGCGTTAAAAGCTACTTATCAGATGAAGCCGTATTTGAAATAGTTAATAACAATGGCTATCAGGCCATTCCAATTGGCTCTCTCGGGGCAAGAAAAGACCAGCTGGATTTGGGAAAACAACACTTACAGTTGAGCAAAAACCATCTAAAAATACAAAGCCTTATTAGCATGCCAGTTTTATTACTAAGCTTATACGGCAAACAGTCTCGTTCATCATTGATATTACAGGCATTATTGACAACAGCTGCCGTATTTCAAGGCGGGCGTGACATTTTTAAAAAAGCATTGGCTCAGACAAAGCAAGGCTCGGTTAATATGGATAGCTTAATTGCATTAGGCGTCGGTGCTGCCTATTCATACAGTATTACTGCTTTATTCAGACCCACTCGCCATGTTTATTTTGATGCAGCAACAGCGATTATTGACTTTGTGCTATTGGGCCGGTATTTGGAAGTTTTGGCAAAAAATAAAGTAGTGGAAGACATCCGTGAACTCGTTAGCTTAAAACCACAACAAGCGACTTTGCTCCATGATAATCAAGAAAGCATTATCAAAGTTGAAGATATAGTCATCGGTAACCTCTTATTGGTTAGACCAGGTGAGTTAATCCCTACTGATGGGGTTGTACTGCAAGGTTTATCTAACGTGAATGAAGCCATGATCAATGGTACAAAATCATTGTGCATTAAAGAAGCTGGGCATAGTGTGTTTGAAGGCTCCGTTAATGGCAGCGGAGCATTACAAATACGAGCAACTGCAATTGGTAAAGATACCGTCTTATCAGGTTTATTACATATGCTTGATCAAGCTCAAACCTCAAAACTACCCATTCAAAAAACGGTAGATCAATTTTCAACCCTGTTAGTCCCTAGCGTAATAATACTGTCTGGTGCGACATTCGGCGGCTGGCTATTAACAGGTGAAAAGTTTGCACATGCCTTGTCTAATGCAATTGCTGTGTTACTGATTTCTTGCCCTTGCGCATTGGGTTTAGCCACACCAGCCGCCAACATGGTGGGTACTGGCCGTGCCGCACGCAAAGGTATTTATATCCGTAATGGCGAAGCATTAGAATCATCAGCGCACATAGATACTGTTGTTTTTGATAAGACCGGCACTATTACTGAAGGCAATGCAAAAGTAACGGACCTGTTTAATATAACCACATTGGATGATCAGAAAATCATTCAACTTGCTGCATCGGTTGAATATACTTCTGAACACCTTCTTGGACGAGCTATCGTTCGTCACGCAAAACAACAAAATATTGAATTATTAACCGCAACTCGTTTTTATAGTTACCCCGACCAAGGTCTGCGTGCCACTGTTGATAAACATAAACTATTACTAGGTAACCAACTCTGGCTAGAGAAACAAAAGGTCAACCTGGATGCTTTAAAATCCACCGCCAATAAACTCTCCGCTCAAGGTAAAACTTTAATTTACCTTGCCATTAACAATGAAGCTGCCGGTGTTATTGCGCTTACTGATCCTATTAGAGAAAATGCCGAACAGACGATTAAAATGCTACATAAGATTGATATTAATACGCTAATGGTAACCGGTGATACAGAAGCCGCCGCCCAGAATATTGCTATGCAAGTGGGTGTGGAAAAAGTTATTTCACAAGCAACACCACAAAAAAAGTTACAAATTATCAGAGACCTACAAAAACAAGGGCATCAGGTTGCAATGATCGGTGATGGCATTAATGATGCGCCTGCACTGGCAGCTGCAAATCTAAGCTTAGCGATAGATAAAGGTGCAGGCATCGCTATTGAATCCTCTGATCTAATCTTGCTTAATGGGGATATTTCAAAAATATATGATGCAATAAATCTCAGTCATGAAACACTAAAAAATATCAAACAAAATTTATTTTGGGCTTTTGCTTATAATACCGTTGCAATTCCTTTTGCAGTAGCAGGAAAACTAAATCCTACGCTTGCATCAGCCACCATGGCATTAAGTTCGATTTCCGTGATGGCCAATTCATTACGTTTCAATAATAGATAGATTTTGGGTCTTTAGGTTTAATATAACCATTTTATAGTTCTTGTTAAGATTAGATATTTCAAAAGTTTTGAAGTTAGGTTCTTTTGAAAAGTGAGTGGGTAATCCACAATTGATTTCAATGCAGAACAAAAGCACCTTGATATTCAAGTGGACTTTAAACGAGGTAGTACTGTCGCAGACCCTGATGCTGACGGTGAACCAGCTAAACCTTAACCTTCTCCCTTATGAACATCTTCAATCCATTCTTCAATTGTGATAATGCCACCTTCTTTTTCAGGGCGACCTTTATCTTTAGGTGGCAAAACATCCTGCATTAGGTCAACTCGTTTCCAGCCAGCCAGTGGTGTCTTTTCCTTTTGGCTGGGAACGTAATGCGATAACTCTTTCAGTTCATATTTATGAATATAACGCGGACAATTAATCCACATTTTTGATAACTTAACGCGAACTACCATTTCAGCCTCAGCAAATTCAGATATTAATGAGTCATCTTTTGAGGCACTGGCTTCACCATGAAAACGAATACGGTGCGGTGTTTCAAAATCGATAAATAAAATTCCGACTTTTTTTGTTTTCTGAATGTTACCTATGGAATAAAACATACCATTACCATCATAAGAAGGGAAAGCAATGGTTGTCTTATCAACAACTTTTACAAAACCTGGTGCACCACCTTTATAAGACACGGTAGGTTGTCCGCTCTGATCAACCGATGAAAGAAAAAACATGGGACGGCTTTCAATAAAGGCTTGTTCTTCTTCTTCGATTTCCTTCTGGATAATGATTTCTTCCATACGATCTGCTAATTTACGTGTTTCAAATGCATCCTGTAGAGCACGATGTGTATCATCATATATATCACTCATTATTCTATCCTCGTAGGTTGAAGTAATCTGTGAATGTTAGCATGCCTGATTTAGACATACTAACTGGTATCTATGGATTAAGATCAAGATTTCGTACTTATAGAACGCTCACGGGTTATTTTAAGCTACTGCAACTCTAGCGGTCGTTTCTGCATTAGATTCAAATATTAGCTAGCGAGCTATTTCGGTAACCTTATTGTGTTAATGGTGGTGGCGAGAAAAAGGGCGGTTTTAGTTCGCGATTAGGTGTATTTGTACAGCCACTCGAGGATAGTGTGATTGGTCGTTGTCCAGCCAAGAGAGCAGTCGTAGATTAATGCTCGATATTCTTGCGTGAGTTGAAAAAAAATTGTAAATTTTGACCCACTGTGGTCATATGTTTTGTTTTCAGGTGGCTCCCTGTTTATTTATAAAAATAATTTAGGCGACAACTATCCTGACACAGGGGGGGATTACAAAATGCTAATAACCACTGATAATGCAATGATGGCTTCTGCCATGGGGTTAGATTAAGAATACAAAATGAAAATAAGCATCCCTATGGGGTTTATGGGAAGTGAAGGGAAAAGACAATTATTTGAAAAGATTTTTATCCGTGAATTAGACGATAAAGATTATTTAATATTCAAACAGGGTAGCAAAGAATATGTTTGGACAATAGTTGATAATGATACTTTAACTAATACAGAGCGAAACATGGCTCCGAGTGATGTAATGCAGATAATAAAGGTCTGGGATAAAATCATCCATCGCAAAGACCGTTGTGATTTGAGTTTGTTTACACTTGGAATGCGTTTATTAAAGCGTCTGCTGAGAAAAGTGTAAAACACTTCCCCAGTTCTGCCTTACTTTATTGGGTAAGGCTTTGCTGTAAGGAAGTAAAAAGTGTACGGTAGTGAAGTAAACTATTGGGAAGCTCCAGTTACTATAAGTTAAATTTTTACATTGAGTTTTATCTAAACATTTAGTAAAAATACATTACTCCATAATATATAACTGCAATTTCCAATACTACAGGCATAACTAAAGAAAGAGTACTTCTGCTTTCTTGAGTAAACTCATCTGCAAAATTATCTTTAGAGTAGGTCGCTTGGTTATCTTTTTGACCACTTCCTCTAGGAGTTGGCTCATCATATGACGAGGCACTAAGACAAGAATCGTCGTCAAAAAGTGACCCAAAAATATCATCAAGCTTTTTCTGGTTATCAAATAATTCGTTGAGTACGTCTAAATCTATCGCTGCTGCAGTCATGTCATCACCTCTTGTTCAAATAGTATTAACTAAGGTTAATTTTATTATTTTCTCTGTTAGTTATAGATTACACTTAAGCTGGTATGGATAAAATGAACTAGTTCTCATATAGCGGTGTAATTTCGTGAGTTTTTTCATGTTATGAGAGGAGGGCGCTTATTTATGTCACCATCTAAATTTAGATTAGCAGCACGCAAGTATTAAAGGTCGTGGTAAGTTCACAAAATCGAACAAAAAAATGATTTAACACATCCAAACATGACCGCAATACACAAGCTTATGTAGAGTCTATAAGCAGCGTGGGGTTAAACTTGAGCTATAAGCATTAAAATCGGTTTTTTCGCTCGCGCAGTTCGGTAAATATCGCTAGCTCTGATGCACCTTGCATAGCGAGTGTCTTTTGTATTTCTGGGCTATTTGTCCTTAAAAATGGATTAGTCGCTAGCTCTTGAACTAATGTAGTCGGTACTGTCGCTTGCTTGTTGGCTCTGAGCTGTTTGACGCGATCAATGGTTGCCAATAAGGCTGTGTTTTCAGGTTCAACGGATAAGGCGAACTGCGCATTGGCGGCTGTATATTCATGGGCGCAATAGATTTTAGTATCTAAAGGTAAGTCTGTGAATTTATTTAATGACTGCTGCATTTGCTCGGCAGTCCCTTCAAATAAACGCCCGCAACCCATAGCAAATAAAGTATCACCACAGAATAAAGCATTTGCTGCTGGAATATAAAAAGCAATATGGCCTGTTGTATGACCAGTGCAGCTAATAACCTGAATTGTATAAGTGCCAAGCTGTAGCGTATCACCTTCGTTTACTTTTTTATCTATTCCAGGAATACGTTGTTGATCATTTTTTGAGCCGATTATTTGGCAATTAGTTTGTTGTTTTAACGTTAAATTTCCGCCGACATGATCTGCGTGGTGATGTGTATTGAATATATAAGTTAAATACCAGTTATTTTGTTTGAGTGTATCGAGAACTGGTTGAGCTAGAGCTGGATCGACTACTGCGGTTTCTCCTGATTCAGCATCATGAAGCAGGTAAATATAATTATCGTTCAGGATAGGGATTTGTTGTATTTGTAACATAGGAATAATGCCTTAAAAAATATTAGCTGCGCTTATTTCACATGCGCAAGAAGAGCAGCCGACTTTGTGTGGAAGTTTTGCTTATTTAGCTTATGAACTTAAAGGTGGGGCATTTTATATTGGTAGGGCGTGGCTTTAGCCCGCCTGTAGAGTGAATGCATGGCACTGGCGGGCTAAAACTACGCCCTACAGATGTCAATATACCCCGTGTAAAGCGTAGCCCCTTATTTAATGACAAAATACAGGAAGCTCTGACCACGTTGCAAATGAATTAATAATTGTTTGCGTGATAAGCTTGCTGCCTTGTTTAAGTCTTTTAGTGTTCTTATCTTCATTTTATTAACCGCTAAAATAATATCGCCTTCCATTAAGCCAACTTGTGCGGCAGGGCTATTTGCTTGAAGGCCGGCAATCAATAAGCCTTCGGTTGCACCTTGGTAAGGTTGAGAAATGGATAGTTCTTTTAAAGTTGCCCTTTTAATAGCGGCATATTAGTAGTGGAGGTGGCTAATCGTCTAGATGCCGTACTGCCAATGTGAGTTGTGACCATCATCGCTTGTTTATTACGCACTAAGTCTATGTCTACTTTTTCACCGACACGCTTGAGTCCTATATTGGTACGTAAGGCGCTAGAACCAGTGATTTTTTTGCCATTAATAGCGGTAATTACGTCTCCTGCTTTTATACCGGCTTTATCCGCGGCACTATCGGGTGTGACTTTTGAGACAAGTGCTCCATGAGTATTTGATACCCCCATCGCCTTAGCAAGATCAGATGTTAGGTCTTGAATTTGAACACCTAAAAGACCGCGTTTAATTTCGCCGTGTTTCAATAACTGATCCATAACCTTCTTTGCCATATTAATAGGAATAGCAAAGCCAATACCGACATTACCACCTGAGGGAGCAAGTATGGCAGAGTTGATGCCAACTAAGTGACCATGTAAATCAATTAAAGCACCGCCTGAGTTACCTGGGTTAATTGAAGCGTCGGTTTGAATGAAGTTTTCGTAGTCTTCAATTCCTAAGTTAGTGCGTCCCAGTGCACTGACCATACCTGAAGTAACCGTTTGACTAAGCCCGAAAGGATTGCCTATAGCGACAACGAAATCTCCGACTTGTAAGTTGTCAGAATTCCCTAATGTCATGGCAGTTAAGTTTTTGCTATCAACTTGTAATACAGCAATATCTGTTTCTGGGTCAGTACCAATGAGTTTGGCTTTTAATTTTTGCTTATTTTTTAAGGTCACAAAAATAGTGTGTGCATTAGCAATAACATGATTATTGGTCATGATATAACCTTTTTTTGCATCAATAATAACGCCAGAACCTATACCTTGCGCTTGACGCTCTCTAGGTTGCTGAGGAGCAAAACGACGGAAAAATGGGTCATTCATTAAGGGGGGCTGTTGCATGCTAACAGTGCCCTGTGTGGAAATATTCACTACGCTAGGCATAACCTTTTTGAGCATCGGTGCGAGCGTAGGGATAGGTTTATCTGGCGATAAATTATAGCTGCCATCAGGCGAGTAGCTAAAAGCTGAGGCAGGGCTAGTTATGATAGCCATGGCTAGAGTTAAACCTAATAAAAGTTGTTTTTTCATGTTGATAGCACCTTCTTGGTGAGTGTAAAAATTAAAAATATAGGTTAACCCGTCGTGATTGCCGTCAGAATATTAAAAATAAGATGGGGGTAGGTCAAGCAATAAACAATTGGTATCTTGTTAAGTTGTTGATATTATTTATTTTATTTTTTAATATAAAAATACCAAGTAAAAAGCTTGGTAATTAATGAAGGGTAAGTTAAAAATAACTTGCGATAAATTTATATTACAATATAATAAAACTCTAATACGTATTGAGGCAAAACTATTTAGTCCGGGAAGGTGCTATTTAGATTATAAAAACTATTATTTGTAATATTGGGGAAGATAAATATGAAAGCAAAATTATTGATAGCAAGTGTTCTAGTAGCACTAACAACGGGTTGTTCAACTTTTGAAAAAGAACCGGTTGTAATAGAAAAAGAAGCGCTTTATAACGAAACGCTAAACCCTCGTCAAAAAGAATACCCTAACCATTTAGGTTTTAATGATCTACATATTCAAGCTATTAGGCATATGATGCCTGATACCAATGATGTTCATGATCCGAAATTACAAATGATTGTTCATCATCATTGTAAAGCTTATGACGATAGCACTATGATCTGCTTAATGTTTCATTCGGGCATGAAAGATCAGGATAAGCCGATAGGTTTTGAATATATTATTACTACAGCGCAATACAATACATTGCCTGAAGAAGAAAAGCAGAACTGGCATTATCATTTAGTTGAAGTGCCAAGAGCGCACGCAACTTTCCCAGATTTGACTGCTGCAGAAGCTGCAAAAATATTACCTGCTGTGAACGAAACTTACGGTAAAGTTATTTACTTTAAAAGCATGAATGATGAGTTTCCTTTAGGCCAGCCGTATATTTTAAATGTACAAGGCATGCCTGAAGTAGAGTAATCGATAGTTAGTTTTTTCATGTCACACTCTTGAATAGATAAAGACGGCTTTGCTAATACTGGAGATTATTGGTTAAAGCCGTTTTTGTCCTATTTCAAAAGCCCTTTTTTAAGGGCTTTCTTTTTACGCATAACAAGAGTGGTTATTGCGTATGTCATATTGAGGTTCCGCTGATGAAATCATTTAATCTAGGTGTCTTATTATTTATTTATGCAACAGGACTTTGGGCTAATGATTTGCTCGGACTACCTGTATTGCCTATACCCAGTAACAATCCACAAACAGTAGAAAAAATAGCGTTGGGCGAGCGTTTATTTAATGATATACGCTTAAGCCAAGATGGAACTATTAGCTGTGCAAGCTGTCATCATAAAGATAAAGCATTTACTGATGGTCAGCGAGTTGCGTTAGGGGTTAAACAACAAGCAGGCCATAGGAATGCGCCAACTGTAGTTAATTCGGCTTTTTATCAACGTTTATTTGTCGATGGCAGAGCTGCTAGTCTGGAAGAGCAAGCGCTTGGGCCTTTTTTAAGTCCTGTTGAGCATGGTTTGAAAAATACGCAAGATATCGTTAATATTGTTAATACTGATTCAAGTTATAAAAGTCAATTCGCACAAGTTTTTAACATAGACGAAGATAAGATAACAGCCGATCTGATTGCCCAAGCGATAGCGAGTTTTGAACGTACTTTAATTGCTGGAAATTCAGCCTTTGATCGTTACTTATTTGGTCGAGATAGATCAGCAATGACACAAAGCGAAGCGCGCGGTATGCGCTTATTTAGACGCAAAGGCAATTGTTCTAATTGCCATGAGATTGGCGGTGTTAATGCCTTACTGATGGATAATCGGTTTTATAATTTAGGGGTTGGTTTTGAGCGAATCAATTCTGAAATAGCTGAGTTTGTAGCTGCTGTACGTGCAGGTGATAGCCCTGACGAGTTTGATTTTACCGAGGCTCAACGATCTGAATTAGGACGTTTTAATATTACGCGTGTGATTGCTGATATAGGTAAATTTAAAACACCGACTTTGCGAAATATCGCTTTAACAGCACCTTACTTGCATGATGGTAGTTTGCAAACATTGGAGGAAGTCGTTGAATATTATGATCAAGGCGGAGAGAAAAATCCGTTCTTAGATTCAGCAATTTTTCCTTTGCATCTTACTGACCAGGAAAAGCAAGATTTAGTGGCATTTCTTAAGGCTTTAACCAGTCGGCCGTATGTGCAGTAGATAATAGCAAGCAATTAGTACTCAGAAAGAGAACAAAATTCTTATAGCCAAAAAATGAACAAATTGTTGTCGTCCCTCAATAAAGCTTAACACTATTTTTATAGTTTCTGTGTAGGTGTCTGGCTATAAACTTGAACAATCACAAAGAATAAATAATATGCAGGATTATCACCTTGACACTTTATGTCGAGTATTATTATCAGCTACCTGTCTTGTTCTGCCCTGTGCTGTACAGGCAGAGTGGTCTGCTGGAGGGGCTTTCAGTACTTATTACACTGATGATGTTGGGCTTTTTTCAGTAACGCGCCGACTTTCATTAGATGAAGATCCTACGCAACCGGTTGTAGACGAGCCTCAACAAGGAGCGGATGCTGTTTATGAGCCCAGTGCTTATGTCAATTGGGCAACAGAAAATAAGCTTGGAAATTTTGAGCTAGGGCTTAATGCAGGCGCGTATATTTTTCAAAATAACGGTGCATATACACATGGCTTTTTACAGTTAATTGTTGAGCAGGAACTAACAGAGAAAAATAAAATAAAATTATTTTATGACTTCGTGCCGCAGTTATATATTGGTAAAAAATCCTTATCTCAAGAGGGAGGTGTAGAGGCTGAATTAGAGCATGAAGCGGATGAGCAGCTCGATAGTCATATTTGGTCTATGCATTTGGAGCATGAGCTATCGAATGCTGTAATCTTGCGCGGCTTAATGCGTTATGGGATCAGAGAATATAACCAACCTTTTGCTTATCGTGATACACAGTTTTTTACTGTTGGATCGCATTTAGAGTGGATGATTACGCATGATATTGAGTTATTGGTGGGTTATCATTTTGAACGAGGGTACACGGATCATGAACAAAGCGTTCAATATCAGGATGATATAGGCTATATTAACCACTTTGCATCAGCTGAATTGAAAATACATTTATTACCTGATTTGGAAATGATATTGATTTTTGATTATGAGCATAATGATTTTACCAGTCCTTTTGTTCATGACATTCATTATGATGGTAATGAAAATGTTTATCAGGGTGAGATTGAGTTTTTGTATGAGTTGACAGAGCTGACAATGCTCAAGGCCGGATGGCAACACGGTTCGCGAAAATTTAATTATGAATCACATGATGTGCATAATAATAATGTTTGGGTTGGTGCTGAATTCCACTTTTGATTAGGGTCGGCATACCACGTTAAGGAAAGAAGTGACGCATAATTAAAACAATACTGCCTTAAGCAGTGGCTAAGCTATTAGCTACTACACCCATTTTATATAGCAGATTAAGGTCAATATCGTAGTCTTCTGGTCTAATCATGCGCTTAATCGAATAAGGCTGGCCGCTAGCATCTAAATCCACTTTAGATAAATCGACTAAGCGTGGTTTGACGCGTTTCTTATTTTCATCTAATAACATGGTGATTTTAGGTTTTAGCTTTTTCACCGGATTGGTTTCGATGACAACGGCTACTTCACCGTCACTCAATTCCACTAAGTTACCGGGCGGGTAAATGCCCAAGCTTTCAATAAATTTAATGACTAAGCCAGAATCGAGATGATCACCGCTCGATTGTGTCATGATTTTAATTGACTCTAAGTGAGTTTTGCCTTTTTTGTAAACACGGTCACTACTGATCGCATCATACGTATCCGCAATCGTGACAATGCGTGTGTAGGGTGCAATTCGTTCCGCTGTTAAGCCTCGGGGATAGCCTTTGCCATCTAAGCGTTCATGATGACCATAGACGGCATCAATAACACATCCTGGTAAACCATGGCTGGATATGAGTAATTTCTGGCCGAGAGCAGGGTGAGATTGCATGATGGCAAGTTCTTCAGGTTCAAAACCCCCAGGTTTATTAAGTATGTGTAGCGGGACTTTCATCTTGCCCATATCATGCATCATGCCACATAAGCCTAAATCCTCAAGTTCCGGTTCTGATAAATCAAGTTGTCGGCCTAAGGCAATGGAAAAAATGCAAACATTCATACTGTGCTGAGAAGTGTATTCATCTACATTTTTTAATTGCGTTAACCACATTAAAGCATCAGGTGAATTGATAATACTTTGTACGCACTCGGCAACCGCTTTTTTGGCAATTTCTACATTAAGTGTTCGGCCTAAAGCAACGTGCTCCATAAAGCTTTTTACTAGACTACTGGTTTTACTGTAAACCGATCCAGCATAAGCGAATTCTTGTTGAAAATTAGATTTTTTCAGTGGGGCTTTACGTTTTTCTAGCCAGCCTTTGGAGTAAGGAGTGTCTTGGACGGTATTGCGTACCGATTTACTTTGCTTGCTAACATCAACAAAAACATAATTACATTGTTTTTGCACTTCTTTTATGTCATCCGTTGTTTTTAATTCAAAACCTTGAAACAAAAAAGTAGTTTCCAGCCAAGGGCGGTCAGGCCTTGAAACATACATGCCAATCTCTAGGTCTTTGACGTTAATTTTAGTCTCTTCAATAGAATTACTTAAAAAAATATTGTTATTATCGTTGATCATAAATTGTTCGGCTTTAGCTGGAGAGGTATTTGTGAGTAAAGAAAACTAAGTTTTTAACCAAGGGATATTTTGATTATAACAATGTAATCAGAATACGCTGCTCTTTATTTGTTTGTGAGGAATGTGTCGGAAGTTTATTGTAAGTTTATGATTTTACTTGATCTCTTCTGGTTTCTTGGTGCTTATTTTAAAGCACGCCACAGTGCCGCTCATTTCATTAGCAGTTAAAATATAATGTTGGCTATTAATTGTGAAATGCGCGATGCCTTCCGGAGATTTTTCTTCGTCTCCAGGGATTTTCCCCAAGGCAATAGCTTTCGGTTGAGCAGGGCTAGACATATCGATTAAGACGATTGCGCCTGCTCTTTCTAAATCAACGACGACATAATCTTTGCCTGCCATTTCGAAACCGACCACCATTTCTGGCTCAGCTCCTTTTTTCTGGCTACGTAACTCTGGGTAAACGTTGTGCTGATAAGCTATCTCATCTAGTTGATTGTCTGTGTCGCCAATAAAGTTACCACTATAGGCGTCAAACACGCTGACTGAGCGCCCACCACTTAAAATGTTATCTTCTGGCTCTTTAGTTGCAAAATCGACATCACCTTCATCGGCGGTAACAAAAAAGCGTCCATTAGCAATGGTCGTAATGCCATCGGGTTCTCTGGTGCTGGTTTGGCGTTGGTCGAACTGTACCCAGCCATCGGCATGAGAATCCATCAAATGTTCCGTAGTGCCTAAGTTGAAATAACGAATGATTTTTTCAGTGTTTAAATCGACAACAGCAACTGCATTTTCTTCTTGTAGCGTAACATAAGCGCGTTTTGTATCGGGTGAAATAGCAATATATTCAGGCTCTAACAAGGCGGGTGAGTAACTTTTTATCGGAATTAAAATACCTGCTTCGCCTTTTAATTCGTTGCCGAAAACGGAATGCCCCTCAAAAGAACCGAGTAGCACCTTTTTGTTATTAATCAATCCATCATTATTGAAGTCTTGTGTATGGCTAATAATTTGGTCACCATCCCAGTCGATTTCTCGCTTTAAATAGCGTCCATTAGTAAGGATAAAAAAGCCTTCATGATTAGTAATATCAGCTAGAGCCAATTCATTATGCGCACTTATTTGTCCTTTTCTATTAATATGGACAATTGAAATGCTCCCTTCGGCTGAGAAGAATTGTTTGTTTTTTGGGTCAAACCAGAAATCTTCACCTTCATTGGCTATTAAGGCTATGTGACCTTGTTTGGCGAAGACAATAGCATCTGGGCCGAAGCCAACTTGTGTGGATTCTAGTAAGGTACCTGTGCTAGCTGAGTGTAATTGTAATCGGCCGCGGTTTAGACCGGCATTAATAACTGCGGCAAACATATCCAGCGATGGATGAAAGTCAATAGAGGTAAGTTCTTCGCTAGTCTGTAGTTGTAGATTAAAGCGGGCAAGGCGTTTAAGTTTATGAGGGTTGGAAATATCTAAAATATCAACTTCGCCGGCTTTTGAATTACTTACTGCTGCACGTAAAGTAGAGGCCTGAATGGTAATAATTTCAGTGCCATCTTCATAGTCAGAAGAGTACAAAGAAATAGCTTCTAGTGCAAATTGCGGTTTGGGCGGCGAGGTTGATACGCAGGCCGACAATAATGCCGCTAAAATAACTGGATAGATAAATGAAATAGACAAGAGAGCCTCAAAAAATACTGAGTGAGATGGAAAGTAATTTCTATTATAAGCGGTCTGTATTAGCACAGGTATCTACATAAGTCTAAAAGACTTCTCCAGAGAAGAAGGTTGGAGGGGAAATAAATAAAGCTTTGATTTTATTCTCCTTACCCCAGCCCTCTCTAGCAAGAGAGGGAGCTACCCAGGCTTGTAACTTATTGTATTTTAATGTCAAAAATCTGTGTAGATACCTTTGTTGTATTAGTGATGGTAAGTTTATATTAAGTACTAAGGAATCAAAATTCAATAATATCCGAAAGCACTGCCAGCCCTTCGAGGGCTGGCAGTGCTTTATAGCCTAAAGTTTCTAAGGTTATTGAATATATTCCTAAGAGGGCATAGAGAAAGCAGTTGCTCTGCTCCCTTTGTGCTCCTTGTGGCTATAAGCTTGTTTCGGCTAAAAGTAGGTACTCGAAAATTAGCGCTTCAACTTATCCTGCAAAATCTTATTAACTTCACCGGGGTTGGCTTTACCCTGAGATGCTTTCATGGTTTGTCCTACAAAGAAGCCGAAGACTTTATCTTTACCACTGAGGTATTGCTCTACTTGACCAGGGTTATCGGCGATGATTTTATCAATAATCGCTTCGATTGCGCCACTATCAGTAATTTGCTTTAGACCTTGGGATTCAATAATTGTATCCGCATCACCTTCGCTATTAAGCATCGCTTCAAACACTTGTTTGGCAATTTTTCCTGAGATAGTGTTATCCGCGATACGTTGCAATAAACCCGCTAGACGTTCATAAGAGATAGGAGAGCGGGTAATATCTAAGCCTTGCTTATTCAGTGCGCCCAGTAAGTCACCGGTTACCCAGTTACTACAGGTTTTTGCATCACAGCCAGAGGCTTTAGCTAAGGCCTCAAAATAATGCGCAAGCGGTTTTGAACTGGATAAAATACCGGCTGTCTCGGCTTCTAATTGGTACTCAGCAATAAAGCGTTGCCTTTTTGCTTGAGGTAATTCAGGTAAATCGGCTTTAACGGCTGCGCGAAGTTCATCGCTGATCAATACCGGTAATAAATCTGGATCTGGGAAGTAGCGGTAATCGTTTGCTTCCTCTTTACTACGCATAGAGCGGGTTTCATTTTTATCCGCATCATATAAACGTGTTTCCTGAGTGATTTTACCACCATTTTCAATGATTTCGATTTGCCGTTCGACTTCGATATTAATCGCTTTTTCGACAAATTTGAAAGAATTGATGTTTTTTAATTCAGTACGCGTGCCGTATTCTGCTTGGCCTTTTGGGCGTATAGAGACGTTAGCATCACAACGAAACGAGCCTTCCTGCATATTGCCATCGCTAATTTCTAAATATTGCACTAATTCGTGAATTTTGCGCATATAGGCGATGGCTTCTTTGGCAGAACGCATATCTGGCTCGGAAACAATTTCTAGCAGAGGTGTGCCTGAACGATTTAAATCAATACCTGTTAAGCCATGAAAGTTCTCATGTAATGATTTCCCCGCGTCTTCCTCTAAATGGGCGCGAGTGATTCCAATACGCTTAGTTGTGCCATCAATTTCAATGTCCATATGGCCGATCCCGACGATGGGGTGATCCATTTGGCTGATTTGATAACCTTTAGGGGAATCAGGGTAAAAATAGTTTTTTCTGGCAAACACCGATACATCGGCTACCTCTGCTTCGATAGCGAGTCCGAATTTAACTGCCATACGGACTACATCTTCATTTAGTACCGGCAATACGCCCGGTAAACCTAAATCAACTGCGCAGGCCTGTGTATTTGGTTCTGCTCCATAAGCAGTAGCGGCACCGGAAAAGATTTTTGATTTTGTTGCAAGTTGGGTGTGAATTTCTAACCCAATAACAGTTTCCCATTGCATAGTGATCTCCTTACTCGAAACCTTTCGGTGTTTGTTGATGCCAGTCAGTGACTTGTTGGTATTGGTGGGCGACATTAAGCAGTTTTGCTTCGTCAAAATAGTTACCAATAATTTGTAAGCCGACGGGTTTGTTATCGATAAAACCGGCTGGAATCGACATGGCAGGCAAGCCTGCTAAATTAATAGCAATGGTGTAAATATCTGCTAAATACATTTCGATAGGGTCGTCAGTTTTTTCGCCTATGCCAAACGCAGGGGTAGGAGATACCGGCCCCATAATGACATCGACTTGCTCTAATGCTTTGTTGAAGTCATCACTGATTAAGCGGCGAATTTTTTGCGCTTTAATATAGTAAGCATCGTAATAGCCTTCTGATAAAGCATAAGTGCCGACTAAAATACGGCGCTTAACTTCGGTACCGAATGCTTCGCCACGTGAACGAATATATAAGTCGTTTAAGTCTACTGGGTTCTCACAGCGGTGACCATAGCGCACACCATCAAGGCGTGAAAGGTTGGCTGAGCATTCCGCAGGGGCAATTACATAATAAGCAGGAATCGCGAGTTTTAAATTAGGCATGGAAACTTCGATAATTTCTGCGCCCATTTTTTTGTATTCATTGATCGCTGCTTCAATAGTCGCAGCCATCTCGCTGTTTAAGGCTTCATCAAAAAATTCTTTAGGCAGACCAATTTTTAAGCCAGCTAAACTATTATTTAAGTCCGCGCTGTAATCCGGTACTGCACAATCTACGCTAGTGGAGTCTTTAGGGTCAAATCCGGCCATAGCTTGTAGCATAAGAGCTGCATCTTCAGCCGTTTGTGCCATAGGGCCGCCTTGGTCCAAACTAGAGGCATAAGCAATCATACCGTAACGTGATACACGTCCATAAGTGGGTTTTAAACCGGTAATACCGCACAGTGCTGCGGGCTGACGGATTGAACCGCCGGTATCTGTGCCAGTTGCACCTGGAATTAAACGTGCGGCAACGGCTGCCGCTGAACCGCCAGATGAACCGCCAGGCACACAATCGGTTGCCCAAGGGTTTTTGACTGCGCCATAAAAGCTGGTCTCATTAGATGAGCCCATAGCAAACTCGTCCATATTGAGTTTGCCCAGCGAAACAGCACCAGCGGCATTGAATTTTTCCACCACAGTTGCGTTATAAGGTGAGATAAATTTATCTAGCATTTTTGAGCCGCAACTGGTTTTTACGCCTAGGGTACAAAAAATATCTTTATGCGCCATGGGTACACCGGTTAAGAAAGGCGCGTCACCGGCTGCTAGCATCGCGTCGGCTTGTTTGGCTGCGGCAATAGCTTGATGTTCTGTGACGGTAATAAAGCTGTTTAGGTCTTGGTGCTGTTTAATGCGGGCAAGATAAGCTTCGGTCAATTCTTGGCTGGAATAGTCGCCTGCGCGTAAGCCTTGAGCGAGTTGGGTAATGGTTTTAGTGTGCATGTGTTTTTACCTTATTCTATGACTTTGGGCACAAGATATAAGCCTGATTCAACTTGTGGTGCAATGGCTTGGAAGGCTTCACGGTTATTTGTTTCACTGACTTGGTCAGGGCGTAACCGTTGCATCTGATCAAGGGGATGAGCCATAGGTGTAACACCATCAGTATTAACTGCACTCATTTGTGCAACTAGATCTAACATGCCCGAGAGATCTTTGGCATAAGATTCGGTGTCCTGAGCATCAATGCCCAGACGCGCTAAATACGCAATTTTATTAACATCATCTACTGTTAACGACATTTTAACTCCATTACTCGGTGGGGTTCTTAGGTAATTTAATCGCCTTGTATAGATTGTGTTTTTAAGGCTCTATAAAGGCGAATAGCGGAATATGATACTTTATATCTTGCCCAAATACCTTATTGATTGATAAAGTAGTGGGATTTTATACGCGTTCAGGAACAAGAATTAATGTTTAATAAACTTCGTGGTCTATTTTCAAATGATTTGTCAATTGACTTAGGGACGGCTAATACGCTTATCTATATGCCAGGACAAGGAATAGTCTTAAACGAACCTTCTGTAGTTGCTATTAAAGAAGATAGGATTCGCGGCTCCAAAATGATTGCTGCAGTGGGTACAGATGCTAAGCTAATGTTAGGTCGGACTCCAGGAAATATAACGGCTATCCGTCCGTTAAAGGATGGTGTGATTGCTGATTTTGCGGTAACTGAACGTATGTTGCGTGAATTTATCAAAAAAGTGCATGAGAATAAATTTTTCCGGCCTAGCCCACGTATTTTGATTTGTGTGCCCTGTGGATCTACTCAAGTTGAGCGTCGAGCTATTCGCGAGTCAGCAGCGATGGCTGGCGCGCGTGAGGTGTATCTGATTGAAGAGCCTATGTCGGCAGCAATCGGTGCTGGTATGCCAGTGGATGAAGCACATGGATCTATGGTTTTAGATATAGGTGGTGGTACTTCTGAAGTTGCCATTATTTCTTTAAATGGTATTGTTTATTCGGCTTCCGTGCGCATTGGGGGGGATCGCTTTGATGAGGCGATTATTAACTATGTACGTAGAAATTATGGCACTTTAATTGGTGAAGCAACGGCTGAGCGTATTAAAAAAGAAATAGGAACAGCCTATCCGGGTAGTGAGATTATGGAGATTGAGGTAAAAGGGCGTAATTTAGCAGAAGGTGTGCCGCGCGGTTTTACTTTAAACAGTAATGAAATCTTAGAAGCCTTACAAGAACCTTTGTCCGGTATCGTGGGTGCAGTTAAGGTCGCTTTAGAGCAAACACCGCCTGAACTTGGTGCTGATGTCGCTACGCGAGGTATTGTTTTAACGGGTGGTGGGGCTTTATTAAAAGATATAGACCGTCTTATTTCTGAAGAAACCGGCTTGCCTTGTTATATTGCCGATGATCCATTAACTTGTGTTGCGCGTGGTGGTGGCATGGTGTTGGAAATGTTGGATGAAAAAGGTTTGTCTGCTTTTTCTTTAGAGTAGTATTGCATTGCTTTTTAATTAAATGTAGCCCGCATTCCGTAATAGCATGCGGGCTTGATAAACGACAGGAAGGGTCTTGTTTTTTGTGGTCGAAGGAAGATTCAAGATTCCTTCTAATGTCGTAATTTCTCATTATTAAAGGGTATAAGCTGTTTTTTCAGCCCGTCATTCCTGCATGTTGTTAGCAGGAATCTATGTTTAACGTGGATTCCCGATAAAAGACTTCGGGAATGACGATATTTTTATAGGTATTTACCCGTGAATAATGAGAAGTTACCTAATGTCGGAGTAACAAACGTTTATGCCTTCATGGTTTATAAAATGAGGGCGTAATGTTAGTCAGTATTTTATGGTCATTGTGAATAGCTCAATGCCATTATTTTGTTTTTAATGCTTCAGTTTCGCTAGGTAAACACTATAAAACTTTTATTTGCCACTGGCCCCTCAATAAATACGCGTTTTTTGATTGTGGTCTTATTGTCTGTTTTTTTTCTGGTTACTGAGCAATATAGTGATAAGTTAAAGCCTTTGCGCAATATTCTTTCAGTCTTTGTTTATCCGATTCAATATATCGTTGATGCGCCCACACGATTATTTAATAACGTGTTCGATTCTGTTGAGAGTTACGAACAGCTATTAAGTGAAAATAAAGAATTAAAGCAACAGCAATTGATTAATAGTGCAAGGTTATTGAAGTTTTCGGCCTTAGAGAAAGAAAATATTCGCTTACGCTCCTTGCTAGATAGCTCTTTTAAATTAGGTGAACAAGTTTTGGTTGCCGAGTTATTGTCGGTTAATCTTGCCCCCTATGAGCATGTGGTTGTAGTCAATAAAGGCAGTCGGTTTGGTGTGCATGCGGGGCAGCCGGTGTTAGATGCAAATGGTATTGTTGGGCAAGTGGTTAAGGCCTTACCCCTGAGCTCCGAGATTATTTTAATTACTGATCCTAATCATGCTATTCCTGTGCAAGTTAATCGTAATGGTTTGCATACTATTGCCATTGGTAGTGGTCAGTTAAATAAACTAAATTTACCTTTTTTACCTAATAATGCAGATATAGTGCCTGGTGACTTATTAATTACGTCTGGTTTAGGGGGCGTGTTTCCACAAGGTTATCCTGTTGCAGTTGTTGAGTCCTTTGTTGAGCAGCCTGATAAGCCTTTTGCGGTTATACAAGCGACACCAACGGCTGAGCTGAATACCAGTCGTGAGCTACTGATTGTTTGGAGCAATAGTCAGGTTATTCCTTTAAACAATCCGCCTAGTGGGCAAGAGAATGATCAAGATTAAATTACCAATACTGATCGCTTATTGGATAACGATTATCGGTGCCATGGCATTGAATATTACTCCATGGAACGCTCCTTTTTTGATGGTGGCACCTGACTGGGTACTGTTAACTTTGGTTTATTGGACGCTTGCTGCCCCTGAGACTGCTAGTGTTGGTAAGGCATGGATGGTTGGCTTATTGGTCGATGTGCTAACGGGGCAATTATTGGGGCAGTATGCGTTAGCTTATTCAGTCAGTGTTTTTCTTGCTGTAAAACAACATAAGCGTATAAGGCACTATCCTATTGTTCAACAGAGCTTGGTTATTTTTATTCTCTTATTACTCGCCCGAGTACTGATTTTTTGGACTGAAAATATTGGTCATCAATCGGTGTCTATGAATTTCTGGTTGCCAATTCTAGCGGGGGCTATAGTTTGGCCTGTTGTCAGCCTATCACTGCGTAATATACGCATTGTCTAAGAAGCTCAGTGGGTTAATATGCTTACTAAGTATGCGGATATTGATATGTGCGCTCTGTCCTTGCATCAATAGTAGGTATTAAACAGATATGCGTCGTTATCAGGTAATTAAAGATCGATTTTTAGAGAACCGCATTTTCTTAAGCCGAACTGTCATTCTATTTGCGTTTATGTTGCTTTTAGTGGCTGGCTTAGTCAGTCGTCTGGTTTATTTACAAGTGCTAGGGCATAAGCTGTATCATAATATGGCGACCAATAATCGGATTAAGGTGGCGTCAATACCGCCTACTCGAGGGATTATTTATGATAAACATGGGCGAATTTTAGCGGAAAATTTAGCTTCCTATAGTTTAGAACTTATTCCTGATCAAGTGGCTGATATGGAAGAGACTTTGCAGCGTTTGCAGTTGGCTTTGAGTATTCCGCAGGAAAAAATTGCAGCCTTCAATAAGCAAAGAAAGCACTACAAGCACTTTGATAGCATTCCTTTGCTATTGCAGCTTAATAAAACTGAAGTAGCTAAGTTTGCAGTTTTACGCCATACCTTTCCGGGTGTTGATATTCATGCTCGCTTATTACGCCATTATCCTTATGCTGAATTAACAGCACATCTTGTCGGCTATGTTGGGCGTATTAACGAAAGAGAGTTAAAAACACTGTCTGAATCTGAATATCGTGCTATGCATACTATTGGTAAAACGGGAGTCGAGCTTGCTTATGAGGATGTTTTACGCGGACATGCTGGTTATGCAGAATTAGAAACTAATGCCCAAGGTAAGCCGATTAATGAGTTGGGTCGAATTGATTCGATACCAGGAGCGGATATTTATTTAACCATAGATATGGATTTGCAGCGAACAGCTTACGATGCCTTAGCTGACTATAATGGAGCTGTAGTGGCGCTTGATTTAGATACGGGAGGTGTTTTAGTTCAAGTGAGTAAGGCGAGTTTTGACCCTAATCTGTTTGTCACGGGTATTAGTTATAAAGATTATGGTCGGCTGAATAAATCCCCAAATAAACCACTGTTTGATCGTGTCTTACGTGGTCAATACCCACCAGGATCAACATTAAAGCCATTTATTGGCCTAGCAGGCTTAGAGAGTAATATTACCCACACACATCAGACTATATTTTGCCCAGGGTATTATCGTTTGCCAAATAAGGATCATAAATACCGAGATTGGAAGAAATGGGGGCATGGCAAGGTCGATTTAGATGATGCTATTACTCAGTCTTGTGATGTGTACTTTTACGATCTGTCGCTGGCATTAGGAATAGATAAAATGTCAGGTTTTTTGCATGATTTTGGTTTTGGGCAAGAGACTGGCATTGATTTGAAAGGCGAGAAGTCCGGATTATTGCCCTCAAGAGAATGGAAGCGGATTCATCGTGAGCAAGTATGGTATCCCGGGGAGACTCTGATCACAGGAATCGGGCAAGGGTTTACTCAGGTAACTCCTTTGCAATTGGCGCGTGCGACCGGTACTTTGGCTAAACAGGGGCAGATTGTCACGCCGTATTTAGCAGAGCAAATTGTATATCAAAACCGGGCGACTGAGATCGAACGCCCAGCGCAAGAGCGCATTGAATTGAAAGCTGGAAATATTCAAGAGATTATTAATGCTATGGTGCATGTTGTACATTCGCCTAGAGGGACAGCGAAAAGAATAGCAAAAGGCATTGATTATCAAATTGCAGGTAAAACAGGAACTGCTCAGGTTTACACGGTAAAACAAGACGAAGAATATGATGAGGCGGAGATTGAATTCAATATGCGAGATCATGCTTTATTTATTGCTTTTGCGCCTGCTGATAACCCTAAAATCGCAGTGGCAGTGATAGCCGAGCATGGGAGTCACGGTAGTTCTATTGCAGCGCCAATTGCAGCTAAAGTGATTAAAAAGTATTTAGGTACGGGAAATAGATAATGAAAGTGGAGTTAAGAGCTGAGCAATTTAAAGAGCATTCTTTAATTGGCAGTTTGTTACGGAAATTGCATATTGATATTCCTTTATTAGTTGGTTTACTATTATTGCTCATTTTAAGTTTTATGATGTTATATAGTACGGGCAACAAGGAGGCCGCCTTGCTTATTCGTCAGGCAGCGCGAATGGGAATTGCTGTGGTATTGATGATTGTTTTAGCGCATGTTAACCCGCGTCAATTTCAGCGTTATTCAATTCCCTTATATAGTTTAGGCGTGGCTTTATTGGTCGCTGTTTTACTCGTAGGTGATGTGGGTAAGGGAGCTCAGCGTTGGTTGGATTTGGGCTTGTTTCGTTTTCAGCCATCGGAAATGATTAAAATTACCACGCCAATGATGATTGCTTGGTATTTAGCTGGACATGATATACCGCCTAAATGGCGACATATAGTTGTTGCTACCATTTTTCTCCTTATTCCTACTTTATTAATTGTTCGCCAGCCGGATTTAGGGACATCTTTATTGGTCGCGAGCTCAGGAGCATCTGTCCTGTATTTTGCAGGTCTTTCTTGGCGTTTTTTGCTTTCGACAATTTTGGGATTAAGTGCGCTGGCTCCTCTTTATTGGCAGTTTTTTATGCGTGAGTACCAGAAGGATCGCGTACTGACCTTTTTGAATCCAGAAGCTGACCCTATGGGTAAGGGCTATCATATTATTCAATCTAAAATTGCGATAGGCTCGGGTGGCCCTTATGGCAAAGGGTGGCAGGGAAATACCCAGTCACAATTGGATTTTTTGCCTGAAAGTTCAACAGATTTTATTTTTGCTGTTTTTGCGGAAGAGTTTGGTTTAGTCGGTTGCTTGGGTTTACTTGCCATCTATTTATTTATTATTGCCCGCGGCTTGTATATTGCTGTGCAAGCACAGGATACCTATAGTCGCTTGCTTGCTGGTAGTTTGGTGTGTACGTTTTTTGTTTATGTATTTGTTAATATTGGCATGGTCATAGGGATTTTGCCGGTGGTGGGTGTGCCTTTGCCTTTAATCAGTTATGGAGGAACGTCAATGGTAACCCTGTTTGCGGGTTTTGGGATTTTGATGTCCATTCATACGCATAAGAAGATGTTGCCGCATTAACAGTAATTTCACGCGGCTATAGACTGGATTACCGGCTCAATAAAGTTTTCCGGCAATATCTAAATGAGTCAGGTACAAGCGCATATCGAATTCCAGTTGATGGTAATCTGGTTCCATATGCTGACATAATTTATAGAAAGCCTTATTGTGCTGCTTTTCTTTTATATGGGCTAACTCATGGACGGTGATCATTTTTAAAAATTCTATAGGCACTTTTTTAAAAACGGAGCCTATGCGAATTTCATTTTTTGCTTTTAATTTACCGCCTTGAACTCTAGAAACAAAGGAATGCAGGCCTAACGCTTGATGCAGTACATCGAGTTTATCGTCGTAAACCACTTTACTGAGTGGATCAGATTTTCGAATAAATTGGTTTTTTAAGCTCATAACATAGGCGTACAGTGCTTTATCGCTTCTGACTTCATGAGCAACAGGATATTTTTTTAGCAGAAACTCGGCTAGCGTGTTACTGCTAATTAGCGTTTGTACTTGCTCCTTTACTGGGGCAGGGTAGCCGCTTAAGTATTTTAGTGTACTCATTGGTTTTTAGGTATTAGCATTACAGCCAAGGTGGCTGTTCGCCATTGTAGGCAATAAATTCTTTATCTTTTGCATGCGTCACTACGCCATTTTGGGTGTTATTGACTGAGGTAGGTTTTTTCGGTTTCTTTGTTTTAGCTGAATGGCCTGACACTTCTGTTTGCCACTTAGAAAAATCACTTAAATCAGCGCTTGCAGGGGCATACCACTTTTTTTGTGCGGCATCCCATTTTGCGCCTAGCACTTTTGCAGCATCTTTTTCTGCGTAAGGTACGGTGAGATAGGTTTTTGAATTAGGCATATTAATTTTGGGTGTATGCGTTATAAAGAATGAGGGGCTACGTGCTTAAGACGGGAATGAATACAGTAGGACGGACTTCAGCCCGCTTTTTTAGCAATAGCGGACTGAAGTCCGTTCTACGATTTTTAGGTGCCCCGTCTTAAGTTTATCGCCGAATTAGGTAAGGGTTAGTCGCTATTTTCTGGTGTGAGTTGTTGCAGTATAAAATTAACAGTAAAGGCCACACTTAATAAAACGATACCGAGTGCTAATCCCAGCACAAAGTCACCTTTACTAGTTTCTAATGCAATTGCGGTAGTCATAGTGCGCGTAACGCCGTGAATATTTCCACCTAGCATCATTGCTGCTCCTACTTCACCGATAGCGCGGCCAAAACCAGTAATAATGGCGGCGAGAATGACATAACGTAACTCAGTTAATAAAGGTAACACTAACTGCGTCTGCTTGGCTCCTAGCGACTTTAGTGTAGGTAGAAGTCGGTTATCAGCGGACTGTACAGCGACGACAGTCATATTAATAATGATCGGCACTATTAAGCTGGCTTCGCCTAATATCACGGCTGTTTCGGTGTACAGCAGACCGTAATCACCAAACATTCCACGACGACTCAGTAGGCCATAAAAAACCAAGCCAATCATCACGGTCGGCATGGCCATCAGTGTGTTGAGTAGCTGTAATAATAAACGCTTGCCAATAAATTCGTTAATAGCAATATAAATGCCTGTAGGAATAGCCAAAATGGCGGCTAGTGTTGTGGCGATCAGCGCTATTTTTAGAGAAGTCCAAACAATCAAATATACTTCGGGATTGAACTGTAATAAAAGTTGTATGGCTCCCAGTGTAGCGTCGGTAAAATAGTTCACCTGATTATACGGTGCGTTGCCATAGTCCTGATTTACCGCCTGATTTTTCTTCCAAGCGTACGTTTTGAATGCACATGCCGCGATCTACGGCTTTACACATATCGTAAATAGTTAGTAAGGCGATTTGCGTGGCGGTGAGCGCTTCCATCTCTACGCCTGTTTGACCGTTGGTTTTTACGATAGTATGGCAGTGAACTCGATTGTTTTCTGTGTCAGTATCAAAAGTGACTTCGACATGGGTAATGGGAAGAGGGTGGCAAAGCGGAATTAGATCTGCAGTTCTTTTACTGGCCATAATGCCAGCGATACGTGCAATGGAGAGTACATCGCCTTTTTTATGTTCGCCACTTTGAATTAATGCTAAGGTACTGGGCAACATTTCGATATAGCCGCTTGTGGTAGCTGTACGTTGGGTGATAGCTTTTTGACCAACGTCAACCATATGGGCTTCGCCGGATTGATTGAAGTGTGTGAGTTTTGTCATAATATAGAGATGGCGTATATAAAAGTATTTCTATATTATCTATTGTTTTACTGATTGAGTGAATGACTGTGTCGATAAAAGTGCGTTATTTTGCGAGTTTAAATGAATTATTAGGGCGATCTGAAGATATGCTAGAGTTTGATCAAGCTCTAAGTGTTGCAGATGTTTGGGTAAAGGCGACGGAATCAAAAGTGATGCCGGATAATACCTTGGCGGCTCTTAATATGGAATATGTGGCTTTAGATTGTGTGGTTTCGGATGGTGATGAGGTGGCTTTTTTTCCACCGGTGACAGGCGGGCAATATGATTAAAATTGTACCTGAGGAATTTGATCCCTTTGCTGAAGTGCAGGCTTATCAAAAAAAGCAGCAAGCTTTATCAGGGAAGTATGGCGCGACTAATGTTTTCGTTGGCACTATGCGTGATTTTAATGAAGGTGAGCTAGTTAAAGGTATGACCCTAGAGCATTATCCTGGTATGACCGAAAAGCAATTGGATGCAGTGGCGCAAGAAGCTGAGCAGCAGTGGGCTTTATTGGATTCTTTAGTCATTCATCGTGTCGGAGATGTTTTTCCTGATGATGTTTTGGTGTTAGTGGCTGTTTGGTCAGTACATCGAGGTGATGCTTTTGATGCCAGTCGTTTTATTATGGAGGCTTTAAAGTCTAAAGTGCCTTTCTGGAAGAAAGAGATATTAGCTGATGATCAAAGTCGCTGGGTAGCTAAAAATACCGAAGGATATTTGTAGGGAAAGCTTTAGCCGCGCTTAGTTTTAGTCTAATCGGGGCTAAAGCTTTGGGTGCAGTCTTCGTGTTAGATCTTAGAACGCAGGCTTTTTAGCCGTATTATTATAACGATCAATACTTGAGGTTATTTCAGCTTCTGCAGATTCAATGCCTTCCCAGCCTTCAACTTTAACCCACTTGCCTTTTTCTAAATCTTTGTAATGCTCAAAGAAATGCGAGATTTTATTTAAATCCGCTTCAGGGAAGTCTAAGTAATTTTCAATTTTATTGTAGTATTGTGTCAATTTTTGTACTGGCACCGCTAAGATTTTTGCATCTTCGCCGGCTTCGTCAGACATTTTTAAAACGCCAACCGGACGACAACGAATAACACTACCACTTAAAATTGGGTGTGGCGTGATAACTAATACATCAACTGGGTCGCCATCATCCGATAAAGTATGTGGCACATAGCCATAGTTTGCTGGGTACTGCATCGCTGTGCCCATAAAACGGTCTACTGTTAAAGCGCCTGTATCTTTATCTACTTCATATTTAACTGGGTCGCTGTATGCAGGGATTTCAATAATAACATTGATGTCGCTAGGAACATCTTTGCCTGGTTTAACGTTTGTAAATGACATGCGATTTCTCTTATGTTGGGAAATTAATAACTATGTAATTATACCCATATTCTTTATACTTTGAGCGCTAATTGTTGTGAAAATTATTGAAGTTTTGGAGAGTTGAAGTGCTAGGTACGTTGCGAAAAATGACAACTGAATTACAATCGCCAGTTAAATATCAGTTACCGCTAGGTGAGCAGTTAATCGAATTAAATCCTTTTATCGGTAAAAATATAAAGCTGAGCTATACAGGTAGTATTGCTTGCGTACACTGCCAGCGATCCATTAAGAAAGCGTTTAATCAAGGTTTTTGTTACCCCTGTTTTATTTCCTTGGCGCAATGTGATATGTGTATTATGAAGCCAGAGACGTGCCATTATGCAGAGGGAACTTGCAGGGAACCTTCCTGGGGTGAAGAGTTTTGTTTTCAGCCGCATTATGTGTATTTAGCCAATTCATCGGGCGTTAAAGTGGGCATTACTCGGCATACGCAAGTGCCAACGCGCTGGATAGATCAGGGAGCGGTGCAAGCCTTACCTATTTTAAAAGCACAGTCTCGGTATATTTCTGGATTACTTGAGGTGGCGATTGCGGAGCATGTCAGTGATAAGACCAGTTGGCAGCGGATGTTAAAAAATTTGCAAGAGCCCGTAGATTTATTGGCTAAACGTGATGAACTACTATCATTGTGTAAAGAGCCATTAGCAGCGATAAGAGGAAAGTTTGGTGATCAGGCGTTTGAGTTGTTGCCTGAAGAGCGAGCTGTTGATATTCAATACCCAGCAATACAATACCCAGCAAAAGTGAAATCTTTTAATTTTGATAAAGTGGCTGAGGTAGAAGGGGTTTTGCAGGGTATCAAAGGGCAGTATTTATTATTGGATACCGGTGTGATCAATATTCGTAAATTTACCGGCTATGAAGTGGAGTTTTCTGCATGAGTGAAGTGCGAGCCATTGCCCAATTAGGTGCTGAGGTTTTACGCTTGCGTGCACACGAGGTGCAAGATATTAATGCTCCTGAAATGCAGGAAGTGATTAATGATTTATTTGTCAGTCTAGCAAGTACTAATGGTGTGGGCTTAGCTGCACCTCAGATTTCAGCCTCTTGGCGAATGATGATTATAGCGTCGAGGCCTTCAGAACGTTATCCGTATGCACCGGAAATGGAGCCGACTTTGATGATTAATCCTAGTTTTGAGGCTTTAAGTGAGATGAAGGAAAAAGATTGGGAAGGCTGTTTAAGTATTCCGGGTATCCGAGCAAGAGTACCTAGATATACGCAAATTAAGGTCAATTATATTAATGCGCTTGGTGATGCTGTGACTCAAGAGTTAGAGGGTTTTGTCGCTCGCGTTTTTCAGCACGAATACGATCATCTGGATGGTTTGGTTTATTTGGATAGAGTCGAGAGCAATAAAGATATTATTTCTGAAAGCGAGTTTCTTAAGCTAATGGCAGCTGACTAATGTAGTAAAGCGCTACAGATTGCTTGTAGCGCTTTGCGTAAATATTTTTAACGCTTATCCATATGTAGCTTTAGTTCTTTTGGTAAAGTAAATACTACTTTTTCTTCAATACCAGGGTTTTCCATGGCTGTTTCTCCACCCCAAGCTTGCAGTTGTTTAATTACTTCTTGAACTAATACTTCAGGAGCTGAAGCGCCTGCTGTTACACCTACTACGTCAGCACCAGCAAACCATTCTTCTTGCATGTCTTGAGCGGTATCAATTAGGTAAGCTGGCTTGCCTAGTTGCTCAGCAATCTCTCTTAAACGGTTTGAGTTAGAGCTGTTAGTTGAGCCAACAACCAAGATAATATCTGACGTCTCGGCAAGGTCATGCACAGCATCTTGACGGTTTTGCGTGGCATAGCAAATATCATCTTTCTTTTGTTCTTGAATTGAAGGGAAGTGTTCATGTAATGCGTCAACCATGATTTGTGTGTCAGTCATGGAAAGTGTGGTTTGTGTGACATAAGCCAAATTATCAGGGTTATTCACTTTAACTGTTTTAACATCTTCAGGGTTTTCTACAAGGTAGATGGCGCCATTTTCCGTGCATTTTTCGTACTGCCCCATGGTGCCTTCAACTTCAGGGTGGCCTTCGTGGCCAATAAGGAATACTTCGCGGTCTGCCTTAGCGTGTTTGGCAACTTGTATATGAACCTTAGTCACTAAAGGGCAGGTCGCGTCAAAAACAGTTAAATTTCTTTCTACTGCTTCTTTTTGTACTTTTTTAGATACGCCATGTGCGCTGAAAATAAGATAAGAGCCTTCAGGGACATCACTTAATTCTTCGATAAAAATAGCGCCTTTGTCTCTTAGGCCTTCAACTACTGTGCGATTATGTACTACTTCGTGGCGGACATAAATAGGTGCGCCAAAGGCTTCGATGGCACGATCTACGATTTCAATAGCGCGGTCTACGCCAGCACAAAATCCACGAGGATTAGCAAGTTCAATTTTCATAATTTTTAAGTTGTTGTTAAGGCTTTTGATTTTTTGTCAAAGCCTAGGTAGCATTATATGTTGAGCATAGAGGCAGTATAAAAGAGTGTTTTCTTTGCTTCCTCTATGCTTAAAAGTTACCTAGATTAAGGGAGAGTCGATTTTTGATGGCAGGGTTAAATTTATTCGGCTTCTTTTATTTTACAAGTTGACCAGCCAAAAGGTAAGTAAGCAGGGCACCAATTAATTAAGGCGGTTGCTAGAGGAATAATGCCTACAGCTCCCCACCAAGACTGAAAGTAAGCGCCTGCAGCAATAATGCTAAGACCTGCAATAATTCTAATGATTTTATCAATTCCGCCAACATTAGGTTTCATAAGATTTCCTCTTTATTTAAAATAGCGAGCCAATAGGCCGAGTTTATTAGTGCAGGCGGGTAGGGGGATTTTGACCTCATAGCCGCCACCTGATGCTTCCTGCATTTCATGTCCGTGCATGTCCTCCATGCGTTCCACGATAATATCATGATTTCCATCGGGGTGTATAAACTCGAGTTTATCACCGACGGAGAATTTATTTTTAACTAAAATTTCAGCCATACCGGTGCTTTCGTCGTAGTTCCTTATTTCGCCGCAGAATTGTTGTTGGTGGCTTTTGGAATAGCCTGTGATGTAATTTTGCTGCTCGTGAGTATGATGGCGTTGATAAAAGCCGTCCGTATAGCCGCGATTAGCGAGATTCTCTAAAACACCAATCAACTCAGGCTGAAAGGCTTTGCCAGCTAAGGCATCATTAATGGCTTGTTTGTAAGTTTGTGCGGTTCTAGCTACATAATAATGCGACTTAGTGCGGCCTTCAATTTTTAAGCTATCAACGCCAATCTCAACAAGTCGCTGTATGTGTTCTATCGCGCGTAAGTCTTTTGAGTTCATTATATATGTGCCGTGCTCATCTTCCATGACCGGCATCAGTTCGCCGGGGCGACCTTCTTCTTCTAAGAAATAGACTTCGTCAGCTAGAGGGTGACGCTCCGCTCCACCGCAGTTAGCTGTACTGGTATTTAGGTCGTCCATAGAAATTGCGCCACCATCTAATATAAAGTCACCTTCGGCGTTTTCATGGGCGGGTTTAGTGTCGTATTTCCAGCGACAGGAATTGGTGCATGTTCCTTGGTTAGGGTCGCGATGATTAAAATAGCCGGATAATAAGCAGCGGCCAGAGTAAGCAATGCACAGTGCGCCATGAACAAATACCTCGAGTTCCATATCTGGGCATTCTTGGCGTATTTCAGCGATTTCATCTAAAGAAAGTTCGCGCGATAGGATGATGCGTTCCACGCCCATTTTTTGCCAAAATTTAACGGCGGCAAAATTAACAGTATTTGCTTGCACTGATAAATGTATTGGCATATCTGGCCATTGCTCTCTAGCCATCATAATTAAGCCAGGATCTGCCATGATGAGTGCGTCAGGTTGCATAGCAACAATAGGCGCAATATCTTTGATAAAAGTTTTAACTTTAGTATTATGCGGGATGACGTTAGCTGCTAAAAAGAACTTTTTTCCCAAGGCATGCGCTTCATTAATGCCTTTGGCGAGATTTTCATCAAGAAAGTCATTGTTGCGTACACGTAGGCTATAGCGTGGTTGCCCTGCATAAACTGCATCGGCACCATAAGCAAAAGCATAACGCATGTTTTTTAAAGTGCCTGCTGGGGATAGAAGTTCAATTTTTTTCATGTGCAAGAAAATCTCAAAAGCTAGTAATTAGCGCTATTCTACCTGATAGATTGCTAGCAAAATAGTCTAGTTATTATGCGGAAATAAGATTGTTTTGTGCTTTCTTAGTAACTTTATAAAAGTGAAATTACTTTGCAATCAGTTAAATATGCAATACAATGGACGGCTTTTTAATGGGGTTTCAACGCCCTCCTTGTCTTACTATCAAATTCTGGTAGAAGGCTATAACCCGAAAGGAAAATTATGCGACATTATGAAATTGTCTTTTTAGTTCATCCTGATCAAAGCTCTCAAGTACCTGCAATGATAGATCGTTATCGTGCAACTATTGAAGGCGCGTCAGGAGCTATTCACCGTCTTGAAGATTGGGGTCGTAGACATCTTGCGTATCCAATTAAGAAACTTCAAAAAGCACACTATGTATTAATGAATATTGAGTGTGATCAAGCAACTCTTGCAGAGTTGGAAAGTAGTTTCCGTTTTAATGATGCTGTGCTACGTAGTATGACTTTAGTAAGAAAAACTGCAATGACAGAAGCATCAGTGATTGCAACTGAGACTGCTGAACAAGCTACAGCATATGCTGAGAAACCAGCAGCTGCAAAAGAAGAAGCACCAGCAAAAGAAACTGCACCAGCAAAAGAAACTGCAAAAGAAGAAGTCGTTTCTGATGCTAAATCTGATTCTGAATAATTTAACAAATACATAAGAGGATAGCTCATGGCTCGTCAAATGAGACGCAAAAAGCAATTTGCTTTTGGTACACCAGGTGAAGCAAATGCAATCGATTATAAAAATATCGAAATGCTAAATGAATTCGTAACTGAAACAGGTAAAATTGTACCAAGCCGTATTACTGGCACAAGTGCAAAACACCAAAGACAATTAACAACTGCTATTAAACGCGCACGTTATATTGCTTTAGTACCTTTTTGTGATGCGCACGAATAATTAAATTAAGGTCGGCATTAGTGAAATTTTTAGCCAGTTATATTATGAAAGGAAGAATGCAGGCTATGGCTGTTGCATCTTCTTTAGCGCTGCTATCTTTACTAGTGCCACCTGTCAGTATTGTAAGTTCAGCTACGGTAGCATTGGTGACATTGCGTCGTGGGTGGTACGAAGGGTTGCTAGTCTTATTAAGTGCGTGTGTGGCGGCTGCTATTTTAGGTGTTATAGTTCTAGGTAATTATCAATTTGCCTTTGGTTATGCGCTTATTTTATGGCTGCCTGTTTGGTTGCTTTCTATAGTGTTACGTGAGGGGCGTCATTTGTCTCTGGCAATAGAAATTTCCTCAGTATTAGGTGCATTAGCTATTTTAGGTTTTTATTTGTTTGCTCAAGATCCTGCTGTTTATTGGCAGTCAATTTTGAACGTAATGATTGAGCCTATGATGCAAGCATCAGATGCGCCTATAGAGCAAGTTAAGCAAACAATTGCTATGCTCGCTAAATATATGACTGGCATTCTTGCAACAGGCTCAGTAACTGGCTTGTTATTAGGTTTGTTGTTGGCTCGTTGGTGGCAAGCAAACTTATATAACCCAGGTGGCTTTGGTGTAGAGTATCTTTCTTTGCGCATGCCTTCGCGGTTTACTATAACGACAGTCTGTGTATTCATTGTTGCTGTAGTGGCTGGCGGTGTTATTTCTGAGATAGCTTGGAACATAGGTATTATTTTATTTATGTTGTACGCTTTTATTGGTACGGCTATTGCACATGCAGTAATATCAGCAACGAAGGCAAAACGCTTTTTGTTGCCGATTTTTTATATGTTGATATTTGTTGTGCCGCACCTGGTTGTGCCGGTCGCGATTATTGGTCTCAGTGATACTTGGTTGAATTTACGAAAAAACATAAAACCCCCATCAAGCATTTAAATATGCGGTGGAATCGGTATACCGATAAATTATGAGGATTATAAGATGGAAGTTATCCTTCTTGAGAAAGTTGTAAACTTAGGTAATCTAGGTGATAAAGTAAATGTGAAATCTGGATATGCTAGAAATTTCCTTATTCCACAATTAAAAGCAGTTATGGCAACAGCAAAGAAAATTGCTGAATTTGAAGCACGTAGAGCGGAACTTGAAAAAGCTGCTGCTGAAAAACTAGCTGCTGCTGAAGCTAGAGCGACTGCGCTAGGTAAAATCGAAGTTGTTATTGCTCATAAAGCTGGCGACGAAGGTAAATTATTTGGTTCTGTTGGTACGCTTGATATTGCTGATGCAATGACAGCAGCTGGCGCAGCAGTTGACAAAAGCGAAGTACGGTTACCTACAGGTATCATTCGTCAAGTTGGCAGCTATGAGATAGATGTTAATCTTCATGCTGACGTTACAGCAACTGTTAATGTTCAGGTCGTTGCTGAAGAAGCTTAAGTAATTAGGCTTTAAGTTTACTGGTGTGACTATTTATAGTTGCATCAGTAACACTAAGTTTGCCGTAGCTTAATACGGTTTTATTAATTCTTTTTTTCAGTATATCATTCTGACTATACTGTTCTCTGGTCGCTCGTAGCGACAAATTCTCTAGTATTTTAATTAGTCACTACTTGTGGATAGTCGAGTTATGTATTATTTTTATGTCGCTTTATTTTATCTGTTATTGCCTTTGTTATTGGTGTTTCGTTATTTTAAAGGTTTAAAGTGGCAGGGTTTTAATGCGCGTTATAACGAAGTCTTGGGTTTTTATAAGAAAAAGCATGCGCAGAACGTCATTTGGGTGCATGCCGCCTCATTAGGTGAAGTGGAAGCAGCACATGTGTTAATCGAATATTTGCGCAAAAATTACCCTTATAAGGTTTTAGTCACCACAGGTACAGAGCCTGGTTATGATCGTGTGCGTGCATTGCAGGGCGATCAGGTGGAGCATGTTTATTTGCCCTATGATATGCCTGGGGCTGTAGAGCGATTTATTAAGCATTTTCAGCCTAAGATTGCCATTATTATGGAGACTGAAATTTGGCCTAGTTTATTTGCTAAATGTAAGCAGCATGAAGTTCCTTTGTTTATTGTTAATGCGCGGTTAACGGAGAAATCGAGTAAGGGCTATCTTAAATTAAAAGGTTTCTTGGCTAAGGTTTTTGTTGGGGTTTCTGGTGTTGCAGTACAAACTGAAGTGGATGAGCGTCGTTACCAAGAGATTGGTGTGTTAGCTGAAAAAATTACTGTCTCAGGTAATATTAAGCTTGATATGCCTATTGCTGAAGTGCTTAGGGTTAATATGGCACAAGTAAAGCAGGAATTATTTCCGAATCGTCAGGTGTTTGTTGTAGGGAGTACTCATGCTGGCGAGGATGAGATTTTTTTACGGGCTTATCGGCGTTTAAAGTCAAAATTTCCAGAAATTTTGTTGGTGTTAGTGCCGCGTCAGCCTAAGCGAACACCTGAAATCAAACAGTTATGCGCAAGAAATAAGCTTAATGTACTGGAGCGGACAGAACACAAGCCTTGTGATGTAGTAACTGATGTCTATTTGGTTGATACTCTCGGTGAATTAAAGCAAATGTATGCCTTGGCTGACTTTAGTTTCGTTGCAGGAAGTATGGTTCCTGTTGGTGGGCATAATATTTTTGAACCTATTTTATTAGGTGTGCCTGTAATGTTTGGTCCGCATATGAAAAATGTTGAATTACAAGCAAAGCAGTTACTTGAAGCGCGAGGTGCAATTCAATGTGTTAATGAGGCAGATATCATTCGGTCGGTTACGCTGATGATTGAAGATCCTCAAGAGAAAGCTCGATTAATTAATAATGCCCAGGCTTTTGTGGCAAAAAATAATGGCGCTGTAGAGCGAACAATTACACTTATCGATCCATTTTTGCGCGCGAACAAAGCCACACATCTACCTGATTAATCCCAGCCGATTTTAATAGTCTAGCGAGCTCGTTGGCAGTAGCGCCAGTTGTCATTACGTCATCTAAAATGGCGATATGATTAACCTTCGGTAGCTTTGTTACTTGAAATGCATTTTTAATATTTTTACGTCTTTGTTTGGCTGTCAGTGATATTTGGTGAGGCGTGTTTTTTATTCGCTGGCAACAGGATATGTCGATAGCTAAGTTGAGCTCTTTAGCGATAGTTTTCGCTATTTCATGTGTTTGATTAAAGCCCCTTTGTTTGTATCTATTGGTATGTAAGGGGACGGGAATAATTAGATTGGGTAGTTCAGCGTTTTTTCCAAGATAGTCGGCAAGTAATAAGCCGAGTAGTCGTGAGTTTTTATACGCACCATTAAATTTCAGTTGATTAATTAAGTAACGCATAGCGCCCTGATGGATAAAAGGGCTGTAGACTTTGTTAAAGGCTGGCGGATTTTTTTGGCATAGGCCGCAAAGTCGGGGTGTTGAGCTATGAATTGCGAAAGGCTTTGCGCAGCAATAACACTGATCTTCCATTTTTTCTAATGCATCATAACAAGCTACACACAAATCCATGTGCTCCATTCCTGGCTTGTTACATAAGATACAGCTAGTCGAAAGCAAACTATATTGTATAATATCGAACCAGTTGTTTACCATTTTTATCGTGTTAGGTTGATCAATATTAAGTCGTCGTCATCTAACTATAGCCCAGACCTTGGAGATTAACAGAATGTCAGCAGATTCAATGAATAATAATGCCGTGTTGCGCCATGATTGGCAGTTAGATGAAGTTAATGCTTTATTTACTCAGCCGTTTAATGATTTACTTTTTCAAGCGCATACAATCCATCGGACTAATTTCGATCCGAATGAAGTGCAGATCAGCAGTTTATTAAGCATTAAAACGGGATCTTGTTCCGAAGATTGTGGTTATTGTCCACAAAGTGCGCGTTATGATTCTGATTTAACGCCTGAAGCTCTAATGCCTATGGATGAGGTTTTAAAGGCGGCGCAAAATGCTAAAGATCAAGGCGCATCACGTTTTTGCATGGGTGCGGCATGGCGTAGCCCTAAAGATAAAGATGTTGACCGTGTTGTAGAAATGGTCAAAGGCGTGAAAGCGATGGGCATGGAAACCTGTGTGACTTTGGGTATGTTGACTGACCAGCAAACTAAGACTTTAAAAGAAGGCGGCTTAGATTATTACAATCATAATTTAGATACTTCAGAGGATTATTATTCTGAGGTCATTACTACGCGTACTTATCAAGATCGTTTAGATACCTTGGGTCGTGTGCGTGATGCCGGAATTAATGTCTGTTGTGGTGGTATCGTAGGCATGGGTGAAGATGAAACTGACCGCTCTAAGTTATTAATTGAATTGGCTAATTTACCTAAGCATCCTGAAAGTGTGCCAATTAATATGTTGGTACAAGTGGAAGGTACGCCATTAATGGGTTCTGAATCATTAGATCCTTTAATGTTTATTCGGATGATTGCGGTAGCGCGTATTTTAATGCCTCATTCACGCGTTAGATTATCTGCTGGTCGTAATGATATGTCAGATGAAATGCAGGCGATGTGTTTCTTTGCTGGTGCGAATTCTATTTTTTATGGGGACAAGTTATTAACCACCGATAACCCTATGACGAATCATGACTTGGCTTTATTTGAACGCTTAGGTGTGCGTTCTGCTGGATCAAGCTACGCGTAAGCGCATGACAGCAAAAGATAAGCAATTACAGCAAGCGCTGGAGGAATTAAAGCAAGCCGATTTATATCGCTCAAGACGCGTGATAGATTCTGCGCAAGGGGTTTATTCACAGGTCGATGGGAAGTCAGTATTAAACTTTTGTAGTAATGACTATTTAGGGCTGGCTAATCACCCTGAAGTGATTAAATCCTTTAAAGAGGCGGCTGATCGCTATGGCGTCGGCAGTGGTTCGGCGCATTTAGTGTGCGGTCATGGCCGTGAACATCATGCTTTAGAAGAGGAGTTGGCTGATTTTACGGGACGCGAGCGGGCATTGTTGTTTTCTACAGGCTATATGGCGAATTTAGGTGCGATAGCGGGTCTGATGGCTAAAGGTGATGTGATTTATGAAGATAAATTAAATCATGCCTCTTTACTCGATGGCGGATTGCTATCGGGCGCTAAATTTAAGCGCTATTTGCATAATGATTTGCATAACCTGCAATTAAAAATGCAAGGGCAAGAAGCTGGGCAAAATGCCATGATTGTCACTGATGGCGTATTTAGTATGGATGGTGATGTGGCTTGCTTGCCCGATTTATCAGCATTGGCGGAACAGCAAGGCGCATTGTTATTGGTTGATGATGCGCATGGTTTTGGTGTCTTGGGGCAATCGGGTGGCGGTATTGTTGAGCAATGTCAGTTAACTCAGGCGCAAGTTCCTTTGCTGGTGGGTACTTTTGGTAAGGCATTTGGAACGAGCGGGGCTTTTGTCGTAGGTTCTGAGGCTTTAATTGAATCCTTGATTCAAAAGTCGCGCACTTATATCTATACCACTGCATTACCGCCTGCAATTGCGGCAGCAACGCGAACTAGCCTAAAGCTACTTCAAGCTGATGGTTGGCGTCGAGATAAGCTGAATCAGTTGATTGCGCATTTTAGACGCGGAGCTGAGCAACTGGGCTTGGAGTTAATGCCTTCTGAATCGGCTATTCAGCCTATTATCTTAGGTGAGAGCCAGAAAGCCATGCAAGCTAGTGCGGCTTTGCTAAAACAAGGAATCTGGGTGAGTGCTATACGTCCACCGACTGTTGCGCAAGGTAGTGCCCGATTACGAATTACCTTTTCAGTTGCGCATGATATTGAACATGTGGATCAACTGCTAGGTGCTTTGGCAGGGATTTCTCAGTGATTAATATATATAAAGAGATCTATGGGCAAGGCGAGCCAGTAGTGATGTTGCATGGCTGGGCGATGCATAGCGGTTTATGGCGGGCTTTTGCTGAGCAGTTAGCTGTTGATCGGCAAGTGATATGTCTTGATTTGCCTGGGCATGGTCGAAGTGAAAATATCCAGCCTTATACCTTAGATGTTTTGGTTGATGAGTTAGCACTGGCTTTGCCTGAACAGCCTTGTCACTTAGTCGGTTGGTCTTTAGGCGGTGCGCTCGCTTTGCGTTTAGCTAAAAAATATCCGAATAAGGTTGAATCCTTAATACTAATCGCAAGTAACCCGCATTTTTTAAGTACGCAAGACTGGTTGGGTGTAGAGCCAAATATATTGGCAGACTTTGTTAGCAATATACAAAAAAATGCCTCGGTGACTTTGTTGCGCTTTATGAGCTTGCAAGTGAAGGGAATGCCGGAGATGAAATCATGCTTAAAACAGATTAAGGAGGTATTGCAGGAATGCGCTGTACCTGAGTTAGAGGTTTTGATGGGCGGGTTGCAGATATTGAAAACTGCAGATCTAAGAAGTACATTATCTGCTTTGACGCTGCCAGTACAAATGATTTTAGGCGAATATGATAGTTTAGTACCTGTGCAGCTTAGTGAGCAATGCGAATCTTTAGCGCCGCAAATTGAAATGCATGTCATTGAGGGGGCGGGGCATGTTCCTTTTATTTCTCATGAACAACAGGTTCTGGCGTTGGTTCGGGATTTTTTGCTTCGGAGTGGTGCGTGATGGTTGTGTCTGTGGTGGATAAAAAACAAATGCGCCAATCTTTTGGTCAGGCTTCGCAGAGCTATGATGGAATGGCAACTTTGCAGCGGCAAGTGGGGCGTGAATTAATTAACAGGGTTTCGCTTGCTGATAATGCTCTAGTGTTAGATGTGGGTTGCGGAACTGGTTTTTTTACTCAGCAATTACGTGATGTAGCGGGTTTGGAAAATATATTAGCCTTAGATATTGCTTTGCCTATGTTGTTGCAAACACAACAACGAGTTGGGTGCGCTAAAGTGCCGTTAATTTGTGCTGATGCGGAGCAATTACCTTTTATTGATAATTGCGTTGCGGGTATTGTTTCTAATTTAGCATTGCAGTGGTGTGCTAATTTAGATGTGATGTTTGCTGATTTTAAGCGAGTACTTCAGCCCAAGGGGCGGTTTGTCTTTTCGACTTTTGGTGTAAGTGCGTTGCATGAATTAAAAGCAGCGTGGGCAGTGGTAGATGATTATCCGCATGTAAATGAGTTCTGTTCTTTAGCTGAGGTTAGTGCAAAGTTGCAGGCAGCGGGGTTTGTTGATGTGCGCTTGGAAAAACGAATTTATCAGAGTAAATATACAAGTGTTATTGAGTTGATGCGCGAGCTTAAGGGGATTGGTGCGCATAATGTCAGTTATCAGCGTAATAAAGCTTTAACTAGTAAAGGTCAAATTCAAGCAATGTGTGCGGCTTATCCTGTCGATGCGGATGGTCAAATAACGGCGAGTTTTGAAATAATTTATGTTCAAGTAAGGAATGAGGGATAGGTATGGCGCAAGGTTATTTTGTTACTGGCACGGATACAGGTATTGGTAAAACTTGGACGACAGTTGCGCTTATGCAGTATTTCAAAAATCAGGGTAAGAGTGTTATAGGTATGAAGCCTGTCGCTTCAGGCTGTGATGAGTTGGACGGGCAATTACGTAATGAGGATGCCTTGTTATTGCAAGAGCATGCATCAGTGGCGTTGCCTTATCAAGATGTTAATCCTTATGCTTTTGCATTGCCGGTTTCACCGCATATTGCGGCTGAGCAGGCGGGCGTTGAAATAAATATAATAAGCATTGTTGAGAAGTATCAAGAGCTTGAAAAAAAATCGGATATTGTTTTGGTTGAAGGGGTTGGTGGTTGGCTGGTACCGATTAATACGCAGCAAGATGTTGCAGATTTAGCAGAAGCTTTAGATTTGCCAGTAATTGTGGTGGTTGGTATGCGCTTAGGCTGTATTAATCAAGCTAAGTTGACGTTTGCAGCAATAGAGCAAAAAGGTGTGCCTTGTAAAGGGTGGATTGCATCCTGTGTGGAGCAAGATATGTTGATGCTTAAAGAAAATATACAGACACTTTGTGCGGCCACAGCTATTCCGTTATTAGCCGTATTACCTAATGCAGCTGAACTAGATGCTAAAGCGTTCGCGGGGAAAATCGATAAAACCTTATAACATTAAAGTTTTTATGGTATAAAGACCTTTCTTATAATAATAAATCGGAGATAAGAATGGCTTTAATTACTTGGAATGCTGAACAACATGAGACCAAAGTTGATTTTGCTGATGATGAACACAAGATATTATTTGATAAGTTAAATAAATTATATGATTTGGCTACCGGCGGTGCTGAGCGTAGTAACATAGGTAGTGCGTTGGATGATTTGATTGCCTATGTAGTTGAACACTTTGCTCATGAAGAAAAAGAAATGCAGGCTAAGGATTATACGGGTTATGTGGCACATAAAGCAGAACATGATGCTTTAGTGGGTATTTGTGCTGGGTTGCAAACTAAGTTCCATGCGGGCGAAGGTGATGTAACTGCAGATACCGGAGCTTTAGTAAAAGGTTGGTTAGATAGCCATATCCCTACTTTTGATCGAGCTTATGAGAGTACATTAAATAGCTAAAATGCAATAGGTTAACAAGAAATATGAGGCTTGTGAGGTTAAACTTTACAGGCCTTTTTTATGCGCGCAAGAAATTTTTTATAAAAACACAGCGGGATTGTCTAGCTTAGCAAGAGCGCATACGGTAAAATTGAAAAGTTTGATTGTGGTAAGAATAAAAGGGACAGATCTAGTAAGGGAATAAGTCTGGGACTACAATCACTATAATAATGCATTCAATCAGTTTCTAACTTTTAGGGGAGGCTACTCCGTGATGAAAACAAAGCAATTATTCGCCAGTCTGCTCCTTATGGCTTATGGCCTAGGGACAGCTCAGGCGGACTACACTCTTAACTTAATGGAGGGGGTAACATCAATTAGTAAAGATGTTTACGGCCTACATATGTTGGTATTGTGGGTGTGTGTATTCATAGGTATCGTTGTATTCGGTGCTATGTTTTACTCCATTTACTTTCACCGTAAGTCGAGAGGGTACAAAGCGTCAAATTTCCATGAAAGTACAAAAGTGGAAATTATATGGACTATCATTCCAACCGTGATTTTAATTTTATTAGCAATTCCTGCTACTAAAGTTATGCTGGAAATGGATGATACCAAAGACTCAGAAATGACCATTAAAGTCACGGGGTGGCAGTGGAAGTGGGAATATGAATACTTAGATAGTGGTATTCGTTTTTTTAGTAGCTTAGATGAAGCTAGCAATAAAGCGAGACAACTTAATTCTGGTATTGATCCACGAACTGTACCTAATTATTTATTGGAAGTTGATAAGCCTTTAGTGGTACCTATTAATACTAAGATTCGTTTCTTATTTACAGCGGCTGATGTAATTCACTCTTGGTGGGTTCCTGATTTGGGCTGGAAAAAAGATACGATTCCTGGCTTTATTAATGAAGCATGGACTTCTGTTGAGAAAGCAGGCACATATCGCGGTCAATGTACTGAGCTATGTGGTAAAGATCATGGTTTTATGCCAATTGTAGTTATTGCAATGGAAAAAGCAGATTATGCGGCATGGGTTATTGAACAAAAAGGTGAAGTAGTAGCTCAAGCAGCTGCAGCAGAGCAAGATTGGACTCAAGAAGATTTAATTGCGAAAGGCGAGAAAGTTTACGCTAATAATTGTGCATCTTGTCATATGGCTGATGGCGCAGGTATGGCGGGTACTTTTCCTGCAATTTCAAATAGCCCGCTGGTAACAGGGGATATTGATGCGCAAGTAGAATTAATGCTAAATGGTAAAGGTATGATGCCTGCCTTTGGGCAAATGTTAGATCCTGTTGATTTTGCAGCAGTAACTACATTTATACGTAATGGTTTAGGTAATGCAGTAGGTGATTCAATTCAGCCTTCAGCTATCAAATCTTTACAAGCAGCGATTCCAGAAGTCGTTTATGACGATGATGACGAATAACATTCGTTATTGTGTTTGAAGCAAATCTTTTTAAGTATTAAACGAGGTATTAGTATGTCTGCTGTAACAGCTGAACATGATCATGATGATCATCATGATCACGGGCCTGAGAAAGGCCTTTTAAGGTGGATAATTACCACCAACCATAAAGATATTGGTACGCTTTATTTATTGTTTGCGTTAGCGATGTTTTTTGTTGGTGGGATGATGGCATTGGTTATTCGTGCCGAATTATTTGAGCCAGGTATGCAGTTTGTGAGTCCGCAGTTTTTTAACTCGATGACCACGATGCATGCATTGGTAATGGTGTTTGGTGCAGTAATGCCAGCATTTGTGGGTTTTGCTAACTGGCAGATTCCATTAATGATTGGTGCGCCAGATATGGCGTTACCACGTATGAATAACATGAGTTTCTGGATGTTAGTCGGTGGTATATTGCTATTAGCAAGTACATTGTTTATGGAAGGTGGAGCGCCGGCATCGGGTTGGACTTTATATCCGCCATTGGTGTTGCAAACAGGTGCTGCATTACCATTTGCTATTTTCTCTGTACATATGTTGGGTATCTCATCGATTATGGGGGCGATTAACATTATCGCAACTATCTTCAATATGCGTGCGCCAAAAATGACATTGATGAAAATGCCATTATTTGTTTGGACTTGGTTAATTACGGCTTTCTTATTGATTGCGATTATGCCTGTTTTTGCAGGCGCGGTAACGATGCTATTGACTGACCGTTTCTTCGATACTAGCTTCTTTAATGCAGCGGGTGGTGGTGATCCTGTGCTTTATCAACATATTTTTTGGTTCTTCGGACACCCAGAAGTATATGTAATGATTCTGCCAACTTTTGGTGTTGCTTCAACTATTATTCCAGTATTTGCACGTAAGCCTTTATTCGGTTATAGCTCTATGGTTTATGCGACAGCAGCGATTGCATTTTTATCATTCATCGTTTGGGCGCATCACATGTTTACTGTGGGCATGCCGATGGCGGGTGAGTTGTATTTTATGTATGCGACTATGTTAATTGCGATTCCTACTGGGGTTAAAATCTTTAACTGGACCGCAACGATGTGGCAAGGGTCTATGACCTTTGAAACTCCTATGTTGTTTTCAATTGCTTTCGTAGTGTTATTTACTCTGGGTGGCTTTACTGGATTAATGATGGCTCTGGCTCCTATTGATTTTCAGTATCATGATACTTACTTTATTGTGGCTCACTTTCATTACACTTTAGTGCCAGCATCAGTATTTATTTTGATGGCAGGTGGATATTTCTGGTTACCTAAATGGACTGGAAATATGTATGATGAGAAATTAGCTAAATTGCATTTCTGGTTATCGGCTGTTTCGGTTAATATTTTGTTTTTCCCGCAACATTTCTTAGGTTTGGCTGGTATGCCGCGTCGTATTCCTGATTACGCAGTACAGTTTGCTGATTGGAATATGGTGTCTAGTGTTGGTGCATTTATTTTCGGTTTTAGCCAGTTGTTATTCCTTTATATTGTTATTCACACAATTAAGGGGGGTACAGGCGAAAAAGTATCTGATGAAGTTTGGGAAGATGCACATAAGCACGGTTTAGAGTGGACTTTACCTTCACCAGTGCCATACCATACTTTTGCTACTCCACCAGAAAAAATTCCAACTGAACATTTCTAAGGAGCTTACATCACTTTGCTCATAGTTAGTTTATATGAGCAAAGTGATAGCAAAATAATGACTACTAAAACAAAAAATATTTTGACTGCAGTCGCCTTAGCGGTTGTTGCAATTTCAATTTATGTTTTTGCTGTAATAAGGGTTACCTCTTAGTGAATGCAGATTTAGAGCAGAAGAATAAAAAAACAGTTCGAGCCTTAGTTCTTTTGGTGTTCGTTATGTTTTTGTTTGCCGTTGCTTTAATACCTTTGTACGATATTTTGTGCGAGATAACCGGTATTAATGGGAAAACTAAGCAAGACTCTTCTGCTTTAAATTATGCTGTTGATACACAAAGAGAAATAACGCTGGAGTTTATTACTTCACTGGGTTCAGGTACTAACTTAGCCTTTAAGGCTGATAAGTACGAGGTTAAATTGCATCCGGGTGAAGTGGTTAAGATGGGTTTTACAGCAACCAATAAAACAGATCAGCGTATCACTGCAAAGGCTAACCCGAGCGTTACTCCGGGACCTTCAGTCGCTTACGTTAAAAATACCGAGTGTTTTTGTTTTGATACCCAGGTTTTTGAAGCGGGTGAAACTAAGCACTTAGAAGTGCAAATAGTGATTAACCCCGCCTTACCTGAGCATTATAAAAGGCTAACATTCGGACTTACATTTTTTGATACTACTAACTAAATAGGGGATTATGATGTCTACACAAGGCGCATATTACATTCCACATAAGGCAACATGGCCGATAGCTGCGACTATTGGTTTGATGACTTCATTGGCAGGTTTTGCAAACTACTTAAATGGCAATGCGGCAGGCTCTACTTTTATGCTGGTCGGCTTGTCAATTTTTATTATCATGATTGGTGGTTGGTTCACTTTACAAGCAACAGAAAGTGAAACAGGCATGTATAACAAAGGCGTGGGTATTTCCTATCGCATGGCAATGATGTGGTTTATTTTTTCTGAAATCATGTTTTTTGCAGTATTTTTCGGTACGCTTTGGTACACGCGTAATTTATCAGTAGATTGGTTGGCAAGCATTGGTGACGGCCCAGGTCGTTCTTCAGGTATGTTATGGCCTTCTTTTGAGTCTGTATGGCCAACAAATGGACCGGGTGATATTGGTGGTGAATTTGAGCCTATGGGGGCTTTCGGTTTACCTTTGTTGAATACTTTAATTCTTTTAACTAGTGGTGTGACTTGTACTTGGGCACATCATGGTTTAATTGAAAAAAATCGTAGTCAATTAATCAAAGGTTTAGCGGCAACTGTTGCTTTAGGCTTTTTGTTCGTTGCTTTCCAGGCGCTTGAGTATCAAGAAGCTTATCATGAAATGGGTTTAACTTTAGGTTCTGGTATCTATGGTTCGACTTTCTTCATGTTGACCGGTTTTCATGGTTTTCACGTTTGTGTCGGTGCTATTATTTTGACTGTGGTTTTATTCCGTAGTTCAAAAGGACATTTTACACCTGAAAATCATTTTGCTTTCGAGGCTGCGGCTTGGTATTGGCATTTTGTTGATGTTGTCTGGTTGGGTTTGTTTATTTTTGTTTATATGATGTAATCAATCCAGTTTGGCTGAAAAAAGCACTATCTGTATGGGTAGTGCTTTTTTTTTGTCTTGATAAATAGCAATAATTTCGGGGTTTTATCTTGGGTTTTTTAGCTATTTTGTTGTTGTGCTGCTTTTTGTAGGTGCATTTGCATACCGATACCCGAAGGTTGGATTAAGCCAGTCATAAAAGCAATAGATAATAAGATAAATAAAACGAGAGAAATTCCAATGCGATAAGTCAATGCCTTGACTGTTTTTGCAGAAGACTCTTTATGCATTATTAGGTGATAGAGAGCTGTGCCAAGGCTGGCAAGGATCGTTAGGAAGACAAGAATAATAAGAATTTTTAGCATAGTGGTAAGATAGTCTATTAATGAATGGGGTTGCTAGATAGCAAATATTTTGATAATTATAAGCCTAGTTAAGATTTTAATTAAGCAATGATGATGTTATCGGCTTTATTTTAGGTATCACAGATGAAACTAAGTTTTTTAAACTATACCTGGAAAATTAACTTCATCCCTTTTATTGTTTTTATTGCTGTATTGGCTCTTTTGTTGCGCTTAGGTTTCTGGCAATTGGATAGGGCGGAAGTTAAACGAGCACATATCACTACTCAGCAAGAAAAAATGCTGTTACCACCGGTAGCATTGATTCATTTGTTGGCTACTAGCGATGAGTGGCGATATAGGCAAGTACAATTACGTGGGCACTATGATGTAGCGCATCAATTTTTAGTCGATAACCAAATTATAAATGGTAAATTGGGGGGCTTTGTTTTGACCCCTTTTGTGCTGACAGGTAATAATAAACTGGTTTTGGTTAATCGTGGCTGGGTAGCCATGAGTAAGGACAGGCAGAAATTACCTGACATTGATTTTAAACCACCTTTTGGTGAGTTGGTGTTGAGCGGTATGCTCAATCACTTTCCAGGGGTGGGGCTGGTTTTGGCAGGAGCCGATGAGCCCAGCGATTCTTGGCCTTCAGTGGTACAAATAATCAATGATGTCAAGATTGCTAAAAAGCTTAATCAGCCTATTTTTGATTTTCAGGTTCAGTTATTGCCTGATCAGCCGGATGGCTATGCAAGGGATTGGCAGATAAATACTCGTATGCCGCCAGAAAAACATATTGCCTATGCTGTGCAATGGTTTGCTCTGGCTGTTACCTTAACATTATTAATACTTTGGATAAGTTGTAAAAAATATAAAGATGAATAATCAACAAAAAAAGAATCAACGCACAATTATTATTTTAGCGTTAATGACTGCCATTCCATTTTCTATTGCTTGGTATTTAACTAAAAATCCAGATTTCCAGCCCATGGCAACTAATAAAGGCGATTTGATTGCTCCTGTGGTAACAACCGAAAGAAGTGACCTGATGGGCGTAGATGATTTTTCTGTGGAAAACATTAAAGAGCTTGAAGGGCATTGGGTTATTTTAAATATTATTCCTAATAAAGGGTGTAATCAGCTTTGTATTGATGCGATTCATGCAACTAAGCAATTACGCTTAATGCTTAATAAAGATTTGCCTCGTGTCAGGCGTGCTGTAATTCTAGTGCAAGGCGTCCAAGAGGAAAGCTTTCAGCCATGGTGGGATGCGGATGATCGATTATTAAAGGTTAAACCTAGCTCGACATTGCTGGAGAAAATTAAGCAAAAGGTAGCAGCAGAACTTACTGATGGAATGATAATATTAATGGATCCACTGGGTAATTTGATGATGCAATATAAATCAGGTTTCGACCCTTATGCTGTTAAGAGTGATTTGAAAAAATTACTTAGAATTTCTCAAATTGGGTAAGTAGGTATGTTTAGAGTTTTTACTGTTTTAGTTGGTTTTTTTATTTTATTGCTTGCAGGTACTGGCGCATATCAGCACTTAGTACCTGTTGAAGTTCTGACATGTAATGAGTTGTTAAGCTGTTATACGCAGGTAGTGCAAATATTTGGTCAAGAATATATAGCAAATCATGAGCTCATTGCTTTGATCTACTCAATAAGTGCTTTTGCTATTGTTGTGTTGTTAGGCATGATGATCTTGAGTAGCCTTTGGCTAAAAAATTCACGCTTGAAACTGGCTGTTTATACGTTAATTTTAGCTGGTTTGGTGGGCGTGCAAATCCCCTTAGGTATGCATGCGCATTGGTTGGGTACTCAGGCACTTAATCAGCTGGCTCATTACCTGTTGAATGCATTTGCCTTGTATGTGCTTGTGCATATTTATTTGCATAGTAAAGCAGGCTACGTTAAACGTAATGATGGCACTAAATCATGGCTTGTTTCTAGTGCTATTGTTGTTCTAGGCTTGCAGTTATTGTTGGGTGCTTGGCTCACTGCAAACCATGCGGGCTTGGTCTGCGGTGGGTTTCCTCAGTGTTTAAATTCATGGTGGCCGCAAGCAAACTATGTCAATGCATTTAACTTTTTAGCACCATTATCATTTGATGCAAAAATCGCTGTGCATTGGGTGCACCGTATTTTTTCAGTTATTGTTTTTATTGGTTTAACGGGTCTAATGCTATCTGCTACTAGCAGTCGCATTAGGTCAGTACGTTGGGCGGGTGCTGCAATAAGCTTGTTATTACTAGTTCAGTTTACAGCTGGAATCGCGCTAGTTAAGTTATCTATGCCGGCATGGATAGGTGTAGTACATAGCCTTACGGCTATGATTTTGATGTTGCCTTTGCTATTGATTAGGTTTCATGCGAAATATAAGACTGTAGATGAAGAGCGAGTTACTGTACCTGCGGAAGATTCTGTTGTTTCTGAAGGCTTAAGGAAGGATGAGCGGCCAACGCTTATCATTGAAGGTGAGGTAAAAATACCTGCTCCTGAGATAGTTGAGCCTGAGTCTTTATATTTGCGTTTAAAGTCACAGCTTGGAAAGACGCGCACAGGTTTAGGGACTGCATTATCGGTAGTTACTTTTGCGAATCGCAAGATTGACCAAGATTTATTGGAAGAGATAGAGACTAGTTTATTAATGGCTGATGTGGGTATGGATGTGACCACGGGCATCATTGCTAAATTGGAAGAAAGTGTTGAAAAACACCAACTGCAAGATGTTAATGCCTTATCTGACCTTTTAAAGCAACAGTTATTGGAGTTATTAGAGCCTGTAAGTCAGCCTTTGGTAATACCAGAAAAAGAAGGGCCTTATGTGATTTTAGTAGTGGGTGTCAATGGTGCAGGTAAAACAACAACAATTGGCAAGCTAGCGCAAAGATTGCAACAGCAAGGACATAGTGTCATGTTAGCAGCCGGTGATACATTCAGAGCCGCAGCGGTTGAGCAGTTGCAAGTTTGGGGTGAACGTAACAAAATTCATGTCGTGGCGCAGCATACGGGGGCGGATTCTGCGTCGGTTATATTTGATGCGGTACAGTCGGCGCAAGCAAAAGGTGTTGATGTATTGATTGCTGATACAGCAGGTCGCTTGCACACTAAATCAAATTTGATGGAAGAGTTGAAAAAAATCAAACGCATTATCGGTAAGTTGGATGATACAGCACCGCATGAGGTGTTATTGGTTTTAGATGCCGGTACAGGGCAAAATGCCCTTTCGCAAGCGGAACATTTTAACAAAGCAGTTGAATTGACAGGACTTGCCCTAACAAAATTAGATGGTACAGCGAAAGGAGGGATTATTTTCGCTTTAGCAAAACAAGCGGGTATACCTATCCGTTTTTTGGGGGTGGGTGAGGGTATTAATGACTTACAAGATTTTAATGCTCGAGATTTTATCGATGCCTTATTTAAGCAAGATAAAGATTAATCTGTCATGTTAAGCTTTGATCATGTTTTTAAGCGTTATGCTGATGCAGGGGATACTTTAATTGACCTTAGCTTCCATCTTGATAAAGGCGAAATGGCTTTTTTAACGGGGCACTCGGGGGCAGGAAAAAGTACTTTACTTAAGTTAGTGGCGGTTATTGAGCATTGCACTCGAGGGCAGATTTTAGTTGATGGGCAAAATATTTGTCGTATGCACGATAGGCAAATTCCTTTTTTGCGACGCAAGTTAGGCTTGATTTTTCAGGACTATAAGTTGCTTTTTGATCGCACTGTTTTTGATAATGTAGCGTTACCTTTGATTGTCGCGGGTGTAGGTCGGCATGAGGTGGCGAGACGGGTTCGTGCAGCACTCGATAAAGTAGGTTTGTTAACTAAGGAGCATAAGTTACCTTTAGCCTTGTCGGGTGGTGAGCAACAGCGTATTGGTATTGCGCGTGCGGTTGTCAATAAACCCGCGTTAATCTTAGCTGATGAGCCTACAGGTAACTTAGATCCGCAATTATCAGCAGAAATTATGCATTTATTTGAGCAGTTTAAACAAGTGGGTGTTACGGTTTTAGTTGCCACGCATGATATTGAATTAGTGACAAAGTTAGATCATAGGGTTTTGCAATTGGATCATGGCGCACTTATTAAACATCATTTATGAAGTCAGTTAGAAAAAAGCCTATAGAGACCCCGCGGCAAGTCAAGCAAGTTGCTCATCATAAGCGTAAGCCTGCAGGCTGGTTCAGCATTAATTTGCTACTACATAGAGAGGCATTAGGTGCTAGTTTGCGTAGATTGTTGTTAACACCTTTCACCTCGGCTATGGCTATTATAGTTATGGCTATTGCCTTGTCTTTGGCGGGAAGCTTTTATGTTTTAGTAAATAATGCCCAACAATTAGTTGATAATTTACAGACAGGCAAACAGTTTTCATTGTTTTTACATGAATATATTGCTGATAAGCAAGCTGCAAAATTAGCGCAGCGGTTACGGGCCTATGAAGGGGTGGCTAATGTTGTGCTGATTTCTAAGCAGCAAGCTTTAGCAGAATTTCAGCAATATAGTGGCTTTGGTGCCGCATTGAATGCCCTAGAAAGCAATCCCTTGCCAGCGGTCATTCAGGTTTTTCCTACACAAGAGATAAGTGAAGCGTACCAACTAACGCAATTGTTAGAGCAAACAAAAAATGAACAAGAAGTTGATTTTGCCCAAATTGATATGGATTGGGTAGCACGTTTGCAGACAATGATGCAAATAGCTAATCAAGTAGTCATGTTGCTATCCGGCTTGTTAGCTGTTGCTGTGGTTTTTATTACTGGAAATACCATACGCTTAGAGTTGCAAACACGCAGAGATGAGGTTGTAGTAGAAAAGCTAGTAGGGGCAACAAATGCATTTATATGTCTCCCTTTTCTTTATAGTGGTTTTTGGTTTGGCTTTATAGCTGGGTGTTTTGCTTGGTGCATTATTAACTTAATGTTATTTATGCTCAGCTCTCCCATTGCTCATTTATCTATGCTTTATCAGAGTCAATTTCAATTACATTTTATGACCTTTGCGGAGTCAATGAGTTTAATTGTCAGTGCGTCAGTGCTTGGCATCTTGGGTGCATTAGCAATAGTGAGTCACCAAATTAGATTATTAAAGCCTGAGTAGGGCTTGATTTTGAACCTTTGCGTACCTATATCTTGTAAATCGGCTTAATTATCGGTAAGGTATTAAAATATGCTTTGAGCTGAGATTGCAGAAAAATAAAAATAACAATAGGGAGAGATGTATGTCAAAAAGCCAAAACTTGCAGGATACCTTTTTGAATGCGCTAAGAAAAGAGCACACGCCAGTATCCATTTTTTTAGTCAACGGTATTAAGTTACAAGGCCGTGTTGATTCATTTGATCAATATGTCATTATGCTAAAAAATACAATGTCACAGATGGTGTATAAACATGCAATTTCTACTATTGTGCCCGGGAAACCAGTCACTATGATTAATAAAGAGAGCGAAATTGAGTGAGTTAAAAGTATCGACTAAGGAGATCACTATTGTTTGATCGTCCTGAGTCCGGAGAAAGAGCCGTCCTAGTACACATTACCTTACATGACGGACAAGAAGATTTAAATGAATTAAAAGAGCTGGCTAGTTCAGCAGGTGCTGAAGTTGTGCATGTCCTTACGGGGTCTAGACGTCATCCAGACCCTGGTTTTTTTGTAGGCTCTGGTAAATTGGAAGAGTTGAAGGCGGTAATAAAAGAAACAGAAGCAGATCTTGTGCTGTTTAATCATGTTTTAACGCCTAGCCAAGAGCGTAACTTAGAAGCTGAATTAGAGTTTAGGGTAGTTGACCGTAATGGTCTTATTCTAGATATTTTTGCTTTAAGAGCAAAGACCTATGATGGTAAGTTGCAAGTAGAGTTGGCGCAGTTAAATCACCTTTCTTCGCGTTTAACCGGAGGTTGGTCGCATTTAGACCGTCAGAAAGGTGGGATTGGTATGCGCGGAACGGGTGAGACTCAATTAGAGTCTGACCGGCGCTTAGTCAGTCAGAGAATTAAGCTAGTCGAAAGTCGTTTGGCTAAAGTAGTCAAGCAACGCCATCAAGGACGAGTTAGGCGAAAGCGTTCTGAAACCCCTAGTGTGTCTTTAGTGGGTTATACTAATGCGGGTAAGTCAACGTTATTTAACCGTTTAACGGGGTCGGATATTTATGTGGCAAACCAATTGTTTGCTACGTTAGATCCCACTATGCGCCGTTGTCGGTTAGCGAATAATTCAGAGCTTGTTTTAGCCGATACAGTAGGTTTTATTCGTCATTTGCCACATGAATTAGTTGCGGCCTTTAAGTCAACACTACAAGAAGCAGCAGATGCTGATTTATTACTGCATGTGATTGATGCGAATGATGAGTATAGAAATGAAACGATTTATGAAGTAAATCGTGTTTTAAAGGATATAGGCGCAGATAAAAGTCCTCAGTTAGAGGTCTTTAATAAAATTGATTTATTAGATGATTTTGCGCCGCGAATAGATAGAAATGATCAAGGTAAGCCTGTGCGAGTTTGGTTGTCAGCGCAAACAGGGGCTGGAATGGATTTGCTTTTACAGGCCTTAGCGGAAATATTTTCTGCAACAAGAGTAAGAAGGTTATGCCATTTGTTACCTAGTCAAGGTGGTGTACGTTCGCAATTATTCTCAGTAGCCAATATTTTGCAAGAAGATTGCACAGAGGAAGGTGGTTGGGATTTATTGGTGGAAATTGATCAGCAGTATTTAGGCGTTTTACGAGAAGTTGAAATAGAAGAAATTGTGTAATTATGTATTTTTTAGGATAATTACCAAGTAAAATCATAAGAATTACATATTTTTATAAATTCTCATTAATTTTTTTGCTGTACATAAGGTGGAGTTAGCGAATGTCTTGGAATGAACCAGGCGGTGATAAGAAGAAAGACCCTTGGAGTGGTCGCAACGAGGATAATGGTCCTCCTGATTTAGATGAGGCGATTCGTTCGCTGCAAGATAAATTAGGCGGCTTATTTGGCGGCAATAAAGGTGGTGGTAGTGGTAATGATGAAGTGTCACCTCCTTCCCTAAAAGGTCTTGGATTTTTAGCGCTTGGTGCAGTTGCCCTTTGGGGCGCAAGTGGCTTTTATATTGTTGATGAAGGAAATCGTGGTGTTGAAATGCGTTTTGGTAAGTATATTGCCACAACTCAGCCAGGTTTAAATTGGCGTTTACCTTCGCCTATTGAAACGGTAGATATTGTTAATGTTTCTCAGCAGCGATTTTTAGAGGTTGGTTATCGTTCTGGTGGTGGTCGTACTTCAGGCGGGCAGGGTTCTGTAGCAAAAGAAGCGTTAATGTTAACTAAAGATGAAAATATAGTTGATGTGCGTTTAGCTGTTCAGTATCAAGTTAGTGATGCTAAAAAGTATTTATTTAATATCTTGAACCAGACAGCAACCTTAAAGCAAGTAACAGAAAGTGCGGAGCGTGGTGTCATTGGTGGTAATACCATGGACTTTGTTCTGACTGAAGGGCGTAGCCAGATTGTTGCTGATATTAAGACTGAAATTCAACAAGTTATGGATTCTTATGAATCAGGTGTTGTCATTACCAGTGTCAATTTGCAGGATGCTCAGCCACCTGAGCAAGTGCAAAATGCGTTTGAAGATGCCATTAAAGCGCGTGAAGATAAACAGCGCTTAATTAATGAAGCAGAAGCTTACGCTAATGATGTCGTGCCTAAGGCGCGTGGTGCTGCAGCAAGATTAACGCAAGAATCAGAAGGTTATAAATCACGTATTATTTCGGCTGCAGAAGGGGACGTGAGTCGTTTTAAGCAGATTTTGACTGAGTACAAAAAAGCGCCAGAAGTAACGCGTAAACGTATCTATCTAGATACGATGGAATCAGTAATGAGCGGCACCGATACAGTGATGGTCGATGTTAAGGGGGGGAATAACTTAATGTATTTGCCTTTAGATAAGCTAGCTGCTAAGTCGCAAGCTAAGGTGAGCGATGGTTACGTGCAAAGGGCACCTTCAACTACGCAGACATATACTACAACTAACACGGCGCGACCATCAACGCGTGGACGTACACAGAGAGGGCGCTAAAATGTCACAAAATAAAATTTTAGTGGGTATTGGTGCTTTATTAACAGTCGGTATGATGTCTGTTTTTACTGTTTCTGAAACTGAAAAAGCAATTAAATTTAAGTTTGGTGAAATTGTTGCATCTGATTATCAGCCAGGCTTACATTTTAAAATTCCTTTTATCAATAACATTAAAAAATTTGATGCGCGTATTTTGACTTTAGATACTGCACCAGAACGTTTTTTAACGGCTGAAAAGAAAAATGTGATTGTTGACTCGTTTGTAAAATGGCGTATTAGCGATGTTACAACTTTCTATACCTCTGTGGCGGGTGATGCTTATCAAGCGAATGTGCGTTTAGATCAAGTCATTAAAGATGCATTTCGTAGCGAATTTAGTAAGCGTGATATTAAGCAGTTGGTATCAACTGATCGCAGTGCTGTACGTGAAGCATTGATTACTAATACCAAAGAGGCAGCGGCTAAATTAGGTGTTGATATTGTTGATGTACAAGTAAAACGTATTGATTTACCAGATGAAGTCAGTCAATCTGTTTATAGTCGTATGGAAGCAGAGCGTGCGCGTGTTGCGCGTGAGTTTAGATCGCAAGGTTCGGAAGCAGCAGAGCGTGTTCGAGCTGATGCTGATAAGCAGAAAGAAATTATCTTAGCGAATGCTTATCGTGATGCAGAAAAAACTAAAGGTCAGGGGGATGCAAAAGCCTCTGAAATTTATGCAAAAGCATACGGTGCCGATATTGAGTTTTATTCGTTTTATCGTAGTATGGCTGCTTATAAAGAAACATTTAGTCAATCAGCTAATATCATGGTGACCGAGCCAGATTCTGATTTCTTTAAATATTTCAAAAAGATGAAATAACTAAATCATTTATTTGAATTGAACAATTAAGCGCTCCGCCTATGCGGGGCGTTTTTGTGTGAATTGGAAAATTATCATGTTGCAAAGAGATCCTTGGTTATTGCCAGAAGGTGTTGAAGAAGTATTACCTGAAGATGCACGGCATTTAGAAGTTTTACGTCGTCAATTGTTGGATGTTTTTGAGTGTTGGGGTTATGAAAAGGTAATTCCACCTTTTATTGATTACTTGGATTCATTGTTAACAGGGTCGGCGCACGACCTGAACTTGCAAACATTTAAGTTAACGGATCAATTGAGCGGTGAAATGCTTGGTATTCGTGCCGATATGACGCCACAAGTGGCAAGGATTGATGCGCATAGTTTAAGTCATCAGCAGCCATCACGACTTTGTTATGTGGGCACAACTTTGCATACGCGAGGCGATGCGTTAGATAAAACACGAATCCCAATGCAAATTGGGGCGGAATTGTTTGGTCACGCAGGCATTGATAGTGATGCTGAAGTTGTGCAGTTAATGCTTGAAGTATTGGCAATGGCAGGTCTAAAAAATGTGCACCTAGATTTAGGTCATGTTGCTATTTATCGTGGTTTAGTTGCGCAGGCTCAGTTAACTGAAGAGCAAGAATTAGAGTTATTTGATATTTTACAGCGTAAATCGAATAGCGAACTTAGTGATTTATTAGAGAGTTATGCAGTTTCAGCGGAATTAAAAGCTATCTTTTTGAGCTTGCCTAAATTAAATGGAGATAAGTCCGTTTTAGCAACTGCGCAAACAGTTTTTGCGGCAGCGGATGGGGCGGTAAAATCTGCTTTGGCCGAATTACTAGCATTAGCTGATCTATTGCATGCTTATTACCCTGAACTCACGATCAGTTTTGATTTGGCAGAATTGCGTGGTTATCACTACCATACTGGGGTCGTTTTTTCTGCCTTTGTGCCTGAAATGGGCAAAGAAATTGCGCGCGGTGGTCGCTATGATAATATTGGCCAAATTTTTGGTCGCGCGAGACCTGCAACTGGGTTTAGTGCAGACTTAAAAATATTGGCTGCATTAACTAAGGTAGATAATGCAGCTGAAGATATTGTTAAAGTTTTAGCGCCAATAGCACAAGGTGATTTAGCTTTAGATGAAAAAGTACGAGATTTGCGTGCAAGTGGTTGTATTGTGATCAAGTCCTTATCTGGGCAGAAGGTCAATGCACATGATTTGGGCTGTAATCAAACATTAGAAAAAAGTGATGAGAACTGGGTTCTTGTCCCGTTAAATTAATCTGGAATTGTTATGGGTAAAAATGTTGTAGTCATCGGAACACAATGGGGCGATGAAGGAAAAGGTAAATTAGTTGATTTGTTAACTGATCAAGCGACGGCTGTGGTGCGTTTTCAAGGTGGACATAATGCTGGGCATACGCTGGTTATTGGTGACAAAACGACAGTTTTACATTTGGTTCCCTCGGGCGTATTGCGTGAAGATGTACAATGTTTAATTGGTAATGGCGTAGTCTTATCGCCTGAAGCTTTATTAAAAGAAATTAAAATATTAGAAGCAGCTGGAATTCCTGTGCGCTCTCGCTTATTAATCAGTGAAGCTTGTGCATTAATTTTACCGGTGCATGTGGCGATTGATCAAGCGCGTGAAAAAGCCAAAGGTGCAAAAGCTATTGGCACGACAGGACGTGGCATTGGACCTGCGTATGAGGATAAAGTCGCGCGTCGTGGAATTCGTGCAGGTGATTTTTTAAATATTGAGTTGTTTACCGAAAAGCTTAAAGAATTAACGGCTTACCATAACTTTATGCTAACTGAATATTATAAAGTTCCAGCTATTGATTTTGACACCATGCTAGCTGAATCTTTAGAATTAGCTGAGCAAATTAGGCCGATGCTAATTGACGTGGCTGAAAAGTTATATACCTATCAAGATAATGGCGATAATTTGTTATTTGAAGGTGCTCAAGGCGCATTATTAGATATTGATCATGGTACTTACCCTTTTGTAACTTCATCGAACACAACAGCAGGTGGTGCAGCAACAGGTACCGGCGTTGGCCCTTTAGATATTGATTATGTTTTAGGAATTACTAAAGCTTATTCAACTCGCGTAGGTAATGGCCCATTCCCTACCGAATTAGATGATGCTTCTGGTGAGCACTTAGGTGTAAAAGGTCATGAATTTGGTGCAACGACTGGTAGAAAGCGTCGTACTGGTTGGTTTGATGCAGTTTCTATGCGTAAATCAGCAAAATTAAATTCATTAAGCGGTATGTGTTTAACTAAGCTTGATGTCTTAGATGGTTTAGATAAAATCGGTATTTGCACAGCGTATAATATTGCTGGTAAAGAAGTGAGTGTTGCGCCATTAGGTGCCGAAAACTACGAAGCTTGTGTGCCCGTAATTGAGTACATGCCTGGTTGGTCAGAAATCACCAAAGGGGTTACTGAATTAGATAAACTGCCAGCTAACGCAAGAGCTTATATTAATCGTTTAGAAGAATTGGTTGGTGTGAAAATAGCTATTTTGTCTACCGGTCCAGAGCGTAACGAAACTATCGTGTTAGCTAACCCTTTTGCGTAAAAAAGTTAAAACCCCTTTCTATATTAGTCGTCTAGAACTGAGTATCATTATTTCTCCTTTCTAGATGGCTGAAATTCAAAAAAACATCACTCGGCAAGTGTAGGTTAAAATAGGCTGAGTGATCCGTTCTTTTTTCTCTAATATCAAGCTTAAAATCTAAATACGATTTAGTCGCTAATGACGAGCCTACTGCTTGGTATGGCATGCCCAGTGTCTCTTTTTGTTTTATTTTTCATCTGTTTATGTACAAATATGAAGGTTTACTTGTTCATCAAGAATATGATGAACAAGGTGTCATTGAAATCGTCGAAACGGCGGGTGTGCGTGCTTTGCATTTTGGTACGAGTCCAAGGCAAAGTAGTATGTTGATTGGTGCGCCGAATGAATTACATTCTACCTATGCTCGATCTATGATGGTTTGGTTGTTATTTAAAGAGCAGCCAAATGATGTTTTGATGGTTGGTTTGGGCGGTGGTTTATTAACAAAATACCTACTGTATCATTTTCCTGATTGCCAAATTCATACAATAGAATTCCGTCAAGCAATGGTTAAAATTGCCCGTCGTTTTTTTACTTTACCGCTAGAATCACGCTTAAAAATAAAAATAGGTGATGGCGCTTTACATATTAAACAGCAAAGCCTAGAAACACCCGAAAAACATGACCTTATTATGATCGACGCTTTTGATCATGTGGGTATGGCAGATACTATGCAAGGGGTGAGTTTGTTTGCTGCCTGTAAAGAGTTACTTACTGATGAAGGACTATTGGTCATTAACTTATGGGGTACAGAAAAAGAATTATTTAAACAGATTGCTTGGGAAATGGGTACAACGTTTAATTGGAAAATATTATTTCTACCCGTCCGTGGCCGTGGCAATGTTATTGGCTTAGCATTTGCAGAAGGCCATAGTAAATTTTCTATGAAAGAATTACGCCAGCGAGCCAAAGATTTAGAAGAGCAATATCAAATTGAGTTTTTAGATTTTATTAAAGATTTAAAGCGCAATAATGCCAGTGTGTTAAAGAAGGTAATAACAGCATGAATATTTTAGACGCCAAAAATATATTCTCGTATCGAAAATTTTGGGCGCACCGTTTTGGTGTTGCTCCTGAGCTGCCGATGAGTCGAGATGAAATGGATCAACTGGGCTGGGATAGCTGTGATGTAATTTTAGTGACCGGAGATGCTTATATTGATCATCCCAGTTTTGGTATGGCGTTGATCGGGCGATTATTAGAAGAGCAAGGTTTTCGTGTTGGTATTATTTCTCAGCCGGATTGGCATAGTGCAGAGGATTTTAAGCGCTTAGGGCGACCTAATTTATTTTTTGGGGTCACTGGCGGCAATATGGACTCCATGGTTAATCGCTATACTTCAGATAAAAAAATTCGCTCGAATGATGCTTACACGGCTAATGGGGATGGCGGTAAACGGCCGGATAGGGCGGTCAATGTTTATTCACATCGCTGTCGTGAGGCTTATAAGGATGTGCCGATTATTATTGGTGGGATTGAAGCTAGCTTACGGCGTATTGCTCATTACGACTACTGGAGTGATAAAGTCAAAAAATCAGTACTGCTGGATTCTAAAGCTGATTTACTCGTTTACGGTAATGCTGAGCGCCAAATTACAGAAATTGCTCATCGTTTAGCGGCAGGAGAGCCTATTGCTGATTTAAAAGGCATTCGAGGCACCGTACACTTTGTTAAACAAGTTCCTGCTGGCTGGACAGTTAAAGATTCATCTGATATTGATCAGCCTGGCTTGGTAATTAAGCCTAAAAACCCTTACCTGATGGAAGATGAAGCGGTTTGTGCTGAGAAAACTAAAGATGGACCTGATAGCTCATTAGTTGAGCCCAAACATGCCCGAATTAGTAATGATCAGCGTAACAAAACAGTGATTCGATTACCTGATTTCGATATCGTTAAGGATGATCCGATTCAATACGCTCATGCTTCGCGTGTAATGCACGGTGAAACCAATCCAGGCAATGCGCGACCTTTATTGCAAAAGCATATGCAGCGTTATTTATGGGTTAATCCGCCTCCAGTGCCACTAACCATGAGCGAGATGGATGGTGTCTTTGGTTTGTCTTATTCGCGTTTGCCGCATACTCACTATGGTAAAGCGAATGTACCTGCATTTGAAATGATTCAGCATTCGGTCAATATTATGCGTGGCTGTTTTGGCGGTTGTTCATTTTGTTCGATTACAGAGCATGAAGGGCGAATTATTCAAAGTCGTTCAGAAGATTCTATTATTAAAGAAATTGAGGCTATTCGCGATACTTCACCTAATTTTACCGGTAATATTTCCGATTTAGGCGGGCCTACTGCCAATATGTATCGCTTGGCATGTAAAGATGAAAAAATTGAAATGGCTTGTCGTCGGCCTTCGTGTGTATTTCCTGGGATTTGTGAAAACTTAAATACTGATCATACGCCGCTGATTAAATTGTATCGACGTGCTCGTGCTTTACCTGGCATTAAAAAGATTCTAATAGCTTCAGGTCTACGTTACGATCTTGCTGTTGAATCACCAGAATATGTTAAAGAATTAGTAACGCATCATGTCGGTGGGTACTTAAAGATTGCCCCAGAACATACCGAAGAAGGGCCTTTATCTAAGATGATGAAGCCGGGCATGGGAACTTATGATCGCTTTAAGGAAATGTTCGAGAAATATTCCAAAGAAGCAGGGAAGGAGCAATATTTAATTCCTTACTTTATTGCCGCACATCCAGGAACAAAAGATACTGATATGCTTAATCTCGCTTTATGGTTAAAGCGTAACGGCTTTAGAGCTGATCAAGTGCAAGCATTTTTACCGTCGCCTATGTCTATAGCTACTGCCATGTATCATTCGGGTAAAGATACTTTAAGTAAGGTGAGTCGTAGTGCATCGGATATGTCGATTCCTAAATCGATTAAGCAGCGCCGTTTGCATAAGGCTTTCTTGCGTTATCATGATTCCAAAAACTGGCCCTTATTGCGTGAAGCATTAAAGAATATGGGGCGTGCAAATTTAATAGGTAATGGTAAGCAGCACCTAGTTCCTAACTGGCAACCTAAAGAAGGGGGTAAGGATGATAAGGTCATTAACAAGGGTAAAAGCTTTAGAACGCAACGCACAGAAAATAATCAGCGCCGAGCACCTAGTAGAAAGCATCAAAAAAGATAAAAAACCTTTGCAATTTATACAGAATGCCTTATAATACTCGCTCTTTAGCTGGTGTAGCTCAATCGGTAGAGCAACTGATTTGTAATCAGTAGGTCGCGGGTTCGATTCCCATCACCAGCTCCATATTTAAAAACCTGTTACAGGAATGTAACAGGTTTTTTTTTGTCTTTTAAAAAGTGGGTATAGTAGTGACTTTTTGCTGGGCAACTATGATGTAGCTTTTATAAAGAACACTGATCCTAATTAATTATTAATGACTTATTATGTTTATTACTTTAAAAAAATACACTAGAGTTACTATTTATATCGTAATAGCTGTAACTCTTAACGCATGTACTACGACAGGTACTGCACAGAAAATCACTGATCAGGCTATTGTTAGTTGGGGAGCAGATGAAGGAATTAAGCGTCTGGAAGAATCACAATATAAAGTCGATTTTTTTAAGTTAGCTAATCATTTTGAAAGCCAAAATAATAAACTCTTTTGCGGGCCAGCATCAGCGACTATTGTACTTAATGCCTTGCGTGTGCGTAATAGTGCTATTAGTTTGCCAGAAGACAAGAGTCTATTAAATGACTCAGATCAGAAATTTATTGCGGCTAGTAAAAAATGGAGCCCACTTTTTCAGCGTTACACGCAAAATAATATTTTTATAAAAAGCCCTAAATCGAGAGCTTTAGTTTTAGGTGAAGTATTGCACGATGCCAAGGGTACTGTGCTTATTGGAAGTAATGGTAAGGCGAAAAAAGATCGAGGCTTTCAGTTACGGCAATTTGGGGCGTTATTCACTGCGCATGGGTTAAGTACTCAAATAGTCGTTGTTCAGCAAAGCATGAGCGATCAAGAGATTAAAGCAGAGTTAATAGCAAATTTAAGAACTGCGGATGATTATGTCATTATCAATTATAAGCGCAAAGTTTTAAATCAACTTGGCGGCGGCCACCTTTCACCTTTAGGTGCATATCATAAGGAGTCGGATTCATTTTTAGTTATGGATGTCACGCCGAATAAAGCCGATTGGGTTTGGGTGAAATCTGAGTTATTGATTAGCGCAATGCGCACTTTTGATACAGTAGAAAATCGTGGGTATTTATTGCTAAGTGAGGGAATTGAATAAGCTTAAGATTTTAACTTGCTTATGACTGCTTGCGTGTTTTTGAAGCTATCTAGTTGCAAAAGCTGTTATCAATTATGATGGAATCCCATTTGAGCTGAAAGTTAAACAGCCAAATAAAAACACCATACAGGCCATACAAGAATTAAAAGAAGGTCAAGGGCATAGGTCAGCAGGCGCTTCAGAGCTATTTAACGAGCTTGAAGTGAAGTTATAAAATGCTTGAAATCATATGTCAAGCCAGTTTAAGAAAGACTTTAAAAAAGCAAGAAAGTTACCATTAGCAGACTTAAAGGCTATATTTGAGGTGGTTTCTATTTTAAAAATGGAGGTTGCTCTAGATGCCAAATATAGGGGGCACGAACTATCTAGTAGTTGGTGTAGCTTTCGCGAATGCTATATAAGGCCTGATTTATTGCTTATCTATAAGAGAAATACCTATGGGCTTCAACTAGCTAGGCCTGGAACACATAGTGACTTATTTTAAAACTAAGTACATAACCCCCATCTACTTTCAAATGTGTAGTTTTTAGTTAATACTCTTTTCGTATTCGTCATTCCTGTATGCTTTTGGCAGGAATCTATTGATGATGTTTAGATTTCCGCTAAAAAACTTCGGGAATGACGAGAATTTTCATAAACTACGATTTTCAATATAGATTGGGTTTATGCATAATTACAAAACGTTTTTTGTAGGTTCGAATTTATTTGTACCTTGTGCTTAATGGGATTTTTCGGTACGAATAAATTCGAACCTACGGGCATACCATTCAGCTAATACGTATTATTACAGTGTTAGTTTAATTTTACGTAGGTACTTAAGTCACTTGGTCAGCTAAAAGCTTGGGGGAGTAGCGAAGCAGTTAATTAAAACTGCATCTCGCAGGGCTGTCCATCCCCATCACCGTCCATTTTAGTGCCAGGGCAGTTTTGAATATAAAACACGGCTTCTGCATAAGATGACATTTCGGAACACCATACTTTACCTTCACAATGAAATCTCTCAATGGGGTGTACTTGGACTTGAGGTTTAACTTGAATGGGTTGTACTTGAGTAGCAACGTTTTTATCTATTGAAAATTTGTTGTAAAGAAAAACACCGATTCCAATAGCAACAATAATGGGTAGAAAATTAGAGCTCTTTTGAGATTTTTTTGAATTTCTATAAACTCTTTTGTTTGCTGAATTGAAGTGTCTTGGAAGCTCTGCTTCTTTAACTTTAAAGTTAACTGTGCTGGTTTTTTTGTGAGTATTTTTATGCTTTAGTGGGGTTAACGTCAAAGTTTGGCTCACACCTTCAATTTTGGCATTAACGGCACGGGTTTTCGCATTTGAATCAGTGCCTACTTCATAGTGAATAATATCGCCAATAATAGGCTTACGGCTCATGCCCTTTAATGCTGAAATATGAATGAAAATATCATTTTGATTATTTTCTTGTTTGATAAAGCCAAAGCCTTTGTCATCAACCCAGCGTATTAATTTCCCTTTTTTCATTTCCATCTTATTTGTCATTATTAAATTGTAATTTCGAAATTAAGCTAATTATATAGTTTTTTGTCATATAAATGCCTGCATTAACAAGTCAGAAATCAACTTTCACTACGCAGAGCCTGATAAGGCATTAAATGTATTCCTTCACTGAGTAATGAAATGCCAATTTCTTCATGTAACCCTAGAGCATTACGCTTGGCGACATGTAGCGGTACATTAATACTAATGGTAGTGTCTAGTTGCTTGTCGACCTGTACCCGTAAGTGAGCTAAGCCGCTGCTTTCCATATACTCAGTGATTTGACCTTGCAGAGGGTTTTCCTTGTTACCGTTAGAGGGGCGGCCGCGCCTATGCAATAAGATATTTTCTGATTGAATCATCCAGCAGACGCGCTCATTGATTGCGAATTGCGCTTGGTATGTTGCCTCGATTAGCGTACCGCGCCAACGTAAGTGTGTTTTTTTGGTAGTTTGATCATGGGAGATGATTTGTGCAATGAAAAGGTTTTGTTGATCCATTAAGCGTGCGATGGTTGCGCTTTTAGGGTGGGCGGCAACAAAATCAGGGGTACCGGTTTGTAGAATTTCACCCTTATGCAATAGGGCAATATGATCAGCTAATAAGTTTGATTCATCTAAGTCATGAGTGACCAAGATCATGGGCATGGATAATGATTCTCTGAGTACCAGTAGTTCGCGATAAAGCTTGCGCCGAGTGACTTGATCAACAGCAGAAAAGGGTTCATCGAGTAATAAAACTTTGGGCTGTCTAGCTAAGGCTCGAGCAACTGCAACACGTTGTTGTTGACCGCCAGATAAATTTTTTGGATAACGTTGTTCCAAGCCCTCTAAGTGTACTTTTTTAAGTAGTTCGAGTGCTTGAGCTTGGCGCTGTTGTTTTGGTAAGTGAGTAATGGCTTGTTGGATATTTTCCAATACTGTCATATGTGGAAACAGAGCGTAATGTTGAAATACCAATCCAACATGCCGTTGGTAAGGTGCTAAAAAGATATTCTGCATGCTGTTTTGCCAGACTTCACCCTGACAAATAATTTGTGCATTCTGTGCTTGATATAAGCCAGCAATAGCACGCAAAACTGTGGTCTTACCGCTGCCAGATGGGCCAACTAAGGCTAATAATTCCCCCGATTTACATTCTAATTGTACTGATAGAGGAATGGGGGCTGCTTGTTGTAGCGTGATCTGTATGGCTGAATCAGTCATGTGTGCGTTCGCTGCGTGCTGATAGCCAATAAGTGAAAGAAATAGTCAGCATTGAGAAGAGTAATAAGCTAAAGGACATAACGGCAGCGGCATGATCATCGAAAGACTGTACGCGGTCATAGATAGCAATGGCGATGGTCTGTGTCTCGGCGGGGATGTTGCCGCCCACCATTAAGACAATACCGAATTCGCCAAGAGTATGTGCGAAACATATGACCATGGCAGAGAGGATACCAGGCCAAGCCAAAGGCAGTTCAATTTTCCATAACACTAAGCTGGGTCTCATGCCGCAACAGGCTGCAGCTTCACGAATCTCACGTGGAATGGCTGCAAAAGCACGCTGCATGGGGTGAATGGCAAAAGGCAGGTTAAAAATAATAGAGGCTAATACTAGGCCTTGGAAATTAAAAATCAGCGTCGTGCCAAAGGTATTAACCAACCAAAGTCCTAGTCCTTGATTTGGGCTAAAAGCAACTAAGAGATAATAGCCGAGAACGGTAGGTGGGAGTACCAAAGGTAAAGCTAATAAGGTTTGCAATAAGGACTTACCCCAAAATTGTCGATATGCCAGCCAGCGGCCTAATAGAATGCCGATAGGTAGCAAAAATAGCAAGGTTACAAAGCTTAATTTTACCGATAAGGCTAATGCTTGCCAGTCCATAGGAATACTCAGGGTAGGGTGTAGCCATGGCGAGATAAAATGCCACGAGCTTTTTCTTGTTGTAGGTAATGGAAAAATAATTTGGCTGTATCGCCTGCATTATTTAATAGTACAGCGGTTTGTTGTAGTGGTTGATGTAGTGAGCTAGGTATTAATAGATAGCGTACGCGATTTTTCAAAGCAGGTGCGAGCGCTAAAGAATAAGAGACTAGGCCGACTTGAGCAGCGCCAGAACTGGCAAATTGAGTTGCTTGCGCTGCATTTTCACCTAAGATTAAATGGGGCGGAATAGTGTCCCAAAGTTGTTGTTTTTGCAATACTTCACGAGCCGCAATGCCAAAGGGAGCATGTTTAGGATTGGCAATGGCTATGCGTTGTAATTGTCCAGCTTGTAGCGCTTGTTTAAGTCCAGTTAACTGTTCGTCGAGCATTACTTTTGAGTTAATTGGGCTTAATAACGCTAAACGACCCAGCGCAAAAACTTTACCTTGGTCTAGGGTTTTGTGTTGTTGATGAAGTTGTTTAACATATCGTGCATTGGCAGATAAAAATAATTCAAATGGTCCGCCTTGTTGAATCTGACGCGTAATATTACCTGATGAACTATAGCTAATACGTAATGATTTTCCTGTTTCTTGGTGAAAAGAGGTTGCAATGTCTTCTAGTGCGAATTTAATATTGCTTGCAGCAGCAATAACAGGTATTTCAGCTGCGCTTAAAATAGGCGTAAAGAGTATTAACAACAAATAGCTTAGGAGCGAGGGTTTAATAATACCCGAAAGTATGGCACAGGATTTTGGCTTCACAGGCGTGTTAGGAAAACAGGCGCATAGCGGGCTACGCAACTGTTTTTCTAGCGCGACTGTGGAGTCAAAAGACAAGTCAGACTCGGGTATTATTGAATTCTCGTTCCTTAAAGCTAATCGATTTTTTAGTAGAGATAATTTCACTTGCAGCTACTTATGGCACAATTTTATAACAAGGTACGTAAGTTTTACCCGGCAACTTCATTCGGTGCTGACTAACAAAAGCGGTCAATAAGGCATCAATTGGCGCTATAACTTCTGTATCGCCACTGATTTCAAAATGGCCGTGCTGTTCTATGGAGCGAATGCCTTCATCTTTGACATTACCGGCGACTATGCCAGAAAATACACGGCGCAGATTGGCGGCTAACAGGTGTTTCTCTTGATTTTTATGTAATGCTAAGCTAGCCATATTTTCATGTGTAGGCTGAAAAGGCTGTTGAAATTCAGTGTCGATTTTTAAGCCCCAATTAAAATAATAAGCATCAGTTTTACTTTTGCGAAATTCTCGTACTTGACGGATTCCCAGCTTCATTTCTCTGGCTACTCTAGCGGGATCGTCGATAATGATTTTATAGCGTTGCTGAGCTTCGAAGCCTAAAGTATTTCCGATAAACTCATTGATCTGATTGAAATAGTCTGCCGCAGTGCTAGGGCCAGCAAAGATCAGTGGGAAGGGCATTTCTGCATTTTCAGGATGCAATAAAACTCCCAATAAATAGAGGATTTCCTCAGCTGTACCAGCGCCACCAGGAAAGACAATAATTCCGTGCCCAGTGCGCACGAATGCTTCGAGGCGTTTTTCTATATCCGGCAAAATAACTAGGTCGTTAACGATAGGATTTGGAGATTCGGCAGCGATAATCCCTGGTTCGGTGATGCCAATGTAACGTCCATTAGTGATGCGCTGTTTTGCATGGCCGATTGTTGCGCCTTTCATTGGGCCTTTCATCGCTCCAGGACCACAGCCGGTACAAATATCCATGTTACGTAAGCCGAGTTCATAGCCTACTTTTTTGGTATACACATACTCGTCGCGGGAGATCGAGTGCCCGCCCCAGCAGACGACGAGCTTCGGGTCAGTGCTTTGTTGAATAATATTGGCATTGCGTAAAATATGAAATACCGCATTGCTGATGCCTTCCGAACTTTGCAGGTCAAACTTTGGGTTATCATTAATCTCATCGCTAACGTAGACAATATCGCGCAATACAGCAAACAAGTGTTCTCGAATACCTTTAATCATTTCGCCATCGACAAAAGCAATAGCTGGAGCCGCGGTTAGTTCCAGTTTTATACCGCGCTCTTCTTGAATAACCTTAATAGCAAAGTCACTGTAACGCTCCAACAGTTCTTTGCCATCATCCGAATCACTACCGCAGTTTAAAACGGCAAGAGCACAATTATGTAGTAGTCCGTATAAGCCGCCTTGGCTGGTATCTAATAATTTATTGACTTCAGCCCGCGACAAAACGGCTAAATGACCGTCGGGGGAAATGCGTGTATCTATAGTATGTTCTTTCATGGGCTTGTGGGGCTGGTACTGTCTATTGGCAATAGTTTACACGTATTTAGCAAGTCAGTGTTTTGATAAATAACTATAGGGGTGTTTTAAAATATTTAAAAACGCTTATAATGATCAAGACATTAATAAATGAAGGAGCTAGCAAATGAAAAAAATTATTTTAATCCCCTTATTAAGCTCAGTTTTATCTTTAATGGCAAGCCCTGCATTTTCGGCAGGTGGTCATGGTGGCGGTGGTAATGGCGGTAAAGGAGGGAGTGCTAGCGCTTGTAAAACGACAGTAATTTCTCAGACGAAGCCAAAGCATTTAGCAACGGTTGCACCTCAATCAGAATTTTCCTTTTGGGTAAAAGGTATTAAGAACCCAGATGCAGTTGAAGTGACAGTGAAAAAAATTCCTGTGGAGCTAGCGGTGGAAGATAAAGAGCATTTTTTCTTGTTTACTGGAAAATTGCCAGAATCACTGAAAGGCACAGCAGCTCGTATTCACGTTGAAGTTAATTATAAGAAATGCCCAGCTGAAAAAGGTTGGTTAGTAAAAATTTCTGAATAAGATTTAAGCTTAAAGAGCTGAGTTACTCTGCTCTAAAGCGTGCTTTATGTTAAGCCTTGTTATATTGATTTATAACAAGGCTTTTTTATTGCCTGGTGTGCCAGTAATTCGTCATTCATATTGAAAACGAACAAGTTGAGTTTAAAGTAATGAAAACCGATGAAAGTATCGCAAATATAGATGACATTAAATCTATTCTTTATGTTGAAGATAACCTCGCGAATAGGAAATTAATGCAGTTATACATAGTTATACCAACACCCAATAAATAATAACTGCAATAGTCGTCATTCCCGAAATCTTTAATCGGGAATCCATTGACACACATAGATTCCTGCTAAGAACCTGCAGGAATGACGGCTTCTCAGCTCTAGTATAAATATATTGGAATTGGTATTAGGTTCTATACATAGGGGGTGGTAACTGCCTTTGGGATCTCTAAATAATTCTGCACTACTAAAGCCTATTCATTCAAATATAACTCCGCCATAGCATCCAATTTACCTTTAACTACTTTCCAATTAGGCATCACTTGAGTTAATAAGTGCCAAAATCGCTCACTGTGGTTATGTTCGGCAATATGGCAAAGCTCATGCAGGATAACGTATTCAATGCACTCTTTTGGGGCTTTGACTAGGTGTGGATTAAGTAGTAAATCGCCTTTAGGTGAACAGCTTCCCCATTGTTTTTTCATGGTTAAAATACGCAATGAAGGTCTGCCTGATACCCATGTGGTTTTGGGTAAGGCTTTATTTAATTGTTCTTGGAATATGATCTGCGCGCGGTGTTGATACCACTCGTTAACGAGCGCCTTTACCATTGGAATCTTTTTTTCTTCAGAGCGCAGTACCACCGATAATTTACCCCGCAGTAATTTCACGTTAAGGCTGGCGTTAGTGTCAATGCTTACTTTTAACATGTATCTACGGCCAAGATAAAACTGTGTTTCACCACTAACATAGTGACGGGGTAAGACATGATCATGCAGAGAACGAAATGCGATAATATGTTGCCAAACCCAACGGGCTTGTTTAACGATGGCGGTTTGAATCGCTTCACTGGTCGCATCAATAGGTACAGTGGCGACAACGCGCTGATCGGGGTGGACTTTAATCGTTACTTGGCGAGATTTTTTTGAATTATTATCAAGTTCAGGCGATTTTATAGCCGCTGTTTGACGTAAAACATCATAATGAATGACTTCATCGCCATACACAAATAATCCACATTCTGGCGTTGCTACTACTTCTTTTCTCATGTGCGAGCAAGACCTAAGCGCGTGATCTGTAATACTTTTTTAATAAAGCGCTGAGCATTTTCAATACCTAAATCACCAAACAACATCGGTAATAACTTCATGCTAATCGTGTTTTCGATTTCCGCAGGATTGATTGAATATTCGGCTACCGACGTTTTAACGATCTCATCAATAGCAAAAGCGTATTGAGTCAGCTTTTCATCACCTAATTCAGCCGTATCGAGTAACGCAGCATCGAATAAATGCTTAAACAAACCAAAATAAGCCTGTGCATGTTTATTATCCGCAAAAGCAGGAGGCATTCCCGCGACTTTACGTTTTTTAACATCCTGTTCAAATTGTGCAAACAGAATATATTGTTTAACGGGCGCATCAAACATCGCTTTAGTATCAGCAATCGCTTTTTTTAATAAATTAGAGAAATATTCTTGAGCATAAGGATCATCCGCCAAGTCTTGTTTAATCATCTTGGTAATACGCCCTGTAATCTTATCGGTCTGATTCCGTGCCTCATCATCCGTTAAGTTTTCAGGTTTAGCCTCTTTCCCCAGGTTACCGACCAAATAAGCGCCTTCAGCTTCTTTTATCGCAACCCCTCCAATATGTTTATCCAGTAATTGACGGATATCTTCCTCATACTCATCATAATTAATGGTTTCATCAGCATCTTCACGCACTTGTTTGCGTAGATTGACAAACATTTTCAGGGTGTCTTTATAATGTTGGCGTTTGTTCTCAAAGCTTTTATCACTAAAGTAACTGGCCGATTGTAATGCGACTTTCATACAGTTAGTAAAGGCGGTAAGTGCTGAGTAAAATTCATCCCGTTTTTTAAGATGCCTATCCACCCATTGATTTTCTATCTCTTGCATCTTAGGACTTAATGTCTGGCGCAATGCAGCAGAATCTTGTTTGTTTTTAACCTCAGAAAAACTTGCCCAAAGCGAGTTATAAAGCCCTGGTAGTTTTTTATACTCAGTCTCCATACTGTTATATAAACCTTTAATATCATCGGTATCAAAGCCACCTTGAGTACGTTCAGCCAAGTCTTGATATTTCTCTATGGTCGTATCCAGCTCTTTTAATATGCCTCGATAATCAATCAAATAACCAAACAACTTTTTCTTATGCAGACGATTGACCCGTGCAATAGCTTGAATCAGGCTATGTTCCTTAAGCGGCTTATCAATGTATAACACCGTATTTTTCGGCTCATCAAAGCCCGTTAGCAGTTTATCAACCACAATCATAATATCGGGGCCATCATCACGACTAAAATCATTAATAATTGCTTTGGTGTATTTCTTTTCATCGGTGCTGCCGACATTTGATTGCCACCAGTTTTGTATAAAGTCCTTACTCTCCTGATCTACTATCTGATGACCTTCACGAGTATCAGGCGAAGACATCGCAACAACAGAACTGACTTTACCGATATGATCTAAAGCTAACTTATAGTTAATGGCAGAGGCTTTAGAGTCACACGCCAACTGGCCTTTTAAACCCTGCTGCTTAAAATTTTGGAAATGATCGGAAATATCATGGGCAATTAATTCAATACGGCCTTCGGTTTGATAAATTTGCCCTTTTTGTGAGAATTTCTTTTTTAGATCGACTTTCTGTTGATCTGTCAGTGCAGAGGTCATACGATCAAACCAGGCATCAATGGCTTTTTCGTTCACATTAAGATCAGGAATACGCTCTTCATACAGCAGAGGGGTAACCGTTTTATCCTCAACGGCTTGTTGCATTGTGTATGAATGAATAATCGAACCAAACTTATTCTGGGTTTTATCCTCTTTTAATAAAGGCGTACCCGTAAAAGCAATAAAAGCCGCTTTAGGTAGCATTTGTTGCATTCTAATATTGTTTTCACCATTCTGGCTGCGGTGACCTTCATCAACTAAAACCAAAATATTAGGACTATCGTTAAAACATTCTTTATCTTTAAGCGCAGAACCAAATTTATTAATGATTGAGAAAATAACTCGCTCATTACCTTTGCCTATTTGTTCAGCTAAGCGTTTGCCAGAGGTTGCCATGGCTTCTATTTGGTCTCGTACAGTTAATACACCTCCAGAAGAAAAAGTACGGCTGAGCTGATCCTCTAAATCAACACGATCAGTGACAATAATCACCCGGCATTGCTTTAGTGCCTCCAGCCAAATAAGAGCCTTAGATAAAAAAACCATGGTAAACGACTTACCGCTCCCGGTGGTATGCCAAATCACACCACCTTCACGGGCACCTTGGTCATCAAAATTAGACACGCGCTCAATTAATGCTTTTATACCAAAAAACTGTTGATACCTGGCGACAATTTTTCCTGATTTCTTATCGAAAATAGTAAACAGGCGAGCCATATCTAATAATCGGTCAGGGCGCAATAAACTAATTAATAAACGGTCTTGATCGGTTACCGTTAAATCACCTTCAGCGAGCATGGCTAAGTAGTCAGTTTTTGTATTTGCAGGGCGATGATTAAAAATAGTATCAAGTTGAGTATCCGTTAAAGACTGATTTTTTAAATGATTACATTCCACCTCAGGAATAAGCTCTTCTTTCCAATTAGCCCAAAACTTTTCAGGTGTGCCACAAGTGGCATATAAACCATCATGACCATTAATCGAAAGCAGTAACTGGCTATAAGCAAACAAATGGGGGATTTCAGTTTGCCCCTGATTACGAATCTGTTGAGAAACACCTGATTGAATAGTTAATTTACCTTCTTTATCAGAATCAGGACGCTTTGCCTCAATCACCACCCAAGGTAAACCATTCACAAAACAGACAATATCAGGAATACGGTTACCCGTAGCCTGACTGTTTTCAATCACCATCTCTTCGGTAAAGTGAAACTGGTTTAAATCCAGATTTTGCCAATCAATTAACTGAATAGTCGGGCTGGCTTTTTTGCCATCAATAAACTCAGTCACGCTAACACCATAGATCATGGCGTTATAAAGTTTTTCATTCGCTCCTTGTAATCCTTCATTCATGGCAGGGCTTAGTTCATGAATAATTTTATCAATGGCAGGGACAGATAAAGGATGTTGTTTACCTGCAAAAGGAAACTGTTGCTTGCTAAGGAACTCTCGCAGTATTGAAACTAGCATGACCTGGTTTGTGTTTCCACGCATAGCCATGCATTGCTCTGGCGGGATAAACTGATAACCCAAAGTAGATAATAAGGTTAAAGCAGGAATTTTTGCGCTGAATTCTTCTTTGAAATTAGGTAAACGTAGAGACATTTTTTATTTCCTAGCAGAAAAAAGGAGCGGGATAAAATATTAGTTAGCTGGCTAACCAGCCTTCCAAAATATTAACAACAACAGGTGAGAACCCGTTTAATTTACCTGCTTGTGGTATTTTTATATCGTTAATAACCATTTCAATTAACTCGTCATCATCAATGCCTTTGGTTGGATCGATACCATTGGTAAATAATAAAGCATGAGATAGTTGCTTGCGTTTTTCAATTAGAGATTTGTTGTTTTGAAAAGTATCCCCCAAATTTAAAACGCGAATACTTTCTTTAGCACGTTGTGTTAAACCTTCAACACGACCACTGATTTTGAATTTAAGCTCTGTTTCACACGCAGCTATAAGTGGTGTAAGAGGTAATGGTTGAGAGTCGTGTGCATCATCGCATTGTCTATTTGATTTGCAACTAGCGACAATATTAGAAAAATCAAGACTTCGATGAGGAGCAATGTCTTTTGCTTCAACATGTTCATTCATACAATTATGTTCATTGATGGACTGACAACAATATGCACATAGGTAAAACTGTTCTTTTAGACAATCAAGACGAATTGCCTGTCTTTCTATATGAGATAAATCATTATAAGTACCCGCTGGGTTGCTTGTTTTCCAATCAGTAAGTTTTATTGGCTCTATTCCTTTATTAATTTTTCTCACTGCGTAACTCCTGTTTCCGTAGTAATAATTTAGCTTTAGTTAGCTCAATATTATTGCTCGGTAAACTCGCTTCAAGAGAGGATAACTGTATTTTAGCACGGTCAAAATCAGCATCTTGAATAGCATCTAGTAAATCATTTAATGCGGTATTTACTTCGGTATTGCGTATATCAGTATCCATGACATCTAATAACACTGAGTTGGCATCCAGTCCAAATAATGAAGGTAATTGTTTTAAATCTCCATCATCTAATAAATAGGTAAGAATATCTTTACTATCACTAATTACAAGGGGTGAGTGTGTTGTTAGGACAAACTGACAATTAGGGAATGTTGTAGTAAATTGTTTAATTAAACGCCGTTGCCATTTTGGATGTAGATGCAAATCCACTTCGTCTATAAGGACAATTCCATCACCGTGTAATGGGTTTTCTAATTCAGGGTTCATCATCGCTAATCGCCGAGCAATATCACCGACTAAAGCCATTAACGATTTTTCACCTTGAGAAAGCTGAGCAACATTTAATGATTCTCCTTGTTTATCAATGGACATGTGTAATCTAGGTTTCCGCCTTATTCTAGGGTTGGTGAATTCAGGCATAAAACTACTAATGGCTGTGCGAACTGCAATTAATTGACGATCCCTTGTCGAAACATTTAAAGTAAGCACTTCTTTCCATACTTCATTATCAGTTCCTAACATACTTGATAATTTTTCAATCATATCTTGCGATATTCCTGATTCATTTTCAGTATCTTCTCGTTCACGAAACCATTCAAAAAAACGGCGAAAATCAACACCTTGATTAAGTGAATTATCATAACCATCAAGCTGTAAGAAACTATGTTTATCTTTAATTTTGAGTGGAATATCCAATACACTGCGTTCAACAGGGTAGAAAGCAATTAAAGGAAGTCCCGCAGTTTCATTGCCAGAAAGTGATTGCCTATAATGGTTGGCAAGATCTGTAACATCAGATAATTGAGTGGTATGTTGACCTTTGCGTCCTTTCCGGACTTTAGCAATCGTCCAGTGAAAAATAGAATCAGTTTTCTCTTTATCAGGGCTTATAGGAAGTATTCGTTTATCAAAAACCTCAATATCTATAGCCGCAGAAGGATTACTATTATGAATAACTAATTCAGGAATAGGGCTGCCATTACCTTTTTCGCTACGAACACGGGACACAAACCAGCTTAGTGAAGTGGCTAGGGATTTTAATAAAGAAGTTTTGCCTGCGCCATTATTGCCAACAAATACAGTGACATTACCTTGTCGTTGCTCAGTAGGTGCGAGAGGTATTTCTATTTTTTCAAATCGCCCAATACTGTTTAAGCAAAATTTTTTAATTTCCATTGTGTTGCCTCGATTTAAACTTATCGCTGAGTGTGTTTACTTTAGCTGGATGTATGAGCATTAACAATGTCCAATTGAAGTACGGTTAACACATTGATCAATCTGAAGTATATTGTTAACACGAACTAGAGAGCGATAATGTGTCCAACTCAATTTGTGACGCACTGCGTCATATTTTGGAAAAATCAGATAAAAGCTACGCATATTGCGTAAATTAGAACTATCAAAGCCCTTACCAAACTCGGCAGTTAATACATTTGATAATTGCTTTAGCACTTGCTTACCATAAGCAGCACGTTCACTGCCTTGTTGTTCCTGCTCTACAATTAAACAGCCTACCTGCCAATAGGTATGAACCATGGTGGTGTTGATGTTTTGTTGCAGTTGTTGGCGACTTTGTTTAAGTAACGATCTTAAATCGTTAAGTAGCTGTGGAGGAACAAGGGCTTTAGTCATTAGGCAGCTTCCGTTTCATTATCAACTTTCACGCGGCGTTTACCTGTTAATAGCTGTTGCATCAGAGCTTTTTTTTCTTGTTTTAGGTGAGTTATACCCAAACGAAATCAAGGTGCAGAACTTAACACCTGAAAATTATCGTTAATTCTTTCATCTAAAGAGTCGGCAA
>CBDUDP010000015.1:0-89789 GCA_965365945.1 uncultured Gammaproteobacteria bacterium
ATATTAATAGTTCCAAAAGTACTGGCAGTCTATTTCACCCTCATCCCAACCTTCTCCCTCGAGGGAGAAGGAGTTACATGCGAAAACTTATGGAACGATTAATATGTAATAGTAAAAGAAGGCTTCCATGCCCTCAGAGCCTCAGGCAGATTCACAGATTATTTACAAATTATGAGGCACTTTTACTCGACCTATTGCTTCAGATTTATTTCCTGAGCCATCTGTAACACCAAATATAAGAGAATAAAACCGCCCGTTACCCTTAGCAGATCGTTCTGCCCTAAGATTAATAACACCATCATGATCAACTTGGATATCATTGTCCGTATTACCATCACCAACTAAACTATCTAGAGCAGGTTCAAACGTATCAGTTTCATCACTTTCATTCATTGTAATCGTTTTAAGATAAGGTGTGGAAGAGCTACAATTATCAGACACGGTTACATCAGGTTTTATATTAACCATTTTATGATTTGGGGGCCATAATACATCAGGAGTTACAATTAATGAGATTACTGGTGCTGTTACGTCAATAACAGTAACAATCTGCATACCTGATGAAGAATTACCGCTAGCATCAGTTGCAGTCCAGGTTACTACATTTTCGCCAAGTTGAAAATTTCCAGGCGAGTCATTACTCACCACTGGGTTTGGGTCAGCAATATCTGTAGCTATAGCCAATCCAATTTGACCTGTTGCAACGCACTCATCATCTGCTTCAAATGTTATATCAATCGGTATAGATAAAACAGGTGCCGTGGTGTCTTTTACAGTTGTGCTTTCTAAGCTTTCATTATTATCAGGTGACCTATCAGGCCCCACTAAATTTTCGACGATAGCATTGTTCGTAATCGTGTTTAAGGCAGTCGTAGAACTAAGTAAAATTGAATCTACAGCAACTGCTATGGTTATTGTTTTTGACTCTAAAGCAGGGATTACGCCCAAATCACAGCTAAGCTTATCTTCAATAGTTTCTACACAACCGGCACTATTACTTTGATAAGTGACTCCCGTAGAAAGTGTATTGGTGACCCTAACCTGGTCAGCAGGATTTGGGCCATTATTAAATACAGTCAATCTGTAGGTCAAGGTATCTCCTATCTCTACAGGGTCAACCATATCAATACTAGTGATTTCAAGATCAGTGGTATTTAATTCTTTTTTGAGAGCGAGTAATTCCTGTATATTTGGTTCACGATCAGTGACTAGATTAATGGGAGCACCATTATTAAATCCAAATTGTCTAAAATTTAATTCTATCGCAGCCCAGTCATCATGCCCCGCCAGAACACTATCAGATACACTGTTAATACAGCTATCTCCATCAATGACTGAAGTATCAATATTAGTACTAATAGACCAATCATCAGTATCGCCATCTCCATTCCAGTCAACAGGCTGGTTAAGTTGGTTTCTTACTCTTTGGCCATTTCCATTGATAAAAACAAATTGATTAGTTTCATCTGTTACATCAAGAATAACTGATTCATCAAGGTTGCTCTCATCAAGATCAGGAAGAGGCGCTTGTCCTCTTCCAACTGCTGTCCTCGGAGGTGAATAGTCAATAATACGCTGTCCATCAGATTGAAAAATACCCCCTGAACTACTATAGTTCATGGTACTTACATAGTTAGGTTTGCAATTATCACTATCCTCCCCTCCATGAGCAAGATTTAAAAGATGTCCTAGTTCATGCATAATAGTGCTACTAGTATGATTGAATTCAATAAAATCGTTACCTCCTTTTTCCCCCCACCCCCCAGTGAAACCGGGGTAAAACTTCGCACTCAGCCCATAACGAAAAATTAACTTTCTTTTTACATTAAAATTAGCACTTTTAGTAGCATAAAAGTCATCGTTTAAATTAGAAATAGCCGACTCGGGTATTGAATTTCCACCACCAAGGTTATCACCAACTAAACAGTCTTCGTCACTAGCATCAATCTTACCATCGCTATCATTATCAATGCTATCACTACATGTACCTGCTGTACTGCCATCTTCCATTCCAAGAGGATCTATCAGACTACCCGTATCTATCAAAAGATTAATTCCTGGTAAGCCATCAGGATTAGGAGTGCCTCCAGCATCAATTGGTGCCATAGCAAATGCTTGTTTTATTTCGCGAATTTTTGCTTGAGATGGCTCCTCTCCATCCATCCAGTCTAATTCTAGCAATAAATCTTTATGCTGAGGGTCAGCTCCAAATGCGGGTAGATGAACGTCAATTTGTCCATCACCATCTGCATCAAATCCGTGAGTTTCCCAACTATCAAGTAAGCCATCACCATCACTATCAGGACCCGTTCGTAAATATGTCATAGCTGGGTTAACTCGACCGACAAAGCAAGATAGAGTATAAAAATTATCCTGAATGATAGATAACGCATTTTGCGCCGCAGATTCATTTGACCCAAAAAACATATGAGCTTTAATCCTGTCAGAACCATCAGTAGCCTTTGACATAATGGCCCAACTACTCGTTGATGGGTGAATGCCAATATAAGGGAATATCATAGCCACACAATCCTCTCCAGGGAATGCTCCCTGAGGAGGCATTCTACCTACTCGGTAATACCCTATACTAGGTTCAGAATCTTTAAGAAAACATTGTTTACTAAAACCGTAGTAACGCATGATTGCTAATGCTTTGTCAGCCTCGACTCTCTCTCCTAGTTCAAAGACCTCTAATGCAGGAACAATACTCCCATCTGATATAACTAATTTTGACTCAGTTGTTTGTATAGCAAGAGAGCCCGTATTAAATTCACGACAAAATTCGTCAACAGCGTTGGCTGTGGGCACAATAGAAATAAAAGATATGAAACATAAAGTACGTAGTAGAAGATTAAAATAATCTTTTGAATTTACCATTGCTAAAATCTCCAATTCTTAGTTAACCTAAAGCGTTAAATAGATAGCTCACTATAAATACAGTCCGTGGAGGACAGGCATCGATGACCCTTTCTATTAAACTGGTATTTATAACAAAGTTAAACTATGCCTTTAAATACGATCTATGTATGTAGGTTGTATCTGAAAAATATGTAATTTAATTCTTACAACCAATAAAAATAAGGGGGGATTATTTTGTATGCTTACAGCATTTTGATTGACTGCTCATAGCTGAACAGAATCATCAAAAGATACAACAGATGATATGTCAACACTTTTCAGACTAAAGCCGCTAAAGCAATTGGGATGCCACTAAATGAAAATACTATTGCTGTTTTAAGAAGTCAAATAGGAAAACATCAACACCGAGTTTTTACCTACAAAGGTAATCCGTTCAATAAAGCAGAAACTAAAGCTTATAAGAATGTCCTTGGACAAGCTGGTATTGATAACTTCAGGTTTCACGATTTAAGACATACTTGGGCGAGCTGGCATTTACAAGCTGGAACACCTTTGAATGTATTACAAGAACTAGGAGGATGGAATGATTATTCTATGATTCTTCGATATGTTCATTTAGCACATGAACACTTAGCTAAGTTTGCTGGGAATATTGACATATTTACGACACACAACAATGAAGGAGTAAAACTAAAATTGTGTAAGATACTGAAATCACTGGGGTGAACGACGGGGTTCGAACCCGCGACAACCGGAATCACAATCCGGGACTCTACCAACTGAGCTACGCTCACCATCATGATTTTGACTGCCAAGTAATGGCGCGCTTGACAGGAGTCGAACCTGTGACCCTCGGCTTAGAAGGCCGATGCTCTATCCAGCTGAGCTACAAGCGCAAATATTGGTCGGGATAGAGGGATTCGAACCCCCGACATCCTGCTCCCAAAGCAGGCGCGCTACCAAACTGCGCTATATCCCGAACTATTTATAAGCCTTTAAGCTGAATCACTAAGTAGTAATTAACTCCCTAAAGAGCTGACTATTATAGCTCTTAATTCTTAACGGTCAACTTTTTTTTACAATTTTTATAATTTATTTTTCACTACTTGATAAACATCCCCTACCTTTAACTCGGCGCCAGATAAAATCCCATCAAGTTCAATAAGTTGCGTATCTGCGAATGCACGATCTTTTAAACTTGCGGTATTGATATAAACATTCAACGCTGCGCTTTTTAAACCTGCATAAGCAGACATAACGCCAGCCCCTGCATCACTAATGACATTAACACTACCCTTCTCTGCCGCTTCTTGGCTTAGTGTTATTGCTTCCGCACAGGCTTTAGCACAAGCTAAAGGCACTAGGGTTGCCTCCTTTAAAACGCTCTGGATTTGCTCACTACGTGCTGTTTTTTCCTCATCAGTCTCTTTAGGTAACCCATAAGTCATCATTAATTGATCAAAAACATCCACATCGGCTTTGATCATCTTAGTTAAGCTTACTCGTAACGCTTCTGACTTAACTAGTAAGGCTTGCATATCTGCATCAACCTCAGCGTACTTTGGCTTACCAATCGTTAGATTGCAAACCATACTGGTTAACGCTGCTGATTGTGCGCCCATCAACGCCGCTACACTGCCACCACCAGGCGTGGCCGACCGACTTGCTAACTCATCAAGAAAAACTTCTATGGATTTATCTTTTATTTCACTCATGCGTGACTCCTTAAATTTATTACTGAGGTGCTTGCAACAAAAACCCAAGCAATTCAACATAGATTCCCGATAAAAGAACTCGGGAATGACATTGGCTTTATTTATATTGGGAAATGCAATACCTTTGACGAATGGCGCTCAACCAGACTTATTCTCGTCGCCAGCTAGTTCCGGCCGCAACATCTTCTAAAACGATTCCCTGAGCTTTTAAATCATCACGAATTTTATCTGCTAATGCCCATTCTTTGTTTTGCTTAGCTGCTACACGTTGCGCTATCAATGCTTCGATATCCTGCTCGGTTAAGCTCCCTTCTTGCGCGCCATCCGTTGCTTTTAAGAATTCCTCTGGGTCGCCTTGCAGAATCCCTAAAACACTCGATAATTCTTTTAATTCACCCGCTAATTGCGCAGCTAGTTCAGCATCATTATTCTTTATTTTATTCAATTCTCTCGCCATATCAAACAAAACCGCAACAGCAACTGCGGTATTAAAATCATCATCCATTGCCTGCTTAAATCGAACCGTATAATCCGTTGCACTCGCCTCTGTAGCGACAGTAATACCACGTAAAGCAGTATATAAACGTGTTACAGCTGCACCTGCGTCGTCTAATTGCTCATCCGAGTAATTGAGCGGACTACGATAATGACTGGAAAGCACAAAAAAGCGCACAATTTCAGCTCGGTATTGTTTCAACACCTCTCTAACAGTAAAGAAATTACCTAATGACTTAGACATTTTCTCTTCATTAATACGCACAAAGCCGTTATGCATCCAGACATTTACAAATTTTTCGCCAGTCGCCCCTTCTGATTGAGCAATCTCATTTTCATGATGTGGGAACTGTAAGTCCATACCGCCACCATGAATATCAAAATGATGCCCTAAACAGCGCGTAGCCATGGCCGAACATTCTATATGCCAACCTGGCCGCCCTCTTCCCCACGGGGAGCTCCAATAGGGCTCATCCGCCTTAGCTTTTTTCCACAACACAAAGTCGAACGGATTCTTTTTGGCCAAATTCACATCAACTCGCTCGCCAGCCTGAAGCTCATCCAGCTTCTTACCTGATAAAGCACCATAATTGGCAAATTTATCCACCGCATAAAAAACGTCGCCATTGCTGCCAGTGTAAGCCAAGCCTTTTTCAAGCAAAGCCGTAATCATCAGGATAATATCATCCATCGATTTTGTTGCTCTTGGTTCGATATCAGGAGGCAATACTGCTAACTCACGCTCATCTTCATGCATAGCATCAATAAAACGCTCCGTTAATGCACCAATTTCTTCTTTATTTTCATTGGCACGCTGAATAATTTTATCATCGATATCAGTGACATTACGTACATAGGTCAAGTCGTAACCCGAATAACGCAAGTACCGCGCAACAATATCAAATACAACCATCACGCGTGCATGACCAATATGACAGTAATCATAAACAGTCATACCACAGACATACATACCCACTTTACCCTCGACCTTGGGCGTGAAAACTTCTTTTTCTCTACTTAAGGTATTGTAAATTTTTAACATTTTGCGTAGTTACTCAGGATAAATTAATCTTAATTGCTCGTAGTATACGAGCTTAACTAATCAATTTTCCAAGATTAACGCTTCTCTTTCAAGATAAAAACACATAGAATTTACCGTTTGCATCTTTTTATAGTGGGTATTATGCGTTCTTTAATTCTTTTTTTGATGCTATCCTTTACTTCAACTTATTCTTTTTCAACGGAAAACAAAATGTCAGAGACACAAACTAAAGTTAAATTCCAAACTACACTGGGTGATTTCATTATTGAATTAGACGCTGAAAAAGCGCCTATTACGGTAAAGAATTTCATTACTTACGTCGAAGAAGGCTTTTTTAACGGTACAATTTTTCACCGTATCATTCCTGGATTTATGGCGCAAGGCGGTGGTTTTGATACTAGCTTCGCACAAAAAGAAACGCATGGCATGATCAAAAATGAAGCTGATAATGGCTTAAAAAATGATCGCGGCACATTAGCTATGGCACGTACACCAGCACCAGATTCTGCAACCGCACAATTTTTCATTAACTATAAAGACAATGACTTTTTAAACTACAGCGCTCCAACACAAAATGGCTGGGGTTATGCAGTATTTGCTAAAGTTGTTGAAGGCATGGACATTGTTGATGAAATGGCAAATCAAGCAACGGGCAACAAAAACGGCCATCAAGATGTACCTACAACAGACATCATTATAGAAAAAGCTGAAATCGTTCAGTAAGCAATACCGATAAACGGTAAGTTCTCATTATTCATGGGCAAAGGCCTACAGGGGCTCGTCATCCCGAAGTCTTTTATCGGGAACCTATGCTCAACAATAGACTCCTGCTAACAGCATGCAGGAATGATAAACTGCGCAAAACTGTTTGCACCCTTTTAATACTGAGAGGTTACGATAAACGGCTCATTTATGAGCCGTTTCTTTTTCTTTATTATGATTTAGGATTCGATTTTTAATAAGACCCGAAACTATAGCGAAATACTGAAAAGAAAATCTGCTGCTTTTCCTGCATTCCGCAAGCTTCATACAGGCTTTTAAGCGAATTATTAAACCCTCACTCCTTAGGATGAATACTAATGTGTAACGAAACGCTTTTTATTTCAGATCTACACCTGACCGTTGAGCGCCCCGAAGTAACGCAAAAGTTTCTTAAGTTATTAAAAGGCCGCGCTACAAAAGCAAAGGCACTCTATATTTTAGGTGACTTATTTGATACTTGGATTGGTGATGATGATTTTAGCCCACCCATTAAAACTGTAAAAAAGCATTTAAAAGCACTAACAGCACAAGGCACGCCTGTTTTCTATATACATGGTAATCGTGATTTTTTAATTGGCCAACGCTTTAGTCAAGAAAGTGGCGTTACTTTATTAGATGAGTACAGCGTGATTGATTTATATGGCACACCGACTTTACTAACTCATGGTGACTTATTATGTACCGACGATTTACCTTACCAAGAGTTCCGTTTAAAATCGCATAGCAAAGCTTGGCAAGAAAACGTTTTATCCAAACCATTAATCTTAAGAATACTTTATGCGCGTTGGTACCGTTTACGCAGTTTTTTCCATAAACGTAAAAAATCTCAAGATATTATGGATGTGAATCGAGACACCGTAGTGGATGTTATGAGCAAACATCAAACAACACGCCTAATCCATGGACATACTCACCGCCCAGCAGTACACGAACTAAAAATTAACAATTTAAGTGGGCAACGTTTCGTACTTGCTGAATGGAAAAAAGACAGTGCCAGCATTTTAGTTTGGACTGCCTCGGGATACACACAAGAAATGATCTAGTCGAGCAATTTATCGCCATTTAATAAACGATAAACTGACACACAACCAGCACAACAAAATAACTTTAACCCCTCTGTAGTATTGGTGGTAAAACCGTCAATCTCGACAGGGAGTCCACACAAAGCACAATTAACCTTAGTTTCCTTCATATTACTTTCTCCTTTCTGTAGGCAATAATTACGCTTTACTGAATCGGCGCTCATACCATTGCATAAAATAACCCATCGGCTTATGCTTCCCAGTACGCAAATAATGGAGCGTGTACTCACTATTAATGGAAGCTTTCAGTAAGTGTTTAGATGCTGCAGTACCACAAAAAAGCAATTGATCCCCTTCTAGAATTTTATAATCTTTAGCTGGTAAAACGACCTCTTTACCACATGATTTAATAACAAAGGGAATCAAATCCAGCTCAACATCACGGTTACGCGGATCAGAAATAATATGACCCAACAACACCTCCTCCCCTACATCCAAAGCCCGAATAACAGCACTGCTTTTTTCAGAAGTAAAATCTATGGTAGCCAAAGAGGGTTTTTTATCACCAATTTTCTCTCTTAATACAACCAACAAATCCTTGAGGATTTCCTCTCTCCTAGGATCTTTAGCTAATAAATACCGGAAAAAAGGCTTTAATAAAGGAGCAATTAATAATAATAATATTTTTCTTGCCGTTACCAAAGTAGGCTGCATAATCATATCGGCATTCGCCTCAGAAAATGCCACCTCATTTTCATGGCTGTTTTGACGCACAATAGTAAATAGATTCGTATTCAAACAGCGAGCATTTAATAAGGCCCCCAAATTATGCCCATCATCGGCATCAGCGGCCAATAATCCTACCGCCTCATGAATACCCGCCTGACTTAATGTTTTTGCATTAACATGACCAATAACATAAGTATCAATCTCTTCTTCTTTACGCCTAGAGTGCGGATCAATAACAGCTGTTTTAATGCCATTTTTTGTCAACACCCGATTTGCTTCAAGACCCATGCGCCCATAGCCACAAATAATCCAGCCTCCAACAGGCGGCTGCACATAACTATCTAAAGTTGCCCCTTTATCCCCTACCAACCAATTATTTAAAGCATAAAAAGCAGGATTATTAATACTGGCATTGAGCACTCGCGCAAATGTCTTAAACGGATCAACAATATGCACCTCCCCCCCTAAAGTCGATAAAGTCTCTTCAAAATCATCTACTTTAGACATAGTAATAATCCCAGCTTTAGGATTGAGTAAGCGCACCATGGCTGATATTTTCAGGTTTGCCTCTTCATTATTAGTAATACAAACAACAGCTTGACACCTTTCATTCTGCACCCCAGCTTCCAACAAATATCGAGGAATACTGGCATTTGCACATAGACCCGGAACCGCTGTTTTATAGTTACGTAATTTTAATGCTTGAATACGCTCTTCACTTTGATCGATAACGATTACCCTTAAGCCTGCATCATTCATCCCTCTGACTAAGACACTCCCAGTATCGCCAAAACCACACACAATATAAAAAGGCCCAACAATGCGATTTACATTCTTAGAAAATCGCCACTCTTCAAGTGCACGTAAAAAAAAGGGGTTTTGCAATAAACGCACGATACTACCCAGCGCATAAAACCAAGTCACCACACTGACATATAGACAAACAATAGCCCACAAACGCTGCCCATCACTAAAGGTAAAAGGAATCTCCCCAAAACCCGTTGTTGTCGCCGTATAAGTCATAAAATAGAAAGCATGAAAAATACTTAAATATTGCGCTTCCCCATTTAACTCAGGACCAGGAATAAACACCATTACTAAAATAGCAGTGGCATAAACTATCAATATAGCCATTAGAGGGGTGCGCATCTCACGCATTACAATAAAACTAACGCGGCTTATATCTTGACTTGCATTCATATTTTCTAAAAGTGATGAGTTCTATTGAGAATTTTTTTGCTTACAATCTTGACATTAAGGTTTCGGAAACCAAAATGACTACCGAAATAATATTGGCCACCAACGCACCGCCTGCAAGCGCAATAATGCTCGCCATCACATCAGGTGTCACGCCTGTACCAACAATATGCACTGCAAAAGTCCAACGCAATGCCGCAGCAATTAATTCAAAATCAGCAACTAAACTGGTAGCTAATAAAATTGCCCCAATTTGCGAGCGGTCACCCAATTTCAAACCTGTTGCAATTAAGTTAACAACAACGACAGCAAACAGCTCAAAAACACTGTGATGGGCTGCATTATCATATTCACCCAGAAAAAATCCGACATTTAGTGTTAATGATAAAACAATGAAAAAACCGAAAATAACTTTCTCAAAATTCACGGGAGACCCTCAATAATAAAGCACAAATAAACTTTTATTTTACCTTAAAATAGCAGTAACTCATGAAAAAACTAGACTTTAAATATTATTGTTTGCTAATATATAAATTCAAACAACTTAGCAAAGAGGCTTATTATGAAAATGACAGCAATGGACTTAGTGGCAAGCGCTAAACAAAATATTTCTGAAATATCTATAGCTGAAGCAAAACAAGCTTTATCCGAACATCTTATTTTAGATGTCAGAGAACCAGCTGAATTTGCTGCGGGACAACTACCTAATGCCGTCAACATTCCTCGCGGCTTACTTGAATTCCAAATTAACAACCACCCTACTTTTGCAGGCCAACACGCCGTCAAAATTATTGTTTGCTGTCAATCAGGTGGCCGCTCTGCATTAGCAACCGAGTCTTTACATAAACTAGGTTACACCAACGCTGTTAGTTTAGCGGGCGGTTATAAAACATGGTCTGAAAGCTAAACATGCAACAACTCGAATCCATTCGACTCGATAAATGGCTCTGGGCTGCGCGTTTTTTTAAAACGCGCAAACTCGCATCCGATGCGGTATCGGGCGGAAAGGTTCACTTGAATGGGCAACGCACAAAACCAAGTAAAGACGTTAAGGTCACTGATGATTTAGAGATTCATAAAGACCAATACAGCTGGGATATTACCGTATTAGGCATAAACGCTCAGCGCAGACCCGCTGCAGAAGCCGTTTTATTATATTCAGAATCAGAAGCCAGCAGTTTAAAACGCGCGCAAGATGTCGCACAAAAACGTGCTGAGCGCTTGCTAATGCCTGATGAAGCCGCACAACGCCCGAACAAAAAACAACGTCGCCAGATTCATCGCTTTAAGCAAAGCGAAAGCTAAATAAAACCAGCTATAAACAACTAGGCGGCTTAGGCAAACCAGCTATCTTAGCCGCATACTTTAACGGCCCTTCAGGAAATAATCTCAGCAAATATCGGCTACTCGCTTTCTCTTCACCTAATGTATTCTTAATGGCTTTAGCAAAAACGCGCGCATTCGGTAAATATTTATAGTCCTGATAAAACTGACGAAAGAATAATAAAATTTCTCGGTGCTCAGCACTTAAAACGATTCCTTCTAGCTGGGCAAGATGCATCGCCACATCATCATTCCATTGATTCATATCGCAGAGAAAACCTTGATCCGTTACTACAATGCTCTGACTATTAACCTCTAATTCCATGTTTTTATCACTTCATGCTCAGTTGTTAAGGTAACAAACCCAGAATAATCAATTGGTTTTATGTCAACTATGATCTCATCATGCGCAAGACCTCTTGCCAATAAATCTGGCTCTAAAACATAACATTGGAAATTCTGACAATATTGCTTTAATTGATCAGCAGTTTGCGCTTTGCTATGCAAAGCTAAGACGGCACTACCTACAAAAATTAACGCATCACCTTGCGCAATCCGCTGAAAAAACACATCGTGTTCAACACGCTTATTAAGGATATGCAGCATTATTCACCCGCAAATAATTTCAAACCAACTACGCCCATAATAATAAGTGAAATAGACGATAAACGATAAATATCGACGGACTCCTTAAATAGAAAAATACCCGCGATAGCGATACCCGCTGCACCTACTCCAGTCCAGATAGCATAGGCAGTCCCTAAAGGCAAAGTTTTAATCGATAACATTAATAAGCCAAAGCTTCCCGCACCCGATACAGCAGTAACAATCGAAGGAATTAACTTTGTAAATCCTTCGTTATATTTGAGGCTCAAGGCAAAAAATATTTCCGCAATACTTGCACCCGTTAAATACAGCCAACCCATCTTCTCTCCCAATCAATATACAGATAATACGGATTATTCTACAATAGCCTATCCATTGATTAATTATTTATTTGCTTATGTCTTCAGAACCCAGCTTTGCTATCAGAAACAGTGCCGACATTATTCGCAAACTTACTCTTATGTGGAAACAAGGTTGCTTAATTACCGCACACTTTGGTGAAGCTAAAGAATCGTTTATTACAGCGATTACTGATGTAAACAAAGAAAAGCAAACTTTTACTTTAGATTGCGCCCCTAAAGACTATATTAATAAACAATTACTTGCTGCCAGTGAAGTGACGTTTAACAGCGTCGTTTCTGGCATACAAGTACAGTTTTCGCATAAGAACATAGCTACAACCAACGTAAAGGGCACTGCTGCATTTTTACTCTCTATCCCTGAAACACTCTATTGGGTTGAACACCGTAAGTTCTATCGAGTCAGATCGCCCATGTCTAACCCAGCTTTGTGTACGATTAAAGTAAAAATAACCCTAGATGATCAAGAAGAAACGAAAGAACTAAATTTAAAAATCCAGGATATAAGTATTTCTGGTTTATGCTTACAAATAGAACCCGAAGATTTAACAGATAACTGGCAAATGAATACCACGCTAGACAACTGTTTTATAGAGCTACCTGAAATAGGTGATTTTTATGGCAGCATAGAAATTCGTAATCAGCGCTCATTAACTCTCGATAGAGAAGATAAAACTCAACTGATAGGCGTACAACTTATTGATGCCTCTCCCGCTATTGAAGCAAAAATTCAGCGTTATATGCAGCTTGTCGAACGAGAAAATAGGAAGAAAAGCTAAATCAATGGACTCCTTTGGTAATTCAGAAACAAAAGTTTTTAGCGTTTCGCAACTTAATAGCAGCGTAAAGTCCCTCTTAGAACAGAATTTCTTCGCCATACAAGTCAGTGGCGAAATTTCTAATTTAAGCCGCCCTTCATCAGGACATATTTACTTCACCTTAAAAGATGAGCGCGCCCAAGTCCGTTGTGCAATGTTTCGTAGCCAAGTACAGCGCCTTAAATTTCAACCCGAAAATGGCTTACAAATTCAAGCCAGCGCCAATGTCAGTTTATACGAGGCGCGTGGCGACTATCAGTTAATTATTAATCAGTTACAAGAAGCCGGCGATGGCGCGTTACGCCGTGCGTTCGAACAACTTAAAGACAAGCTCGAAGCTAAAGGCCTGTTTGCCTCTGAGCATAAAAAAGCACTGCCATTGATACCGACTAGCATAGGGATTATCACCTCGCCTTCTGGTGCGGCAATACGAGATATACTCTCAGTACTTAAGCGCCGCTTCCCAACAATTCCCCTGATTATTTACCCGGTTCTGGTGCAAGGCAACGAAGCCAAATATGCCATTAACCAAGCGATTATTAATGCCAATCAGCGCAAAGAATGTGATGTCTTAATTTTAGCCCGTGGCGGCGGCTCCTTAGAAGATTTATGGGCCTTTAATGAAGAAATGGTCGCCAATGCTATTTTTAAAAGTCGCATTCCGATTATTAGTGGTATTGGCCATGAAACCGACACCACAATAGCGGATTATGTCAGTGATTTACGCGCGGCAACACCGACTGCCGCAGCAGAGCACTGCACTCCTGATGCTCAACAATGGCTGAGACAATTTCAAGCCTATGAATATCAGCTTGCTCAACTTGTGCAAAATAAATTGCAGCAACATACGCGCCACTTAGACTGGGTTACTAAAAACCTAAACCAACAGCACCCAGGTAAGCAGCTAGAAATACAAGCTCAACGCTTAGATGAACTAGAGTTACGCCTAAAATCCACTTTGCAAAATCAGCTCAACCAAGCAAAATCAGACCTTAAAACGCATCAAGCTCAGCTTTGGCAGTTCAATCCAACACATAAAGTACAGCAGCTCAAAAATCGCTATACAAACCTTAATAGCCGATTAAACAGTAGCATACAAAATAAATTGCATGAGCATCAACAAAAATTCACCTTACTTAGCCAAACACTTAACGTCGTCAGCCCACTAGCTACTTTGCATCGCGGCTACACATTAACCAGTAGCGAACAAAACATATTACTTAGCTCAAGCGGGCAACTAAAAGTGGGACAGACCATTAAAACGCGCTTCTCTAGCGGTGAAATTATCAGTCAAATACAGGAAGTTAATCATGAATAAAGCTCTATTAGCCTGCTTATTACTTATTCCTCAATTAGCACTCAGCAGCCCATTACCCAAACAATTAGCCGTCCCTGGTGGCATTATTAATATAGAACTAGGCTCTGTAGCAACACCAGCGCCTGAAGTCTTTTTTCAAAAAAAACGCGTCCTAGTCTTAGAAAGTGACAATAAATGGTTCGCTGTCGTTGGTATTCCTCTTAATAGCAAAGTAGGCCAACATTCAATTACCATACAATCAAACAAACAAAAAACGCAAAGCAATTTTGAGGTTGGCGCTAAAGACTATCCCGCGCAATACATCACAATTAAAAATAAACGGATGGTTAACCCCAACCCAGACGATATTAAACGCATTAGTAGCGAGCGCCCTGCTATTAATAAAGCCTTAAATACTTGGACTGAACAACCAGTCGATGATTTATCTTTTAGTTTGCCCGTGCAAGGTCGATTAAGCAGTCCTTTTGGTCTAAAGCGCTTTTTTAATAATCAACCCAAAAACCCACACAGCGGCTTAGATATTGCTGCGCCAACCGGCACAGCAATTACTGCGCCAGCCCCCGGCCTAGTTATCAATACTGGGAATTACTATTACAATGGCAATACCGTGTTCTTAGATCATGGCCAAGGCTTAGTAACGGGATATTTCCATATGTCGAAAATAACGGTGCAAGTAGGACAATTAGTAGAAACGGGCACTAAACTCGGCGAAATTGGGGAAACGGGCCGTGTCACTGGTCCGCATTTACACTGGAATGTTTATTTAAATAAAACTAAAGTAGATCCTGCTTTATTTGTTCCCGAATTAATGCAGCCCGAAACAGCAAAATAAATTTATCTCACTCAAGGAAAACACTATGCAATTCTCAACAACACCTGACATATCTGGTAAAGTTATCGCCGAAAATTTAGGCATTGTCGCTGGCAACGTCGTGCAATCTAAACACGTAGGCCGTGATTTAATGGCTGGTTTAAAAAGTATCGTTGGTGGTGAAATAGCGGGCTATACAGAAATGCTTGCTGACGCTCGCGATACTGCTATCGAAAGAATGGTTGACGAAGCTAAAAAGCGCGGTGCGGATGCTATTGTTAATGTACGCTTTACCACCAGCGCGATTATGGCGAATGCGTCAGAAATATTAGCTTATGGAACAGCGGTAAAATTAAAAAGCCAAGACTAAAAAATCTAACATCAATACTGTGTTGCGCTTTTACCCACATAACACAGCTTTGTTATAAAAAGGTACCTACAGTAAAAACCACCAATTTATTAAATACGCTAATCCCCCTATAAGTCATTGAATTATATAAATCCAGATAAGAATGACTTATTTTCACCCAATCTAACAAAGCACTTGATTTTTCGCCTATTTAAACCAGTTCTCTGCAAGCTATCAACAGAGTTATCCACAAAAAATGTGGACAACTCTGAGCATAGAAAATATACCACAGCCACTCACTATAAAAGCTAATTTTATTCATTAACTCGTTCGCTTTACTTATTGTTTTTTAAACATATAATAACGGCTCACTCTGCTAATGAATAACAATGCATCACTCATTAAACCTAAATCCAACGTCTGTAAGTCGCTCAGTAAGACGTTTAGATAATATCAACGGCAAACACAAAGCATTTAATCCTGTATCAAGCACTTACGTACCCGAGCATGAACAGCATGCAGATGATCCAACCATCACTCAATTAATTGCTCTTATTAACAAGCTATATGCACTCACAGAAGCAGAACAGCTAATATATAAACAACATCCTCACAAATTCATTAATACGCCGTCTATTATTGGTATTCGTCATAACAAAAATATACCCTACCGAATCGTTAGATTTGAGCGCTATAAGGATTACACCATCTTTCGTGCGCAAATGAATAAATTAGGCTTTAAATTCTGTGTATTTAAAAGTATTAAGCTTCTTGATGGGATTTTTATTAAAGACACACCCATAACGAGCATGACGAATTGGTAAATTAAACCAAAGTCTTGCCGTAGGGCGGACTTTAGTCCGCCCTACTCCTTTAAACGAAGTAAAAACCTGCTCCCATCGCACCACCGAAGAATCCGCCCCAAACAACTAACCAACCTAAATGTTCACGGATAATAGCCTGCACCATTTCTTTAACCAATTGCGGAGTTAATTCTGCTAGGCGCTTATCAATTACTGTTTCAATTTTAGTCAGAATATCTTCGCCAATTTGATGCGCATTTAACCCTTGTTTTAAGGCTGCCTTAAATTTATCTGATTCAACCATCTCCGTTAAGGTCACTTTCATCTTTTCAGTAAAGGGTTCTTTTAGAGGAATTAACGCCTCCTGCCCTCCCATCATTTGCAACATACCACCAAAAGATGATTCCATAATCGAAGAAATCAATCCCTCAAAGATACGATCATAATCGACCGCTGCCAACAAAGGATCAAGATTCAAAATCTTTTCTCCTTCTTGCTCTTCACTTTCAATAAACTGTTCGACATTTTCTAAAGTAAAAAACTGATGCATCATCAAGTGCTTAATAGACCCTTTAAACTCTTCAAAACGATTAGGAATAATGCCGGAGCCATAAAGTAAAGGTACTTTTTCAAACAGCATATGAATGGCTATCCAGTTGGTCAAAGCACCGGATAAAGCAAAAAAACCAATAGCTTTAATTAATTCGGGATAAACCGGTGAAAAATAGCCTGCTGCAATTAAGAGTGATGCCAAAAAATTAGTGATAAAACTTTTGTTAAATATCTTATTCATTACTTTTATAAAAAATGATTCAAAAAAACAGGTAAGGAGTAAGGGTATTATTGAATACTCCTTCCCAACTACCAGACAAAATTAATCCACAACAAATTCAGTACCATATTGAATATCCAATACTGAATAACGCACTTCCTGATACTCATTACGAATCAGCACTTCATCATCAAAAGTTTTCTTCAATAAAGCTTTCGCTAATGGCGAGTCTAAACTGATGTAGCGCTTATCCACTTCAAATTCATCTGCTCCAACAATACGGTAAAGCAATTCATCACCTTTATCATTTTCCAATAATATCCAAGCGGCAAAAAATATTCTATCCTGATCAGCAGGATTATCAGCAATAATATTCAATCCCGGCATACGCCTTTGTAAAAAGTGTATCCGTCGATCAAGACCACGCAGCTCTTTTTTTCGATAAATATATTCAGCATTTTCTGAGCGATCGCCTTCCGCAGCGGCAGCTGACAAAGCATCAACAACGTCTTTGCGTTTAATCCAGAGATTCTTTAATTCCAGCTCTAACCGTTGATAGCCTGCAGGCGTAATATAAGGTGAGGATTTAGGGAGAGGGGCTTTCCAGCGTGACATAGTGCGCTTTAAATAATGGGGTTTTAACTATATTGATGATCTATTCTCTTCAAATAGATCATCAATAAAAATAAGACAGCTATTTACCTTTAGACTTTAAGTTACTATAAAGCCCCTTTAATTTAAAAGGGGACTTTTTAGCTTTCTTCTCAGCTGGCTCACTTTTTTCTACCACTGGCTTATCATTAGCTTTTTTCTTAGCTGACATTTTCCCCAATAGCCCTTTAAAAGTATCACCTAAATGTAGGCTAGAAGCATTATAATCTGTATCTTTAACCTCTATTTCGTCAACAGGCACTTCCTTTTTTATAATATTAACGATGTCTGGCTGAACAATTTCCCGCTCACTTATAGCTTCAACAGGCTCAGATGGAACAACAGGCTCAATTGTTGGCACTTGTAAATCTTCTGTATTCTCTGAACTAGGGCTTGCTTCAGGAATGATGACTTCCGATGCTTCAACAACGACCGGCTCTGCCACTGTCTCTGGTATCGCAACATCAACCTTAGTATCAGTGTTAATAGGACTAGCTACAATAGCTGGCTGCATAGGCTCTGGGATAATGATTTCTGGCTCACTTGGAAGTTCTATCTTATCTGCGACAACAGGTTCTGGTTTTTCAGACTCTACAATCGGTGCTTCTTGAGCAACTTGAGTTTGTACACTTGTTTGATTCTTTAGGTCGTTAAGAAGTCGAGTGAAATCTAATTGATGCTTTTCTAAAGTACTGGCTAATAACTGTTGCGCTTCATTTTGCTGTTCTTGCTGTCTTAATTTTTGCGTTTCTACTGCTTGCTCTAATTGCGCAAATTGTTTGGTTTGTGCATCTAATGTTGCATGCAGCGAGTTAATTAAAGCTTCTTTTTCCTTCAATTGACCAATTTCTTGCTGATGGGTTGCTTCACGCTCATTATTAATTTTCTGCGCAGACTCTAAACGCTCAGTCACCTGGGCCACAATATTATCTTGTTGCTGCCAAATAAATTCAGCTTTCATATCACTATCAGAACCAACTAGTTGCTCATTCAAATCAAATTTTGCCGCTAATGACCTGATTGCAGCAACAATCGTAAGATTTCGCTCTTTCACTTGCTCAGCAAAATCGCTTGTCGCTTGCTTATTTTGTTCTGCTTGTTGTACGCTATCAGCTAACTTTGCTTCACTTTGCTTTAAGTCTTGCTGAGTAGTGTCTAACTGACTTTGTAATTCAATACGCCCCTGCTCACTTACTTTTTGTTTCTTTTTCAAGAAAAGAACTTTGATATTATAAAAAAACACCAAGCACAACCAAACAGTTAACACTAATGCCCCTGCATACAAGGGGTTGCTTAACGTCAGTAAATACCAGTCGGAAAGAAGTGCTTGAATTTCAGGTAAGTAGTCTTGCATAAGCTCGTTCCTCGATAAAAAGTTTGTAATATATTTTCAAAATAAGGTTTCAGACAAAAAAAAAGCCCGTATTGCTACGTAGCTCTCCTTGGCAAACCTTATTTCTGCATAGAATCCAGAATTAATTTAGCTTGATACCGATCACAGTGTATTTATACCTAAATGGGTGTAATTTTATAGTTAGCAGCATTGGCATTAAATGATCCATCAAATAATTGATCTATATTAGCAACCCATACACCAATTGCCAATGAAAAAATGACTAATCAAGCATTTAAGCGTATAAAATTGTATAGTAAGGAATTCCATATTAACTATCAGAAATATAAAGGTAAAATATGACTACAGCACATGATGTCACACAACTCATCGGCAATACTCCGTTAGTTAAATTAAATCGCCTCGTCCCTTCTGGTTCTGCGGATGTTTTTTTAAAGGTTGAAGCCAGTAATCCCGGCGGCTCTGTAAAAGATCGCATCGGCCTAGCTATGGTTATCGCAGCAGAAAAATCAGGAGAATTATTAGAGGGCGGTACTATTATTGAACCTACCTCAGGTAATACCGGCATTGCTTTAGCGATGGTTGCTGCAGCACGTGGTTATAAATGCATCTTAACCATGCCCGAGACTATGTCTATAGAACGACGTCAATTATTGGCTCTATATGGTGCAGAGCTTGTGTTAACACCTGGACCAGAGGGCATGACTGGGGCAATAAATAAAGCCAAAGAACTTGTAGCGCAAACTGATAATGCCTTTATACCACAGCAATTTGAAAACCCTGCTAACCCAGATACACATCGCAAAACAACAGCCCAAGAAATTTGGTCGGCAACTGATGGCAATATTGATGCTTTTGTTTGTGGCGTCGGTACTGGCGGAACTATCTCTGGTGTTTCTGAGATCATTAAGTCAAGAAAAGATGATTTTATAGCCATTGCTGTCGAACCCGAAGAATCACCGGTAATCTCGGGTGGTCAACATAGCCCACATAAAATACAAGGCATAGGTGCGGGATTTATTCCTAAAAATCTAGATCTCGATTTAATTGATGGCGTTGAACTAGTCAGCACCGAAGAAGCTTTTGCGATGCGTAAACGCCTTGTTGAAGAGGAAGGGATTTTAGCGGGAATTTCAACAGGAGCAAGTGTTTGCGCCGCATTACGTGTCGCTAAAAATCTCGGTTCAGGCAAAACAGTTGTCACGATAATGCATGATACCGGTGAGCGTTATTTAAGCATGGGGTAAACACCTCGTCACTCCTACATTCTCTTAGCAGGAATCTAAAATTTTACTACATAGATTCCCGATACAAGACTTCTGGAATGGTGTTATAAAGTGTTGCCATTTCTTTATTCTAACGTGGCGGAGACTCATGGGTAATCAGGTAGACTTATGTAGATACCTATACTTATAAGTCAGGCATGATTATTGGGTTAGCTTTTTAATTACTTATTTCCGGATAGTCTTTTCTCAACCAATAGTTGAATAGCATCTTGGTAAAAACAAAAACCACGCTTACCTTTGGCTTTAGCCTTATACATAGCTGCATCTGCCTGCCTTAAAATATCCGTTGCACTCAATCCTTCAGCTTCCATCATACTAACCCCGATACTGACCGTTATATAATGCTCGCTCTCTTTAAGGATAAAAGGCTGTTTACCATCAAGTAATATTCTGTCTATAACACTAATAGCGTGCTCTATCGTTATTCTTTGACCTATTTTCTCTGCAGGTAAAATAAGTACGAAATTATCTCCTTCTAAGCGCGCAACTGTATCTGATTTGCGTAACAATTGAGTCAGTCGCTGAGCAAACTGCATCAACACCTCATCACCACATTGGTGGCCTAAATTATCATTAATCTCTTTAAAATTATCTAGGTCTATAGAGATCACAGCACCACTGGTTTGTGATCTTGCTGCCTGTATTAACGCCTGTTCCAACCTATCTAACAACAGTCTTCTATTCGGTAATAAGGTTAAAGGATCATAAAAAGCAAAATACTTAATCCTTTCTTCTGCTTGCTTTTGCTGGGTAATATCAGCAAATACCGAGACAAAATAAGCAGTGTGTCCCATAGCATCTTTAACTGCTGTTATCGTTTGTCGCTCTAAAAAAATTGCACCACCTTTATTGCGGTTCCATATCTCACTTTCAAACTTACCGGTCGCTAATAATGTACTCCACATATCGCGATAAAATTCAGAATTTTGTCTTCCAGAAGATAAAATACGTGGGTTCTGACCAATAACCTCATGCTCTGCATAACCAGTAATTTCGGTAAAAGCCTTATTTACTCTTAAAATTTTAGCATCTGGATCAGTGATTAAAATAGCTTGATGCGTCTCAAAAGTGACTGCCAACAAATTCGTATTAATTTCTGATGCATGCAAACCTTCCGCATCATTAGCTAACTGTTGCTTTAAACTTATATTACTTTGAATATAAACCCGCTGCATGACCATAACAATAGCCGTACATAGCAAACCCAATAACAAAACCCACCAAGAAGCAGAAGATTGAATCTCTGCAATAAAAGTAGGCGTCGCATGTAAATTTATAGTCCAGACCTTATTAGCTAATGTTACTTCTTGTGTCACTGTATGTGCAATGTTATCTGTATCTTCACTTCCTAATTGCTGATAAATTAACACTGCTTGCTCTTCAGTCGTATCTAACAAGCTCAAATTGATATTTTCCAACTGGCTTTGAGCTAGAAGCTTTTCAACAAAATATTTAATACTAATGACTTGTGCAAGATAACCAATAAACGCATTTTTGTGCTCTCGCTCGCCACTTACTGAGCGATAAAAAGGAACATAGCTGATAACATAAAAATTATCCTGGTTTTCAGTATGATTTTTTAAGGGGACAGAGACGCCCGACACCTGAAGCATCGCCTTACCCGTTACCCTTGCCCGGTTTAAAGCGTGAAATTGACTTAGCCCACTATTTACCTCAAACCCCAAGGCACTTTTATTCTCTACTACTGGGTAGACATAAGTAATAGGCAAGTATTCCTCTTTACTCGATGAAGGGACAAGCTCATTCTGACTGTTATATTCTGTTATTAATATCTTCGTACCATAGAATTTCTGCATTTTTTTCTCAAAGGCAGCACGATCTTTAGCATCAACCAATGTACCCCATTCAATACTTTGCATATCCGGATTTTCAGTCACTAGGTCACGGGCAAACTTCCTAAAATTTTCCTTCGTAACACCTCCCCTACTCGACACACCCTCTCTAAATTGTTCCGCTACATCTATATAACTTTGCAATTCCTTTTGAAATAGATAACTCACACTTTTGACTTTATCTTGTAAAAGAACCTCTATATAGGCTCGCTCACGATCTTGGACATAAAGAAACAAACTTAATGTCGACACTAATAAAATTAAGCTAGGCATATACATTAGCATGCGACTATAACCAGCCATTTTAAACCTAAGTTTCTGAGTAATATTCACTAACAAGACACCTATCGTTTAATCGTTGCCAAATGTGACAGGGAATAAAATACGCACCACCGCTCCACCTGCTGATGGACACACCAAAGAAATCTCCCCACCGTGTTGCACCACCACGAGCTTTGCCATAAATAAACCCAAACCGATTCCAGAAGTATTAGCGCTATTTGCTGCGCGATGGTATTTCTCAAAAATATGCTCCATATCCGTATGCATAATGCCAATACCTTGATCCGCGACTTCAATTATTAACTCCGAGGCACTCCGCACTAAGTTCAAAGTAACAACTTTGTCAGAGGCAGAATACTTAAACGCATTTTCTAGCAAATTTTTTAATAATAAAATAAGCAACTCAGGGTCGCCCAAAAAAGGAAGTTTGGTTTGCTCACAATGGAGTATTACTTGTCGGTGTGGATAACTATTTTTTAGCTCAAACAGTACTTGCTCGACAGTATGGTAAAAATCCATCCTGACTTTATGCGCAACTAGTTTCCCAGTTAATAGTTTTTCTCGACTCAAAGAAGTTTCAACTAAAGCAATTAACTTAGCAACAGATTCGCGCATTTTAGTAAGCTGGGAATCAATCGCCAAAGCTTTCTGCTGATTCTTCAATTCTAAAATATCTAAATTGATACTGATAATTGACACGGGCGTTCGATATTCATGAGAAATCATTTCCGCGAACTGAATACTTTGATTAACCGCTTGTTGCTCTTGCTCTAGCACAGAACTAATGCACGCATTGTCGGACAATAACCTATTATATGATGTCTGTAATTTTTTATTATTACGGATTAAAACAACATAGTGCACTAACAAAGCCAGTAACATAAGAAAAATAGGCCCTAAATACTTACTCAGGTGTTTATAGCTAAAGTTTCTCTGGTAGTTTATAGATAACCACTTATTTAGAATCGTCAATTTTTCTTGTTCGCTAAGTTCAGAAATAGCTCGATTAAATTCCACGAGTAATAAGGGATTATCTTTTCTAATTGCAATAGCTATCGGGTGTTTAAACTCTAACTCATTAGCAATTTTTACATTTAAAATACCCTGTTTCTGCACTTGATAAGCAATTACCGCTACACTATCGATATAAGCAAATAACTTTCCTGAAGCAACCATAGCGAGACCTATTTTAGCGCTTTCAACGGGTGTTATTTTAATGCTGGGATATTTGCTCCTTAATGTCTCATAAACAGCAGTTTCTTGCACAACCGCAAAACGATGATCTAACGCCTTACTTATATCGCCCAAAAACTCACTATCAGCCAAGGTTGCTAAACCAATGGGGTGTTGCAGTAATGGAAGAGTAAAACCTAAATAACTCTCTCTTTCTTTGCTTGGTGTTGCAGTGGCAAAGATGTCGCACTGCTGTTGTTTAAGGAATTCTTGCGCTTGCTCGGTATTCAGCGTTTCAACCAAGACCAGCTGTTTATGTATTTTTTCAGCTAATAGCCGGATAAAATCCGCAATAATCCCTGTATATTGCCCTTGTTCATCAATGCCTTCATAAGGCATTGAGTCTAGATTAGTGCATAACCTAACCTCCTCAGGCCGTCGCTCTTCCATTTGAACTCCATTCACCTGACTAGAAGCATGCAGCTCTGCATTAACAGGTAGGCTAAAAATAAATAAGACTAAGTAGCCATATACCTGTAGGTAGGTTTTCAATGTTAAAACTTTATCCACCACTTAAAATCACTGACATTGCGGAGAAACAATAGCCTGATGCACGGATAGTCTGTACAGGTAACTCCTTATGTATTTCATCCTTCACTTTTTTACGTAATCGGCGCAATAAAGAATCCATCGATCTATTTCCAAATTCATCATCGAAATAGCCTAGTTCGCCTAATAAATGACTTCGAGCCACACATTCACCCGGTTGCTGCATCAGCATATTGAGAAATGTCATTTCTTTTGCGGTTAATTTTATGTCTTTACCTTCTGGGCAGACCAGTTTCCAAGTAGATCGCTCCAAACGCCAATGAATCATTTCAGCAACTGTTCGCAGCTGCCCCCTCATGCGCCCATGCAAACTTCTGATGGCAGCCATTAACTCAAAACTATCTACAGGTTTGACAAAATAATGGTCGGCACCACTTTCATATCCTAAAACACGATCTGCTACCGCACTTTTAGCAGTTAACAAGATGATGCCTAGTCCCGTTTTCTCACGTAAGAATTCGACAATTTTCAGCCCCGATTGATCTGGCAAACCAATATCCACAAGCGCAACATCATAATTAATAATATTGAGTGTTTGATAAAATGCCATCGCACAGTTCACCGTATCGACATGAAAACCGGAAAGCTCTAGCACTTCAGCCAGACTTTCTCTTAAGTCATCATCATCCTCCACAAGAATTACCTTTATTTCAGTCATTAAAGAGCGCTTTCAACAAAAAATTAGTTATCAATATACTAATGAGTAAAACTAACAATTATTATGATTAATAACACCTTTAGCAAGAAATGTCAGTTTTCATCACATTTAGACCGATTTCATAGCATGCTAAAAAACCATAAATAAACTAATATAAATATTATTAGTCAATATTCCCTATAAAATCAGATGCAACTTCACCCATTCGAAAGTAATATTTTAATTGTCGATGATATGGCAAATAATAATCGCTTACTAGAAAAGGGGATTGCCTCACTAAAGCAAACGATTTTTTCTGTTGAATCAACGAAAGAAGCACTTCAGCTATGTGAGCTCCATGAGTTCGATTTACTTTTATTAAATCTCAACAGATCTGAAATAAATACCCCCGAGCTAACCACTTTACTCAGAAATAAAGTAGCGACGCAGCACACTCAAATTATCTTTGTTACCGACATTAACAGCGCCTATTCAAGTTTACTAAAAGGCTTAAACATAAATGCTATAAATTACATAAAACAGCCTATAAACAAGCAAGTCTTAGCCGATAAAGCGAGGCTACTCCTAAAAATAACCCAGCAAGCAAAGCAATTAAAACAGCGCAACCAAGAGCTAGAAACAGAAATATCCCATAAAAAGCAAATTGAACAAGAACTCTTAATCACTTCAGCAGCCTTTAATGAAGGAGCAGCAGCGATTTTAATTACTAATAACAAAAAAGAAATAATTCGCGTTAATCCTGCATTCACCAAAGTAACTGGCTATAAAGAACAGGATGTATTAGGTAAAAACCCTAAAATTCTTTCTTCTGGCAGACAAAACAGAGCATTCTATGACCAGATGTGGCACTCCCTGCAAAAGCATGGTCGTTGGTCAGGCGAAATATGGAATAAACGTAAAAATGGAATAATTTATCCGCAATGGCAAACAATTACAGTAGTCAAAAAAAACAATACAATTCATCATTATATTTCGACCTTTAGTGACATTAGCAATATCAAAGAACATGAAGCGTTGATTGATTACCTGACTCACTACGATGTTTTAACCAAACTACCCAATAAAACTTTATTTAAAGCACAGGTAGAGCTGTCCTTAGCCAAGTTAGCAAGAAATAAGAAAGCCGGTATTTTGCTGTATCTAAATATTAATGATTTAAAAAAATACAACGATACCTTAGGTCATCACTTTGGTGATCAATTACTACTCGAATTTTCTAAAAAGCTGCAAATTGCCGTGCGCCATGATGCCATCACCTCTCGCTTTGAAGGCGATGAATTTACCATTTGGGTGGATGATCTAGAAGCCGATAAAGATGAAGTAGTCCATATCACTACAAAGGTCATTCAAAGAATCGACAGCCTTTTTGCAGAAGCTATCGTAATTGATGGCATAGATTTTCTGATCACTAAAAGCATAGGCGTTGCACTCTACCCCTACGATAATGACAACTTAGCCGAGTTATTAAGAAAAGCCGATACTGCGATGCATAGAGCCAAACTGCAAGGGCTTAATCAGCATGCATTTTTTCAAACAGAAATGGAGCAGTCTGCACGCAAAAAACTGGATATTGAAAATGCGTTGCGCAAGGCAATTACCCATAATCAATTAGAGCTACATTACCAACCTCAGCTTAACATAAACGGCAATAAAATAATGGGCGGTGAGGCCTTATTACGATGGACTGATGAGCAACTTGGATATGTTTCCCCAGCCGAGTTTATTCCCATCGCGGAACATTCTAGTTTAATTATTGATGTCGGATTATGGGTCTTAAATACGTCCTGCCAGAAAATCAAACAATGGGAAGAGGAAGGCTATTTTTCAAGTATTAATACCATTTCTGTCAATGTTAGCTCCAAACAATTTGCACACGATTCCTTTATAAACGACTTATCCGCCATTATTCAGAAAACGGGGATTAATCCGGCTCATCTCGATATAGAGCTAACAGAAACTGCCTTGATTGATGATTTTTCAACGGTCTGTTCACGTTTACACGACATAAAGAAACTAGGTTGCCGCATTTCTATTGATGATTTTGGTACAGGCTATTCATCACTACAATATTTAAAACATTTCCCAGTAGATGTGCTAAAGATCGATAAGTGTTTTATTGATGATATAGAAAAAGATAAAGCCAGTCGCGCCATCGTAAAAACCATTATAGATTTAGCAACTATGCTAGATGCTCACATTATTGCCGAAGGGGTAGAAAATATCGCTCAACTCGCACACCTTAACATGGTTAATTGCCATGCTTATCAAGGCTACTTATATAGCCCTGCTTTATCTGCAGGAGATTTCGGTAATTTAATGACATAACTGTTAAGCGGACATCTTAACGTTGGTCGTCTAGCCATTCATTAAGCTGATCAACATCACTAAATTGATAACGATCCATCACTCTTCGAGGCAATGGCCAAAAATCAACAATCCCATCTGTAAAGTCATGAACGGTTGTTTTATATTTTACTAATATATCAATAGCCTCTAGCGCTTCTTGTTTGCTCTCTTCGTCATGCCCACTCAATAAAGCAGAGGCTAAATTGCCACTGTGTTTAATTTGAGAAAAAAAAGAAGGGAAAATTTGTAATGATAAACTCATGATCTGACTCCATAACACAAAAATGTTAATGTATTGTCACTATAAAAACACAGTCATACTGTGAAAGGTCACGCAGCTTATACTTTTATTTTGTATATCAATAAACATTATCTTTATTAACTCCAAACTAATACTATGTTTGTGCGGTTATTTGAGAGTATATAAAAAAATAGGTCATATGACTAATATTTTTAGTTATATAACATAGTTTAATTAATTATTTGCATTTACTAGATCCACACCATTTGATTACACTCCACGAATCCCCCTTTCAATCAGGCTTTCTCCTGATTCGAGATGCCCTGCTCACTGGTTGAGTTTCACCCTGCCGCTGATTTTTTCTTCGACCGCTAGGGCTATGTTTTCCTGTTTGATTAGTACGGCGAGGGTGATTCTGAGAACCTTTATCATCTGATACCTTTATCACAGTCGGCGGCGGAACTTCCCTCCATTGCCCAGACTCAAGTGAATCTAGCGTCCAACCACCTATCGCATAGCGAATTAAACGTAAAGTCGGATGACCAATTGCAGCAGTCATGCGGCGAATTTGTCTATTTTTACCTTCTGTTATTTTAAGCTCAAGCCACTGAGTTGGAATCATTTTACGTTCACGTATTGGCGGAATGCGCTCCCATACTTCAGGAGCGTCAATCAACTTTGCTTTTGCTGGACGCGTAAGACCATCTTTAAGTTGTACACCCTTTCGCAGCTTGTTTAATGCTTCTTCATTTGGAATATTCTCAACTTGAACCCAATAGGTCTTTTCAAGTTTATATTGAGGGTCGCTGATTTGATGTTGCAATGGGCCTGAATCAGTAAGCAAAACAAGCCCTTCACTATCACGATCTAAACGCCCGGCAGGATAGATACCCGTTATATTGATATAGTCTTTTAGTGTTTGCCTGCCTGATTCGTCAGTAAACTGCGTCAGTACATCAAAAGGTTTATTAAGAAGAATTAATTTTGCCATTTAGATTTGAGAATTTTGAATGTAACAAGGGATCGGGTCTTGCGTTGGTCATGGACCGCTTTTGAAAAACGAATGGGTAATATCAATTATTAATAAAACACAAGATCCGATAATGTAGAACCAAATGTGCCAACTAACATTGGCGCTATAACTGTAAGAATTTGTGGTAGCGAGGCTATAGGTGAAAACATCATATGATTCTCAATAAGCCATTTAGAAGGATCTTTTCTTTGCTCTCTATCACCTCCTTGCTGAAGAGCCAACTTTGCTTGATTGCTTAAATAACTGACAGAAGGAACGTATAAAGCGGCAATTATCAAAGAATAACTTACCCCCCAATATTGACATATTAATAGCGTAATAGATTTCAACTGAATTATGTCTTCAGCTCCCCCAAGAAATGCGAGCGGCCAGTTTAACCACAACTGCATATGAATAACACCAATCACCATAACAGCAGAGCCTCCAGTAATTAATTTCTTTAACTGCACTGATCGACCTAAAAAATACTCTGCGTCTTTATGCGAAGTTAGCGGAATTTCATGCATAATGCAACAGCCTGCCACTATGCCAAAGGGGACGACTAAAAATCCTATCAGGTTAATAATATCTAAAGTAGTGTGCACAATAAATAACTGATTTGCAGTAAAGAGCCCTGAACCCGATAAAGCGTCAAATGTAAATCTAAAAATACTAGCTATTGGACTTTCTGCGGACTCTACATTAAGTAAATAACTTGTTTCAACTACAGAAATGGCACTTGCTATGATGACAAAAATCAATAATGTTAATTTTGTTTCTGAACTCTTTAGTAAATTCCATATAAAGGCACCAAAACCTACCATAATAAAAAAATACACCATGACACTGGTAGCCCATAATAATCGTGCTTTGATTTCATTTGTCTGAATTACACCAGAAATTTCTTGAACTCCAGAAACTTGCTGAATTAAAACTTGGTTTAAATCGAGAAAATTGAAAGCTAACAATTCAAATAAGGTTTTCGCTAAAATAAGAGTAAAAAATGGAGCAAGAAAAAAACGTAGTGCGAAAAAAACATGTTCCGGAATAAGTTGGATGTATTTCATAATGAATTAACCTTATTGTCAGATATAGATCTAATAATAGCACTGTCATTTAAGTCTACTTCATCAAAATAGGCACAGCACTTAACAGTTTTTGCGTATACGGATGCTGAGCATTCCTTAATATTTGATCTACACTACCCTGCTCGACAATCTGCCCCTCATACATAACAGCAACATCATCGGCTATTTCAGCGACAACAGCGAGGTCGTGAGTAATAAACAAATAACTAATATTTTGTGTTTTTTGTAAAGATTTCAATAACTCAATAATTTGCTTTTGTACCGAGACATCTAGTGCAGAAGTCGGCTCATCACAAACAATTAATTTTGGCTTAACTGCTAAAGCACGAGCAATGCAAATTCGTTGCCTTTGCCCACCTGAAAACTCATGGGGGAACCTATATAAAGCAGTTTCATCCAAGTCTACTTGCTTTAACAACTCCGTGACCTGCACGACTATTTCTTGCACCTTTGTCTTAGGATGTAAAGTGCGTATACCTTCAGCAATAATATCTAGCACATACATACGCGGGTTCATTGCTGAAAACGGGTCTTGAAAGACAATTTGCATCGCAGCACGCTGAACTCGTAGTTGTTCTCGTGATAATGTTGCTAAATCTACGCCCTGAAAATCCACTCGCCCTGATGTACTAGCAATTAAACTTAACAAACCCTTACCCAGCGTTGTTTTACCACAACCAGACTCGCCCACTAAAGCCAGTGTTTTACCCGCTTCTAAAGTAAAACTAACGCCATCAACCGCTTTAACATGATCCACTACGCGCTTCAGAAAACCTTTTCTAATCGGATAATGCACTTTAAAATCAGTTAGCTTTAAAAGAACTACAGAATCAGTCTTTTGCTGTTCTGCTTTATAATTTATATCAGGTAAAGCCTGTAATAATTTTTGCGTGTAGCTGTGCTGTGGACGGCTAAAAATCGCCTTATTATCGGCTGTTTCGACTATATTTCCCGACTGCATAACAGCCACTCGATCAGCCATAGTTGAAACTAAAGCCAAATCATGGCTAATGAGCCATAAAGCCATGCCATTTTGTTTTTGAATGTTTTTTAATAAGTCTAATATTTGCGCTTGAATCGTAACATCCAAAGCTGTAGTGGGTTCATCAGCGATTAATAAATCAGGCTCACCTGCTAAGGCAATAGCAATCATCACGCGTTGCCGTTGACCGCCGGATAATTGATGCGGGTATTCGTTAATACGGCGCTGTACATCAGGAATACCAACTTTCTCCAATAAAGCCAAGACTTTTTCAGTACATTGCACCTTATTCAAAACAAAATGCAGCTGTATGGTTTCTGCTATTTGCTGACCAATCGTCATAACTGGGTTCAACGAACTCATAGGGTCTTGAAAGATCATGGCAACACGCCGCCCGCGCACCTGACACAACTCAGATTCTGGCGTACGCAAAATATCAACATCAGCCAACTGTATCGTATCAGCCTGCAAATAAGCTTGCGTTGGGTGTAAGCGTAAAACCGATAAGGCGGCTAAAGATTTTCCCGAACCTGACTCGCCAACTAAGGCAAAGGTTTCACCTTTATTAATTTGAAAACTGATGCCATTGATAACCGACTGACCCGCAAAACTCAGTTGTAAATTTTCTACCGTGAGTAATGTCTCAATCATGACTCTGCTCTTCTAGGATCAAAGGCATCGCGCACCGTATCAGCAAATAAATTAGCCGCTAGCACCAAGCCAAACATAAACACAAATGAAGCGGCTAATGACCACCAAACAATAGGCTCTCTCGCCATTTCTAAGCGCGCGCCATTAATCATATTCCCCCAGCTATAAGTCGTCGGATCCACACCAATATTCACATAAGACAGTACGGCTTCGGCTAATACCAAGGAACTAAAATCTAGCACCACAGAGATCAACACGATATGCATGACATTCGGCAAAATATGCCGATACAAAATAAGATAACGAGGTACACCTAAAGCTTGAGCGGCTTGTACATATTCCATTTCGCGTAATTTCAACGTTTCTGCTCTCAATAATCGGCATAAGCCTGTCCAACTGGTTACTCCTAAAATCAAACAAAGAAATAATAAACGCATATCCGCACGCGCTACTAGACTCGTAAACTGCTCTTGATGATTAGCCATATACACTTGCACCATAAGGATAGAAGCCGCAATGAGTAACACGCCAGGAATAGAGTTTAAGGTTGTATAAATATACTGAATAACATCATCCACCCAGCCGCGAAAAAATCCAGCTAAAATGCCGAAGATAATCGCCATGGGTAGCATAATCAACGTAGTCAACGAGCCAATCACTAAGCCCGTGCGAATACTTTTAATCGCTTGATAAAAAACATCTTCCCCAACTTTATCCGTACCCAACACATGATAATAAGAGGATAAATCGACCAGCATATAGCTAATCGTACTGATCAAAAAGAGCGTCGCAAAAACCGTATTAACCGCTTTATTGCTAAAGAATGGTAACTTTTTTAAGTAGTGATAAGCGCAAAAAATAAGCAAAATAATACCTGCACCTTTAACAAAACCCAACGCGGCTTTGCCTATAATATCGCCTGTTTTATCAGCTTCAACATCCTGTAAGTGACTTACACCATACTCTAAGCGAGGATAACTCCAAGAACGTGTTTGATTCTCAGCCACAATTAATTCTTTACTATATAAATAAGCAGAAAACGGCGCGGAATAACTTTTCTCTTGATTTAATCGTATAGGATTCGCCCAGTAATCTAAAGCGCTAATCATTTCATTTTGCTTACTGTCACTCGGCTTAAAATGCACAGAGTCCAATAAGCCAATAAACATAAAACACAGTAGAACAACCAAGGAAACCATTGCGGTTCGGCTATGGGTTACTTTTTTCCACGGACGAATAAATTGTTCTTTTTTACGCACGTTAAAAACGGCGAGAATAAGCACTGAAATCAAGATAAAGATCAGTGCATCGGTCCATAAAATAATCATATCTGTATGATAAGTATTAATTGTCAGTTAGGTTTTTTCGCTTATACTATTTTTGCCTAAGTGTCCCAACAAGAGGGATTCCATTTGTTCCAGACGGAATATAAACCGTTGTATGGTTAGGAGAGTCAGCCATTTTTAATTGTGCATTAATGGCCTCATGCTGCAAATAATTTGCGGTTAAAGTAGAGTTAATTATCTTCTGAGCTTCAGCGATACCCTTAGCTTCCTCAACTCTAATTTCAGCATCTTTTATAGCAATTTCACGTTGCGTTTCTTTTTCATCCAGTAGCTGTTTTGCTGCCAGCTTTTTTTCTACCGCCTCTGTCACTACTTTGGGATAATCAATATTCCCCACAACCCCTGAAATAGCAATAAACGGCGTGTTAGCAAGGTATTCAGTCAATTCATTCATTACTGTTGCGGCAATTTCTGATCTTTTTTCTTTAACTTGTCGACTATTAAGCGCCTGAACATTATTTCTTACCATTGCTCGTAATGGTTCTTTAATATATCGGTTATAAAACTGAGAACCCGCATACTCTTCAACAACTATTTTTATGCTGCCTGATTTTACTTTGATAATAGTTTGAAAACGGAAAGCAATATTTAGCTCATCTTTTGCAAGAATATTAAAAGCTTCAGCATAGGTTTGAGGCCGAAAATCTACATTTTCAACTTCATTGCGCCATAATGACACCCCATAATTGGCTGGGCCTATTAATTCACCTCTAAATCCTCCCGTCCCCCACACTCTTGGATCTTCTTTTACATAACCCTCATTCCCAGCAGGAGTTGATGGGTTAGTACATGCAGTGAGTAAAAAAAGACCACTTAGGAGAAATAAAATTTTCATTACCAACCTCTTATTTTTCATTTATCGAGTTTAACTCAAAACCAACGGGGTACAGTACGACAGAGAAAGCTAAAAACAAACCCATTAACTAATACTTACAACAATTAATTATATCAGCTATTCTCATGTCTTTAATTTCAAAAATATCGCTCATTTCTTCTTAAGAATAAAGATTTACTTAAATTGGACGATGTAATAAGTTAAGCGCACAAATTTGGTTAAATGGAGACCGACATGCCTAACGACGCAAAAAACATTAATACAACGAGCATTGAAGACCTAGTTAATTCAAGCCTTGATATCGCAGCTGAAGAAGTACTAATGGAATCTTCTGCAACCGAGGAAAAGGTTATAGCCGCGAAAGAAGAAGTATCTGAATCAGACCTTACGGAAGAGTTTAATTTAGATGAGCCAGAAGATGCACTAGATATTAAACCAGTACTAGAATCCGCACCTGATATACAAGAAGAACTATTAGAGGAACCTGTTACGCCTGTAGAAGAAACAGTTGAATCTCCAACTGAATCGTCTGTAACTTCTGAAGAACAAGTTAATGTCGCCGAGCTAGAAGAAATAGCTGATGACTTTGACCTAGGTGAACCTGCAGCTGTACAAGACCTTGAATCAGCGCCTGAAGCTGATATTCAGGAGGCAGCAGAGCTTATAGAACTAAGTGAAAATACAAACCTCGAGGATACCGATCTAGACAGCATGCCAACAGAAACGACAGATCATAACACACCGCCTGAGGAGTTAGTGCCGCTCGATTCTATTGAAGTATTAGAAAGTGAAGTCTCTGAACTTGAATCTGAAATTCAACTTCAAATGGATAAGCTAGTTGTTAAATCTGACCACTTAAAAGCCAATATTCAAAGCGAACTCACACGAGTTAGTGCAGACAATGAACAGTTACAACAACAGGTAATTACACTGACACAACAACTATCAGAAGCAGAAGAAAAAATTCAATCCTTAGCTGAAGTTCAGGACAGACAACAAGCAACCATCCAGAAGCTAATTAAGATATTAAAAGGCGTGAACACCAAAATCACGCACTTGTATGATGAGAAATAGAAACAAACTGTCTATTTAAAAATATTAAAAACAATTAAATCAAGGGGGGGGACAAGTGATTTTATTGCATATTTCAAGTTGACTGGCCCCATGGCTTGTCACTTAACATTTGGAGTCACCTCCGCCAGCCCGATGTTTACTATCTGATGGTTGACTTACCTTACCAGAGCGGGACTTTCACCCACTGGAATTATCGACCTTGCTCGGCTGCAAACCCCTTGATGTTCCTGGGTTATATTGTTAGAGCGAATAATAAGAGACAGAGCACGATTAAATACAAATAAACGCGGTCTTGTTCCCTGTTTCCTTCCAGTCTAACCTACGGCTCTGCCTTACAAATTTTCACAATCTTTTAAGGACAAATCACGTTCTATCTATACGCCACACAACCTTACAAGTCTTCCCCGGCACTAGAGGACGGGGAATCCCGCAACTGATACTGCTGTAGACAAAAGGATAGATAAAAGAGCACAGCGTTTTGGTGGTATACGGTTTGATATTGGCTTCAATGCCATGTGTGGAATGAGCCATAGATAATTTAACTTGGATATCACCCACATTCGTAATTGTTACACAGATGTTTGAATCATTTCCAAAACCACCAGCTGTAATGTTATATTGCTGACCAACTACTAGGTTTGCATAGCCTGGTCCGCCTATAGTTTTCCCTCCAGGCGGCAATATGCTGACTACTGTAGAAAGTGCCTGCAAATAATCCATATTAGGAAGCGATGGTGATTGAGCACAAGCCTGTCCTGTCAATGCAAGTGACAATAAACTTAGACTCGTGCATAAAGCATATAATTGATTTCTCATTTTAGGCATCCATTTTCTTTTATAACAGTTTAATAGACAAAATACATAGCAGAATAATAGGGGGAAGCCCTGAGGTTTCCAAAAAAAATAAGGCTCTAGACAATCAAGAGGACAATCAAGCAATCAAGGGGGTCAAGCCAGCTTGATTACACATTTCAAGTTGACTGACCTCTTCCTTGATTTTGTGTGTCTATGCTAAGTTAACGCCTAGCATTGCAGCTGTATCAATTCCTAGAAATACAGTTGCACCTAACATTAGGTAACAAGTCACTGCCAATAAAATATGCACAAGTAAAATTCCTTTAGGAACAATACCTGTTTTGTGACGCTTTATTGCAGCAAGCACACCAAGTGCAATAATAACCACAGCCATAACAATATTGATGTAGATGGCTGTTTCACCTAGTAGCGCTGCACCAATAGCAAGAGCAGACCCTAACAGCGCTGATGCGCCGTGTAAAATACTAGAAGAACGCGCAACAAATTTTCCGCGAAATAAATTAAACGCAATCATTAAGCCTAAAACAGCGGTTATTGTAAATGCGCAAAATGCAGCAATCATTAAAATCATAAATTTTCCTTATTTATTATTAAAAAATATTACCCATTATAGGTAACTGAAGCTTGTAACTTCAGATGGCAGAATATACAGTGACTTGCTTTATAAGTAAATACTCTCTCGGCCGTTCTCAAAACGTTTCATGCAGTGAAACATCCTGAAAACAAATATTGTCCGGTCTAGATATCATGCGCTCTAACGCCCGCCTTCCCGCTAGCAACAAGAGACTGGTAGAAACTAAAACTAAACGCGCCAACATGCATTACCACAAGATAAATGGATATATTAATAACATCAGTACTTGAATGCTCGCTTTGGGCTCTTATACAACACTCAATTAATCATTTAACTCCCCCCCCGTATCAACTCAACATCTCACAATCGGGCTATTTCTCCGCTATAACCAAAGCATTCACCTCACAACGATCACTTAAATGCACTACCGAAAAACCGGCTTGTTGTAATTGTTGTAGTGAAAATGATTCACGCATCACATGATTTTCTGACTCATCAGAAAATAAATGTACGATCCAATGCTCTAACACATCAAGTTTGTTGACTGTGGTCAAGGCTTTAAAATAACCGCTGACTTCTTTTTGAATCACTCGCGTATGCATAGAAATATCATCTAAGCCGTAACGATCACCATTAATAAATTGCCCGCCTGGCTTTAATACACGATAAATTTCAGCAATGACTTGAGCACGGTAGCTGTCTAAGAAATTATGTAGCGTATAAGCAGAAGCAACAATATCCATACTCGCTGTTGCGGTATTTTGTAAAACCGTCAAGGCATCGCGGCCATCAAAACTCAAGCGCCCCTGCTCTGCCCATTTTTGCAAACTTTGCTTTGCTTGGTCTTGCATCGTCGGCTCGCTATCGACTGAAAGCACATTGATTGACTCATGAGCTAATAGAATAGCTAAAGTAGTAATCCCTGTACCTCCACCTAACTCTAAAACAGATAAAGCTTGATGCGGTTGGGCTTGTGCATGACGTTCAACCCCTGAACCAACTAGCTGGGACATTTTAGCCGCTAAGGGGCAAATTAACTTCAGCGTGTCATATTCCTGGCCAATCACGCCAGAAAACATCGCTTCTAATTGTTTATCATCCATAATTTATGCTTGTGCTTTCGCCGCTTTTTTACTCTCAAATAAAGCCATTTGTTCAGCCGTTGCTTTTAATTGGAACTGAGTTTTCCATTCACTATAAGGCATACCATAAACATAAGTACGCGCTGTCTCATAGTCCATTTCTACGCCCTGCTCTTCGGCTGCGGCCAGATACCATTTAGCCAAACAATTACGACAAAAATCAGCGAGATTCATTAAATCTATATTTTGTACTTCAGTGTGTGCTTGTAAATGCGCTAATAATTGTCTAAAAGCTGCTGCTTCAAGCTCAGTTTGTGTTTTAGTATCCATCAGTTTCCCCAAAATTTAAGTATTCTAGCAGAAAGCCCCCTTGGCTCATGTACAAAAGTAGAAAAAGCACCTACAATTGAACAATCATTTGCCTCCCTTTTCGGCTTAGACTTTATTGTGGAAATTCATAACTCATCACTTTATATTGCGCCTAGCGGCCAGAACACCAATAGCTCTAGCAACACCGCGCAGTCGAATGATGCCTTAAACAAATCTAATAATGCCCAGCAGCGTGATAACTCACCTTTATCAAGTAGCGATGAATTTGCCGCGGCAGCACAAAAAAGACAAGCTCAACAGTTAGCTGTCTTAGCTCCACCCGATACCAGTAAGGAACCTCTCGATACACGTACTGCAAAAGCGCTCGGTACTTATGCCAGTACTTACAATCAAATTCCGCAACAACAAATCGCCTCGACCATTACAGGCATTGATTTTTACGCATAACGCCCCACATCTACTTTCATGAATAAAATACTTTTTGATTTCTTTCCTATCGTCCTTTTTTTTATCGCCTATAAAAACTACGACCTTTATGTTGCAACAGCTGTTGTTATCGGTGCAACTTTTGTACAAGTCGCTTATAGCTGGTTTAAATTGCGCAAAGTAGAAACCATGCAATGGGTGACTTTAGGATTAATGGTTGTTATGGGCGGTGCAACACTATATTTACAAGACGAACAATTTATCAAATGGAAGTTAACCATTATTGAATGGTTATTTGGCGCTGTCTTATTAGGTAGCCAGTTTATTGGCAAAAAAACCATTATGGAAAAAATGATGGGCGCTAATTTAGAATTACCTAAAAAAGCATGGAGCACTTTAAATACTGCCTGGGCCTTATTTTTTATCAGCGTCGGCGCCATCAATATCTATGTTATGTTTAATTATGATACTGAAACTTGGGTTAATTTTAAAACCTTTGGCGTACCTGCATGCATGGCTGTCTTTATCCTATTGCAACTTGTGTTTTTATATAAATACATGCCAGAACCCGTTGATTCAGAGGAATAAATTATGTTATATGCCATTCTCAGTGTAGACGTAGCTAACAGCCTAGAAAAAAGAATGGCCGCTCGTCCCGCTCATTTAGAACGCCTACAAGCCTTACAAGATGAAGCACGTTTAATTATTGCCGGCCCACACCCTGCAATCGATAGTAATAATCCAGGCGAAGCTGGTTTTACCGGCAGCTTAGTAATTGCTGACTTTGATTGTTTAGCCGACGCTCAAAGCTGGGCCGATTCAGACCCCTATTTAATTGCAGGGGTTTATTCCTCTGTATCCGTTAAACCTTTTAAACAGGTATTTCCATAATGACCATTGATTTAATTAAAACACTATTGACTGATGCCTTAGCACCAGAAAGCCTTGAGCTCGGTGACAATAGTCATGCCCATGCTGGGCATGCCGGTGCGCAAAGTGGCGGCGGTCATTATCATGTACGCATTGTTGCTAGCACCTTTGACGGCAAGTCTATGGTACAACGTCATCAATTAATTTATAAAGCCTTAGGCGATCTTATGAAGCATGAAATTCACGCCTTAAGTATCGAAGCCTTTACCCCAACTGAACCAAACTAATAGGAATAACATTGATGAAATTAAAATTAATCCCTTTTTTACTTGCAGGTACTGCTTTAGTTGCAGGTTGCCAACAAAATGCCAATACTGTAGCTGCACCTAGCATCTTAAAAGAAGATGCGGCAGCGAGTGTTAATGGCCAATTTATCAGCAAAGCAGCACTAGAAACTCTAACTAAAGAAGTTAGTGCGCGTGCTCAAGGCCAAGTCGTCCCTAAAGATAAACTAATCGATGAATTGGTTAAGCGCGAATTATTGGTACAAGAAGCTAAAAGCAAAGGCTTAGACAAATCAGCTGAAATCATAGAACGCTTAGAAATGATGAAAGGTGCGCTACTTTCACAAGCCGCAGTTGAAGATTACATCAAAGCAAACCCTGTCACTGATGCTGATTTACAAGCAGAATATGACAAGCAAATTGGCAATGTAGCAGGCGGCGCAGAATTTAAAGCGCGCCATATTTTAGTTAAAGAAGAAAGTGAAGCAATTGCTATTATCGCTGAATTAGATAAAGGTTCAGACTTTGCTGAGCTCGCTACAACTAAATCAACAGGCCCATCAAAAGCACAAGGTGGTGATTTAGGTTGGTTTGGCGCTAAACAAATGGTTGCTCCTTTTTCAGCAGCCGTTGCAAAACTAGAGAATGGTAAATATACGACTGCTCCAGTAAAAACTCAATTTGGCTGGCACGTTATTTTGCGTGAAGACTCTAGACAGCAAACACCACCTCCATTTGAGGCTGTAAAAGCACAACTAGAGCCAATGGTTCAGAGACAAAAACTAACTGATTACCTTGATGCACTACGTAAAGGCGCACAAGTTGAAATTTTAGTTCCTTTAACTGAAGCAGCACCGGTTGCAGTAGTTGCCCCAGTGATCGGACAAACAGAGCCTGTTAAAGTCATTGATCCTGCTGACGGGAAAACAACTGAGGTTGTTGAAGTAGTAGAGCCTACTGATGGCGAAACAGCTGAGGCTGTTGAAGTAGCCGAGCCTACTAAGTAATTATTAGTGATGTGTAGGCTCTCGCTGATTGAGAGCCTATCGTGCTATTTTACTTTGGCTATTAGTGTTTGCATCATGGCTTCTGCCTGATGCAAATATCCACTGCCAAATAAATTCAAATGATTGAGAATATGGTAGAGGTTGTACAAATTTTTTCGTGCCTTATAATCCGAATCTAAAGGCCAAACACTTGCATAAGCGGCATAAAAATCATGACTATAACCGCCAAATAATTCAGTCATCGCAATATCGGCTTCCCGATCACCATAATAACAAGCAGGATCATAAATAATTGCCTGCCCTTGTTCATCTGCTGATGCATTACCCGACCATAAATCTCCATGCAATAAAGATGCTTGAGGCTGATAGCTAGAAAAGAACAATGGCACTAAGTCATTCAATTCAGCACCTAAAGCCTGTAACCTTCCCGCATAACCATTTTGCAACGCTAATTTAAGTTGTACTGCTAAGCGCTGTTCTTGCCAAAAATGCACCCAGTCATTTTCACGAGCATTCTTCTGTAGGTTACTACCGATATAATTATCATGATGCCAGCCAAAATAGTCTTGCCGCACCTGATGTAGTCGAGCCAATTGCTCACCTAATTGCTGCTGAGAACGACTAGATAAAGATTGTAAAGCCACATATTCCAATACTAAAAATGCATTTTCACCTGCTATGCCATAGCAAATTGGCTCAGGAATACGTAAGCAATGAACTTTCGCTAAGTCACGTAAGCCTAAGGCCTCGACTTCAAACATAGTTAATAAGCTAGCCTTATTTAGCTTTACAAAATAACTTTGCGTTTGCCCTTGTAAACGATAGACACGATTAATATCGCCGCCGTGCATCTCTTCAACTTTTTGCAAGTCAAAAGACTGATCCGTTGCTTGTTCTATACTGCTAACAACTGCTGCCCAAGATTTCATTAATCAACTCACTCGCAGTTCAAAACTGATTGGCTTTCTGTCTTGCTGAATTAGCATTAGCGAGGTCACCTTGCTGCTCGTATATATCAGCAATCAATCGCCAATTTTTCTTTTTTAACCCAGCATTACCTTCCGCTAATAAAGCAGATTTCTTAGCCAAATTGATTGCCAGTTCAGGCTCGTCTTGCTCCCATTTAAACACAGCTAATTTATACAATAACTGTGCATTTCTGGGCTCTATACGCAAGGCGCGCTCAATGGTAGCAACAGATTTATCTACATTACCCTGCTGGTACGAGTTATCAGCATCAGCAAGCAAAGCAACAACGACATTAGATGATTTAGCTGGTGTATTTGCGACTACATCCTGCTGATGAAGAATAGTCGAATCTTGTACGGTTATTGGTTTAGTGGTAACGGCTGTACTTATCACAGCATTATTATCCTTGCTAGCTGTCTTTCCAGATGAGTCAACTTGACCATAAACAGGCGCAGGTTTTTGCTTACTACTAAAGCTACTACAACCCACCAATAAGCTTGTGCTACAAATTAATATTCCGATTTTTTTTATCATTTTTTTACAATGTAGGTTTTAGATTACTGCCATTAAGGAATCAAAATTCAATAATATCCGAAAGCACCGCCAGTCCTCGAAGGACTGGCGGTGCTTCATAACCTAAAGTTTCGGGTTTTATTTAATGTGCATTCCTAAGTTAACGAATTATCATTATAAAATAATTTATGCCGTGGGAGGGGCTTTTAGCCGCGATTTCATACAAGTTGAGGAAAAGCCCCTCCCATAAATACTCACATAACCAAAGGTGCTAAAAAAGTGGGTTACATTAAAACAACTCAATATCATCGTCGCCTTCATCACTATTAACATGCTCCGCGGCTAACTGCATAGCTTGCTCTACCGTTTTTCCCTGTAAAATCGCATCAAACATGATTTTTTCAGATTCCATAGTATAGCCATCCCGGATTTTATCTTGTAACTTGCCCCACTCCATTGGGTTATAAAGTAATTGCGGACTATCAACTATTTCCGATAAACCGCTTAGGTTTTCTGTTACATGCTGCAAGCATTGTTGCATGCGGTCATAAAATTGAAAGGCAATAATAGAAGACTGCACTTTTTCATTGGTCAGCCTATAGTGTTGCAAAATTTTCTCTTTTGCTGGGCTATCCTCTATGTCAGCGAGAGCCTTATTTATTTCTGACAAGTTATCAACCATGCTGGTAAACGATTCTGTTAGCGTAGTCACAGACTGCTCACCTTCGCGCATACTAGATTGCACTTGTGTAGCAGATAGTGTTAACAATTTAACCGTTTCTCGTACTTGGCTCCAGTCTAAATCAGGTTGCCGTGAGTTTGAATTTGAAATATTCATCAATCCATATCTTTTAAAAAAATTAAAAACACTTTATATAAAGTGGACTTTGTAGCCGCTGTATTTACTGCTCTGATAAGATATTCTAAACAATAAAAAGGGAAGCGCAATGCTTCCCTTATTTTTTCCTGATTACGTATAACTTTCAGCCTATAAACAAGATCTCTTGCAGCCCGTTATGGAGCTTTCAGAATACGGGAAATTCGGAGTAACCATTTCTCGCATACCGTAAAATTTAAGCGGGCTAGAAGAATAATTAATCTTTAATTGTCGCTATAGCAATAGCTAATTGCGTATCTAACTTTTGAGTTTTAAAAACCTGCCATAGCTCTTTTTCGCTCTGCACACTATTCACAATCACCTGCTCTATTAAAGCTTTCGTTGTAGATCGATCCAGACCGACCAAAACATAAACTTCACCTTCCGGCCCTACCTCAGTTAGATAGACTTTAGCTCCAGTTAAGTTGGTACTATCGATATGTTTATTAGCACTAACAATTAATGCGTCAATGGCCTTACCGCTTAACTCTGATTTCCCAGCATACAAGCTAATTCTACCTGCGACTTCAAATGTAAACCGCTCAGTTAACTGATCTCTTGCCGCAATTTCAGCCATATCCAGCATATAGTTACGCCCGCCAAATGACTGCTCAAACTTACCCGCTGCCTGAATAGCTAAATCAGAATAAGGCTCATCACAAATCCAACTTGGCGCTATTTTCTGAACAGAAAACAAGCAAGCAGGTTTAACGACTTTCTGTTTTGTACAAGCCATTAAACTGGTGGCTAAAATAATAACGATGACTTTTAATAGTTTCATTTGATTAATTTCATATGTTGCTTCTTGAAATACGTCTTAACTCGGTGGCAATCCATTTAACTCTGCCTAAACTCCTCAGGCACTTTTAAGTTAGTCGGCATACTCGGCTTTTCTCCAAAACCTGTTGTAGCTGCCTTTAATTGAAAGACATAAGCTAAAACCTGCGCAACCACCAAAAATAAGCCAGCAGGAATCTCTTCACCTATTTCTGTCGAGTAGTACAACGCTCGCGCTAAAGGTGGTACAGCAACCAAAGGGACATCAGAACCTGTGGCAATATTACGGATTTGTGCAGCAATTAAGTCTGTTCCTTTTGCCACTAAAACGGGAGCACCAGAACCGTTAGGGTCATACTTGAGTGCCACAGCAAAATGCGCGGGATTAGTAACGATAACATCAGCTTCAGGTACATCATTCATCATTCGGCCTTGTGCCATTGCCATTTGTAATTGACGAATACGCCCTTTTACTTGCGGATTTCCATCTGAGTCTTTATTCTCATCTTTGACCTCTTGCTTGGTCATCATCATGTCTTTTTTATATTTCCATAGCTGATAGGGAACATCTATCATGACCAACAAAAATAAAGTTGAACTTAAAATCAACAAACAATAAATCAAAATATCCGCAGTGTGATAAATAGCACTTTTAACAGATTCATTACTTAAACCCATAAATTCAGGTAAATAAATATCATATAAAATTTTAGCGACAAATAAAATCAAACTGGTTTTCAATAAGGCTTTGAGTAATTCGACCACACCTTGCAGGCCGAACATTCGCTTTAAGCCTTTCATCGGGTTGAATTTAGACAGCTTGGGCTGCATCGCCTCCATACTGACATTCCAGCCCCCCATCATCATCGGCCGTATTAAAGCCATGACCAACATGACTATCCCAAAAGGAAAAACCAATAATATGCCATCTAATAGCACTTGATTAAAAAGATAAACTGTACTTTTTGGATCAAAAATAAGCTCTCTGCTTATCTGAAACTGCTGTTTCATAAGATCCATTATGCCTAAAGCTATACCTTCGCCTAAAAACATCAGCATAATAGCACCAGTCATTAATGAAACAAAGGTGTCTAATTCTTTAGAGCGAGGAATTTGGCCTTTTTTACGCGCATCAGTAATGCGCTTTTCCGTGGGCTCTTCGCTTTTATCTTGCCCTGAGTCTTCAGCCATTTAAACGCGTAAAACTTGTTTAATTAATTGAAAGCCCTCAGACAGTACCAGCGAAAAGGAATCAATCACATTAGGCATTAGAATCCAAATCAAAATCAAACCCATCATAATAGTAATCGGAAAACCTACACCGAAAATCTGTAACTGTGGCGCAGCCTTTGATGCAACACCAAAGCTAACATTCACAAATAAAACCGTAGACATAATAGGCAAAGCCAATAGCACCCCACCTGCAAACATTTGTCCACTCCAAATAATAATGACCCATAAATCAGCTTTGGTTAAACCAATCACATCAATAGGTAAAGTCTTAAAGCTTTCTACGAGCAACTCAATCAACAAAAGATGGCCATTAACACTCAGAAAAAATAAGCTGCCTGAAATAACAAGAATTTGCGCAACGACAGGCACTTGCACGCCAGATGCGGGGTCAACCATAGAAGCAAAACCCAGCCCCATACTGTAAGCAATAGATTGACCACCAACCAGCATAACCGCAAAGACCATTTGCAAAATAAAAGCGGAGACTAAACCAATGGCCATTTGCTGAATAGTCACCATGACACCCTCATAACTCATCAAAGGTACATCAGGCAACGGGGGAATAAAAGGTATAACCACCCAAGTGATCAAAAAAGAAATAAGTAGTCGGAATTTAACCGGGGTAGATTTGGAGCTAAAAACTGGAACTATCATAAACAAAGAACTAATACGCACAAAAGGCCAGAAAAATAAGGCTATTTTTGCTAATAATTCCTGCTCAGTAAAGTTCAAAACTTAGCCTATGAGCAGGGGAATTCGTAACATAAGATCCTGAAAGAAATCCACAATCACTTGCAACATCCAAGGCCCCAAAATCATCAAAACGATAATAATGGTCGCTAGCTTAGGGATAAATGTAAGAGTCTGCTCATTAATAGAGGTTGCTGCTTGAAACATAGAAATAATCAACCCCACTACAAGCGAGGACAATAAAATAGGTGCAACTAATTTAACGGCAACAATTACCGTTTCCTGTGCAATCATAGAAATAACATCAGGCGTCATTATTTAAATCCTCTACACATAGAAGCTAGCTGCTAACATTTCTAAAACTAGCGACCAACCATCAGCTAAAACAAACAGCATCAGCTTAAAAGGTAAAGAAATAATCATCGGTGATAACATCATCATCCCCATCGACATTAAGACACTAGCAACCACTAAATCAATAACTAAAAAAGGCAGGAAAATTAAAAAACCAATTTGAAAGGCTGTTTTTAGCTCACTAGTGACATAAGCAGGTAATAGTAAAGAGAACGGCACTTCTTCAGGACTAGCAATATCATCTCTATTGGCAATGCGCATAAAAAGTTCTAAATCTGCTTCACGCGTTTGCTTTAACATAAACTCACGAAAAGGGCCGGAAGCCCTTTCTATCGCAGTTACTGGGTCTATTTTTTCTTCAAGATAAGGCTGCACTGCTTCAGTATTCACTTTATCTAAAACAGGCATCATGATAAACACCGTCAAAAATAAAGACAATCCCAATAACACTTGATTACTCGGTGCCTGTGCGGTTCCCAATGCCTGCCTTAATAAACCCAAAACAATCATAATGCGCGTAAACGATGTCATCGTTAGCAAAATAGAAGGCAATAAGGTCATTATTGTCATCAAAGCTAATATCTGAATCGTTACCGTGTAAGTCTGCCCACCTTCAGCATTAGTAGTCACACTAATAGCTTCGATGCCTTGCGCTGCAATAGCCGGTTGTAGCAAACTTAACGCCAATAATGCGCCATACACACTCCTTTTAATCACTGCTCTGTCCTTTCATCACTTGCATTAGTTTTTGCGCAAATTGATTTTCTCCTACGCTATTTAAGCGCGCATCCTCGAAAATCAAACAGTCCTCTCCTTCCAAGGTATGCAGTGCTTCAACTCGACCCGGGCTGACTCCGAGTAATACTTGTTTATTACCAAGCTGTAATAAAACAACTCGCTCCTTAGCCCCTAGCGAAAGCCCGCCCAATACGCGCATTTGGCCTGCTGTAGTAGAAGTTAAGCCACCGGCTTTACGCACCATCCAAACACATAGAAAAAAAACGCCTAAAACCAAAATCAAACCACCACCCCAGCGCATAAAATCCGCTGCCATTAAGGTTCTAGGAGTACCAGACTCTACAGAAGCAGCAAAAATAGCATTGCTATAAACGCTTAGGCTAACTAGTAATGCGGATAAACGTATCACGCGAGTCGCTTAATTCTTTCTGAAGCACTAATAACATCGGTTAAGCGTATACCAAATTTATCATTAACCACCACCACTTCGCCGTGTGCGACTAAAGTTCCATTTACGAGCACATCCATAGGCTCACCCGCTAAACGATCCAACTCAACGACTGAACCTTGATTTAGCTGTAACAAATTACGAATATTAATTTGTGTACGCCCAATTTCCATTGAAATGGTAACGGGCACATCCAAAATAACATCTAAATTAATGTCTTCGCCATCAATGCTCTTAGCATCATCTTCCAGCTCCTGAAAGGACATTGCTGCAGCTTCCCCTTTCTCCTTGCTTTCTGCATTGCTTTGCTCCTCCATAGCATCGCCCCAATCCGCAGCTGCATCATCAGAACTGCCTTCGCCTTGCTCACTCATTGCTGCAGCCCAATCATCGCCTAATTCGCCGTTTTCGTCTTCACTCATTTTGCTATCCTCTCCTTAGAGTGCCAATACTTTAGTACTGCACAATAATTTTTCTATTTATTTAAAAAATCACAAACTATCTGGTGCTATTTTTTCACTGATTTTTACTGCATAATTCCCATCAGATAAACCCACCTCTCCAGTAAAAATAGGAATAGATTCGGCACGTAACATCACCTCTTTGGGTAAATCAATCGGGATAACATCGCCTTTTTTAAAGTGTAAAACATCACTCAATTTCATTTGCTTTTCAACCAACATACTATTGACATTAACCTTTGAGCGCATTACTTCATTACGTAATGAAACCTGCCAACGATTATTATCCGATTCTCCCTGGTCACTGGAAATACCGGCATCTAATAAATCCCTAATCGGCTCAATCATAGAGTAAGGCATAGCAATATTAATATCACCGCCACCGCCTTCTAGCTCAATATGTACCGTCGAAACAACAACAATTTCAGCAGGACTGACAATATTAGCAAAGGCCGGATTCACTTCAGAGTTCATATACTCAAAATCAAGCTCTAAAACAGGTTTCCAAGCTTCTTTCAAATCTTTAAAAATCAAATCAATAATCAAGCGAATAATACGCATTTCAGTTGGCGTAAATTCGCGCCCTTCTACTTTATTGTAGAATTGACCATCGCCACCAAAAAAGTTATCCACAGCAGTAAAAACCAATCTAGGCTCCATAACAATTAAAGCTCGCCCACGTAAAGGCGCAAAACGAACTATATTTAGATTGGTAGGCACAAAAAGACCCTGTACATATTCGGAAAATTTCTGAATTTGAATACCGGAAATTGAAATTTCCGCTGAGCGACGCAAAAAGTTAAACAGTGAGATTCGGAAATAACGCGCAAAACGCTCATTAACCATTTCCAGTGTCGGCATTCTGCCGCGTACAATTCTCTCTTGGCTATTAAAGTCATATTGGCGCGCATCACCTGCAACACCCTCATCAACCTCATCGTCCGTTTCGACATCACCATCATCTACGCCATGTAAAAGCGCATCAATTTCATCTTGGGAAAGTAAATCAGCTGTAGACATGGCTATTGCATAACAAACGAAGTAAAAAACACATCTTGCACTTTATTCTTGCTACCCATTTTTTTCATCACTTTATCGACTTCCTCATGCATAAGCTCTATGAGCTTTTCTTTACCTTCTACTGTTTTTAAGCCTTGTGGAACTTGTCCGCTAATCAACATTAAAAAATTATTACGTATCATCGGCTCATGTTTTTTTAATAATTCAACGGCAGTCACACTCTCAACGCTTAAAGCAATTGAAATCTGAAGCAAGCTGACTCCCGAGCTTTTAGGAAAATTAACCACAAAAGGCTTATCCATTTCAAAATAAACCAAAGCAGTATCAACGTTCTCATCTTCAGGTTCGGCCTCAACTTCCTTTTCTTCTGCGCCTTCAGTTCCCTCCTCTACAACAGCTTCATCACCCATAAACATAAAATAATAAGCCCCCCCACCGCCAGCGAGTAGAACTACCAGCGCGATAATAATAATCATCATTTTTGAGGATTTTTTCTCAGTACCTTCTTCAACTGCTGCTTCTGCCATTATTTTATCCTTTATTAAAACTAAGCAAATAACTTGCCACTAATCAATTAACTCAAAATCAATACTTTTTTGGTAGAAAAAATGTAGCACAATAAGACAACTATTGCCTACCTTCTCTAACATGTAACCATTCACGCCCCCCTTATGAAAAATAGAACAAGAGGGTGTAAGCTATTTTCAGCTCGTCATTCCTGCATTCTCTTAGCAGGAATCTACGTTTAACATGGATCCCCGATAAAAGACTTCGGGGATGACGATATTTTTATATGAAATTTAGGGGGTATATTAACGGTTACTCTACTATTCACCTATTATAAAGATAAGACCATCAAATGTAGAAATATTAACTCAGAAATAAAAAAGGGACTTTTACATTCAAGTAAAAGTCCCTTTAGAGGAAAAAGTCACTTATATACTTAACAAAAGGACTCGTTACTCTATCAATTTAATTTTCTAAGGCACAGCAAAGCTTAGATTTCTTGCCACTACCGCAAGGGCAATCTTCATTACGGCCTACTTTATTGGAGCTATCGACTTCTTCTGCCAAAGTAAGTTCTTTGGTTTTCTTTTCAATCATATAGCGACTAAATTCCTGCAAAGTATGCAAGGAGACAGGTATTGCATCCATAAGGTTCACAATTAAGCGAGACTCCCACTCCTCGTCAGCAATATCCTCCTTACTATTTTTTTTAATTTTCTTCAGCATAGGCGCTGTATCAAAAGTATCGTCACCTAATCCCCTAAAGACCTCCATACTAACAACAACAGGGTCAGTTTTTGCGTCTTTCTTGGTTACATACGGACTTTTCCATAGTGACATGCGCAAAGATAAACCATACCAAAATCCTCTCGCCCACCCATAAATCGTATTAAATATGCCTTCATTAAGATCTTTTAGGTCATACGTATATTTAAGCTCTCCCTTATTTCTCATGACACAATAATACTCATAACACTCAAGCAAAAACTCAGCTAAAGGAGTCGCTATTTCTGCATCATCAAAGATGGATATATCACCATAAAAAGGGGCGGGCAACCATTCGCTAGATTTTATTGGGTCTGGAATAATCACTAAGGCGTGCATAAAACCGTCTAATTCATCCTCTGAAAAATATCCTCCTGACAAACTATCAATAGGGGCAAAAAGTATCTTAAATCTCTCGCTTAATTCCGGTGTCAACATGATGTTGTTTTTTTAAAAAATGTAAAATGCATGATATTCAATTAATGCCTAGTAAAAAGTCCATTGCGTTTAAGCTCCTATTTTGCTTAAACACTCACTAGGCATTAAAAAAATATATTACCACCTAAAACCGTAAAATCAACTTCTCGAACAACTTGCTACAAAAAAAGGGGCTTTTACATTCAAGTAAAAGCCCCTTTAAGTCGTTACATACAATTAACGAGTAAAGACTAAATCATTTAAAACGCACAGCCTGGTTTAACACCGAATTTTTTCAAAATAATTGCCATAGGGCAAAAACCTGTAAAGGCCGATTGAAATAAATTAGCACCAACAAAAGCAGTAAACCATAACCACTCAATAGCATGATACTGAGACAATGCTAAACTAATTAAAATAAACGCACCTGCAACAGCAAACACAATACGATCTATACTCATTTTTTTACCTATTTTAAGCGGACAACGCCCATAAATTTAAGAATCATTTTTTCATAATATGGCTCACTAATGCCTTTAGCGATTTTGCGCATAAAGTATTTTTCAAAGCCAATTTTCGCTAAATGTACCCACTTACCCTGTTGAGCCCAAGTCGTATTCCGTGGTGGAATTTGCGGCACAGCTAAGAAAGCAATACCACTATCACCCATATCTGCTAGACATAATGCATTGAGACTTGGTTTTTCATGTGGCTCTTTACCTGCTAACTCACCCGCAATATTATGTGCTGTCGCTGTCACCATTGACTCGATCATATAACCTGTTTTCGGGGTACCGACTGGTACAGGTGTTTTTTCTACTGGAGGCAGTGCGACACAAACCCCTACCGAATAAATATTTTTAAAAGTTGGGTTACGCTGATGCTCATCAACAATAATAAAGCCGCGTGGGTTAATTAACCCTTCTGCTTTTACATTTCGTACTGCATCAATCCCAGTAAACGCTGGTAACATCATCGAGTGTTTAAACGGCAATTCGTGTTTTTTCTTTTCTTGGCCGTCTTCATCCACTTCAGTAACAAACATCATGCCTTCTTCGATTTTATCGACTTTGGCATTCGTTACCCATTTAATGGTTTTATCACGTAAAGCACTTTCCATTAAGCTTTTAGTATCACCTACCCCACCCAAACCTAAGTGCCCAATATAAGGTTCAGAGGTTACAAAAGTCATTGGCACTTGGTCGCGCACTTTACGTTTACGCAATTCAGCTTCCAAAATCATTAAATATTCATAAGCCGGCCCAAAACAAGAAGCCCCTTGCACTGCACCAACGATAATTGGCCCAGGATTTTCCATGAATTTTTCCCAATCATCAGCTGCTAAAGCAGCGTGATCAACATGACAAACCGAAGTTGTATGTCCTTCTGGTCCTAAACCTTCAACCTCATCAAAAGCCAAACGTGGGCCAGTTGCAATAACTAGGTAATCGTAATCAACAGCAGAACCGTCATCTAACTGGACTTGGTTATTTTCTGGGTCAACTAAAGTAGCTGCTTTTTGAATAAAGGTAATACCTTTTTTCTCAAAAACAGGAGCAAGCTCAATTTTAAGCTCTTCAGGTGTACGCCATTTAGGCGGCACCCACGGATTAGAAGGAACAAAATGAAAGGTAGGCGAATCTGAGATAACCAGAACCTCATGATCATTATTGACACTTTCTTTCATTTCATACGCCATTGGCACACCGCCAATTCCAGCACCTAGGACAACTATTCTAGCCATAACAATCTCCGCGTTTATTTAAAATAATATATCAATTTTATCTATTATTATTTTTCTTTGACATACACTTGAATCTAGTAATATAGTTGATACACTCCAACTTTCCCCCTTATATGAGAAACTAGACTGTATCGATTCTAAACCAAAACTGGCAAATTGACACTCAACAAATATCACTTGCTTTTATATTAGCATTCTCTAAAATAAGGATCAACTTATTTACTAAATTTTATTCCTACACAAGATTCTTGTGACACCGTTTTTACTGGAGCTCAAATGACCCAACCCAACCACGATACCGAAACAGTCAACCCGATTGTCTTGTTTTCGATCAACCACCCCAAGTTAATCACTTGGTTAATGACACTTATTACCGTCATTATTGTCTCTATGGCGGCTTTGCCTAATTTTTATCCTGAGCAACTGTCTTTTTTGCCCACCATAAAAGTTGATACTGATCCTGAGAATATGCTCTCTGATGATGAACCTGTGCGCGTTTACAATCATCAGATGAAAACTGAGTTTAGCTTAAGCGATATTGTGGTCGTCGGGATTACCAATAAGCAAAATGCCAACGGTGTTTTTAACAGCAAATCACTGGCAAATATCTATGCACTAACACAGTTCTCCCGTGGTATTAAATGGGTGGATGAGAAAAATCCCGACAAAATGGCCGGCGTGATTGCCGTCGATATTTTAGCGCCGTCTATGGTCGATAGTATCGAACAAGGTGGCTTAGGTACGGTGAATTTTAACTGGCTAATGCCAGAGCCACCTAAATCAGAAGCAGACGCCATCGCAGTACGTGATCGTGCTATGAACATCCCTTTCTTAAACGGCACATTAGTCAGTGATGACGGCAAGGCCATTGCTTTATATTTACCGATTACCAATAAAAATGTCAGCTATCAAGTACGTGAGCAGCTATTAGCCAAAATTGCTGAATTAGGTGTGACCGAAGAAGAATACTATATTACTGGCTTACCTGTCGCTCAAGACACCTTTGGTGTCGAAATGTTTAAGCAAATGGCTATTTCTGCACCCTTAGCGATGCTAGTGATCTTTTTGCTACTGTGGTGGTTTTTTAAGCACTTGATTTTTGTTACCTCACCGATGATTGTCGCTATGGTCTGCGCGCTTTCAACCATGGGCGTATTAATTATTACCGGCAATACTATCCATATTATGAGCTCGATGATTCCAATCTTCATCATGCCTATAGCTATTTTGGATGCGGTGCATATTTTGTCGGATTTTTTCGACCGCTATAATACCATTCGTGATAAACGCAAGACTATAATTCACGTAATGAACGAGCTGTTTACACCAATGTTAATTACTACTTTAACAACCATTGCCGGTTTCGCATCATTGGCATTGACACCTATTCCGCCCGTACAAGTCTTTGGTATTTATATCGCGATTGGCGTATTTTTAGCTTGGATCTGGTCAGTGACGTTTATTCCAGCCTTTATTGTGTCAATTTCTGATGAAAAATTAGCCGGCTTTATCACCACAGAAGATGCTAAAGTCGAAGAAACTAAAACGCCGATGGCAAAGCTATTGGCTAAAACGGGGCAATTTACTTATAACCACGCCTTATTTATCTTACTATTTACCTTAACCTCAGTAGGTATCGCAGGCTACGGCATTAGCAAAATCAACGTCAACGATAACCCGATTAAATGGTTTGCACCTTCGCATATTATTCGTGTCGCTGATCGCGTTTTAAATGAGCATTTTGGCGGTACTTATATGGCCTATCTTGCTTTAGAGGTAAATCCAGATGCTGTTATTGATGCAGATTTTAAAACACCTTTATTAACGCGCTTAGCACAAGCACAACAAGAGGCTATTAATGATAAGTACACGAATAGTGAGAAAATTTTTACCACCGTACAAACTACGATAACAAACCATACGGGCGATAAAACCAGCCTTGAGCTTGCTTTAAGTGATGCCATTAATAAAGGCATGGATAATTCAGCTGATGATGAATTTGATACTTGGGATCAAGTCCAGTTATTTGTTGATAGAGAGCGTCAACTTAACGAAATTTTCAAACAACCTGATGCCTTAACTTATTTAGCGGATTTACAAAGCTTTATAAACAGCCTAGAGGTCGTTGGGAAATCTAACAGCCTTTCGGATGTGGTTAAAACGGTACACAGAGAATTATTACTGGGTAAAGCAGAAGAGTTCAGAATCCCTGATTCCTCTAACGCTATTGCACAAACTTTAATTACTTATCAAAACAGCCACAGACCACATGATTTATGGCATTTTGTTACCCCTGATTACCGTAAAACAAGTCTTTGGGTACAGCTAAAAAGTGGTGATAACCAGGATATGGCGTTTGTCGAGAAGGAAGTGGCGCAATATATTGCCAGTCATCCAATGCCACATAACCTGCAAACAAATTGGTTTGGTTTGACCCATATCAATGTTGTTTGGCAAGATAAAATGGTCTCGGGTATGCTGGAATCTTTTGCCGGTAGCTTTCTGGTCGTATTATTTATGATGGTGCTGCTATTTAGATCTTTTGCTTGGGGCTTATTATCAATGATCCCCTTAACCGTTACGGTGGGCTTAATCTACGGCATCATCGGTTTAATTGGTAAAGATTATGATATGCCTGTCGCTGTATTGAGTTCACTCAGTATCGGTTTAGCGGTAGACTATGCGATTCACTTTTTAAGCCGTGCACGCGAATATACGGCACGTTATGGTTCATGGGAAGCGGCTATTGGGCCTTTATTTAGCGAACCTGCCATGGCGATTTCACGTAATGCGATTGTCGTCGGCGTTGGCTTTTTACCGTTATTAGCAGCTCCTTTAGTGCCTTATCAAACGGTCGGTGTCTTTATTGCTGCCATTCTATTTATGGCAGGCGTAAGTTCATTGTTAATATTACCGGCATTGATTACGCTGATGCCAAAGCTGTTTTTTAAAAACCTAACTAAATCTGCATAACGATTAGTTAATTAATATTTATCATTAAGATGTAGGGCGGACTTTAGTCCGCCCTACGATTTGTATCGTTAGCTTTATTTAACATTTTTTACTCATGCTCTAATCTGTATCAACAGGAGATACTTATGACCTTTAAACAATTATTCTTAGGTATTAGCACAGCGCTAGCTTGTAGTGCTGTTTTTGCTGAAGCACCTAGTGTTGAAGATATTATTCATCACACCAACTACACCAGCTATTACCAGGGGCAAGATGGTAAAGCTAAAGTAAAAATGACCATTAGCGACGCACAAAATCGTACCCGTACACGCGAATTTGTAATTTTACGTAAAGACGTTCCAACGTCCGACGATGTTGCTAGCCGCGCTTATGAAGGCGAACAAAAAATGTATGTTTACTTCAGCCGCCCAGCGGACGTAAACAAAATGGTGTTTATGGTATTAAAGAAAATCACGGCAGACGATGACCGTTGGTTATATTTACCTGCTTTAGACTTAGTAAAACGTATCGCGGCTTCAGACAAACGCACAAGTTTTGTTGGTTCTGACTTTCTTTATGAAGACGTTTCTGGTCGTAGTTTAAGCGCGGATAAGCATGCTTTAATCGGTACGGATGACAATTATTATATTGTTGAAAATACACCTGTTAACGCTGATGATGTAGAGTTTTCAAAATATGTCATGTATATCCACAAAACTACTTTCTTGCCGATTTCAACCGAATACTACGACAAACAAGGTGAGAAATATAAGTCTTATACAGCTTTAGCTGTCGATACTATTAACGGCCACCCAACGATCACCAAATCAGAAGCAAAAAACCTGAAAACAGGTGGAAATACCGTCATGGAATATAGTAAAGTTGAATATGACGTGGGTTTACCGGACGAGATTTTTAGTGAGCGTTTTTTAAGAAAAGCACCTAGAAAATATTTACGTTAGATTTAATCCCTGTGGGAGGGACTTTTAGCCGCGGCTTATAGAAAGTCGCGGCTAAAAGTCCCTCCCACAAATATATTACTCATTTAACGGTCATATCAAAAAATAAGCCTTTCTACACAAACCATAACATCATGCGTCTACCTTCTTTATCACTTGCCATCGCTGTTATTTCAAGTCAAGGAATAGCTCAAGCAGCTCCGCCTTTACCTACTGGGCTTGCTCCTGCAACAAATACGCCCACACTACCGCCAGGCTTAAGCTCCTCCCCCAGCTTACCTTCTGGACTTGCTGCTTCAAAGTCAAGCGTACCTGCTCTTCCGTCTGGCTTAAACACAGCGCCGGCACTACCTAGCGGCCTAACGCCGAGCCCGGCTCCAATCTTACCATCAGGTTTGAAAAAATCTCCCGCATTACCCACTGGGATAGAACCAACCGAGATCACAGAACAAACCTCAGAACCCTTTAACCTATTTGATCAAGACGAACCCTTTATCAATGTTAGCGGGTTCCTAGATGCACGTGGTGGTATTCGCACACAAAATGATCCTTATGAAGATCAAATGTCTTTAGGAGAAATTCGCTTACAACTTGCCCTACAAAAAGACGTTGGTCCTTTTTCGCTCAATCTAGTCACTGATTTTCTTTATGATGCCCAAGTTGATTCTTACGACATTAATTTGAATACCGGTAAAGGCTGGATTGATTTAAGAGAGGCGAACATTGCTTTTAGCCCTTTATCCTTCCTGGACATCAAAGTTGGACGACAAATATTAACATGGGGAACCGGCGACTTAATCTTTATTAATGACTTGTTTCCTAAAGATTGGCAGGCTTTTTTTATAGGTCGAGATTTAGAATATTTAAAAGCCCCTTCCGACTCGCTAAAGACATCTTTTTTTACCGACTACGGCAATTTAGATTTTGTTTATACCCCTTGGTTTGATGCTGACCGAGGTATTACCGGTGAAAAACTATCTTACTACAACCCAATGACTGGCTCATTAGCTGGCCAGAATGCTATTATCGACCCAGAAAGGCCATCAGACGGTGAGTTCGCCTTACGCTTGTATAAAAATATCGGTGCCAATGAATTAGCGCTATATGGTTATCACGGCTTTTGGAAAAGCCCTATGGGCTTCATCCCACCGACTACCGCAACCGATACTGGCCGTGCTTATTATCCAAAAATGCGCTCATTAGGAGCCAGTTTGCGTAGGCCATTTTGGCAAGGGATTGCTAATATCGAAGTAGGTTATTATGATTCCTATGAAAAAGACAGTAGCAGCAATCCTTTCGTACCTAATAGTGAAGCAAGGTTTCTAATCGGCTACGAACAAGAAGTCGTGAAAAACTTCTCAATCGGCGTGCAATACTATGTCGAATGGATGCAGGATTATAATCACTATGTATCTAGTCAGGAACAAATAGGTGCACAGGCGACACGCGATGAAGTTAGGCACTTATTAACTAACCGCCTTACCTTAATGACCCACCAACAAAATGTCACTTGGTCATTATTCACCTTCTTCTCACCTTCCGATGTCGACGCTTATTTTAGGCCTGATGTCAGCTATAAAGTAAATGATTTTTGGACGGTTACAGCGGGTGGTAACTTCTTTGTTGGCAAAAATCAAAGCTCCTTCTTTGGGCAATTTGAAAAAAATAATAATGTTTATGGTTCGGTTCGCTTCAGCTTTTAAGTAATCTAGCGCCCTGACAAGCACCAGCACAGCAAGTCATCTAATGACCTGCTGTGCTTTCAGGTTTTTAAGAACATGCAACTCTAAAAAAATACTTTACATACAAATAAGAATTGTTATCATTAGCATATATAACAAGAAAAGAGGCACGTATGTATATCTGTATTTGTAAAGCTGTCACTGACTCACAAATTCAAACCGCTATTGATGATGGCATCAACACGCGTAAAGCTTTACATCAATGTCTTGGTGTAGGCTCAGATTGCGGTAAATGCAATCGTCATGTCCGTGAACTTATTAATAAAAATAATGTGTCAAACATGGCAATACCCGTTATGATCTAATTTTATCAACACAGTTTGGATTACATTATGAAAGGCGACACCAAAGTTATTGCGTTTTTAAATCAAGCACTCGAAAATGAACTAACAGCAATTAACCAGTATTTTTTACATGCCCGAATGTATAAAAATTGGGGATTTAGCAAACTCAATGAAAAGGAATATCACGAATCTATTGATGAAATGAAGCATGCCGATTTATTAATTGAGCGTATTTTATTTCTTGAAGGACTGCCTAACTTACAAAATATTGGCAAAATTCTAATTGGTGAAAAGCCGCTAGAAATGCTCCGCTGTGATCTGCAACTAGAATTAATTGCTATTCCCCTGCTACGCGAAGCTATTGAATATTGTGAAAGCGTCAAAGATTTCGTTTCTCGCGATCTATTTACTCATATATTAGAAAGCGAAGAAGAACACGTAGACTGGCTGGAAACTCAACTCGAACTGATAGAAAAAGTGGGTATTGAAAATTATCTACAATCACAAATGTAATCATAGCAGACCCACAACGCTTAATTGGCTGTGGGTCCGTACAGAACCAAACTTCACTAACCTTAGTACATACAAGTGAAAAATAACTTACAGGGCATATTTATCGCGATAAAAACAAGGATAAAAGAGCAGTAAAATAAGTATTTAGGCGTGGTAGATATAACTAATATGTAGAACTAAGGTACATTTAAATCTGTAAATAATATTTGTCTAAAAATAATATACGGAAAAACTCAGCTTAATTTTTTCCTATCAATAAAACACACAGCCATTTTCAAGGATCTCTTAACAATGGCAATGCTCTTAGCTATTAAATGGAGTGCACATAACGATTAATAATTTTTTTCGCTGGCTCATCTGAAGCTAAATAGTGCTCAAACAATGCTAATACGTCATTAATAGAGACATAAGCAAAGGCGCCAAAACCCTTGTTCACCAAAAAAACCTCATGTAGCTCTGTAATAAATTTAATACGTTCTCGGGCTAAATCAGACATTATTATATTCCTTGTGCTTTTAACTATAAGATGTGTATAAGGATAAATACCTTACTAAACTAAATCTGTGAACTATTCAGGTAATTCTTCAGATCAAACTCTAAATGCTTCACATAACTCACTCATGCTTATCTTTTACTACAAAGGATTCATACAGCATAAACACTACACCGATGGTAATCGCCGAATCGGCAATATTAAAAACAGGCCAATGATAAGCCTGATAATAAACATCTAAAAAGTCGATGACATACCCATAGATAACACGATCAATTAAATTACCTACCGCGCCACCGAGAATCAAACTTAAAGAAACGGCGAGCAATGTTTCGTCTTTTTTAAGGCTTTTTAAATAAATCACCAGCCCCACACTGATTCCAGCGGCGAGAGCGGCAAAAAACCAGCGCTGCCAACCACCCGCATCACTTAAAAAACTAAATGCCGCACCATAATTACGTGCATAAGTAATGCTAAAACTAGGAAAGACTGGAATAGATTGATATAAACTCATACTGGTATCAATCCATATTTTACTGAGCTGATCAAGTATTAAGACCAACCCTGATAGCCATAGCCATTTCATCATAAATATTTACTCTTAAAAAATATGGCTACGTACTTAAAACGAGACAACTGATAACTCGTAGGGCGGACTTCAGTCCGCCATTGCTAAAAAAGCGGACTGAAGTCCTCCCTACAACTAGGATGAACGTCCAGTGTTAAATACGTAGCTAAAAATATAAACTAAAACTTAGGTAACCCGCACTAAATAAACCATCCAAAATAATAAGGATAAACCAAGCGTTACTTGCCTTTTTTAATGGATGGGTTATGTATTGCGCGTTACCTTACATAAAATTGTGGGAGTGACTTTAGCCATGATCAATCATGACTAAAGTCACTCCCACTTAGGTAGATAGCTTATTTGATTATGCAAACTGCCTAACTTCACCATCACCTTCAATATTTCCCACGCAACGACCACATAATTCTGGGTGCTCAGCATGACTGCCCACATCTTCTTTATAATGCCAACAACGCACACACTTATCATGCTCTGAAGCGAGCACTTTGACTTTCAGCCCTTCTAGCTCAGTTATTGCAGCATCACTACCCGCATCTTGCATAGGTAAAACAACAGCCTGTGAAGTAATAAGTACAAAATGTAATTCTTCTGCTATTTTATCCAAAACAGCAGTATATTCAGCATCACAATATAAAGTCACTTCTGCATTTAAAGAAGCACCTATTACACCTGATTTACGCATTTGCTCTAATTCTTTACTGACTGCTTCGCGTACCGACATCACACATTCCCAATCGGCATTAGACATAAGCGCATCATCGTTTAAAGCAAACAAGCCTTCATACCAAGTCTCTAATAATACCGACTCACTACGCTCACCTGGCATATATTGCCAAATCTCATCAGCCGTATAACAAGTAATCGGCGCTAACCAGCGCACCAATGCTTCCATTACGTGATACATCGCTGTTTGTGCCGAACGACGAGCAAGACCATCAGCTTTAGCGGTATATTGACGGTCTTTAATAATATCCAAATAAAAACCACCTAAATCCATCGCACAAAAATGATGCACTTTTTGATTAATAATATGGAATTGATACTGATCATAGGCTTGCTTGACTTCTTCTTGTAAATTAAACGCACGATCCACAATCCAGCGATCTAAAGCTAGCATATCTTTTGCATCAACACTGTGTAGCTTAGGGTCAAAGCCATCTAAATTAGATAATAAAAAGCGTGAGGTATTTCTTAGTCGACGATAAACATCAGAGGTACGTTTTAAAATCTCATCAGAAACCGTCATTTCACCACGATAATCCGTACCAGAAACCCACAAGCGCAATACATCAGCGCCTAATGATTTCATCACCGTTTGCGGTGCAACCACATTACCACGTGATTTAGACATTTTCTTGCCTTCAGCATCCACAGTAAAACCATGTGTTAATACTGCTTTATAAGGCGCAACGCCATTCATTGCCACCGATGACAATAAAGAGGATTGAAACCAACCGCGATGTTGATCAGAGCCTTCTAAATATAAATCTGCAGGAAAACGTAATTGCTCACGCTGATTTAAAACAGCTTCGTGCGTTACACCAGAATCAAACCAAACATCCAAGGTATCTTGCATTTTTTCGTAATGCTCAGCTTCTGCCCCTAACCACTCTGCCTTATCCAAAGCAAACCAAGCTTCAATGCCTTTTTGCTCTACATGCAGAGCAATATCTTCAACCAACCTATCCGTTTCTGGATGCAATGCGCCCGTTTCTTTATGCACAAAGAAAGGAATTGGTACACCCCAAGTACGTTGCCTAGAAATACACCAATCAGGGCGATTTTCTATCATGCCTTCAATCCGCGCTTGCCCCCATTCTGGTAGCCACTGCACTTTTTTAATTTCTGCTAATGCTTTTTTACGCAGTTCAGCTTGCTCCATAGAGATAAACCACTGCGGCGTTGCCCGAAAAATAATCGGCGTTTTATGACGCCAGCAATGCGGATAGCTATGGAATAAAGCTTCATGGTGTAAAAGCTTATGTTTGCTCGCTAACACTTCAATCACATGATCATTAGCCGAGAATACATGCTCGCCAGCAAAGAATTCAGTATTAGGTAAAAAGACACCATTATCACCGACTGGATTATCTACAGGTAAGCCATAACGCTGGCCAACTACATAATCGTCTTGACCATGACCAGGAGCAGTATGCACAGCACCTGTTCCCGCCTCTGCAGTGACATGGTCACCTAAAATAATCGGCACTTTACGATGATAAAAAGGGTGCATCAATAGTTGATTTTCCAGTGAACTACCCAAGCAATGCGCCAAAACATGGCAATTTTCCATACCATAGCGCTCAGCCGCATCAACCCATAATTGGTTAACTAAAACTAATCGTTCTTTTTGACCGTCTTTTTCACATTGGACAATCACATATTCGTATTTAGGGTTTACACTGACAGCTTGGTTAGCAGGCAACGTCCAAGGTGTCGTTGTCCAAATAACCACTGATAAAGGACCTTCCCCTTTATTCGCTGGCATACGTTCACAGCTAGCAAAAAACTGCTCTTCGTCTAATACTTCAAAACGTACATCAATCGCTGGCGAATGCTTATCTTCATACTCGACTTCCGCTTCAGCCAAAGCAGAACCACAATCAGTACACCAATGTACTGGCTTAGATCCTTTACTTAAATGACCTTTGGTATTAATTTTGCCTAAAGAACGAATAATATTCGCCTCAAACTTATAATCCATCGTCAGATAAGGATTACTCCAATCGCCTAAAACCCCCAGACGAATAAACTCATCTTTTTGCATTTTAACTTGTTTCGTTGCGTACTCACGGCACGCTTTACGAAACACTTCAGCCGACACTTTCCCGCCTGCTTTACCGACTTTCTTTTCGACCATTAATTCAATTGGCAAACCATGACAATCCCAACCTGGAACGTACGGCGCATCAAAACCCGCTAAGGTTTTAGATTTAAGAATAATATCTTTTAGAACTTTATTCACGGCATGACCAATATGAATCGCGCCATTTGCATACGGAGGGCCATCATGCAAAATAAATTGCGGCTTGCCAGCAAATTCTGTACGAATCTTTTGATATAAGTCAGCTTCTGTCCATTTTTTCAAACGTTCAGGTTCGCGCTGCGCCAAGTTACCTTTCATTGGAAAGGCCGTTTTCGGTAAATTTAGTGTACTTTTATAGTCGATGGTCATGTTGTATTAAATCTGCAATAAAGTCTTCGCTTGAGCAGTATCCAATTGAATCTGCCGTTTTAAATCTTCCACTGATTGGAAGCGCATTTCACTTCTTATTTTGTGTTTAAAATGTACTTCTACATACTTTCCATAAATATCTTGGTCAAAATTAAACAAATGTGTTTCCAATAACACCTTTGATCCGCCATCAATTGTTGGCCGTGTCCCTACATTTGCCACACCATTAACAGGCTGATTAGCGATACCTGTCATGGTGACAGCAAACACGCCTGCTATCGGTGTATTCTTGCGTAACATTTGTATATTAGCGGTCGGAAAACCAATTTTCCTGCCTAATTTTTCGCCATGTACCACTCTGCCACAGACAGAATAGTTGCGTCCTAACATAGACTCTGCAGTCGCTAAATCCCCTTCATTCAAAGCATCGCGAATTAAAGTACTACTGACCCGAGTTCCTTTTATTAAATAAGAAACCGTATCGGTCACATTAAATCCGTATTGTTGCCCCGCTTCTTGTAATAAAGAAAAGTTGCCGCGCCGTGCTTTGCCAAAATGAAAGTCATCGCCAACAACTAAATACTTTACATTTAAGCGCTCAACCAATACTTGCTCAATAAAATAATCAGGGTCCATATTGGCAAATCGCTGATTAAAATTAACAATCAACAAATTATCGACAGGCAAATGCTCAAAATGTATTATTTTTTCTCTTAGACGAGTTAGTCGTGAAGGCGCATTATCTTTAAGGAAAAACTCTAAAGGTTGCGGCTCAAAAACCATAACCACAACAGGCAAACCTAATAAGCGCCCTTTTTCAGCTAATTTATTAATAACAATACTATGGCCTATATGTACGCCATCAAAGTTACCAATAGTCAGCACACAGCCCTGAGCAAAGGATTGTAACTGATTAATTCCGCGAATTAGTTGCATTCAATTGTTATTAAGCAAAAACGCTATATTATCATTTATAGACACTGAGCGCAGTTGTATAAAAAAGTATATACAACATTTAGGAATAAGAGGTAAATAATATGCGAACCTTGCATTCTGCGGGAGTGGCTTTAGCCACGCAACGCGACTAAAGCCGCTCCCACATTGTGTGGCATAATTCCATTTTATGTAATCGCGGTTCCTTAACTATAAATGTTCTCCTACACTACAATCCAGCCAACGCATCCTGTAATTCTTGCACCGTCTGTGGGCGGTTTGCCGGCGTTACTTCCATAGACCAGTCAATAATCTCTAACAAGCGCTTACTTAACTTCTTGGCATAAGCTTTTTGTGCCAGTGGAAATTCATCACTGCCAATGCGGTCAGGTGCTTGCGGTGGCACACTAAAATCCAAACAAGCACGCATGCAAACACCGACAGCATAAATATCCGAATAAGGCCCTAAAATCCCAGTAGCTGAGTATTGCTCAATAGGCGAAAAGCCTTTAGTCAAGATATACGCTTTATGCTTACTCTTATTAAGAGGATAAGCTTGTATTGCACCAAAATCTAATAACAAAGCATCATTATCAGGTCGGATCAACAAATTAGCTGGCTTTATATCTAAGTGCAAAATATTATGTTCATGAATTAACTTTAAGCCTGTTAATAAAGAACCAAAAACATCCAACATCCATTGCTCAGTCACCTTAATTTCTTTATTTTTTAATACCTTATCTAAAGTTACACCATAATCATAGGTCATCACTAAATAAACTGTCGAATTAGCCTGAAAGAAATTAATAACCTCAACTATATTGGGATGCTTAAGTGTTGCCAGTACTTTAGCTTCTTCTATAAATAGCGCTCGCCCATGAGCGAATAATTTCTTGGATTCATCATCGTTAGCGACAACTTCATTATTCCAAGTGCGGTGGGCTAATTTACGCGGTAAATACTCTTTTATTGCAACTTGCACTTGGTCAGATCGCTGCCTAGCTAAATATACCGAGCTAAATCCGCCATGAGCCAATTCACGCTCAATAATATAGTCATCAACAATAGTTCCCGTTTGCAAATAATTCCATTGCTTTGGGTAGGTTTTTGGATCGTAATATTCAGACATAAAACCCCAATTAATTGAAACTTAAAACTTCCTACACTTAGAGCATAGGTATCTACACAACTTCTTGACTTTAAAATACAACAAGTTGCAAATCATAACAGTAACTTCTCATTATTCACGGGCAAATACATATAAAAATATCGTCATTCCCGAAGTCTACCCGTCAAGCGTGGGCACAAGCTTTATCGGGAATCCACGCTAAACATAGATTCCTGCTAACAGCATGCAGGAATGACAAGCTGAAAAAACAGCTTGTACCCTTATAAATAATGAGAAGCTACCCATAATAGCGCCCTCTCCTGCTGGAGAGCTTTTAGACTTGTATAGATACCTATGCACTTAGAGTAAGAACAGACGAATGAACTTAAACAAGCTTATGCTAACATTAAAAGTATAAAGAAAACGCAAAGCTTTACCAGCTTTTCACCAAGAAACAATCACACCCTGAACAATGACAGCGTTTAATTTTTATCGTTTATTTTATTCTCAACTCTAGTTCTCAAAAAGTTCTGCTATACTAAATCTAATAACAAAAAACATATTTAAGGTCATCTGATGAAATTCAATAAAACAATACTATTAGCTTTATTAGCCAGCACTTTCTTGTCTTTTTCCTCCTTAAGCATAGCAGAAGAATCTTACGGCAAAAAAATAGGTGATAAAGCGTTAAGAGGCTTCACAAACATCTCTCTTAGCTTTTTTGAAATCCCAAAAAATATGATCATAGTGACTAACGACACTAATGTAATCTATGGCCTAACGGGTGGAGTAGGACTTGGAATACTGAATACACTAGGGCGTTTAAGTGTCGGAACACTAGATCTCGTTACTTTTCCTTTAGCAACTAAACCTATCGTTCAACCCATTCACCCTTGGGATAACTACTTAGAAGTTGACACCGCCTATGGCGACCTTTTCGACACTGATTTTTAATAGCTAAAAAAATCACGCCTCCTAAATCCATAAGTATCTACACAAGTCTTAAAGCCTTCTCCAGCGGGAGAAGGTCGAATGAGAAAAAATAGATAAAGCTTTGATTCTCTTCAACTGTAGCCCGCATGTAGTTTACGGAATGCGGGGATAGCCGCTCCCAAAACCTCCCGTATTCCGCAAGCTCCATATCGGGCTACAAGAGACTTTAGTTTTAAGCTAACAGTTATACGTAACCAGAAAAAAGTTATGTAGATACCTATGCCTCTGGAGGGAGAGGTAACTTCTCATTATTCTTGGGCAAATACCAATAAAAATATCGTCATTCCCGAATGCTTTTATAGGGAATCTACGTTGTGCATAGATTCCTGCTAACAGCGCGCAGGATGACGAGCAAAAAAATTATCTATACCTCATTGATAATGAGAAGTTACGATGCGCCTAAACCTACCCTTTTCTCAATATAAAGGGTAGGTTTCAAAATCCCCCTTACACCTTAAGGAATAAAAATTTAATAATATCCGCAAGCACTGCCAGTGCTTTTGAGAACTGGCAGTGCTACATAACCTAAAGTTTCGGGTTTTATTGAATGTGTATTCCTAAGCAACATCCTCAGCCAACTCGGCTGTCTCAACCACTGCGCCGTGTACTACTACCTTATACACGCCATTCTCTTGTCTAATCAATTCTGCCTGTGTTGGAATTTGCTGTTTTATCCCTTCAATATGAGAAATAATCCCCACTGTTTTACCATGTGCTTTTAAGCTTTTTAATGTCGTAACAACGGTATAAAGCGTTTTCGCATCTAAATTACCAAATCCTTCATCAATAAATAAAGAATCAATCGCCCGCCCATTATTTGCAGTCTCAGACAAGCCTAAAGCCATAGCTAGACTGACTACAAAAGCCTCTCCACCCGACAAAGAGCTCACTGCGCGCCTTATATTTTGCTGTTGAGTGTCAACAATTTCTAATGCTAAACCAGCCTCACTGGTCATACTAGCCACTTGGTATCGCCCACCAATCTTATCCAAAAAACTATTTGCAGAGCTTAACAATTTACCTGCTACTCCAGCCTGCACACGTCGCCTGAAAATATTTTCTGGCTCAGCATCCATCGCTATTTGCTTTTCTTGTGCTTGTTTTAATGCTATTTCCTGCTGTTCAATAGTTTTTAATAATTGCGCATTATTTTGCTTTAATTGCTGCTGCTCACCTAACTGCCTTTCCAAAGTCGCAATTTCTTGAGCAACGATCTCCATTTTTACCGTCTTATCCCTTAATTGTATAACAGCGCCCTCCAGAGTCTCAGTCGCAGGAATATGCGCTCGCTCTGCACTTTTCTGCTTATCAAGAGCCTCAAGATCCGCGGGATATTTAACTAAGTTTTGCTGTAAACGATCAAATGAAGATTGTATTTCACCCTGGCGCTCAGATAAATCAAGCAAGGCTTGAACTTGCTCTAAAGACTCATAAGGAGAACCCTGCAACTGCAATGTTAACGCATCACTTTGCTTATTTAACTCAGCCAACAACAAGCTATTGGCACTCTTTAATTTAGCTAACTCAGCCTGCTGATCTTGCACAGAAAAATATAACTGCGACAACTGCTGCTCGCTCATCTGCGTTTCCAACGCCTGCAATTTCTTATCGTACTCCTGAACATTTTGCTCGCACACGCTGACTTTATCAGTCATCTGCTTTATTTCTGCAGTCATAGAATTCTGGCGCATACTATAACCTTGATAATCTTGCCTACGTTTACTTAGAACATCATACAAAGCGTTCTCTCTACCTAAGTTAGGTAATTTTTCATCTACTTCCTGTAACTGCGAGCTAACCAACTTCATCAGCGCACTTTCCTCTTGCATATTTTCTGCTAACTCAGTTTCCAACACGACCATCTCATGCGGACGCCCTTGGCCACTTTCATCAAGTGCCTCTTGCTTAGCTTTTAGCTTAGCAAGCCCAGCTTCCTTTTTAATTGAAAAAACTTCCTGCTTAGCAATCTCCTTCTTTTTCGACTGAAAACGCTTTATTAACGCACTAATTTCTTTTAACTCTTTCTTTTCTACTTTTATGCGCAAACGCATAACTCGAAAACTATCAATTTCTAACTCATCACTCACGGCATTAAGACGCGTACACAAAGTCAGCCATTCTGCTTGAATTCTATTAATTCGCTCAACATGCTCAGTATTGCCATCCACCACTCTATTATATGCAGTTAGTTGTTGGTTGATTTTTTTCTCTTCTGCTTGCAGTGATCGGAGTAATCTAGCTTGCTCCGCCAAAGCATCTTTAGAATCATTAACAACAGGCAATGCTCTTACATAAGGATGTTCTTCAGAGCCACATAAAGGACAAGGAACATTATCCTCCAGCTTCACTCTATCATCAGCCAGACGACGAGCTAGCTCCTCTCGGTAAACCGCTTTTTCTAAGATTCGATGAATAATTTGCGCCGATTCAATTTGATCGCTTTTATCCCTTAACTGATCATCCAATTGCGTTTTATCTAAACCTAAAAAGCGCTTAGAAATTCCTTTTTTGACAAAGCGCTTATGCACCTTAGCCAGATTTAATAACTCACCAAAATCCGCTACCCGTTGTTTTTGTTCTCCTCGTAACGCCAACATTTCATCAAGACTATGGCCGTCAGCAATGAATTCCAATTCTTCATTCAATAACTCTAAAGCTTTTTTAGAATCTTCTATTTCTTTTTCCAGCGCGCGCATGCCCGCTTGATTCTTAGTTGATGCAGCTGAAGCATTTTTATGTGTCTTATTAAAACTCTTCATCGCCTTTTGCATATCCTGACTGCGTTGACGTAAAGTTCTTAAGCGCCCTAATTCAGGCATATTTTCCACAAGAAAATGATCTTTTTCATGCTCAGAAAGCCATGCATCAACCGTTGCTAAAGTTTGCTGCTTTTCTGGTAGTTGCGTTTCCAAAACACTCTTGAGCGATGCTTCAGAATATTTATCCGTTGCCGTTTGCGTTAATTGACCTTGTAGCGCCTCCAACGCTTGCTGTTGAACTTGAGCATCTTGACGAGGCAAGCTAGCAAAATAGCTTTCATCCATATCAGCCAGCGACAACTGCTCTTGAGCTTTCTGCAGCATCGCTTGTTTTGCCGCACTGTCCTTGTCTAATTGCTCAATAGCCGCTTTCTTTTCAGCTACCTTATGTAATCCGTCCCCAAATGCCAAAACATCCTGAGATTTAGCAATAGTCGCTAAATCTGCCTCAACCGAAGCCAACTGCTGCTGCTCACTTGCATGAACTTTTTCTAACTGAGCAATACGCTGCTCAAGCTCCTGTAAATTTTGCAAACTCGCTTGCAACTGCAATAAACTAGTCTTTTCCTGCTTTAATTCAGTAAATGACAGCTTTTGATCCGCTAAATCTAACTCAGCCACTTGCAACTGCTCATCATTCATCAGCGCAATATCAGCTAAGCGCGCTTGTAATTCAACTAATTTACTTTGTGTTTGCTCAACTGCAGCATAGGCATTCTGCTTATAATCTGCATAAATATCTTTATTAATAATACGCTCTAAAATATCTAAACGCTCAACATCTAAAGCCTTTAAAAAAGCCGCAAAATCACCCTGCGCCAACATAATAGAACGCGTGAAACGACGAAAATCCATCCCAGTCAACTCAGTATTCTGAGCCAACACCTTATGTGGCTCACTCGCTAATATTTGCTCTTCATCATTAACTCGAGTCAAGCGCATTTCCACCGCCATTAACTCACCATCAGCACGCTTTACCTGCCAACTTGAACGATATTTTTCACCATCAATAACAAATTCGACCTGCGCAAAACATCCTGCCGTATTGTTAGTCATCACGTTTTCAGCTGGTTTAGGAAAACGGAACGTCTCCCCATACAAAGCCAAAGTAATCGCATCTAAAATACTGGATTTCCCTGAACCATTCGGTCCAGTAATAGCAAACACGCCCGCATCAACAATCGGCGCTTTATCAAAATCAATCCGATTTTCACCCTCAAGCGAATTAATATTTTTAAAATAAACGTTCAGTATTTTCATATATTATTGATTTACGTATCTATTACAAATGATACAAGCTATTTTAGAAGTTATTGGTATACCTTTTGGTACACACGAATCATGCGCTTAAATGACATATCGTGACATTATAATTCAAAAAGAAAACCAAAGTTGATTACTCAAATAACTTCTTCCTAAAGCATCCATTCAAACTGTCAACGGAGAAAGAGAAAAATGACTTAGCTACCCACTCAGAACAACAGAATTAATAACCAATTTGTGTTTCAAACTTATTGCATTTAGAAGCAAAAATAATCTTGAGTAAGGTGTTAGGTTCACTTTACAAAGCCGAGCTAGGATGTGAGTTACTAGACTTAAATGTTTAGCAAGACCCGTAACAATATAGGCTCATTTTAATCTATTCTAGTCAATAAGGTTATTGTGATTTCATAAGAAATAGGCCTAAGAATATGTCCTACTTCACTTAACCATTACAGTGCGAATATGCACCTTACACGTTTGACTAATTAATTAGTGAATTTTCAAGCCAACGTCACCTGTCAAAATTTTATACCTATATTTAGCAACAAATACAAAGTGATACTGGGTTTTAAAAACGATATGATCCCTAGTGCATATTTATGGTCCACACTCCTATATTACTACCTTGTAAATCATAAATAAATCTGACTACGTAGAGGATATAGTTTTAACTTTTACATAGACTAACAAAAACATTGTTCTTTTTTTGTTCTCTTGGTATTATTAACAAAACAAAAGGAGAACTGTATTGATTGATTTAACCCGCAAACAAAAAGAAATTTTCGAATTCTTATTGAGCAATCAACAAAAATTTTCATACCCACCCACCCTCGACGAAGTATGCCAGGCGTTAGGATTAAGCTCGCGAGGATCTCTGCATAAACATATTCAAGCCTTAATCGAAGCAGGGTTAGTTGAAGCCTCTGATCGTAAGCAAAAGGGCGTGCGTTTAACTGAAAAAGCTAAAAACTACTTAGCAACAGAAGAATCAGGAAGTATTCCCTTTGTTGGTTATATTGCCGCTGGAAAACCTATAGAAGCCATACAAAGCATCAGCTATATGGCGATACCTGAGCAAATTAAAACAGAAAACAGCTGTTATATTTTGCAGGTCAAAGGGGATTCCATGATTGAAGAAGGTATCTTTGATGGCGACTGGGTTGTCATTGAGCAGCGCAGCACTGCACGTAATGGTGAGATTGTTGTTGCTCTCATCGATAAAGCTGAAGCCACCCTAAAATTTATTGAGCAGTACCCGCACGAAACCTTATTAATCCCCGCTAATTCGAATATGTCCGCTATGCACTTCAAACCTGAACAGGTTGAAATACAAGGCGTATTAGTTGGACAAATGCGCAGTTACGTTAAACACTAGGAGAATGACCATGCAACAAAAAATCCACATGCAGGACCAAGTCACTAATCGTATTCAGATGTTGATGGGGGAACAATATCAAGAGATTAAGCAAGCTGCAGATGATGTAACTAGTCTTGTTTTAATCGTTGTTGTTTTAGCTATCGGGGTTGTTTGGTAAATTCACAGTTAAGCTGAACTTGCTTAAGCACACTAAGGAGTGCAGGTTTAATAAGACTTTCAAAGCCTGTATGAAGCTTGCGGAATACAGGAAGTGCAATATACCCGCGCCTCAGTATATCGCTGTTTAGTTTAGTAAAATAACAACTTGTAAAGCCATCGAGCATTTAATATAGTCAATATTACTTAAAAGTTACAACAATTGACAACAGCTTATGAATAAATCACTACTCATGTTAGGCGTTTTATTGCCTTTACTCACTGCCTGCTCAACACTGACAACTCAACCGGCCACTAGTGATATTAAACCAGTAACGCCTAAGCTAGCAATTGATCCACTTATACAACAGGAGCTGCTAGGAACCTCTGGTTTATCAAAATTAAAAATGGGGAAAACCTTACAACTCGTTAGGATTATGGAAGGTGGGGCCTGTAAAAATAGTCAGCAAGGCGCATTCGGCTTATTTAAACTTTATGCAAATTTAGATGATATTGAACGCATTAAACAAACGCAAGGCGCTGAAGTTTTCGCAGGTTTTGAATTAAGTATTCAAGATTTTTCCATGCATGCATTACAGCAATCGGTAAATATTTTTGACTTTAAAATGGCGGAAAATAGCCCAAATAAAAATCAGAGCCAAGCACAGCAAGCGAGATCATTCGCTCTATTATTTACCGATCTAGTCACTAAGGATATTCAAGTATTTGAAGCAAAAACATCACTAACACTTGATGTAATACCTGATGCCGATGCTTTACTTATTTATACTGACGGCTGTGAAATACCGCATGCTCATTAACAACGTTATCGCTATTTTAAAATTGCTGTGAACAACTAAAGCTTTAGAGCAAACTCCAATACCAGACCGACAAAAATAGTCAGGCCAAACCAATTACTATTTAAAAAGGCTTTAAAACAGTCTTTTTTATCGCGATAAAAAATCAACTTTTGCTGATAAACAAAGAATAGGCTAGCGCACGCTAATGTCACATAATAAATCCATGATAAATCTTGTAAACGCCCTATCTGGATCATTAACAACATAATGATCACTTGCAAAACCGCCATAATTTCACGGTCTTTATCACCGAATAAAATAGCCGTTGATTTTATGCCAATTTTCAAATCATCATCTTTATCCACCATCGCATACATCGTATCGTAGACCAAAGCCCAAAGTGCTGTCGCTAAATACATTAGCCAAGCAACTAGCGGAATTTCATTGCTTTGTGCTGCAAAAGACATAGGGACTGCCCAGCCAAAAGCAATCCCTAAATAAGCTTGAGGTAATTGTGTATAGCGCTTCATAAAGGGATAACTTGCTGCCAAGAAAACGCCACCAAAAGACAGTAAAATGGTGTAAGTATTAAGCAACAGAACCATGGCAAAAGCCGTTAGAGATAAAACAGCAAATACAACCAGTGCCTCTTTAGGCTGTACTTTACCTGCAGCCATAGGTCTTAGCTTGGTGCGCTCTACATGCGGATCAAGGTTTCTGTCCGCATAATCATTAATAACGCAACCAGCCGCACGCATTAATACTACGCCACAACAAATCACGGTTAATACCAATAAATCTGGCGAACCTGAACTAGCTAGCCAGAGCGCCCATAAAGCTGGCCACAATAAAATTAAAATACCTATCGGCTTATCAAATCGTGCCAATAACCAATACTGTTGCAGCCTGTCAATAATTATTTCTCTATTCACTTAAAATCTCTTTATATCAATAAATTCAATCAATTAACTTATAAAACCTCAACTATTACATGAGATTTCTCAAAAACTATTTGGCATCACTTTCAAAGTGTATTACTATGACCTTAAATTCTTTATATTTTATAGGCTTACAAAGACTACTTAATGTAGATTTCTTATAAAAAACGACCTAGGCAATCCTATGTTACATATTATCGATAACTTCCCTCTTCAGCACTCTTTCTTAGAAAGTATTCACTCAGGTGACACGGTCATTCTAAAGGATAATGCCGTTTATGCAGTAAAACAAGAAAACATCAAAGAATCGCTAACAGAAAAGACGCTTGCACACCTTAATCTGTGTGTTAGTAAAGCTGATTTATTGCTGCGTAATATTTCTAATAATGAACTATTCCGAGGCGTAGCTATTCTTGACAATATAAATGATTACCAAGATATCCTGATAGATGATATTGCTTGTCGATCTTGTAATTAAGTAACGAGCATAACACGCTTCGACTATTTCAAGCCGTAGCTTGGGGTTCGCAAGCTACGGAGCTTTAACTCGCCAATACCTCAGCAGTTACGTTAAGGAATCAAAATTCAATAACATCCGAAAGCACTGCCAGTCCTTCGGGGACTGACAGTGCTTCATAACCTAAAGATTCGGGTTTTATTTAATGTGCATTCCTAAAGGCGGACTGAAGTCCGCCCTACGTCCTATGCCTTGCGTAATAAAGTCATCAGGTTATTAGTAAACCCAGATTCCAGTTTCGCTTGTACCGGCACATACCAGTGTTGATCCGTTGCAATATCTGCGCACTTAACCGCATCTTTTTCAGTCATCAATATTGCTTGTGCATCCTTAAACTGTATATCTTTTGCTACATAAGCATAATGATCAGGAAAACTATGTGTGGCGCACTCAATACCCGCTTTCGCTAATAAATCAAAAAAGCGCTGAGGATTACCAATTCCCGCAAAAGCATGACAGCCTGCTTGACCTTTAAATTCAGCTAATGATTTACGTTCCTTAGTTTGCATATTAATGGCAAAATCTCCTTCTAGGCGCATTAAAATCTCACCTTCCTCAGGCTCACCACCATTACAAACAACAAAATCTACTTCCTTCAAGCGTTCTTGTGGTTCACGTAATGGCCCTGATGGTAAATAAAAATTATTACCAAAACGGCGCACGCCATCAACGACACAAATCTCTATATCTCGGTGCAAAGCATAATGTTGTAGGCCATCATCGGAAATAATGACATCACAATCATTGTTATCTAATAATAACTTAGCCGAGTCTGCTCTTATCGGACCTACTGCTACTGGACAGTTCGCCTGCTGCGCAATTAATAATGGCTCGTCACCAATCAAACTTGGCTTACTATCCGCAGTAACTACTTGCGGCCACGTCTCGGCTTGACCACCGTATCCGCGACTAATAACACCTGGCTTAAAACCCTCTGCTTTTAATTTTTCTACCAAATAAATCACTAGCGGTGTTTTACCTGTACCGCCTACCGTAATATTACCAACAATAATGACCGGGACAGCTAGTTTAGTCACCTTTTTATGTCCTTTTTGATACATTTTTCGTCTAAATTTGACTATATCAATATAAAGAAATGACAATCCCGAAAGCCAGGTTCCAACAAAATGATCTTTGTACCAAATCTCATCCAAGCATTTAGCTACTATTTTTTTCATATATTCTAGTCTTTTTGAGTAGTGAAACTAATATTTTTAAAGCCTACATTTTTAGCAACATCTAACACTGAAATAGCTGCCTGCACCGGAGCACTAGCATCGGCATGAATGACTAAAGGTATTTTTTTATTACCACCAACAGCAGTTAACTCTTTGGTTAAAGTAGCTAAACTTTTATCAGCTAAAGCACGATCATTAATAAAAAACTGTCCCGACTTATCAATAACCAGCAACAACACTTGTTTATGCCGCTCTACTTCTTGCCCTTCGGCTTGCGGTAATTGAATTTTGATTGATGTCTCTTTGCTGAAAGTGGTCGTCACCATAAAAAAGATCAATAACAAAAACACCACATCAATCATTGGTGTTAAAGAAACCTCTAAGGGTTTATTTTTTTTATTACGGAAATTCATTCTACGCCTTCATGCGTGCCATGAATCACTTCAATTAATTTCAAAGATTCCTCTTCCATATTTAAAACATATACGTCGACTAAGCCATCGAAATAACGATGAAAAATCACACAAGGTATGGCGACAGCTAAACCCGCTGCTGTAGTAATTAAAGCCTCAGAAATCCCACCGGCTAAAACCGTTGGATCACCAACACCATGACTCACAATAGCAGCAAAAACCTTAATCATGCCTAAAACAGTACCCAGTAAACCGAGTAAAGGTGTAATTGTGGCAATCGTACCTAAGGTATTTAAAAACCGTTCCAATTTATGCGCGACGTGCCTTCCAGAGTCAACGACCGCCTCTTTCATAACATCCCGACCTAAACTACGACTCATTAGTCCACTGGCAAGAATCATTCCTAAGGGGGAGCTCTCCTTTAAACGCTTTATCGTCTTAGCATCTAGTTTTCTAGCCTTAGCTAATTCCCAGACTTGATCCACCAACTCGGGCGGTAAAATTTTCTTTTTTTGTAAGTTTAAAAAACGCTCACCAATAATGCCCATGGCTAAAACAGAACAAAATAAAATAGGGATCATTAATAATCCCCCACTTTGAATTAACTCAAACACCGATTTTTCCTTTTTTTAAATAACCCATTAATACTTAAACAAATATAGGTGGTAGGTCCTAGCTTTGGCCCGCCCTACATATAGGCTCGTTCAAACAACTTATCGCCTAAGACGTAACTTCTCATTAGTTACAGGCAAATGCCTATAAAAATATCGTCATTACCGAAGTCTACCCAGTCAAGCGTGGGCACAAGCTTTGTCGGGAATCTACGCTAAACGTGGATTCCTGCTAACAACATGCAGGATGACAAGCAGAAAAATAACCTATACCTCTTGATAATGAAAAGTTGCCCTAATAACACCTGATAATTTTATACCTTTAACTTAAACTTCCTGATGAACAACAGCTTTACCTTTGCCCACCCAAATTGCCGCAATAATATAAGCCAAAAAACTTAAAATCGCAGCAAAACTAAACACCCATTGCGCCCCATAGAGATCCCAACCGTAACCACTATACAAGCCACCAACCATGCCACCTAAACCAAAGCTCAGGCTGCTATAAAGCGCTTGACCTTTACCTTGATGATGTTGACCAAAATAATTTTGCACTAAATGCATTGCCGCCACATGTGCCGAACCAAAGGTCGCGGCATGCAATAGTTGAGCGCCCAACAATATCCACATATTACCGGCATACCAAGCAATTAATAACCACCTTAATACCGCCAGTAAACAACTGACTAACAATATATGGCGTAGTGAATTAGATTTGAGTAACTGGCGCATAAAGACAAAAACGACAATCTCTGCACAGGCACCAAGCGACCAAAGTAAACCTATCGTCGTGGCCGAATACTCATATTGCTTTAAATAGATAGAAAAAAACACATAATACGGACCATGTGATGCCTGTAACAACATATAGACAAACAAGAAAGCAATAACTTCAGGCTGCTTAATAATTTGCCCTATACCGATCAAGGCATGACTGGCTTTAGCAACCGTGACTTCCGGTGTGACTAAAGAAATTAACCAAATCAAAGCCAATAACACAACTATAAACAAAGGCAACAAATCGATAGGGTATATATCCAGCAGATACCCTACCCCCAAGACCGTCACAATAAAGCCTATTGAACCCCATAAGCGTATATTACTGTATCGATGCGGTTCCATTTTCAAATGGTGCAAGGTTGCCGCTTCAAATTGCGGCAATGCTGCATTCCAAAAAAAACTAAAGCCTATGGTTACCAAAGCAAACCATTGATACGATCGCTGATATAAAAAACCAGCAAACAAAACCATCGCAAAAAAAGAGGCAATGCGAATCACGCGCAGACTTTTGCCGGTATGATCTGCAATCCACCCCCAAAGATTGGGGGCAATAATTTTTGTGCCCACCAGTAAAGCAGTTAATTCGCCAATCTCAGCCGCATTAAAGCCACTGTCTTTAAGGTACAAACTCCAATAAGGTAAAAAGCCGCCTAAGGTTGCAAAATAAAAAAAATAAAATCCGGATAAGCGCCAATAAGGAATTTTAGTTTGCACCATCTAATTAACGCAATACAGGCAGCGTAGATTGCACATCATAATTTTGCGCTCTATGGCGTAGCATATGATCCATCAATACAATCGCCATCATTGCTTCAGCAATAGGTGTCGCGCGTATGCCGACGCAAGGATCATGCCGCCCTTTCGTCACAACTTCAATTGCTTCACCCTTACGATTAATGCTGCGTCCCGGCAAATGCAAGCTAGAAGTTGGTTTCAAGGCAATGCTAGCGACAATGTCTTGGCCACTAGAAATCCCACCCAAAACACCACCAGCATGATTACTCAAAAAACCTTCTGGCGTCATTTCATCTCTAAAGTCTGTGCCTTTACTATTAACACAATCAAAGCCATCGCCAATCTCTACACCTTTGACTGCATTAATACTCATTAAGGCATGTGCTAAATCAGCATCTAAGCGATCAAAAATAGGTTCACCTAATCCTGGCGGTACATTAGTCGCCATGACATTGACTTTCGCGCCAATTGAATCGCCTTCTTTACGCAAAGCATCCATATACGTCACTAATTCAGCTTCTTTACTGGCATCAGGGCAAAAGAACTCACTATTATCCATCGCGGCCCAATCAACCATTTCGACTTTAACCGGCCCTAATTGCGATAGATAACCGCGAATTTCAATACCATACTGTTGCTTTAAATATTTTTTAGCAATCCCGCCCGCAGCAACGCGCATCGCCGTTTCTCTAGCGGAAGAACGTCCACCACCACGATAATCTCTAAAACCATATTTATGATCATAAACATAATCAGCATGGCCTGGACGATAAGTCTCAGCAATATTGGCATAATCTTTAGAGCGCTGATCGGTATTTTTTATTAACAAGCCAATCGGCGTGCCTGTGGTTTTCCCTTCAAATACGCCAGATAAAATCTCTACCTGATCTGCTTCACGCCGTTGCGTGGTATGTCTTGATGTACCTGGGCGACGACGATCTAAATCACCTTGTAAATCTGCTTCAGATAATTCCAAACCCGGCGGACAACCATCAATCGTTGCACCCAATGCAATACCGTGACTTTCTCCAAAAGTCGTCACTGTAAATAACTTTCCTATACTATTACCCGACATACTTACCCCAATGCTTCTTTAAATTGTTCATTAAATGCAAAAACTTGCTCTGCAGTCAGTAAAAATACCCCATCGCCACCGTTTTCAAAATTCAACCAATAAAACGGTATATCCGGAAATTTTTCCTGCAAAGTTTCCGCGCTACTACCTACTTCAATAACCAAAATACCTTGTTCAGACAAGTAATCAGCGGCATCAACTAAAATCTTAATCACTAAATCCAACCCCGACTCGCCACCGGTAAATCCCATTTCTGGCTCAGCATGAAATTCAGCGGGCAATTGCTCCCATTCAGCAATGGCTACATACGGTGGATTAGAAACAATTAAATCATATTTCTGTGCAGGTAAAGCATCAAACAAATCAGAATGATATAACGTTAATTGCTCTCCCAGCTCATGCTTAGCGAGATTAATTTTAGCAACCTCCAGAGCATCTTCCGATAAATCAACCGCATCCACCAAAGCATCAGGAAAGGCATAAGCACAGGCAATAGCGATACAGGCACTGCCAGTACATAGATCCAAAACACGTTCAATATTGTCAGGGTCAACCCAGGGCGTAAATTGCTCGTGAATAAGTTCAGCGATTGGAGAGCGCGGCACTAACACACGTTCATCCACATGAAATGGCAGGCCTGCAAAAATCGCTTCATGCATTAAATAAGCAGAAGGAATACGTGTGCTAATACGTCGCTCTACTAAATCAGCAATTTTATGTCGCTCAACTTCAGTGAGACGCGCACTAAAATAACTTTCAGATAAGTTATAAGGAAGATGCAAACTATGTAAAACTAAGGCAGCAGCATCATCCAAAGCAGTTGCAGTACCATGACCATGAAAAAGCTTTGCTTCAGCAAAACGACTAGCCGCCCAACGAATATAATCCCTTACGGTCATTAGCGTTTGAATTGTTTCTGCAGATGTTTGTTGCATAAAATATGAATAGTGTAAGAATAACGCGTAAAGACAGTAATTTTAAACTAATTATGCGTGTATCTGGATAACATTCAGTAAAATAGTCGTTATGGACCAAAAAAACTCAGCTATCTCCCCAGAAGAAACACGCTCAAGCTTAGCAAAAAATCGACTTTATGCTGACTGCTATAAATTTATGCAGTCAGATTCACTCGATTTACCTACGATCCCTGATGTCTCATTTAAAATCAAAAAAGCCATTAATGACAGCTCAGCCAATAATAATAAAATTGCCCGCGTAGTCCAAATTGATCCTTCCATTACTGCACGGCTAATAAAAATATCTAATAGTCCGCTGTACCGTGGCCGACGTAAAATCGAAAGTTGCCCTGAAGCACTGACTCGTTTAGGTCTACAAAGCTCGCAACAAATCATTACAACCTTTGCCTTAAAGGGTGTTTTTAATGCAAGCTCAACAGTGATTCGCAAAAAGATGCACGAACTTTGGCAACATAGCAGCTATGTTGCCTCGATTTCCGCTGTATTAGCACATAAAACCCCTGGTTTTGACCCAGATAAAGCTATGTTAGCCGGCTTAATTCATGATATCGGCATTGTGCCCATTCTTGCTTATGCCGACAAACAGCCAGATATTTTAGCTAGCCCAAAAGATTTAACTGAAACCGTACGTAAATTACGCGTGGAAATTGGCGTACAAATTTTACGTAAATGGGATTTCCACGAAGACTTTGAAGACGTGATTATCAATTCGGAGAATTGGTATAGAAACGACAATGAAAAAGCTGATTATGCAGATATCGTGATGATTTCTCAATTACATAGCTATATAGGTAAAGTTGATCCGAAAAAAATGCCTAAATTGGATGAACTTCCTGCTTATAAAAAATTAGTCTCAGGGAATTTAGATGTCGATCTTAGTATTAATATATTGGATCAAGCCAAAGATGAAATCAACGACATTCAAAAACTGTTGCTTTAATCATGATTAACCTGCCTATCCCTCCCCAAGCTCAACACTTACTCAACACGCTTACCCCAACGAAGAGCGGCACGGAAAATTTAAAAATAGGTCAACAAATTGATGCCAACATCGTACAGGTTAGCCAAGACAAAAAAAACATTCAACTGAGCATCGAAAATAAGAAAATTGCCGCCTTCCTCAAGAATGAACCGCCCGAAAGCAAACAACAAGCGTTACCATTACAATCAGGGCAAGCTGTAAAATTAGTAGTCATAAAATTACAACCTCAACCCGAGGTCAAAGTTTTAGTTCCTGAGCAGCTCTTACAATCGAGCAAAACAAATAATACTTCAGTCCCTGCCGATATTAATCGCAATGCGCCAACACTCGTGTTACAAACTAACTTAAACGCCTCACAGACAGAAGCCGCTAAAACTAACATACCCCGTACCGACCTCCGTATTGCAGTACACATACTACAATCGCCTAAGAACACCACGCATAGCGCAATTTTATCCACATTAAAACCTCAGCAATTACTGAGTGCAACCGTTATTGATAGTAATACTAAAAGCCTTAAGCTACGTCTACTTATTCCTTCTTCCAGCTTATCAAGCGACACAGACAAAAGCACAAAAACACAACGCTTTTTAGAACCTAAATCAGCAGTATTACAGTCAGAGCCGCCGACTAAAGCTACGATCATGCAAAACACGATCGAACCCCTCAAAACACATAGCTTTATCACTCCAAAACCAGCTCCTGCTTTATCAACAGCAACACAAAATACTCTAGCTTCCAGCAGCACTATTGAAACGACTAAAAATACCACTCCCGCCATTCCTAAAACACTCATTAACATTGATTTTCCAATATCAAAATCAACACCTCTGCCAGCGCTCAGCTTTCAGCAAGCCCTTACGCTACAAGTCATAAAAACTGAGCCACAAGTACAGCTTCAAATTCTCCCACAGCAAAGCCCAGAACAAACCATTACCACTGCAATCAAAAATCACCTACCTAAAGAAATTGCTGCCCCCGAATTACTCAATCAATTAATTCGCGCCTTCCCACAAATTGCCAGCAATGAAAAAATCTCAGAAACACTTAAACGCCTTGCTCAAGAAATACTACGCGATTTACCCAAACCACAGCAGCTAACAGAAGGCACACAACTCAAAAAGTCACTGGATAATAGCGGCCTTTATCTGGAAGCCAAGTTAGCTCACACAAAACAAAAAACAGAACTAACATTTAACTCAGACTTTAAAGCGGTGCTATTAAAATTTGCCCAAGCACTACAGCACGAATCTCAAGTAGACAAAAACAACTTAGCCAGTGATGACCAGCTTAAGAACCTACTGAAAGACCTACAAAACAAATCAGAAGGCGCCTTAGCACGGCTGATGCTCAATCAACTCAAATCATTACCTCAAGAAGATCAAAATAAACAAGTATGGGTAATAGACTTACCGTTTACTGAAAAAAAACAAGCCACTGCCGTCAGAATTGAGATCGAAAAAAATCATAAAAAAACTCAACAAACCGAGCAAAAAAACTGGTCAGCAACGATTACCCTATCTCCGCCCCACTTAGATACACTGCACTGTAAGGTTTCGTATTTTGATGATGCGGTACATACCAATTTCTGGAGCGAAGACGCTAAAACCACCAAACTAATACAAGATAATTTAGGCTATTTAACTACTCGCTTTGAAGAAGAGGGTTTAACCCCAGGCAATATGAATGCGGCTCAACAAACATCAAGCAAATCCCAAGCACCATCAAACCTTGATAAACCTGCTTTATTTGATGATAATGCCTAAAGCACCGTGTTTAGCTAACTAAAATATCCAGTATCACCTCACTTTTATTTAGGTCAGTTTATGGGCAACCAAAAGTACGCTATTTTCTTTCCCATTATTCTTTTTATAGTTTTTGATATTTCTGCGCTCTCATTAAACTACTGGATATCTGATAGCCTTAGCAGGAGCACACTCGCCATCAACTTAGCTGGGCGTCAACGTATGCTATCGCAACGCATTAGTAAATCATTATTACTACTAAAGCTAAGTCCAACTAACACGGAACAACAAGAGACTAAAGCCCAACTAGAAACTGCACTGCAACTATTTGACAATACGCTTAATGCATTCTGGGAAGGCGGCAATACCTTAGATGGCGACCATAAACCAGTTTATATCCCCGCAATTAAATCTATTCAGGCACGTCAACACCTCACTCAAGGCCGCCAGCTTTGGGCTGTTTTTCAAACACCTATTTCACTCGCCTTAGCCACACCAACACCAGCATTACTTGACCAAGCAATTAAAAACACAAGTCAGCACAACCTTGCTTTATTAAGAACAATGAACCAGCTAACCTTAACGCTTGAACAAGAAGCAAACGAACAAATTCGATTATTACGCTTGATTCAATCCGCTTTACTCATCTTAGCCTTACTTAATTTTATTTATATTACCCAGAGCTTAGTTAAAGACAGACATGTAGCCTCTAAAAATAATCAAGCGCTGAATGCCATATTCAACTCCATAGAAACAAGTATCATTATTTATAATAAATCGCAGAAAATCATCTTTAGTAATCAAGCAGCCAACCGACTTTTTCAATACCCAGATGGCATACCTAGTAGCTTATTAGTCAACAACATACTTACTTTTCATAAATCGTCAACCATAGGTCGAACTAGAAATGGAAAATCCTTTCCAGTAAACATAGAGTGCCAAAAAAACGAATTCAAAGGAATAGCTTGTGTTATTTGCACTATTTACGATGCAACTAAACAAATAGAAAAAGAAGAAAACCTGAGGAAAATAGCCTTTCATGACTCACTTACCGGGCTAGCTAATCGCTTACTCTTTCAGGAACGATTAACACAAGAAATCTTGCACAACAAACGTCACCTCAAAACTTTGGCCGTGTTATTTATAGACTTAGATGGTTTCAAAGCAGTCAATGATAACTTGGGTCATGATGCTGGCGATCAACTACTCAAGCTCGTCAGTCATCGCCTTACCAAATCCTGCCGTGAAGAGGATACCGTTGCCCGAATGGGCGGCGATGAATTTACGCTAATACTTTCTTCTATTACACATATAAAGGCAGCCGAAAAAATTGCTAATTCTATTTTACAAAAACTGAGTGATGACTTTTTAATACAGGATAAAATCGTCCATATCAGTGCCAGCATTGGTATCAGCCTATACCCTAAAGACCATCACGAGGCTGATTTATTAATAAAATATGCTGACACCGCTATGTATGAAGCAAAGAGGTTAGGCAAAAATCGCTATGTACTAGCATCTGACCTACTAAACAAAACGACACAGTCGCCATCCGTTTAACACCGAGGGACGAGCACCCAACTTAAATTGAAATTAACGCCCCCCTAAGGAATGCGGTCTTAATAAGATCCGAAAGTTTACGCTCTAATGTAGCCTGTACGGAGTTTACGGAATACAGGGAGCATAGTGCATTCAACTTCCCGTATTCCACAAGTTTCATACGGGCTCACATAAAGTTTTGGGTTTTATTGAAATCTTGTTCCTAACTAACCTAACCAGTCAATCGATAAACTACCTCTAAAAGAAGCTACATGAAAATCACCAGTTCATCAGGTAGTTTTTTGTTGCCTTAGTTCAGCCTCATTCACTGGCACTTGGTAGCTATTTAATCTTTAGAGTTGAGTTGTCCACATGCGGCTAATACATCATCACCTTTAGCGCCTCTTATTAAAGTCGGAATTTTAAAAGTATCTAAAACTTCTTTAAACTTTTCAATTTTGTCCAAATCAGGACTCTTGTAATGCGAGCCTGGGAATGAGTTAAAAGGAATTAAATTTATATAAGCACTTTTACCAGCCAAAATCACCCCTAATTCCTTAGCATCATCTGAAGAATCATTAAAATCTTTTATCAGAATATATTCATAAGTAACAAACTGCTTTTTATTTAAAGGTATCTTATCAATATATGCCAACACTTCATCTAGCGGATATTTAACATTAATGGGAATAAGTTCATTTCTCTTTGCTTCAAAAGGCGAATGAAGAGATAACGCAAGGTTCACTCCGGGAATTTCCTTGCTCCATCTTTTAAGTCCAGGAATATAACCAGCCGTTGAAATAGTGATTTTTTGAACACCAATTGAAGTTCCGTGTTGTGATAAAAATATTTCGCACGCTTTTTTGACAGCATCAAAATTATGTAAAGGTTCGCCTTGCCCCATAAAAACAATATTTAAAACCCTCTCTTCCCCAGGCCTATTTTTCGCTAACCAACGCCAAGCCTGTAGAAACTGGCCAACAATTTCACTTGTCGTCAAATTTCTTTTAAATCCTTGTTTTCCAGTAAAACAAAAAGAACAATTCATTGCACAGCCAACCTGTGATGAAAGGCAAATAGAATATTTATTATGAAATGGAATAAGCACGGTTTCAATTTTGTGCCCGTCTTTAAGCTTAAAAAGAAATTTTACTGTTCGATCTTTTGATTCATGAACCGTATCAATTTCAGGTAGAGAGAAGTCGAAATTATTTTGAAAAAAGGCCAATGAACTTTTTGCAATGTTCTCATAGCACTGAGTCTTTTCTTTTTTCTTATAATGCCAATTAAAAAGGACTGCCGCTGCTGAACAGTTTAAATTATTCTGATTTAGAACTTTTTCTAAATCAGAATAATTTAAATCATAAAAGGATTGCTTCAAAAATCTCTCCTAGTAATGCGAAATAGGGTTAGGCCTTACAATAAATACCAATCCCAATAAATAATCATTGTAATAGCCGTCATTCCCGAAATTTTTAATCGAGAATGCATGGAAAAAGAATAAATCGAACAGCAGCTAATGTCAACTTAAAAACTGCATCATCTTGTTACCGCATAAAACTTGACTATTACTTCTCTATACCTCAATATCAGCCCTGTACTTTTTTATGTGTTATTACTATCTATTTAACACACTAAATTAATGCCTCATTCGCATAAAAATAAATAATATCAATATGTGTAAACCATGAAAAATAAGCTCTGTGAAATTGCAAACATACGCTCAGGACACCCATTCCGTGGGACGATCAGGCCAATTTCTAAGGCAGAAACACATGTTGTGCAAGTACGTGATGTGAATGAATTTGGTGAAATTAATATAAAAAAATTAATTACCACTAAATTAATAGGACGAAAAAATCCTGACTGGCTACAGACGCAAGATATTTTATTTATTGCTAAAGGCGCACGGCACTTTGCGAGCTTTGTGCAACAATTACCTGAACAGACCGTTTGCTCACCGTACTTTTTTATTATTCGCATTAATACAGAGCAGAAAAGCACCGTATTACCCGAATTTATTTATTGGCAACTTAACCAACGTCCAGTACAAAAGTATTTTAAAATCAGTGCAGAAGGCAGTTTACATGTCAGTATTCGACGGAAAATACTCGAAGACACCCCCATTACCTTGCCACCGATAGCAACCCAACAAAAAATCGTCGCCTTACATCGCGCAGCGATAAAAGAACAAAAAATACTACGCCAACTGATAAATAACAGACAGCAACAGCTTAATGCCGTTGCCAGCGAATTATTCAGTAATTAACACTTACACAGATATTAAAAAAGAGACACCGTATGCCAAACAGTCAAATTAACCAAGACGACATCAATAAAGCAGTCTGGGGTGCCTGTGACACTTTTCGTGGCACGATTAGCCCAGATATTTATAAAGACTTTATTCTGACCATGTTATTTTTAAAATACATCTCAGATGTCTATAAAGATGAATATGACAAGTTAGTTGAGCAGTATGGCGACCAACCCGAATTGATTAATGCCATGATAGCCAAACAACGTTTTGTATTGCCTAAAGACGCTAGTTTCTGGGACTTATATGAGCAACGTCATGAAGCAGGTAATGGTCAGCGGATTGATATGGCATTACATGCATTGGAAGAAGCCAATGGTTCCAAATTGAAAAATGTGTTCCAGGATATTAGTTTCAACACCAGTAATTTGGGTGCAGAAAAGCAAAAAAATGAGATTTTGCGCCACTTGTTAGAAGACTTTGCAAAAGACATACTTAACTTACGCCCTAGTCGTGTTGGCACCTTAGATATTATCGGTAATGCCTATGAATATTTAATAAAACACTTTGCTGCGGGTAGTGGTCGTACTGCTGGCGAGTTTTATACCCCACCCGAAGTATCTGACTTACTCGCTATTTTATTAGACCCACAAGAAGGTGATGAAATTTGTGACCCTGCCTGTGGTTCGGGTTCTTTATTAATGAAATGTGGACGTAGAGTGCGTGAGAACTTTAATGGTTCTAAAAAATACGCACTTTTTGGTCAAGAATCGATTGGTTCCACTTGGTCATTAGCTAAAATGAATATGTTTCTGCATGGTGAAGATAACCATCGTATTGAATGGGGCGATACTATTCGTAACCCTTTATTAAAAGATGCCAGTGGTAACGGTTTATTACATTTTGATATTGTCACCGCGAATCCGCCCTTTTCTCTGGATAAATGGGGGCATGATGGAGCAGCTGATGATCCCTATGGACGTTTTCGTCGAGGTACACCGCCTAAAACTAAAGGTGATTATGCCTTTATCAGCCATATGATTGAGACGCTTAAACCTAAAACAGGGCGTATGGGTGTGGTGGTGCCGCATGGGGTATTATTTCGGGGGGCATCAGAAGGTAAAATCCGCAAACAACTGATTGAAGAAAACCTACTGGATACCGTGATTGGTTTACCTGAAAAACTATTTTTTGGTACAGGGATTCCTGCCGCTATTTTAATCTTTAAAAAGCAAAAATCCGATAACACGGTGTTCTTTATTGATGCCAGTGGTGAATTTAAATCAGGTAAAAATCAAAACATTCTAAGTTTAGAAAATATTGAGAAAATCATTGCAACGTATAAAGCACGGGAAACTGTTGATAAATATGCCTATCTTGCCAGCTTAGAAGAGATTGCAGAAAATGACTTTAATCTGAATATACCTCGTTATGTTGATACCTTTGAAGAAGAGGAAGAACTGGATTTAATGGCGATACGTGCTGAGCGGTTGGATTTGCAAAAGCAATTAGCTGAATTGGAAACAGAGATGGCTGGGTATTTGGAGGAGTTGGGGTATGAATAATGAATTGAACCAAAATCAAACCTTTGAAGCCATAAAAAACATAGATAATAACGGTAATGAGTTTTGGTATGCCAGAGATCTACAGTTAGTGCTTGCTTATGCCACTTGGGATAAATTTGAACGTGTTATTCAAAAAGCAATTATTGCAGCTATAAATTCAGAACAGCCAGAAAATGACCATTTTTCCCAAGTGGGAAAAATGGTCGAAATTGGCTCAGGTGCACAAAGGAAAACCAAAGATTATAAGCTTTCACGCTATGCCTGCTACCTTATTGTACAAAATGCCGATTCCAGCAAACCCATTATTGCCAATGGTCAAACTTATTTTGCCATTCAGACACGTAGAAAAGAGCTAGAGGATGATACAGGGTTTCAACAATTATCCGAAGACCAGAAAAGGTTGATGTTACGAAACGAACTAGCAACCCATAATAAACACCTTGCTGCAGCTGCTAAAGATGCAGGTGTTGAAACAAGCTTAGATTACGCCATATTTCAAAATCACGGTTATAAAGGTCTATATGGTGGACTGGATAATAAAGCAATACATCAACGTAAAGGGCTTAAAAAAAGCCATAAGATTTTAGATCATATGGGTAGCACGGAACTTGCCGCCAATTTATTCCGCGCAACACAAACTGAAGAAAAATTAAAACGTGATGCGGTACAAGAAAAACGTCAAGCCAATCAGACACACCATGAAGTAGGACAAAAAGTACGTCAGACTATTGAAGAATTAGGTGGAACAATGCCTGAAGATTTACCTGTGCCTGATAAAAATATTAAGCAATTGGAACGAGAGCAAAATAAGCTAACTAAAGGCAACTCGAAAAATGGATAGGTCTACTTTTAAGGAGGTTAGTTATGGTTCCTGATGAATGGGAAGATACCCGAATTCAAGAATTAATTATTGGTTTAGAATCCGGTGTTAGTGTTAATGGTGAAGATCGTAAAAAAGCAATAAATGAGAAGGCTGTCCTCAAAGTAAGTGCTGTATCTTATGGGTATTTTGATCCAACTGCTTGCAAAGTAATTAACCCCAGTGAATTAGTCAGAGCCAAAACAAACCCTAAAGCTGGCGAAATAATAATTAGCCGCAGCAACACTGAATCTCTTGTTGGTGCCAGTGCTTATGTTTCCTAGTTCCCACGGTCTCCGTGGGAATTCATACAGGAACGCTCTGCGTTCCGTGACGCAGAGCGTCACAAACTGCATTCCCACGCAGAGCATGGGAACGAGGATAAATTTAAAGGAGTTAAAGTATGCCAACAATTAGCACATTTTACGGTATTATCATTCGCATGTTTTTTAACGAACATGCCCCACCGCATTTTCATGCGCAATATGGCGAGTACAAGGCAAGTATCAATATCCAGTCATTGGAATTAAGGAAGGAAAATTACCGCGACGGGCATTAAACCTGGTACTTGATTGGGCAGAACTGCACCAAAACGAATTACTCAGTGATTGGGAGTTATGCGAACAACATCAGCAACCCATTAAAATTAATCCTTTGAGGTAAATATCATGTACTTTGACGTAATTGAAGCCCATATAACACGCCATCTTGAATTTAGCGTAACCTTTGCCGATGGACTGACGGGGGGAGTAAAAATGCTACCCAGTCACTTATACGGTGTTTTTACTGCCTTGAAAGATCCAGATTTTTTTAATCAGTTAAGCGTGTCGGATGGCTTTGTTAGCTGGTCGAATGAAATTGACCTTGCTCCAGATGCGATGTATCAAGCGATTAAACGTGATGGCGAGTGGGTATTGCAGTGAGGATAATGAAAATTAAGTGTTTAAATTTAAAGGAGTTGAGTTATGCTTCCTAGTGGTTTTCAAGTTATAAACGGGATAGGCCTTATACCTTTAAATTGGGACTACTCAACTGCCGACCAATTGTGCTCAAAAATCACAAAGGGGACAACTCCTAAGAAAACGGATATTACAAAAAACCAAAGAATTCCATTTCTTCGTGTAAATAATCTTTCATTTGATGGAGTATTAAAACCAAACAGTGAGATGATTTTTGTTAATGAAGATACACATAATGGTTTTCTTTCAAGATCTATTGCATACCCTAACGATATTTTAATGAATATTGTAGGCCCACCTTTAGGTAAAATATCATTACTTGATGATTCATTTCCTGAATACAATATGAATCAAGCTATAGTTATATATCGAATCGTCAAATCTAATTTTTCACATTTGTTTTTTCTTGCTTATTTAAAGAGTTCAATTGCCCAACAATGGTTACAATCAAGGTCAAAAAAAACATCTGGACAACAGAATTTAACAATCCAACTTTGTAAAGAATTACCTGTACCAGTTCCTCCACTTCCAGAACAACGAAAAATCGCCCAAATTCTTAGCACATGGGATAAGGCGATTAGTGCCACTGAATCCCTAATTGCCAACAGCCAACAGCAGAAAAAATCTTTGATGCAGCAATTGCTCACAGGCAAAAAACGCTTTGCTGAATTTGAAGGCGGATGGAAGTTAATTCCTATCGGCTCAGTATGCACCTCATTTTCAGGAGGCACACCTTCAAGATCTAAACCTCAATACTATGGAGGAGCCATTCCATGGATTAAATCAGGTGAAGTAAATAATCGCTTTATTTATTCAGTGTCAGAGCATATTACCGAAGAAGGTTTACATAATTCCTCCGCCAAACTTGTAAAAAAAGATAATATACTTGTTGCTATGTACGGTGCTACGGCTGGAAAAGTAGCCATCAATATGATTGATAATGCAGCAATTAATCAAGCAATACTGGCTTTAATACCTCACGATGGTTGTTCAAATATTTTTATGTTTTATTTACTTGAGAAGGAAATGAATAGAGCATTAAACCTTGTTCAAGGTGGTCAGCCAAATTTCAATGCATCAATAATAAAAAATATTAAAATTAATTTACCATCACTTCAAGAACAAAAAAAAATTGCCTCAGTCCTTACCTCCACCGATCAAGAAATCAACACTCTACAACAAAAACTATACCCGTAATCATTGAAGATGCTTGATAAATGAGAAAAATCAAGTCAAGCTATACAAGGTATGAAAATCACACTC
>CBDUDP010000016.1:0-89486 GCA_965365945.1 uncultured Gammaproteobacteria bacterium
TTTAATGGCTCGATGAAAGCCTGTATTGGAGATAAGCTAAAAACTTGTTTCTAACTCACGTTTTTTGATAGTACCCTTAATGGTATAAAATATCTAGGTTTTCAAGATTATTAAGCATAAAAAAAGCTCACATTGCGGTGCGCCGCAATGTGAGCTTCTTGGAGGTTGACCTTAAAAAGCTAAATTAGAATGTAAGAATCATGTCCATAGCAATTGCAACTTGGTCGTGGTCAACGCCGCCATTAAATACATTTTCATCAGCCCAGTCATAACGAATTTCTGGGCGAACTTTAAACCAAGGAAGAGGTGAGTAGTTTACGCCAATTGATGCGGCAAAGTAGTTAGCGCCCATATTGCTGACGCGGGCACTGTCTACATCATTAAACCATTCGGCACGTACACCAATGGCTAATTCATCGTTGATGTCATAGGTCACATATTGGTTTATGCCAAACCAGTTTACGCCATCACCATTTACATCTTGTTGCGTACCAAAATCATGTTGAAATAAGTAATGTAATTTGTCGGTGAAATCATGTGTTGCAACAAGGCTGTACATAGTTCTATTACTCTGTTCTGTATCGCTTGCCTCACCACTAATTAATTGCACGGTCACCGATGAGGACTGACTGTCGCTAGTCCAACTACCGCCCCCTAAAAAGCTCCAAGCTCCTGCGTTTTCAGTCATATTATCCCAGCCGATTACTGTTCCCCCATTAATTGAGAAGTTATCATCAATATCGTAGCTGAATAAAGCGCCGGTATGTGTGAATGGCTCTGCGTATAACATAGTATAGGCATGAGAATAGAAAAAGTTATCAGGAGAGGTGACGACTTCATTACCGATAGTGGTGTAAAAATGTCCTAATTTTGCTGTAATACCGTTGCCGATAGGAGCAAAGACTTCAACATATAACTGCGGCATGGCTATATCATAATAGCCGCTTGAACCTGCATTCCACTTATCATCCCAGCCTGATGCTTGAGTAAATCGTGCATCTGTACCGTACATGAAATCCATGCGTCCACCAATATCCCAGCTATCGCCTTCGGTATCTACTGCTCGCTCAATGTAGAAATTTAGTTGATCAAGGGTGAATTCATTAACGCGGTCGTTAAATAATACGGGGGCATTGGTATTGCCATTGGAGTTACCAGTAACACCGCCTGAGGCCCATAGCCCTACTTCAAGGCCTGCGCGTTTCATAAAAGAGGTTTCGTTAACGTTAAAGTCAGATAAAGACTCAACCATGCCGGCATCAGCAGACGCTTGAAAACTGGCTGCAAGGATCGCAGTGCTTAGTAGAGATCGTTTAAAGAACATTTTTTTATTCATAACATAGCCCTATATATTATTTTAATTGGAATGTAAAGTGTGTGCGCCTGAATAGCTTATTAAGCAGACTTGTAGATTTATAAGCGGGATATATGCCAAATAAAAAAAACCTTTTTTATTTAGTGCCTTACAGAACATTCTTGTTTTATTAGTTTAAATTTTAATCAAGTATCTATTGAATTGCACTGAATTGGTGCGATTTAATGAAGCGTATCTGGCTGAACTAAACATAGACTCATTAATAAATAAGACTTAGTTTTATTGGGCATGCATAAACTAGCTTACATAACAGCTTTATTTTGCAGTTAAATATATGGATGAACATTTTCTATTTAATGATGTGTACTATAGCAAGGTGAGCTTTCATTAGAAATACTTGGGGTGCACTATCTTGGTGCAATTTACAGTAATTGTTTGTGGTTGTTGCAGTGCGTAATATTAAAGTTATTATAAAACAAATGCTTATGTTTTTGGCACGTCCTGTGCTTTGTGAATTATGAACTTGTAAATTAATGGAGACCTAAATGAAGTTAATAACAGCAATAGTAAAGCCATTTAAACTGGATGATGTGCGTGAGTCCTTATCTGATATTGGTATTTCAGGTGTGACGGTAACTGAAGTAAAAGGCTTTGGTCGTCAAAAAGGCCATACTGAGCTTTATCGTGGCGCAGAGTATGTTGTAGATTTTTTACCTAAAGCAAAAATTGAAGCGGCTGTCACTGATGAGTTGGTCGACCAAGCGCTGGAAGCAATCACTAAAGCTGCGAATACAGGAAAAATTGGTGACGGTAAGATTTTTGTTACTAACTTAGAGCAGGTTATTCGTATTCGTACCGGTGAAACCGGAAATGAAGCTATATAACAATTAATATTACAGAGAGGTATTAAAGTGGATAAATTAACTGAATTAAGCTATGCGTTAGATACGTTTTATTTTCTAATAAGTGGCGCGTTGGTTATGTGGATGGCGGCTGGTTTTGCTATGTTAGAGGCGGGCTTGGTAAGGTCAAAAAATACCGCAGAAATTTTAACTAAGAATGTCGCGTTATTTTCTATTGCATGTGTTATGTACCAGCTATGTGGTTATAACATTATGTATCCAGCAGAAGCGGTAAATAGTATTTGGCCAGGTATCGGCTTTTTATTAGGTGAAGATCATACTGCTACAGATGTATTGGCGAGTAATGGTGAAACGTATTACTCAGTGATGGCTGACTTCTTTTTTCAGGTTGTTTTTGTAGCAACAGCGATGTCGATTGTTTCAGGTGCGGTTGCTGAGCGTATGAAGTTGTGGGCATTTTTAGTCTTTTCAGTGGTTATGACCGGATTTATTTACCCGATTCAAGGTTTTTGGAAATGGGGCGGAGGTTTTCTTGATCAAATGGGGTTCTTGGATTTTGCTGGTTCGGGTGTAGTGCACTTATGTGGTGCAACAGCAGCATTAGCAGCAGTCCTATTATTAGGCGCTCGTAAAGGTAAATACGGCCCTAATGGTGAAATTCATCCTATTCCTGGATGTAATATGCCAATGGCAACCTTAGGGATGTTTATTTTATGGATGGGTTGGTTTGGTTTTAATGGTGGCTCTGAGCTTAAAATATCGGATATAGGCGAAGCTAATGCAGTTGCCATGGTGTTCGTAAATACTAATTCTGCTGCTGCAGCAGGTGTTATTTCAGCTTTATTAACAGCACACCTTTTATTCGGTAAAGCAGATTTATCTATGACCTTAAATGGTGCGTTAGCAGGGTTAGTTGCGATTACGGCTGAACCCTTAACTCCAACACCCTTATTGGCCTCTGTGATTGGTGCAATAGCAGGCGTTATCGTGGTCTTTTCAGTGATTGGTTTAGATAAAATGAAAATTGATGATCCAGTAGGGGCTATTTCGGTGCATGGCGTTGTTGGTATCTGGGGCTTATTGGCGGTTTGTATCTCTAATCCTGAAGCAAGCTTAGTTGCTCAGCTTGCTGGTATAGGTTCGATTTTTGGTTTCGTGTTTGTTGCCAGTCTTGCTACCTGGTTTGTGATTAAAGCTGTGATGGGTATACGAGTTACTGAGGAAGAAGAGTATCAAGGCGTGGATTACTCTGAATGTGGTATGGAAGCATACCCTGAATTTACAGGTACATCGAAGTAACTATAAGTAGTTCGTTTTAAGTTGATTGGCTTGATGATTTAACCAATCAACTTAAAAATATAAAAAAGGGCGCATTGAGTTGATCATTGCGCCCTTTTTTTTGTGTAGAATAGGACTTTTCTATTTTTATACATTGGATGAATGCTATGAAGTTAATTACTGCAATTATTAAACCGTTTAAACAAGATGATGTACGCGAAGCTTTATCTGAAATTGGTATTGCTGGGGTTACCGCGACTGAAGTTAAAGGCTTTGGTAGACAAAAGGGGCATACTGAATTGTATCGAGGGGCTGAATATGTAGTGGATTTTTTACCTAAAGTGAAATTGGAAATTGCTGTGCCAGCTGCCTTGGTAGATCAAGCGATTGAGGCGATTGTTCAATCAGCAAATACCGGCAAAATCGGCGATGGTAAAATTTTTGTTACTGCTCTTGAGCAAGTAATTCGTATCCGTACAGGAGAAACTGGCGAAGAGGCAATTTAATTGAGTTCTTATGAAAAATTTTTTACAGAATAAAAAAAGTGTTTTATTTCTTAGTTTAGCTTTACTGCCTAGTATTGCAACAGCTGCGGAGCTTAATCAAGCTAATACCGCGTGGATTTTGACGTCTACAGCTTTAGTTTTATTTATGACCTTGCCTGGATTGTCCTTATTTTATGCCGGCTTAGTTCGTAGTAAAAATGCTTTATCAGTATTAATGCAGTGTTTTGCAATTACCTGTTTGATTTCCATTATGTGGTTAGCGGGTATGTATAGCCTGATTTTTACCGATGGTGGAGCGATTCAGTCTTTTCTGGGTGGTTTGTCAAAAGCATTTGTACCAGACATGGGAACGGCTAGTTTAACGGGAGATATTCCTGAAACTGTCTTTTTTATGTTTCAAATGACCTTTGCCATTATTACTCCGGCTTTGATTGTTGGTGGGTTTGCAGAAAGAATGAAGTTTTCTTCTATGCTGACTTTTAGTGGTCTTTGGGCATTGTTGGTATATGTGCCAGTGTGTCATTGGGTCTGGGGTGGTGGTTGGTTAGCTGAGCTCGGCGTTAAAGATTTTGCGGGCGGAATTGTTATTCATGTTACAGCAGGTATTTCTGCTTTAGTGACTGCTTTAGTATTAGGTAATAGAAAAGGTTTTCCGACTACCGCAATGCCACCGCATAATATGCCTATGGTTGTTACTGGGGCTGGAATGCTTTGGGTGGGCTGGTTTGGTTTTAATGCAGGTAGTGCGTTAGCTGCTGACGGCTCGGCCGGTATGGCGATGCTTGTGACGCATATTAGTGCGTCTGCAGGGGCATTAACTTGGATGGTTATTGAGTGGTTGCGTTTTGGTAAGCCGAGTGTCTTAGGTATTGTTACTGGAATGGTTGCTGGCTTAGGTACCATTACGCCTGCATCTGGTTTTGTTGGTCCTGCGGGTGCTCTAGTTATTGGGGTGACGTCGGGTATTGTATGTTTTTATGCGGTACAAATTGTTAAACGTCGTTTTAAAATAGATGATTCTTTAGATGTCTTTCCTGTACATGGTGTCGGTGGTGTTGTAGGTTCAATTTTAACCGGTGTTTTTGCTGCTGAAAGTATGGGCGGGCTCGGTTTAGGTGAGGTTACTATGCTTTATCAAGTAGGCGTGCAAGCTTTAGCAGTTGCAGTTGTCGCTATTTGGAGTGCCTTGTTTAGTTATCTGATTTTAAAGGTTCTGGATAAAGTTATGGGGTTACGTGTTTCTGAAGATGAAGAGGTGCAGGGCTTAGATATTATCTTGCATGAAGAAACCGGTTACCATAATTTATAAACCAAGCAGGCGGTAGGACAGACTTCAGTCCGCTGTTGCTAAGAAATGCTCATGAAATAAGAGCGATATAATGGGACGCAGACCTTCAGCTTGCTTATAAAATGCAGGCTAAAGGCCTGCGCCCCAATAACTACCTAAGTAATTTCGTACAGGCCCCTAAAAAGTAGACTGAGGTCATCCCTACAATAGAGTTAATGTCCCGTGTTAAGTTTGTAGTCATGCAATGCACTACTGCATTTCAGCAACAACCTTTACGACTGCCGTTATCAGTTGATCAAGCTCTTGATCTGTAATAATAAAAGGCGGCATTAAGTAAATTAGTTTATTAAAGGGGCGTACCCATACGCCTGCTTCGACGAATTTAGGCTGTAAGCTTTGCATATCTACTGCTTGGTGTAACTCTATAACACCAATTGCGCCCAATACTCTTACCTCTTTTACATGCTCATATTGCTGGCAATGGCTTAGGCCTTGTTGTAATAATGATTCTATGTTTTTGACTCTGTCTTGCCAAGGAGACTCTAGTAATAACCTAACGCTGGCTAAGGCCGTGGCACAAGCTAGCGGATTAGCCATAAAAGTAGGACCATGCATAAATAAGCCAGGCTCACCTTGGCGGATACTGTCGGCAATTTCATTCGTAGCTAAAGTTGCTGCTAAGGTCATATAGCCGCCAGTTAATGCTTTACCTAGGCAGAGTATGTCTGGTGTAATATTTGCGTGCTCACAGGCGAATAACTTGCCTGTACGGCCAAACCCTGTTGCTATTTCATCTAAAATTAATAGAATATTATATTTATCGCATAATTCACGCACTAAGCGTAAATAATCAGGCGAATAAAAACGCATGCCTCCAGCGCCTTGAACAACTGGCTCTAAAATAACAGCGGCAATTTCATCGTGATGTGCTTTTAATTGACCTGCTAATGGTGCAATATCTTCAGCTGTACAAGTATCATAAAACCCGCAGTTTGGGGCGTCGGCAAAGAGCTGTTTAATTAATGTGTTATTAAATAAACTGTGCATACCATTATCAGGGTCACTGACCGACATTGCCCCAAAGGTGTCGCCGTGATAACCATGACGAATGGTAAGCAAGCGTTTTTTTTGTGTTTGATTTTTTGTGTGCCAATATTGAATAGCCATTTTCATGGCCACTTCAACCGCTACTGATCCTGAGTCGGAAAAGAACACGGTTTGTAATGGTTCAGGGGTAATATTGACTAGTTGCTGAGCTAATTCAATCGCAGGTTGATGCGTTAAACCACCGAACATAATATGCGCCATATTATGCAATTGCTGTTCAATAGCTTGATTTAATATCGGATGGTTGTATCCGTGTACCGCGCTCCACCATGAGGACATGCCATCAATAAGCGTTGTGCCATCCATTAAGGTAATAGTAACGCCTTGAGCGGACTTAACTGGGTAAACGGGCGTATCTGACTGAGTGACGCTATAAGGGTGCCAGACGTGCCGTCTGTCTTGCTCTAGAAGGGTGTTTATAGTTTGCACAGATTTAAAAGTCGCAGTGATAAAAGGTTAAATAATCAACTGCAAGATGGATAGCCACAAAGGGTACAGCGAATTAAAAGGCTTAATGTCGGTATTGCACAGTCTTTGTGGCTTAAGCGCAAAGATTAAAAATCTTAACTTATTTGCTCATTTGTTTTTCGCGGATTTCATCTAGTGTTTTGCAGTCTATACAAAGCTCTGCAGTAGGGCGCGCTTCTAAACGACGAACACCAATCTCTATACCGCATGATTCACAGTAACCGTAATCATCTGTGTCGAGCAGTGCTAGTGATTCACCAATTTTTTTAAGTAGCTTTCTTTCTCTGTCGCGTGTTCTTAGTTCAAGGCTGAATTCAGACTCTTGCGATGCGCGATCGTTAGGATCAGGGTAGTTTGCCGCATCATCACGCATATGATCAACGGTACGATCCACTTCGCGCATTAGGTCATTCTTCCAATTCATTAGAATACCTTTAAAATGCTCTTTTTGCGCCGGGTTCATATATTCTTCGCCTTTCTTTTCTTGGTAGGGCGTAAAATTGAAAGGCGTACTTTCAGCTGAAGTGCTGCTAGTCATCCATTAACTCCTGATTATTTTAAAAAACTGCGCATTTTTATCAGGATATTAACAATTAAGCAAGGAAAATTGCTATTATTCGCATTTTTCCTGAGACTTTTTAAGGATCATTTATGCCAGTAGCAAAGCGAATGGAAGCAATTACTCCTTTTTATGTCATGGAGTTACTGCGTCGTGCAAAACAGTTAGAAGAGCAAGGCCGTGACATTATTCATATGGAAATTGGCGAGCCTGAATTTGCAACGCCTGAGTTAATTACTCAAGCGGGAATTGAGTATATAAAAAAAGGCCATGTTAAATATACGCCTGCCGCGGGATTGCCCGAGTTAAGGCAGAAGATTAGTGATTTTTATAAGCAAAAATATCAAGTATCCGTGCCGATAGAGCGTATTTTTATTACGCCAGGAGCTTCAGGGGCTTTTTTGCTTGCTATGGGCGTGAGTATTAACCAAAGTGATGAGATTATTTTATCTGACCCTTGTTATCCCTGTAATCAAAATTTTATTCGTTTATTTTCTGATCATGTAAAAAAAGTCCCCGTGTATGCAGATACTGCTTATCAGTTGTCAGTCGATTTATTACAGAAACATTGGCAAGCACAAACTCGTGGCGTTTTAATTGCCTCGCCCTCAAATCCAACGGGTACTATTATTCAAGCGACTGAATTAGCTAAAGCCATCGAGTTTGTTGCTGCTAAGCAAGGGTTGTTTTTTTCGGATGAGATTTATCATGGTTTGGTTTACGAGCAAGGCGTGGCGAGTGCTTTAGAATTTAGTGATCAGGTTTTTGTCATCAATAGTTTTTCAAAATACTTTGGTATGACTGGTTGGCGTATCGGTTGGCTTATTGTTCCAGAAAGCTTTGCGCAAGCCACAGAAAAATTAGCGCAAAATATCTTTATTTCCACATCGAGTCATTCGCAATATGCGGCACTGGCGGCTTTTGACCCTACAACTTTGCAAGAGTTAGAGCTAAGGCGTGAGGATTTTGCCAGTAAACGTGATTTTTTATATGAACATTTACTGCGTTTAGGTTTTAATATCCCTGTAAAGCCGGCTGGAGCCTTTTATATTTATGCAGATGCCAGGCAATTTACTGATGATAGTCAGGAGTTCGCTGAGCAGTTACTTGAAATTGAGGGAGTTGCTATTACGCCAGGTAAAGATTTTGGACAAAATGAGAGTCAGCATTATTTGCGTTTTTCTTATACCAGTTCAATGACTACAATAGCCGAAGGAATAAAGCGTTTAGAACGCTTTTTAATTACTTATAAACAAAGGGCTCGATTGACATGACAGTGCAGCAAATATCACCTATTTATTTACAACATCAATTATTAGAAAATCCAGAGGCGTATTTTTTACTGGATGTGCGTGAACCTTTTGAATATCAAATAGCCAGTTTACAAAATAGCGCATTAATACCGATGAACCAGATCCCTGAGCGTATTCAGGAATTGGATAAAAACCAGCCGATAGCCGTGATCTGTCATCATGGTATGCGCAGTGAGCAAGTGGCTTATTATTTAGTAGAACAAGGTTTTGAGAAGATTTTTAATTTAACAGGTGGTATTCATGCTTGGGCTAATGCTTGTGATGAAGAAATGGCATTATATTAATGACTTAGGCATGTAGTTTTGCGCGGCGTTGAACTTACTAAGGACTTTTAGTGGTCATTGATTCAAAGTATTGTACGTCTGCTTTTGTGAGGGAAGTCTCAAAATATACCATTCGGCTCGTGATAGTATGCCTGCTCGCAGAAATTCCTGAAAAAGCGTCTATACTTATTCGAAGTATTAATGTGTTGTTGAATAGCCCATTATTGAGTAGTCAGCAAGCTGATAGTGTGCGTTATATTTAGCAAGAAAACAGTGAGATTAAGCGGAGTAATATGAGCAGGGAAAATGATATTGCATTTTATTAATAAAGGAGTACATCAAAAGCGGCTGGGCATAAGTGCGCTATTGCTATGTATTGCTTTATTACTGAATGCACAGACTCTTAATGCGGCGGAAGTGATCGTTAGTGCTAATACGGTTGAGCAGTTAAAGGATTTTCATGAGTTGCGGGCAATTTTTACGCTACGTACTTTATATTGGCCTAATGGTGAGAAGATTAGAGTATTTGTTTTGCCTGACAATAATGCAGTACATAAGGAGTTTGTTAAGGAAAAATTGGGAATGTTTCCCCATCAATTACGCAGAACATGGAATAGAATGACTTATACAGGGACAGGACAGCCGCCTGTTGCGGTTGATTCAATAGCGGAAATGCTAGATAAAGTTCAACATACGGATAATGCGATCGGTTATATAGACAGGAGGGTTAAGGATGAATCGATTCATTACTTTAATGCTCACTAATATATTTATTGTATTCCTGCTTTCCTTTTCTGTCTGCGCTCAAGAAATAAGCTCTGAATTAATTATGGCCCCACCTACCCAAGAAGAAAATAAACTTTGGGAGGGTGTTAAAAAGACTTGGAGAGATGATATACAGTTTCATGGCTTTTTAAGCCAAGGTCTATTCTCTTCGTCAGGAAATAACATCTATGGTCAAAGCAAAGACAGCGTGTCTGCTGACTCGACTGAAATGGGTTTAAATGTTTCTTATCAAGCACTTAAAAACTTAAGTTTTGCGGTACAAGGCTTGTATCGACGTGCGGGAGCTAATACTGGTGATGCAGGCGAAGTCACTTTGGATTTTGCATTTTTTGATTTGAATCTTTTAAATTTACACGGTGGTCGCATAGGGGTACGTGGCGGGCGAATTAAAAACCCTTGGGGCTTATATAATGAAACCCGAGATGTTGCCTTTACCCACCCGACTATTTTGTTGCCGTTGGCCTATTTTGAACGCTCTAGAACCTTATTTTTAGCTTTAGATGGTGGACAGTTGTATGCCGATTACAATACCTCGGTGGGAGATTTCTCATTCAAATTTAATTATGGCTGGGTGAATGCAAATGATAAGGAGTTGTTAACAGCTATTATCAATGATCCAACAGCATCGGGCCATTTAGAGTCAGATCCCAGTTTTGTTACACAATTAAATTATGAAATCTTGGGTGGCGAATATGTTTTCGCTTTGAGTTATGCTGAATTGAAGATGAGATACCAAGCTAAGAATATGGGTGATCCTTATGCGCAAATGCAAGCGGATGTTGATACTTTTATGGTTTCGGGACAGTATAATGGCGAGTATTTTAGTTTTACCGGTGAATATAGCTTGCAATGGAATGAATTTACAGATATTAGATTTGGTGTGCCTGATAACTCCCCAGTAAGTGAGCATTGGTATGTACAAGCAGGCTATCGTTTGCTAGATAACTTACAAACGACTCTTCGTTATGACTCTACGGTGCAAGATAAAAATGATCGTTATGGAAAGGGGGTTGAAGCAGCCACAGGCGGAATGATTCCTGGACATTTATTTTATGCTCAAGATATTGTTTTTGGTTTACGCTGGGATATTACGCCGTCTTGGATGGTTCGTGCTGAATACCACCGCATGCATGGTGCGGCCACTATCAGTTTATTGGATAATCCCAACCTAACGCAGATCGCAAAGGATTGGAATATCTATGCCTTACAAGTTGCCTTTCGGTTTTAATTAGACTTAAATATCTTTAATTTTAAATGCGTTGTGCATGTAGTTAAAAAAGTGAAGTTATATGAGCAGAATAAATGGTATTATTTTTTACTAATAGGTATATACAGAAAAATCGACTGAATTCACTTTTTCTCTGTATTTCTCTGTGCTTGAATGCGCAAGCCCTTGAAGCTTCAGAAGTGATTGTTAGTACCAGTGTAATTGGTCAGTTAAAAGATTTCCATGAATTGCGGGCAATTTTTACGCTACGTACTTTATATTGGCCTAATGGTGAGAAGATTAGAGTATTTGTTTTGCCTGACAATAATGCAGTACATAAAGAGTTTGTTAAGGAAAAACTGGGAATGTTTCCACATCAATTACGCAGAACATGGAATAGAATGACTTATACAGGCACAGGACAGCCGCCTGTTACGGTTGATTCAATGGCGGAAATGTTAGATAAAGTTCAACATATGGATAATGCTATCGGTTATATAAACAGGAGGGTTGATGATGAGTCGATTCATTACTTTAATGCTCACTAATATATTTATTGCGTTCCTGCTTTCTTTTTCTGTCTGCGCTCAAGAAATAAGCTCTGAATCAATCATGGACGCACCTACCCAAGAAGAAAATAAACTTTGGGAGGGTGTTAAAAAGACTTGGAGAGATGATATACAGTTTCATGGTTTTCTAAGCCAAGGTCTATTTTCTTCGTCAGGAAATAATGTATATGGTCAAAGCAAAGACAGCGTGTCCGCTGACTCGACCGAAATGGGTTTAAATGTTTCTTATCAAGCACTTAATAACTTAAGTTTTGCGGTACAAGGCTTGTATCGACGCGCGGGCGCAATTACCGGCGATGCAGGTGAAGTGACATTGGACTTTGCTTTTTTTGATTTGAATCTTTTAAATTTACAAGAGGGCCGCATAGGGGTACGCGGTGGACGAATTAAAAATCCTTGGGGTTTATATAACGAAACTCGAGATGTTGCTTTTACGCATCCGACTATCTTTTTACCACTTGCTTATTTTGAGCGTTCTAGAACATTACTTTTAGCTGTAGATGGCGGACAGCTGTATGCGGATTACAATACGTCGGTAGGAGATTTTTCATTCAAATTTAATTATGGGTGGGTGAATGCTGATGATAAAGAGGTATTAACAGCAATTATCAATGACCCGACGGTTTCTGGCCATTTTGAATCGGATCCTAGTTTTGTCACACAATTAAGTTATGAAACCTTGGGTGGCGAATATGTTTTCGCCTTGAGTTATGCTGATTTAAATATGAGATACCAAGCTGAGAATGCGGGTGATCCTTATACACAAATGGGGGCGAATTTTAATACTTTTATGCTTTCGGCTCAGTATAATGGTGAAAAATTTAGCTTTGTAAGTGAATACAGCTTGAAATGGAATGAAATTACAGATATTAGGTTGGGAGTGCCGGATTCTTTTGCTGTTAGTGAGCGTTGGTATGTGCAAGCAGGCTATCGTTTCCTTGATAATTTACAGGCCACACTCCGTTATGACTCTGCCATACAAAACCTAAAGGATCGATACGGAAAAGGAGTTGAAGCAAAAAGCGGAGGTTTAATACCCGCTCATATGGCATTTACCCAAGATCTAGTTTTTGGTTTACGCTGGGATATTACGCCTTCTTGGATGGTTCGAGCAGAATACCATCGTGTTCATGGTGCAGCTACCATCAGTTTATTGGATAACCCTGACTTATCAAAGGTTGCAAAGGATTGGAATATTTATGCTTTACAAGTTGCTTTTAGGTTTTAATTATGCAAAAAAATAAACGCTTTTTGAGTTTAAAATGGAAGTTTGCCTTTGGCTTGGGGCTTGTTTTAATTTCTCTTTACAGTGCTTATGCTTACTACGTTTATCATCAGGCAGTAGATAACTTTACTAACAGTCGATCCGCTGCACAGACGAACCAAATAAACATCGCCCGCGCTTTAACAGAAGAGTCATTTTTTGTTTTAGATCGGTTTGTTGAATCTATCTTATTAATACAAGATGATGAGGAATCGGCAGACCAGAAATTGCTGCAATTATTTGATGAGCATTGGCAGCATTGGCAGGTTATTTGGGGATTGGAAAATGCTGTTTTTTACAATACGCAGGGTGCAGTAACTCGGCAATGGGGTAAGAATATTAAGGCTGCCCCTGAGGTTATTTTGCGCACCTTTACTCAAGAAATTCCGCAACATCAAATAGTTTGTGGTCAAGGTTGTTTTCAGCAAATATTGACACCTGTTTTATTAAATTCAGAGGTGGTTGGGGTTTTAAGTGTTTCCTTGGCACTATCAGATACCTTGTTGCAGTATCAGCAAACCATACACAGTGATTTAGGTGTACTTATTAGTAATAATAGCAAGACACTATCTGCGATTACCCAGGCGGAAAAAAATAATCCTTTATGGCTGCAAGCTATCACTAGCAATACTTTAGATGCTTTTTTAGGCTCAGGGCTAGTGTTTATTAGGGATATGAAGCGCTATGAGATGCGTGTTTTTCCTATTAGTAAAGATGCATTTAGTGCTCCTTATTTTGTTATTATTAATGAGATAACGGAAGATTATAAAAGCTTACAAAACAAATTACTGCAATTAGGCATACTTGGTTTGCTTGGTCTTTTTTTAGTTATTTTTATTTTCTTTATCACTATCCATTTCACTTTAGGGAGAATTGCACAATTATCACAAGCCTTGCCTTTGCTTGTGCAACATCAATACCAAGCCTTTAAGCAGAAATTAAAAAGTCAAAGCAGCACTATTTTGAACGATGAAGTTAACCAGCTATCAGAAACTGCCGTGTATGTGGCTAGAGAGTTGGAAGTTCTCAGTAATGATGTTGCAAAAAATACCGAGTTATTATTAAAGAACAGCCAGGAATTAGAAAAGGAACGTGATTTTGTTGCTCAGTTAATCGATGCCGCGCCTATTTTTATTATTACGCAAAATATGCAAGGTGAGATACTTTCGATTAATAAAGAGGGCTTAACTGATATGGGGCTAAAGGCCTCTGAAGTCACTAGCATGTCTTTTTCTGAACTTATTTCTGATAAAGAACATTTACTGAAACTCGAACAATTAAGGCAACAAAAAGGGCTTAAAGAAATTAATTTTGATGATCAATTGGCATTGTTAACAGATGAACCTATTTATATTTCATGGATTCATACTATCTTACGTGCAAAAAACAACAGTCAGGAGTCTGTAGTTTTAAGCTTAGGTGTTGATGTTTCTGAGCGTCATGTGGCTGATGAGCAATTGATTTGGCTGGCAAGCCATGACCAATTAACCGGCTTAGGTAATCGACGTAATTTTCAGCGTGAACTAGTTACTATGCTGGCTATCGCTGGACGATATAAAGAGCAACTTGCTCTGTTTTATTTAGATTTGGATCAATTTAAAGTTATTAATGATACCCATGGGCATCAGGCTGGCGATGCATTATTGCAAGAGATTGCTAGTTTACTAAAAAAGGAAATAAGAGAAACTGATTTATTGTGCCGTATAGGTGGCGATGAATTTACGTTAGTAATCCCTGCTGCGACACAAGAGGGTATAGAAATATTAGCAAATAAGTTGTTATATGCATTAACACAGGTTAATTATACAATTAATGGACAACCCCATCCTGTTAGTTTTAGTATCGGTGTTGCTGTTTACCCGCAGCACGGTCAAACTCAGCAAGAGTTACTGGCGAACGCTGATTTGGCCATGTATCACGCAAAAAAAACGGGTCGTTCTCGTTACCATATTTTCTCGCCTGAGTTTGAATATCAAGCAGTATTAACAGAGCAGTTGCGTTGGAAGCATATTATTGAAAAGGCGATTAAGCAGGATGAGTTTGTCTTATATTACCAACCTATATTAGATATTAAAGCTAAAACAATTAGCCACTATGAGTGTTTGCTAAGAATACAGCAGAAAGATGGCACAATGTTAATGCCCGGTGATTTTATTATTCAAGCCGAGCAAATTGGGATTATTGATCAAATTGATCACTTAGTTTTGAGAAAGGCAATAGAGCAGCATTTAGCTTTTCAGGCCATTGGCAATAATTCACGTTTAGCGATTAATTTATCCGGTCGCTCAATGAATGATATGGATATTTTGCCTTATATTGAGCAGTTATTAAGTCAGCCCAGAGTTAAGCCAGAATTAATTATTTTTGAAATTACCGAAACCTCAGCTGTTTCTAATTTTATGTCGGCTAAATCAATGATTAAGCAGCTAAAAGCATTAGGTTGTCGTTTTGCTTTAGATGATTTTGGCGTGGGTTTTTCTTCTTTCTATTATTTAAAATCCTTGCCAGTTGATTATGTGAAAATTGATGGCTCTTTTGTGAAGCAAATGGATGTCAGTGAAGAAGATAGGATTTTTGTTAAAGTGCTAACCGAAGTCTCTCAGGCATTTGGTAAGCAAATTATTGCTGAGTTTGTGGAGAATAAGGAGATTTTAGCGCTATTAGAGCAACAAGGTGTTGATTATGCTCAGGGCTATTATATAAGTAAACCCATTCCCGACCCTTTAGATCTAAGCCATGTTAAAGGGCTAGAGTCTGCTCTTTAATGGTAGGCTAAAGGCATTATGCTCAAATTATTTCATGCGTAACTCTTAATCAAATACAAAAGTACGACTGTAGCCTGTCTGTAGTTTACGGAATACGGGAAGTCGATAGACTAAAACCTTGTATGACACTAACTGTCTTTTGGGTTGCGTAGTTTTTATTTTTATAAAATTAATTGAAAACCCACTATGTTAATGCTTATTTCACCTGCCAAGTCACTCGATATGCAGGCCTCACTTCCTAATATTAATAGGACAAAAGCTAGACTTTTAGACGATAGTCAGCAACTTATTAATAAATTACAAGAGCTGAATCCAGAACAGATACAAAAATTAATGGGCATTAGTGAAAAGCTATCTGAATTAAATTATCAGCGCTTTCAAGATTGGGTGCAGTCTGATTCGGCAGTTCAATGCCCAGCCTTGTTTGCATTTCAAGGCGATGTATATCAAGGTTTAGGGACTGATACATTATCTATGGATGAGCTGGAATTCGCACAGCAGCATTTGCGTATTTTATCCGGGCTTTATGGCTTGCTGCGACCTTTCGATTTAATGCAGGCTTATCGTTTAGAAATGGGGACTAAATTTGCCAATGAGCGTGGTGCGAATTTATATGCTTTTTGGGAGGATAAAATTTCAGTTTTGATTAAAACTGATATGCCGGTCGATGAAGCGCCGGAATTAGTGAATTTAGCATCTAACGAATATTTTAAAGCAGTAAAGCCTAAATTAATTGCAAGTAAAGTCATTACTCCTGTTTTTAAAGACTTTAAAAATGGCCAATACAAAATTATTAGTTTTTATGCTAAAAAAGCACGTGGACTGATGGTTGCTTATGCACTGAAAAATAAAATCACCCAAGCAGAGCAATTGAAGGGATTTGATAGTGCAGGCTATCATTTTTCAGAAGAACTATCTGATGATAAGCAGTGGATTTTTATTCGAGATAATGCCCTATAGTTTTTATGTGAATTGCATCACTCTTTAGGGAATTCTTGTCAGGTTTAAAGTGTGATTATGATATTCTGTGCGGTTTTCAAGAATTCATTTTAGGTAAGGGCAATGCGTAAAAATGTAGCTTTATACAATGGCGAAGAGCACCGATTTATATTGTTAAATGAAAGCGAACCTGGTGAAGAGGATGGTATTCCTTCTAATCAATTCCTGATTTTGCATAAAGGTAAAGGCGTTTTACTTGATCCAGGTGGCTTTGGTGTTATGCCGCAGGTTTTGAATGAATTGTTACAATATGTGCAGCCAGAAGATATAGAAGCTATTGTATTATCCCATCAAGATCCTGATATTGTTGGTGGCTTGACGACTTGGTTGCGTCTCACTTCAGCTAAAGTTTACGTTTCAAGAATTTGGCAACGTTTTTTACCACATTATGGTATTACCGGTATGCAACGATTTATTGGTATTAAAGACGAAGGTGAAACCCGTGTTTTAGAGTCAGGTGTTGAGTTACAGTTTGTCCCCGCACATTTTTTACATTCTCCAGGGCAAATTAATGTTTATGATCCTATCTCAAAGATTTTATTCAGCGGTGATGTAGGAGCTTCAGAAGTGCCTTCGGATGACTGTGAAGTTTTTGTGCATGACTTTGCCGCGCATTTACCCTATACCGCTGGTTTCCATAAACGCTACATGGCTTCCAATAGAGCCTTACGTTATTGGGTGCAGCAAGTACGCAAACTTGATATTGATATTATTGCACCTCAACATGGCCCGCTATTTAGAGGGCAAGCAAAAGAAGACTTCTTAGATTGGTTATATGATCTACAGTGTGGTGCTGACTTATTGGATGTGCAGTAGTTATGAATATTTTTCACCAACAACCCTCTGAACTTAAAAAATTTTATACTCACATCATTCATAATTTAACGCATTTGTTAGAAGCTCAAGTGCGTGGACAGCTATTTAATCATGGTATCGTGGATCAGGCGGTATCTGAGCTATCTACCTTACAAAAACGATTAACTGAGTCTTCTGTAAGCGAGGCGAGTAGTGAATTACTGCTTGATAGTGCAAAGCGTTGCGGGGTAATTGGTCAAACACTACAGTTACTTGAAAATGAGCATAATGCAGATTGGGAGAATAACTGCCAACACATAGAGTCACTGATTGTCGATGTGCATGCACTGGTTGAAAAGTTAGCTTTAACATTAATTGATAAAAGCTTATTTGAGCGGCAATCCAGTGTTTTAGAAAGTATTATTTTATCGCATGAAAAAGTAACGCAATGGAAAGAATTCGTACAAGATATTTTGCGTGAATTTCATGGCTTTTTTCCATTTAATTTTTTTACCATTGCCTTTGCTGATGAGCATGGCATCAAAGTCTATTTGTATTACTTAGGCGAATATTCTGAAGCGACTAAAAAATATGCCCGTAAAAAATTAGCGGATGATTTAATCAAAGATTTAAATACGCCGAACAATTCTGCCATTGATATAGAAGAGTTCGAGGTGCTGGGTATTGATAAGCAACGTACTGTACAAGAACTTGAAGTCATTACCGTAGCTGTGCCAGGTGATAATGTGGGGGTAGGTGGCATATTGGGTGTTGCTTATGCTTCTGGTTACTCTTTAAATATTCAAGAGCAGAGTATTATTCGTTCTCTACTTTCTGTTATGGTAATGGTCGTCGGTTCGAGCAAGTCATTAAGTCGCTCGCTCTCTGAACTATCATATTATGCCGAGCATGATCCGCTAACAGGTTTACACAATCGCCGTTATTTTAATGATATTCTTGAGTACGAGCTCGATAGATCTGAACGTCACCGGCATGCTTTTAGCGTATTAGCGATTGATTTAGATAATTTTAAGTTAGTTAATGATGGTCATGGGCATATGGTCGGTGATCAAGTCTTGGTACACCTCGCGCAGGTATTAAGAAAAGGCTTACGTAAAGGCGATGTACTAGCTCGAATTGGCGGTGATGAGTTCACTATTATTCTTGCTGAAACAACATCAGAAAAAGCAGTTATTGTGGCTGAGTCATTACGGGAAGCAGTCAGAGACTATGATTTTTCCGTTATCACACCGAATGAATCTGCTGTGCATGTCAGTATTTCCGTTGGAGTTGCAAGCTATCCGAATGATGCGGGAAGTATTAGCGATTTACTTTCTGGGGCTGATTTAGCCTTATATAAAGCTAAAGATTCAGGAAAAGACTTTGTTTGCATGTTAGAGTCGGTTGAGCAAAGCATTGCTGAGTCAAAGAAAATGCATGGCTTATCCCATGTACTGAAAAAAGCACTGAAAGAACAAAGGGTAGTGCCTTATTTTCAGCCTATTATTGATTGTAAAACGGGTGAAATATATTCTTATGAGGCATTAGCCCGATTAGAAACGGAAGACGGTGAGATTATTTCCGCGGGTATCTTTATTGAGGCGGCGGATAAATATGGAATTAGTTTAGCCTTAGATCATATTATGTTACGCAAAGTCATTGAATTTATGGCTCAGAAAAAAGTTGAGACCGGATCAGTACCGTTAGTTTTTGTGAATTTAACACCACAGGAAATACAACATCGAGGTATTTTGCAATATGCGGCAGCTTTATGTGATGAGTATGCTATTGAGCCCAATAGAATCGTATTTGAAGTTACCGAGCGTGAAGCCATTAGCGATATGGCAAATATGCGTAAATTTCTAAGCCAACTAAGAGAAAAAGGTTTTGCTTTCGCTTTAGATGATTTTGGGAGCGGCTATAACTCCTTTCATTACCTAAGAGAGTTACATTTTGAATACGTGAAAATTGATGGGGCTTTTATCACTAATATATTAAACTCCAAAGTGGATAATGCTTTAGTTAAAACCTTAAACCAGTTATGCCAAGAGTTAGGTATGAAAACTTTAGCTGAGTTTGTTGAGTCAGAGTCAGTTATGCAAAGGTTGCGTGATATGGGTATTGATTATGCCCAAGGTTTTCATTTGGGCTTACCACAGGCGGATTTTGTTGCATAATTGAGCAGAATGGGGCGGAGTAGTTAGTTTACCGTTTAAAATGCAGGCTGAAGACCTGCGCCCCATATGATAATGTACGAATTATTTCATGTTCACTTTCGCTTATAAATGAAAATGAAAATTTCCTAGCCCGCAAGATTTCTCTAAAGTGGCAACGATCTTATTGGCATCTGCCGTAGATTCATTCGGTCCTCGTATGTAAGATGGCATCTTATCTTTACCGTAACGGTAGCGAGACCAACAGAAACCGAGCTTTTCCTCACCAAAGATGGTTTTTAGCGCGTGATAATCAGCATGGCTATTAAAACCTAAATCTTTCGCATATTGTGTTGCGCCATCAAGTAGTTTTTTCGCGCAGGCGGGCTTTATTTTAGTAAAGGCATAGCCGCCATGTGATTCGACAATTCCCGGTTTAAACACGTTTTCATACTCAGGGATTGGCATCGTCTTAAATAGTGCCTTTTTTACCCCTAGACAATAAACATCGACAATAAACGAGCAGACAGCTACTTCACCTTGGGGAGAAATCCTGCTCACGAGAATATTGCCTATCCCTGCTTCAAATAAATTATGCGGTATTAGGCATTCGTAAAAAGGGTGCTCAATATACGGAGCTAGCTTTTCTTGTAATAGCTGTGTTGAGCTTGCTGATGTAGCCGATTTGCGTTTTTGCTTCTTTTGCTGAGCTTTTTTTTGTTTTTGTTGTTCTGTTAAAGCCATTAGACATCCTTTAAATACGAGTAGTCAGAGTAGGTGCCTATAATATGATGTATTATTTTATGAAGCGAGCAGAAAATAGTTATATGATGGTTTAATCTGCTGCAAAGTCTATTTATATAAAGCGATTGCGTAAATATTGGGAGTAAAAACATGGAATATAAAAATAATAAAGTTTTGTTGGACGCATTAGTGCAATTTATTCGTGAAAAAATGCATGATCAGCAAGTTGAATCCTTAATTTTGTTTGCACAGCAATATTTTAACGATGATGTATTTGAAGATATTGCTGATAGAACTTTAGATGATTTATATGGCGCGGTGTTATCTCATTGGAATTTATTTTTAGCTCTGCCAGAGCAAAAGGAGCAAGTCAATATTTATAATCCCTCGGTAGAGGAACACGGTTGGCAAAGTACGCATACGGTGATTGAAATTGTATTGCCTGATAGACCTTTTATCTTGCAATCTATCACGATGGAAATTAATCGCTATGGATTGGTTAATCAGTTGGTATTACATCCTTTATATTGGGTAAGTCGGGATGAGCAAGGCAAGTTATTAAACGTTTTTGATGCTCAACAAGAAGGCGTGCAGCTGGAAAGTGTCTTGCATATAGAAATTAATAGGCAAAGTAATATTGAGTTTATTGCGCAATTAAAAAGTAGTTTGCAAAGTGTTTTACAGGATGTTTGTGCGGCGACTGAAGATTGGCAACTTTGCCTTGCTAAAGTGCAAGCTGAGACTGAGATATTAAGAGGTAAGAATCAACCTGAGTTACAAGAGCCCATTGATTTTTTGCAGTGGTTACAAAATAATCATTTTATCTTTTTGGCTTACAGAGAATATCGGTTGATTAAGCAAGGAGAGGACATTGGTTTTAGTGTAGTTCCAGGCAGCGGCTTAGGCGTTTTACGCGATAATATTGCCACGATTCCTGAGCAAAATTTTATGCCGACCAGCTTGGATGTTTATCAATTATTAAATACGGCTAAACCGCTACTGATTACTAAGGCAACCAGTAAAGCAAGGGTGGATCGTCCCGTTTTTATGGACTATATCGGAGTCAAGCAATATGACGATACAGGGCAATTGATTGGTGAAAAACGATTTTTAGGTCTGTATGCTTCTTCAGCTTATTCTTGTGAACTTAATACGATTCCTATTGTACGCAGTAAAATCAAAACCTTAACCGAGCGTTTTGAAAAGGGACATCGCACGCATAGCACTCGGTCTTTGCTCTATGTGTTAAATTCATTGCCTAGAGATGAATTATTTCAAGCCAATGTAGATGCTCTGTATGGTTGTGCCATCGGGGTATTACAATTACAAGAACGACAACGTGTGCGTGTCTTTGTGCGCCATGAAGTTTATGGGCATTTTATTTCTTTATTAATCTTTGTTCCTAGAGAGCGCTATAACACTCAGTCACGGGAAAAAATTCAAGATATTTTATTGGATGTTTTTAAAGGTAGTGATACGGACTTTAGTGTCAAACTGAGCGAGTCGATACTCGCTCGAGTGCATTTTATTATTCATAGTAAAGAAAAATGCTGCATTCTTTATGATGTTAAAGACATAGAGCAACGAATAGTTGCGGCTTTATCGAATTGGCATGATGAATTAGCAGAAGAGCTGCACTTTTCCTACGGTGAAGCGGAAGCAAATGATTATTTGCAAGCTTATTGTGACGGCTTTTCTGAGGCTTATAAAGAGTCGGTTTCAGCGCGCAATGCTTTATTGGATTTAAAGCGCTTTGAGAAAATGGCGCAGGCTGAATTGTCGGTATTAGGTGTTTTGTATAGCCCCTTGACCGCGACAGAGCAAAAACAACTGTATTTTAAACTGTATTGTTTTGGTGAACTTGCCTCATTATCGCGTAGTCTGCCTATGCTGGAAAACATGGGGGTTAAAGTCTGTAGTGAACATCCTTATCAAATTGCTAAAAAAGGGCAAGATAAACGCTTTTGGATTCACGATTTCGGTTTGGGCTATGCGCATGTTGCTAAGTTAGATTTAGAATCATTAAAACCTCGTTTTCAAGAAGCTTTTGAGCAATGCTGGGCAGGGCGTGTGGAAAATGATGGATTTAATGCCTTAGTGATTAATGCTGGTTTAAATTGGCTAGAAGTGAATATTCTTAGAGCCTTATATTTTTATGTAAGGCAAATTGGCATAACTTTTAGTCAAAGTTATGTCGAACAAACTTTAATCCATAATGCCAATGTCGTGCAATTACTAGTGCAATTATTTACTGCGCGCTTTAAATTTTCAGAAAGCGTAACGGATACCGAGGGACTTTTAGTAGAAATTTCAGGCTTGATTGAGCAAGTTAAATCTTTGGATGAAGACCGTATACTTAGGCGTTATTTGAATTTAATTTTAGCGGCTGAACGAACTAATTTTTTCAATCAAACGGTTGATGAAAAGGGTGTTCCTTATTTTTCTATTAAGTTTAATTCGGCAAAAATTGACGAAATTCCATCGCCAATCCCTTATTACGAAATATTTGTTTATTCGCCTCGAATGGAAGGGATACATTTACGCGGTGGTGCTGTTGCCAGAGGAGGCATGCGCTGGTCTGACCGACGTGAAGACTTTAGAACTGAAGTGCTAGGTTTAATGAAAGCACAGATGACTAAAAATGCAGTTATTGTACCAACAGGGTCTAAAGGCGGTTTTGTGGTTAAAACTGTATGTGCCAAGGCGGATTTATTTGCCGAAGGTGTCGCTTGTTATCGCATTCTTATTCGAGGATTATTAGACCTTACCGATAACTATGCAGGAAATCAGGTGCTCAAACCCAAACAAGTGAATTGCTATGATGGTGATGATCCTTATTTAGTGGTGGCTGCGGATAAAGGGACGGCAAGCTTTTCGGACTATGCGAATGAGCTATCTAAAAGCTACCAATTTTGGCTCGACGATGCTTTTGCATCAGGTGGATCTGCTGGCTACGACCATAAAGAAATGGGTATTACTGCGCGCGGAGCTTGGGTTTCAGTGCAGCACCATTTTGATGGGTTAGGGATAGATATTCAGTATAATGCCTTTACTGTCGCCGGTATAGGCGATATGGCAGGGGATGTTTTTGGTAATGGTATGTTGTTATCTAATAAAATTAAATTACTCGCGGCATTTAACCATGAGTCTATTTTCCTTGATCCCAACCCGAATACAGACACGAGCTTCCAAGAACGACAACGTTTATTCAATTTAGAAAAATCAGGCTGGGGTGATTATGATGCCAGCCTGATTTCTGCAGGTGGCGGTGTTTATTCTCGTCAGGATAAAGTGATTGTCTTAAGTGATGCGGTCAGGGAAGTGCTGGAAATTAAAGCACAGAAATTATCACCTAATGAATTGATTAAAGCTATTTTGACTGCGCCTATAGATTTACTTTGGAATGGTGGCATAGGCACTTATGTTAAGGCCAGTTCTGAAGTCAATAGCGATGTCGGTGATCGAGCCAATGATGCTTTGCGTATTAATGGCAAGCAATTACGTTGTAAAGTCGTGGGTGAGGGAGGTAATCTAGGGCTTACTCAAAGAGGGCGTATTGAATATGCCTTGAATAAGGGCTGTATTAATACCGATTCGATAGATAATTCAGGTGGCGTGGACTGTTCAGATCATGAAGTGAATATAAAAATTCTGTTAAATGGTTTATTGCTACAAGGCGATATGACGGCTAAGCAGCGTGATGCATTGCTAGAAAGCATGACAGATCAAGTTGCCGAGTTGGTCTTACTGAATAACTATCAACAAAATCATGCGATTACCATGATTCAAAATGAATCAGTGCAACAGCTTCCTGCTTTAAAGCATCTAATGACGACTTTAGAGGCAAAAGCACATTTGAATTGTGCTTTAGAAAAATTGCTTAACGATAAAGAGATTCAAACACGTAAAATTTCCGGTAAAGGTATGACCCGTCCGGAAATCTCTGTATTACTCGCTTATACTAAGCTGTTATTTAAAACAAAATTACTGTCTGAATCTGAGCATATTAATTTGGCGCTGTATCAGCATGAACTCTCAGCTTATTTCCCCGAGCCTTTGCAACAAGCTTACGCCAAGGAAATACAAGAGCACCGCTTAGGCAAAGAAATCGTTGCCAATCGATTAATTAATAGTTTAATTAATCGTTTAGGTATTGTTTTTCCGCATCGCTTTATGGAAGAGTTAAGCTGTTCTGCATCAGGCTTAGTGAATACTTATAGCTGGGTATGTCGTATTTTTGAGATTGATTTGATCTGGAAAATGCAAAGTGAATTAGATGGGGTGGTGAGTAAATCAGTACTGGATGATATTAAGTTGCGTCTTAGACAGTTAATTGAGCGGGCTATGTATTGGTGCTCGCGTAGTGAACCTCAAGGTGAAGGAGATAATCATTATGTACAAAGTATTGCAGAATTGGCCGATAATTTGAATGGCTTGGTCACTAATAAAGAACAAAAATATATTGATAAGACCGTTGATGATTTAATTAAGGAGGGCGTAAATTCGGTATTAGCCTTGAAAATTGCTCAAATAGACATTTTATTTTCTTGTTTAAATGCGGTCAAAGTACATAAGAAAAGCCACTGCTCTTTACAGGAAGTGACTAAAGGCTTGTTTTATCAGGATGAGGCATTGAATCTTAACTGGCTGCGCAATCAAATTATTTTATTACCTCAAGAGTCAAGCTGGGAGGCACTCTCCAGGCGCGCCATGATTGATGAATATCATCAAGTTTGTTGTGTATTATTACAGAGTGTCTTGACCGAAGAAGGTAAGAGTATTGCGCTTAAATTAGAAACCTGGCGCGAAAAAAATGCCGTCGCATTTGAGCGTTATATTGCCATGATTAATTCCGCAGAAGCAGATAATAATGTGCAACTGGAAAAAATTGTGGTGATTTTAGGCACCAGTTGGAATTTAACGGTTTATGGTAATTAAGTTTAGAGTCGTACAATGAAAATTTTACTAATTACCCCACCGATGACTCAGTTAAATACGCCGTACCCAGCCACAGCGTATTTAACGGGATTTTTAAAGCAAGAAGGCTATGCGGTAGCGCAACGTGATTTGGCTATTGATCTGTTATTAAGTATCTTCTCGCGCCAAGGTTTAGAGAAATTATTGGATCAGCTAGAAACTAATTTCGAAAGTGTTGATGACGATGATTTGCCAGATAGTGTGTATAACTTTTTAGCTAATTATGCGCAATATTATCAATGTATTGATGGCGTTATTCGTTTTTTACAGGGAAAAGACCCAAGCTTATCTTTACGTATCGCTAAGCGTAATTTTTTACCAGAAGGTCCGCAGTTTGAATCGTTGGAACAAATGGAAGAGATGAATGCTGAAGTATTGGAGCAAGCTTTTGGACAATTAGGCGTACAAGATAAAGCCAAATATTTAGCGACCTTATTTATTAATGATATTGCAGCAGTCATTACTGAAGGCATCGACCCGCATTTTGAAGTGTCTCGTTATGCAGAACGGCTTGCAGCCTCTAATCCTAGTTTTGATGATTTATATAATACATTACATGCGCCAGAACCTAGCTATACAGAGCTAATTATTGAGCAATTATTACAGCAATATATAGATCAGGAAGCACCGACAGTTTTAGGTATCAGCGTACCTTTTCCAGGGAATATGTTGGGCGCATTGCAGGCAGCTAAGTATTGCAAGCACTATGCGCCAGATATAAAAGTCATTTTAGGTGGTGGTTTTATCAATACCGAGTTACGCGCACTAAAAGAGCCGCGTATTTTTGAAACTATAGATTATATTTGCCTAGATGATGGTGAACGGCCTCTATTAACCTTATTGGAATATTTTAAGGGTGATCGGCAGCGTGAGGAATTACTCAGAACCTATTATTTGCAAGATGGTGTTGTCATTTTTAATGCCCAGTCAACGTTGCACGATATTGCCCAAAAAGAGGTAGGTACGCCCAGTTATGAAGGCTTGCCTATCGAGAAGTATTTGTCTTTGTGCGAAGTACTTAATCCTATGCATCGGATTTGGAGTGATGGCCGTTGGAATAAAATTACTATTGCTCATGGTTGTTATTGGGCAAAATGTAGTTTCTGTGATATTAGCTTGGACTATATTGACAAATACGATGATGCGGGCGCGGATATTACCGTGCAACGCATTCAAACTTTAATTGCCGAAACAGGGCAAACTGGTTTTCATTTTGTTGATGAAGCAGCACCGCCTAAAGCTTTATTTGCTTTAGCGAAAAAATTAATCGAGCAAGATATAGTTATTACTTGGTGGGGCAATATCCGCTTTGAAAAAACTTTTACAGCAGAGAAGTGCCAGCTACTAGCTGATTCAGGCTGTATTGCCGTGAGTGGCGGTTTAGAAGTTGCCTCAGATAGATTGCTCACCTTAATGCAAAAAGGTGTCAGTGTTGCTCAAGTGGCTAAAATCACCAAAGCATTTACTGATGCAGGAGTTTTAGTTCATGCGTATCTGATGCATGGCTTTCCCAGTCAAACTGAACAAGAAACAGTGGATGCTTTAGAGTATGTGCGCCAGTTAATGCTTAATGGCTGTATTCATTCGGCTTACTGGCATCGATTTGCAGCGACTATTCATAGTCCGGTGGGTTTAAACCCTGAAATATATGGAATTAAGCTCATACCAAATGAAAATGTATTGTTTGCAGAAAATGATGTGGATTATATTGATTCCGTGCAAACGGATCATGATTTTCTCGGTATTGGATTAAAAAAAGCTTTGTATAATTATATGCACAATATGGGTTTTGAATATCCCGTATCGTTTTGGTTTGATGAGCAGGTAAGTGAAACGCGTATAGAGGAAGATTATATTGCGCGGTGTTTGTATTAAAATCGCTAAGTCAGATTTAATACGGGACGATTACCATATTTGTAGGGCGGACTTTCACTGAAGGCGAAACATTAAGGTAGGGTACGTATTGCGTACCTTTCGGTGTAACAAGGTATGCGGTGCATGCCCTACATAAATTGTGCCGGTTTAAAATACTAGCCACTTTTTAGCAATGGCGGACTAAAGTCGGTCCTACTTTTTAGGTGTTCCATGTTGCGTGGATAGATATGTAAGTAGGGTATCCACCACATACCTCGTTAGCTCATACAAGCAAGAAACAGTGAAAATTAATTCTTGAGAGCGGCTTTAATTCGCAATAAAGACTCTGAATCCAACTCAGCCGTACGCTGATGGTTTACGCATAAAGCCCCTCTAAAGCCTAAATAATCAGCTTGTAAAGGTAGTAGCGTAGCAATGTCAGACTCTCGCAGTGATCCCGCTAGACCACAAAGTAATTGCTGCTGTTTTGCTGATTTAACAAACTCCTGAATTATTTCTAATGACATAACTTGTGTCAGTGAGCCATTAGTCTTGTCCATTGTATCGAGCATAATGCCATTAAATCCCGCGCCTGAAAATAATGGAATACTATTCAGGTCAGGTTGCTGATCGGCAAATAATACAGCGATTAATTTTAAACCACGTTGCGTTAGAACTTGCAGTTGATTAATAATCGATGCCCAGTCTCTATCAGGAAAAAAACCAATTTTTATATACTCTACGCCAGTCTCAGCCATTTTTTCTACGGCACTAAAAATCAGCTCGGCTTGCATGGGCAAGTCGCCCACAGTTGCGCTGATTGGGCTGGTTTGTTCGAGTGCAGTAACAATCGTTTGGACATCGACAATATCCAAAGCGCCTAGAGCGCCTCGGGCAGGTTGTTTTAAATCAATAATATCAACCTTAGCGTGTTGTGCTATTAAAGCTTCTTCTAGGCTATTAACGCTGGCAAGCATTTTATTCATTGTGCTTGTAACTCTCTTAATTTCTGTTCGATGGCTTTCGAAACCCAGTCCCATGCCTCTCTTTCACGTGGGCCTGCTGTCTTGTTAAAACCGATATGTAAATATTCCAGTTCCGTATGGATTTTTGCCGGTGATAAACGAGTAATGCGGCTTAGTAGTATAGCAGCCTCTAAAACTGAAAATTGCGCACGATTAAAGCCAGTAAATGGAGCATGATTGGCCCGGCGAATAGCTCGGCAGAATAATTTAGGACGTACTGGGTCGTCATCCACATGGGTTAGTTCGACTTCGCAATGCGCTAAAGCATCACTTAAGAAATAACCCTCTACTTTTTTAGCTTTTCGTAAAGGCCAGTCACGGTGCCCTGTTAAGCTGCCAGCAAAAATTCGAACATCATCAGTATAATTAATAATAGCTATTTTATTAGCCAAAATATTATCTAAAGTCGCTGAGGGTTTAAAAGGCAAAATAACAAATTCATCACCGGCAGCGTGTATGCCCATAGGAGCAATATGCGTTTCGCCGGCGCTATTTTGTGTGGTAACAATGGTTTCTTGAATCATGATTTTGTAAATGTAGTTCCAGCGGGTTTGAAGGTGTGTAAATCAATAGTTTGTTCGCTCACTTTTGCAGCGCAACCCCAGTCTAAGGATTGATCTTGGTTAAAGCGTTTGCCTAATTGCCAAGCAGTTTCTGCGCGTGCTAATTCAACGCCTAAATAAAAAGCATGTCCGGCATCATCTTCAACCTTGAGTTTAGGGTATAAATCAAAAGGGTCAATGGCGTTATGCATGCCATCACGATTATAAATATGTACACCTTCTGCACTAATTTGAATACGGAAACTCGGATCTTTGACTTGGTCTGCAAATTCTTTGATTTCATCCAATGAATAAGGGAAGGGTGAAGGCTCATGTAAGGCCATCAAGCCTGGATCGATATGTTTAGGCAAAGTATTGTTTTCTTTGGCTGCATACATAATGCGCCGTGCTAAGTCTGCTTCTTTGATAGCGCGGCAAGCATGCTGGCTAACTTCTGTGGCTAAAATATGCTTAATATCGAGTTCTGAACACATGCCTAATAATAAGGCATTCATACCCGCGGTATCAGCATGGGTGAGTTCAGTAATATTACCGACACCGAGCATCATTTCAATATCAGGATATTTTTGTCGAACCGTATGATAACGAACGACTGAATCAGTAAAGCCAAAATGCAAAGGATCAAGAATAGGGTCAACAATAAACGGCTTGTTTTTACTCTGCAAGATAGAAATCACATTATCTAAAGAGCTTAAATCGGTGTGTTTCTCAGGAATAATAATCGGGATGGCATCGACTTCATCGGCCACCCATAGGGTGCTTTCGTGCAAACTCAGCATATAATCTGCACCGGCTTTCGCACCGCGTAATAAATCATCCGTCTCTAAAGAATCAATACTGACTAAAAAGCCTTCTTGTTTGAGCGTGCGGATAATATCTTCCATATGCGCAAATGGCGTATCAGGTAGACAGCCTATATCAATGACGTTAGCGCCATTCTCTTTATAATAGTAAGCCCGTTTAACGACCTCTTCAACACTGACATTAGGCGCATCGACAATTTCCGCAAAAATTTTAACATCGTAATGACTAAGATCAATTTTAAGCGCTTGTTTACCAAAATAAAGTGGTAGATCTTTTAATTCGTCAGGACCGCGCTCAACAGGCGTATTCAATAGTTTTGACAGCGACTCTAAATCGCCACGGCAACGCCCTGGAACCATAATGCGATCAGCATTAAAGGTGTCTTTTAAACGGCGACCAATCATGTCCGCAGTCATGAGTGCCGCCACTTTAACGCCAATTTGATGCACGGTATAAGTAAATTCCGGCTGCATCTTTTCTAAAATCTGATGCAATTGTTTTTCCGCTAATTTACCGGTTAAAAATAAGATATGTTCACTCATGATAGTGAGGCAAGTCGTTGTTGTACGGCAATAATCAGCTCATCGACACTTTCAACGACGGTTGTGTATTCAATGTCACGTAATTTATCGGTAGCTTCTAGGTCAATATTGCGCGGGTAAACCATTACTTCGCCACCCGGTGCTGTGGTTTTCATTTCAGGGGCAATATCGCAAGGATAAACAATATTAGGAATGCGGCACTTGCCTGCTTGTGAATAGAGATTAGTGACCAGTGAATCAGCAATGCCTAACACGCATTTGGCAACCGTATTAGAGGTCGTTGGAGCAACCACAAGTGTGTGGTAATAACCCTTATAAAATAAACCGACCGGGGGTGCCGAGGCAGCTTTATCGCGGTAAATATGCACGCGATCGCGTAAATCGTTAATCTGAATGCCATACATTTTTAGCACTTCTTCACCAGCTTGGCTTAGATATAAATCGACATTATCTAAAGTCAGCATAAATTCTATGCACTCTTCAATATAGTGTCCGGAGCCAGTAACGGCCCATGCAATACGCGGTGAAGTCATAACTATCTGTATAATAAGTTTTATAATGAGGAAGAGCGATAAGGCTCTGTACCCTCTGAGCTTTGGTCAAATAACCACTTATTATATACGCTGCCCTGTCATATTGGCGTATTTCTTAATAAATTTTGTGCGAGTAAAGGACTTATGTTTAATAATTTAACCCATCCGTTGATTATGGGGATTCTTAATGTCACCCCTGATAGTTTTTCTGATGGCGGTCATTATGCCGATATAGCCAGCGCGGTAGAACAAGCGCGGCAAATGATAGAGCAGGGTGTGGATATTATTGATATAGGGGGCGAATCCACACGCCCCGGATCAGAGCCTGTTTCCGCAGAAGAGCAAATACAACGTGTCGTACCGGTTATAATGGCGATACGCCAAGAATTATCACCTAGCATTGCCATCAGTATTGATACAACCTTAAGTGCGGTGGCTGATGCGGCGCTGGACGCAGGTGCAACGCTGATCAATGATATTTCAGCTGGCCTACAAGATAAAAAGATATTTTCCGTAGCGGCTAAGCGCAATGTGCCGATTATTTTGATGCATATCAAAGGTCAGCCGAAAACGATGCAGCAAGAACCTTATTATGAAGATGTTGTGAGTGAAGTATTAACACATTTACGAGTGCAAATTGAACTGGCTTTAGCGGCAGGTGTAAAAAAGCACAATATAGCCATTGATCCCGGTATTGGTTTTGGTAAACGCAAACAGGATAATTTGGATTTATTAGCGCATCTAGATAAGTTTGTCGCTACTGGTTATCCGGTTTTATTGGGCACGAGCCGTAAACGGTTTATGGGCGGTATTTGTGCCGTTACTGAGCCAATGGAATTAGTAACTGCAACAGCGGTAACGACTGCTTTAGGCGTTATGCAGGGGGTGCAAATGTTTCGAGTTCATGATGTTAAGGAAAATAAGCAAGCAGCAGATGTGGCATGGGCGATAAAACAGGCTTTTATCCAAGAGTAGGAACGAGAATTCAATAATACCCGAGTCTGATTCGTCTTTTAACTCCACAAACGCGCTAGAAAACCAGTTGCGTAGCTCGCTATTCGCCTCGCCTGTTTTTCTAACACGCCTGTGAAGCCAAAATCCTGCGTCATACTTTCGGGTTTTATTAAACCCTCGTTCCTTAGCGCTAAGCTTTGCTTTATTTACTGGCAAGTAAGAGGCTTAAATTGCACCGGTCAATTATGTATGTTTAAATCAGCGAGCAATATTGCGTGGTAGGCAGTTTATTAGCCTAACAAGTCATATTTAATTTAGATTTTGTGGTATCCATCTCGCCACAAAGTTTTATCAAAAAGAGGTGATACTATGGAGATATTAATATGAATGGTCTTTCAGCACTGTCTGTAAGTATTGGGCTTTTAGCGGGATTAGCAACATTTTTAGCGGTTGGCCCTCTCAGTGGTGTATTTTTAATTTGGGCATTAACCATCACATGGGCAGCTTATTTTGCCTTAGGTGGCGATAATAAAGCCGCTGTTAATACTGCTGTCTGCAGTGTTTTTGGTGTGTTTGTAGCTACTTATGCCGCGTATGAAATCGCTACTATTTCACCTGATGCTATGCTTGGTTTTCCATTAATGGCTGCTGTTATTGTGACAGTTACTGTTATCGCGATGTGTTTAGCAGCAAACGTACCTGCTCTAGCAACTATTCCTGCTAGCGTACTTGGCTATTCAGCAACTTTTGCTTATTTATTACAAACACCAGGAAAACTTTCTACGGACGTTTTATTGAATGTTGGTTGGGATAATCCTTTGTTTATTGTTTCTTTCTCGCTTGTTCTAGGTTTAGGCTTCGCGATTGCTTCCGTTAAATTAGCAGCGAAATTAACAACAATCGCAGAATAAGTTTAGTTTTCTGTTAGGTTAACTTTTCATTATTAAAGGGTACAGGCTGTTTTTTCAGTTCATCATTCCTGAGTGCTGTTAGCAGGAATCTATGTTTAACGTGGATTCCCGATAAAAGACTTTGGGAATGACGATATTTTTATAGGTATTTGCCCGTAAATAATGAGAAGTTAGCTGTTAGATTGATAGGCCGAATAAGTTAAATAATTTAACTTATTCGGCCTATTTTTTATGTATTGATTGTTAGTCAATGCAATATTTACTTCCTCCCCTAAATTCCTTTTATCGTGCTAGCTAAAGCATCTACTTGAAGCGATAAGCACAAATTACTTTGGAATAATCTATAGCTAAGCTGTATTATTGGAAGCTTAATTCTAAGTCTAGTGAAATGGTGCTATGGAACAGAGAAAAAGACCGCTTTCCCCTCATTTACAAGTCTATCGTTTACCCTTAACCGCTGTTGTTTCTGTCACCCATCGAATGACGGGCGTGTTGTTGACGGCTGGCTTGATGTTATTTGTTGTCAGTTTGGCAATGATTCAATGCGGAGCAAGTAGCTTTAATGCTATGCAAACCTTTATTCAGCAGCCTTTAGTTGAAATTGCGCTATGGCTAATGATTTACGCCTTATTTTTTCATTTATGTCATGGCATACGGCATTTATTCTGGGATGCCGGTGAAAGCTACGACAAGCTATTAATGAATTACTATATTATTTTAGAGTTGTTTGGCTCGGTGGCATTAACGAGCATGAGCTTTTTATTTGTACAAATGGGAAGCTAATTATGAAATATCAAACTCCTTTAGCGAAAGCGCGCGGATTAGGCTCTGCTAAAAGTGGTACTAAACACTGGTGGATGCAACGTGTTACCGCAGTCGCTTTAATTCCTTTGTCTTTCTGGCTAATTCTCTTTGTTCAGCAATTGTTTCATGCCTCTTACCCTGAAATAAAGCAGTGGCTGGTTAGCCCGCTGAATTTCACTCTATTAATTGCTTGGGCTTTTGTTGGCTTTTATCATGCAGCTTTAGGTTTGCAGGTGGTTATTGAAGATTACTTAAGTCCTGAATGGTTGAAAATTGTCACCGTTTGGTTGGTTAAATTGACGTTTCTGGGGGCGGCGATTGCTGCGCTGGTTTTTGCTATTCGCATCGCTATTTCAGTAGGCTAAAAATGAAAGATAAATATAAAATTATTGAACATGAATACGATGTGGTGGTCGTGGGTGCCGGTGGCGCTGGTTTACGTGCAACTTTTGGCATGGCAGAAAAAGGCTTAAAAACTGCCTGTATTTCTAAAGTATTCCCAACACGCAGTCATACTGTTGCCGCGCAAGGCGGTATTAGTGCCGCTTTAGGTAATAATGGCGAAGATGATTGGCGCTGGCATATGTACGATACTGTCAAAGGTTCGGATTGGCTGGGTGATCAGGATGCGATTGAATATATGTGTCGTGAAGCAATCCCCGCGGTTTTAGAGTTAGAGCATTATGGCGTGCCTTTTTCGCGTAATCCCGATGGCAAAATTTATCAGCGGGCTTTTGGTGGTATGACTACGCATTTTGGCGAAGGTACAGCGCAACGCACTTGTGCGGCTGCAGATGTTACTGGTCATGCGATCTTACATACCTTATATCAACAAGCATTAAAGCATGAGGCTGAGTTTTTTATTGAGTATGTAGTGCTTGATTTAATCATGGAAGAAGGTGTTTGTCGTGGTGTCTTAGCCTGGTGCTTAGATGATGGCTCTTTGCATGCCTTTAAAGCACATACCGTAGTTTTAGCAACCGGTGGTTATGGGCGTTGTTATTTTTCGAGCACCTCGGCACATACTGTGACCGGTGATGGTAGCGCGATGGTTTTACGTGCCGGGTTACCTTTGCAGGATATGGAATTTATTCAGTTCCATCCCACCGGTATTTATGGCGTAGGCTGTTTAATTACTGAAGGCGTGCGTGGCGAAGGCGGTTATTTAACCAACTCTGAAGGTGAGCGCTTTATGGAGCGTTATGCACCACATGCCAAAGATTTAGCTTCGCGCGATGTGGTCAGTCGTGCGATTACTATGGAAGTCAATGCGGGGCGTGGTGTAGGAGACAATAAAGACTGCGCTTTTTTACATATCGAGCATTTAGATCCTGAGCTGATACATGAGCGTTTACCGGGAATTTCTGAAACGGCACGCGTTTTTGCGGGTGTTGATGTCACTAAAGAGCCGATTCCGATTATTCCAACCGTACATTACAATATGGGCGGCATTCCGACTAATTATAAGGCGGAAGTAGTGACTTTAAAGGATGGTAACCCTGATGCTGTAATTCCGGGGTTAATGGCCATAGGTGAGGGTGCTTGTGTTTCGGTGCATGGCGCGAACCGTTTGGGTTCTAATTCATTACTGGATATTGTTGTTTTTGGGCGTGCGGCCGCGATACGTTGTGCCGAATTAATTAAGCCGGGAACGGCACATAAACCTTTAGCAGAAGGTGCGTATGATGCTGCTTTGGCGCGATTTGAGAAAATCCGTAATGCTGAAGGGAGCTTGAAAATCTCTGAAGTCCGGTTAAATATGCAGCATACGATGCAAAATCATGCGGCAGTTTTTAGGACGGCTGATATTTTGGCGAAAGGCGAGAAAGAAATTGCTAAAGTACGTGATTCATTTACAGATATTAAAATTAGCGACCGTTCATTAATTTGGAATACTGATTTAGTGGAAGCCTTAGAGCTAGATAATTTACTGGATTTATCGCTGGTAACGATGGGAGCAGCGGCTAACCGTACTGAAAGCCGTGGTGGACATGCGCGCGATGATTTTCCCGAGAGAGATGATAAGCAGTGGTTAAAGCATTCTTTATTATGGATTGAGAATAATAAAGTGAAAATCGATTACCGGCCTGTGCATATGTATACCTTAACCGATGATGTTGAGATGATTCCACCAAAAAAGAGGGTTTACTAATGGTCGAATTTACTTTACCCAAGAACTCAAAAGTACAGAAAGGTAAGCATTTTCCAGCAGCTAAAGGTGTAACACGAATTAAGCGCGTGGAAGTTTATCGTTGGGATCCAGGTACTGATGAGAACCCTCGTATTGATAGTTATGAAATTGACTTGGATCAATGCGGCGCGAAGGTTTTAGATTTAATTATCAAGATTAAAGATGAAATTGATAGTACTTTAACCTTCAGGCGCTCTTGCCGTGAGGGCGTATGTGGTTCTTGTTCGATGAATGTTAATGGTAAAAATACCTTGGCGTGTATTAAGCCGATTTCTGACATTAAAGGTACGGTGAAAATTTTCCCACTGCCGCATATGGATGTCGTGAAGGATTTAGTAGCCGATATGACGCATTTTTATGCGCAATATTCATCGATTAAACCGTGGATAAAAACGCAAACCCCTGCGCCAGCCGATAGTGAACGCTTGCAGGGTGTTGAAGAACGCAAACAATTAGATGGACTGTATGAATGCGTGTTATGTGCGTGTTGCTCGACTAGCTGCCCGAGTTATTGGTGGAATAGTGAACGCTATTTAGGACCGGCAGTATTATTGCAAGCGTATCGCTGGATTAATGATAGTCGTGATGAAAACACAGGTGAGCGCCTAGATGAATTAGAAGATCCGTTTAAACTGTATCGCTGTCACACGATTATGAATTGTACTGATACTTGCCCAAAAGGCTTAAATCCCGCAAAAGCTATTGCTGAAGTTAAGAAAATGTTATTAGTCAGGCAGGAAGGTTAGGCGTTGAATTTAGAGTTAAAACGCCTGCGCTGGCAATGTCGGCGCGGTGCTAAAGAGTTGGATGCGGTTTTGTGTCGTTATCTTGAAGGTAGTTATATAACGGCAGCTAGCTCTGAACAGCATTTATTTTTGGAATTATTAGCTTTAGAAGATGATGCTTTATTGGCTTATTTTTTTGCTAATGTCACGCCAGAGACGGAAGGATTAAAGCAACTTGTCGGCAAAATCCGAAGCACCTTTATGGGTTGAAGTTAAGCAATCACGTTATTTGCTTATTTTTATTATACTTACGCATAGTTTAGCTATACTTAGTGTATTGATGCTGTCTCTTTTCTTTGGATTGAAGTTGTTGTTTATATCCTTGATCTTCGGTAGTTTGTATTTTCAGTTATATCGTTATAAGCAAGAGTTTTATCTCTTTATTTTAAAACATAGCGCTGAATTTTCTTGGCAGTTATTGGATAAAGCTGATTTCGTAGAGGTACAAATTTTAGGCTCTAGCGTGATCAATGAATGGCTTATTATTTTACATGTACAGATTAATAAGAAACGCCGTAGTTTATTGGTTTTCCAAGATGCTGTGCCTGCAGAAATATACCGGCAACTTAGAGTTACTTTAAAAATTACCTCGCTGACAGATCGCTAAGTTCAGAGTGTATAATGACCTAAGCATCATTAAAATTAGGATAAAAGAGTTATGTCATCTACTCAACTCATGCAGTTGGAAATTTCTAAATTAAAGAATTTACCGCCTTTACCTGAGGAGAGCGCGCGTATTTTAACAGCGCTTAATGACCCTGATATTGAGTTAGAAAAACTGGTTGATTTGTTATTAACATCGCCTATTCTTGTTGGGCGATTGTTAGGCTTGGCAAATTCTGCTTATTTTGGTTACCCCGGTACAGTTACTAACTTAAAAGTCGCTATTATTAATGTTTTGGGCTTGAAGTTGGTTAAAAGTCTCAGTTTAAGTATTTTGCTTGGTACTGCGTTGGATAGTAGTCAGTGTAGTCATTTTGAGCCAGAACGGTTTTGGCTTAATACTTTATTAACGGCTGTCAGTGCTCAAAAATTAGCTGTGCTCATAAAGCAAAAATCTTTAGACCCATCACTAGCATATACCTCTGGTATTTTGTTGCATATTGGGTTATTAGCCGCAGTACATGTATACCCTGAGCAGATGGAACAATTATTACTGTTAGAGAAAAAAGGTGAGCTTACTTTAGGTGGGCTGATGGCGCAGTATCATATGATTGATCAATATGAGGTGGGAGGCTATTTATTAGAGCGCTGGAAATTACCTGATGTCTTTCAACAGGTGGTGAAGCATTATATGGATACCGGCTACCAAGGTGAGGTTTTACCTATGATTAGCTTATTGAAGTTGGCTAATGTCTTGGTAAGAATGATACGTCATGATAAAGAAAGTATACCTAGTGAAGGTTTTGCTTTAATGCAAACTTTATCGATAAAAGAACCAGAAATATTAAATATTAAAGTAGAGATATCTGAAAAAATGGATGATTTGAACGCATTAGTAAAAACGATGACAGGTAAATAAATCTATGGGATTTAAGGATGTAGGCGAGGTCGATATGTTCGATTTTCAAGATATACTTGTTGATTTGTTGAATTCATTATCAGTAGTCAGAAGTTTATCTGAAATAGAGAACCATCAGCATAATACTAGTGAAAAAGATCTGGTGTTAAATGCACTGAATATCTTAATTAGTAACCAAGATATGGAGCGCTGCTCTTTTTTTATTAAAACTAAAGATGATTGTCTGGTTAATTTAACGGGCCTTAGTGCTGGCGAAGCATCAAGTGGTGAGCATGGGGCACATAGCCCAGTAACCTTCAAAATTGGTGAAGGGATTATTGGTTTAGCTGCACAACTGGGCGAACTACAAAATTGCCCTGATTGCCATAATGATGAGCGCTTTGCTTCCGCGAATAAGGCATTTGCCCCTGGCTCTATTATTAGTGTACCAGTTATGGCTTTAGGTGAATTATTTGGGGTGCTAAATATCTCCCACCCTGAAGCGCATTATTTTTCTGATTGGCATATTCGCCTATTAGCAATTTATAAAAATATGCTTGGGCAATTAATCAGTAATTTCCGTTTATTAAAGAAAATGGAATTGCATATTGCGCAAAAAACAAAGCATTTAGAGAATGCATTAGACGAGGCAAGTGAGCTTAAAAGACGTTACGAAAGTTTATCGATGAAAGATAGTTTAACGGGCTTATATAATCGGCGTTTTTTTTATACGCAAGTAACGCAGTCCGTTGCTAGGGCAGCGCGTAATGGAGAGGCACTATGTATATTGCTGATAGATTTAGATTCTTTTAAGGTAATCAATGATAAGTACGGTCATAATTGTGGTGATCAAGTTTTAGTCGATGTGGCTAACGCCTTAAAAAGAGAAATGCGTGATACAGACGTTATTGCACGTTTTGGTGGTGAAGAATTTGTCGTGTTATTTTCTCAGCCAAACTCTAGAAATGGTTTGATTTTTGCTGAAAGAGTTTGCAAGGCAGTCGAGTCATTGCAGTGGGTATTTAGCCAGCAACAAGTTTCAATTAGTGCCAGCATTGGCATGTTCTGTATGACACAGCAGATACTACAAGAGCAAGGTGAGGATATTGATAGCTTTATTCATTATGCTGATTTAGCAATGTATAAAGCAAAGGATTTGGGTAAGAATCAAGTTGCTATATTTTCTGAGGACTTATTAGGGGCTGAAACTTAGGTTGTAAAAGAGCTTAAATATTAGTCAATGAGTGGTGTGTTTAATCTACTTTCAGTTTGAATTGTGTTATATAGTGATGTTACGCAAAAACATGAAAAGTGACTCAAGAAGGGTTGAATTTCTAACGAGCTAATTATTTTTTCTCCTGCTTTCAGAAGAGTTAATGAGGTGAAGAAAATGAAAGCAGATATTCTAGATTTCTAATTATGGTTTTTCCTGTCCACTCAGCAACATTTCTTTAGCATGAACTACTGTCGATTTTGTTATATTCACTCCACCTAGCATGCGTGCTGTTTCTTCTATTCGTTGTTCAGTTGATAAGGTTTTAACTTGTGAGGTTGTCATAGCCTCATCGCTGCTTTTATAAACAAATAAGTGTTGATGTGCTTGTGCCGCAACTTGTGGTAGATGGGTAACGCATAAGACTTGCGCCTTATTACCTAAAGTACGTAATTTCTGCCCAACAATTTCTGCAATACCGCCACCGATACCTGAATCTACTTCATCAAATATCATTGTAGCTGCATTTTTATCGTGACTAGTCGTGACTTGAATAGCTAAACTTATACGCGATAGCTCACCGCCTGAAGCTACTTTAGCTAAAGGGCGTAGAGGTAATCCTTTATTGGCACTGACTAAAAATTCTATTTTGTCAGAACCATTGATTTTAGGTTGCTCAATCGCCAGAGGTGATACGTTAATGCTAAATTCTCCCTGCGGCATGCCCAGTTCTTGAATCATCGTAGAAATAAGTGCGGATAGTTTTTCTGCGCTTATTATGCGTTTTTGACTTAGTGTTTTCGCTAGGGAAAAATACTGTTGCTGGTTTTGCTGAACAAAGCTGGTTAATTCATCTATGCGCTCAGTGCTATTGCTTAAGTTTTCTAAGTCTTGGCTTAATTTTTCGGCAACTTGAGGCAGCTCGTCTGGGCTGACATGATGTTTACGTGACAGGTTTTGGATAATACTAATTTGATTATCTAATTCTTGCATACGTTGTGGGTCAATTTCTTGGGATTCAAGAAAACGACGTAGTTGTTGCGTGGCTTCACTTATTTGTATTTGCGCTTCAATTAATAGCTTATTCGGTTCATCAAATTCACCTGCTAATGAGCTTAGTCCCGTTAAAGCGCTGATGCTCTGGTTAACTAAATCATTAGCCGATTGTTGTTCATTTTCCGAAAGCAGTTCTAGTTGAGTTTGACCAACCTTTAAAATTTGCTCTAAATTGGCCAGTTTAGTATGTTCTGCAGAAAGTGCGGCATAATCATAATTAACTAAATCCAGCTGCTCCAATTCATTAAGTTGATAACGTAATAAATCTTCCTGATTACTTTGATCTGTTGATGACTTAATTAATGCTTCTAATTCATAATAATTAGCGCGCCATTGCAAATAGGCTTGATTAGTTTCCGCAAGTAAGCTGGTATTTTGTGCATAGTTATCGAGTAATTCTCGTTGCTCATCACTTTCTAATAAGGTCAGGTGTGCATGTTGACCGTGAATTTCAACTAATTGTGAGCTAAGTAACTTTAATGCTTGCAGCGTCGTTGGGCGACCATTGATATAGGCTTTTGAACGACCATCTTGACGAATAGTGCGACGAATTAAGCATTGACTATCAGCATCTAATTCATTTTCTTCTAGCCATACTTGTGCGGCGGGCGCATCACTTAAATCAAAGCTTAAATTGATTTCGGCACGCTGACTACCTGGGCGTACATAGCTTGCATCTGCTCTTTCACCTAAAGCAAGCCCTAAGGCGGTGAGTAAAATAGATTTACCTGCGCCTGTTTCACCGGTGAGTACAGAGAGGCCTTTTTCTAAATTGAGGTCTAAGGACTCAACGATGGCAAGATCAATAATATTAAGGTTTTGTAGCATAATTAAGTTGGGTAGCCACTGCTCCAGCTGAGTTTGTCACGTAAGGTGTGGAAAAAATCATGATTTTCCGGATGCAGTAAGGTAATCGGATTAGGGTCCTTTTTAATCAGAATTGTATCACTGATTAATACATCAGGAATGGCTATATGATCGCAAGTGACTTGGGCATTAATTTCGTTGGTTTTGATGAAATTGATTTCTATTTCAGAGTTATCATCAATCACAATAGGGCGATTAGATAAAGTGTGGGGGTTGAGTGGCACTAATAATAAAGCATTTAATGAAGGATGAATAATAGGTCCACCTGCAGAGAGCGCATAAGCAGTTGACCCAGTAGGTGTTGAGATGATTAAACCGTCTGAACGCTGCGTATTAAGGTAAACGCCATCAATCGTAGTTTGCAATTCAATCATGCTCGGTGTAACCCAGCGATGGATAACAACTTCATTGACTGCTGTCTCTTCGTGGATAATTTGATTATCTCGGATGATTTTAGTACGTAATAAATAGCGTTTTTCTTTACGAAACCGGCCTTGCAATATATCGTTTAATTTACTGAGCAGCTCGTCGGGTGAAATATCTACCAGAAAGCCCACGCGCCCAAGATTAACACCGATAAGTGGAATATTATTACCTGCAGCAATACGGGCTGCTGATAAAAAAGTCCCATCTCCACCCATAGCAATGAGTACATCACAATGCTGAGCTAGTTTTTCTGCAGGGACAGTGTTTCCAGAAAAATCAGGGACTAAGGGGGCGCTAATAGAATCAATAATAATTTGGTAATGCGGCTTTAGAAATTGGTAGAGTTCGTTTAAGGTCTCGGCAATACTTGAGTCGCTGGATTTCCCTAAAATGCCAATCGTTTTAAATTCTGTCAACATGGATGTTTTTTCTAAACGCAAATAAGCTGCAAATTATAGCTTATAATGAGCTCATAAACCCCTTAGCTTGTGAATGGTCTGATAATAATGTTAAAAAAAATACTGTTACCCACAATTTTCATATTGTTAGCGTATGCTTTGTGGTTAAGCCCCGATTTTAATCAAATTGCCGCGGGTGTGGCGATTTTTCTTTTCGGCATGCTGTCTTTAGAGCAAGGTTTTCAATCTTTTACGGGTGGTACTTTAGAAAATATTTTACGTGTCAGTACTGATAAATTATGGAAAAGCCTAAGTTTTGGTGCCATTTCTACCACATTGATGCAATCCAGTTCTTTGGTTACTGTCATCACTATTTCATTTTTAAGTGTTGGAATATTAGATTTAGCGGCCGGCATTGGCATTATTTTTGGTGCTAATTTAGGAACGACTACTGGCGCGTGGTTAATTGCTGGCTTTGGTTTAAAGGTGAATATTGCTGCTTACGCAATGCCTATGCTGGTGCTGGGTATCTTGTTGGTATTTCAAAAGAGTAAAGTTTTAAAAGGGTTAGGGGCTATTTTAGCGGGTATGGGCTTTTTATTTTTAGGTATCTCCTATATGAAGGAAGGTTTTGAAACCTTCCGAGAAACCATTGATTTAGCACAATATGCTCTCACTGGTATAAAAGGATTACTGATTTTTACCTTAATTGGTATTGCGGCAACGGTTGTTATGCAATCTAGTCATGCGACGATGGTATTAATTATTACCGCTTTATCGGTGCAACAAATTACTTATGAAAATGCTTTAGCATTGGCAATTGGCTCTAATGTTGGGACAACGATTACTGCGATTATTGGAGCTATGAGCGCTAGTGTAGAAGGCAAGCGTTTAGCAGGTGCACATTTATTATTTAATGTTATTACTGGGGTCATTGCTTTACTGATGATAAATCAGTTTATTCATTTTGTTGATTTAATCGCAGAAGCGGTAAATATAGGTGCAAGTGATTACACGCTTAAACTGGCTATTTTTCATACACTGTTTAATTTGGTTGGTGTGGTTATTATGTTGCCCTTTATTGGTCGCATGGTGACTTTCTTAGAAAGAGTATTGAAAGGAGAAAGCACTAAAGTTGATCAGCCTAAATACCTTAATGATTCGGCAATGGCATTCCCTGATACTTTAGTTTTGGCGGTACGGCAAGAAACAGTACGTTTGTATCAACATGCCAGTCATATTATTTTAAAAACAATTGGGCTGTCTCCTAGTAGTGTATTTTCTGAACAGGATTTACAGCAACTTGTTGTACAAAGTAGAAAAATTACAGCTTATGATGTCGATGCGGCCTACGAACGTAGTGTGAAAGGGATTTATAGCGCTATTATCGCTTATATTAGTCAAGCGAGTTTTACTTGGGAAATGTTGCAATCGGGGAGTTTATACTGGTTGCGTGAAGCGAGCAGGCATATTGTTGAAGCAATCAAAGATACTAAGCATTTACAAAAAAACTTATTGAAAATGCGATTTTCCTCTAATCATTTTGTTAAAGAGGAATATGAAAAAATTCGTTATCAAATTGCTGATTTATTAAGGCAGTTAGAGTTATTTCGTATTCAGGCTGAGACAGAGGGCGAGGAGATAGGTTTATTGTCATTTGATGTATTCAAAGTAAAACTAAAAGAACAAGATCTGCAAATGAATGCGAGTATTGACGCTTTAATTAGAGAGCATAAAATTAAGCCTGAAGAGGGCACTTCATTAATTAACGATAGTTCGTATATGTATGAAATAAAAAAGCATTTAGTAGATATGGCAGAAACTGTATTTATCATACAGCAGCAAAAAACAACAGAGTCAGAACGCGAATTAGTGTTAGATGATGGTGAGTTAATGAAAGTGATGCAGTCTGATAATTAATAAGTTAATAGGAGAATCATCGTGGGCAAGAAAAAATTACTAAAAAAGTTACAAGATTTTTTTGATGCAGATCAACGTGAAAAAGAAAGGCATGTGGGTGATATAAAAAGGATATTAAAAAAATTAAAAGAAAAGGAAAGAAAGTTACAAAAAGATTTCGAGGTATGTGGAGCGGGCGGGCAAAGTGAAGAGTTAAAGCAAGAACTAGATATTGTCTACGCGCAACGCATGAAGGGAGTTAAGATCGTCAAAGAAATTAAGGGTAAAGACAAAGATAAGGACAAAGCTTAAGCCCATCGTTATAAACGAAAAGGCATTGGGTGTAATCATCCTAAAGCTACATTTCTTAGTACGGTAGTTTTTTTGATTTCGTAAGCTATATAAAGGTACCTCCTAGCTGTCTAGGCAGTGATGCTAAGTCATACAGTAGTTTACAAAATCATTAATTTAACCTACTATGCCGCTATGAATTTATTATATCGTCGTTTTATTATATTGCTTTTGCTCGTGTTGCAAGGCTTTTCGCCTTTGGTGCATGCGCATGTGCAGGCGATTGATAGCAATGATAACGGTATTCATATTGATGAAATTAGCCGCGTTTGGTACGATACAGGCGACGCTTTATCATTTACGAATAGTGAGCATATCGGTACGGCTATTGATATGCAGGCAGCTATTACGCAAAAGAAGCTGTTGTTAGATGGCGAACTATTAAGCGCTATTTTTATCGATACGAAAGCTCAGTTTATTCGTTTTTTTGTTATTAATAAATTAATAGGTTTTTCATCCCCTATTTTTATTGTTAAGTCCTCCATTAGTTTATCTGCTATTGCGCCTCGCGCACCCCCAGTAATTTAGTTCTCTTTAAGGTGTTGCACACCTTGTTCAACTTAGCTTTATTGTAGCTAAGGGATTCAAAATTCAATAATACCCATGTGTCTGATACGATTGCCAATGATGCGCTTCGTTCCTCCTCCTATATTCACCTATTATTAAGTTTTCATTCCTAAACAGTTACCCGTTGCTGATTTTTTCTTTTGTATTGTATTTTCTATTATGGTTAGTGCCTATAGCCTGATTTTTTTAATAGTGATTATTTATGCAAAAACACTACCATTATTTTCTTTTTATTAGGAACAAAAATGCCTGTTAAATCATTTATTTATGTCGTGTTATGGAGTTGCCTAGTTGGCCTTTCTATAGCTCGGTCTGAAGAGGAGCATATTGTTGATCATGTGGATTTGATTGCTCTTGATGCTCAATTAAGCTTGTCTGATTTAGTTAATCAAACTTTAGAAAAATATCCCGATTATGCTTTGATTGCCGCTATGCACCAAGAAACTGATGCTTTACAAGAGCGAGGGAGTAGCTGGATTTCTGGTGCGCCTCAAATACAGGCTTATTATAAAGATGATTTTGCTGGTTCTGATTTAGGTGCTTATGAGTTTGATGGCACGCTTCAAGTGCCCGTATGGAACTGGGGGCAGCGTGATGCTGGTTTGCAGTTAGCTGAACAAGCAGGTCAAAGTGCAGAGCATCAAGTTAAATCTATTAAATTAAAAGTCTCCGGTTTGGTGCGTGAGGCATTGTGGTCGTTGAAGTTGGAAGATTTACGCCATGAATTGGCGAAAAAAGAGTTTTCTTTGGCTGAACAGTTAATGAAAACTGTGCAACGCCGCGTTGAATTGGGAGATTTGCCTCGCTCAGATTTTTTATTAGCGCAAAGTGAATCCTTACAGAAAAAAGTGGAGCTAATTCATCAAGAAGCGGCAGTCATGCATGCGCGTAAGCGTTATTATTTTTTGACTCAGACGCATAAAATGCCTGAGCAGATTAGTGAAGTGAAAAGTATTGAGACGGGTATTAATGAAGCACACCCTGCGCTGGCTGCGATTAATGCCTTGATTGCTGAGAAAAAATCTCAAGTGGAGTGGATTAAAACACAGGGGTCAGGACAAACCACGGTATCTATTGGCGGTGTAACTGAAAGAGGCTCGCGTACTGATAGTTCAATTAATAGTATTGCATTTGCAGTTAATGTGCCTTTTGGTGGCAGTGCCTTTTTGGCACCGAAAATTGCCGTAGCTAATCGTGAGTATGTGGCTGCAGAAACAGAAAGAATGCATGCATACCGAGCTTTATTAGCCCAGTTACATGAAGCAGAGCATGAGTTGGAAGTGGAGTTAGCTCAATTTGAAATTACTCAGCAAATGCAAGCGAATGCGCAAGAGCATTTAAAAATGGCGGATATGAGTTTTAAAGCGGGTGAGATCAATTTGACGGACTTTTTAAGAGTTCAAGCACAAGCGCATAGGTCGATTAAAAACGCACAAGAAAGCGGCATACGTTTACAGCGTAATATTGCCTTTTATAATCAAGCTGTAGGAGTTATGCCATGAGAGTATTTGTAGTTTTAGTCATTTGTTTTTTTAGTGCATCCTTATTAGCAGAACAGCAAATAAAAATATCAGAGGTACAGGTTGAAAATTTAGGGATTAAACTGGGCAAATTACTGCCCATTAAATCTGTGCCTTTATTGGATGCACCGGCAAAAGTGTCTATTCCACCGGCTAATGAATATTTTGTTAGTACGTCTTACGCAGGCTTAGTTAGCCAAATTAAGGCAAGCATAGGTGATGAAGTTGTCAAAGGTCAAGTTTTGGCAACGGTAAAAAGTGCTGAATGGCTAACTTTACAGCAGCACCATTTGAGTTCTATTAATGATTTGCAATTAGCAAAAGCGGATTATGTGCGCGATCAACAACTCTATAAAGAAGGCGTTATTGCGGACCGCCGTTGGTTAAAAACTAAAACCAGCTACAACGTTTTTATGGCGCATTTTAATGAAACACGTCAGTTATTAGAGATTTCAGGCGTGTCTGAAAAAGATATTAACGCATTGGAAAAAACACGTAAATTAAGTAGTCAATTAAACGTGGTTGCGCCGATTTCTGGCATTATATTAGAGCGTAATATAATGGCGGGTGAACGCGTTGATGCTTTGGCTCCTTTATTTCGAGTCGCTAATCTTGATACGCTGTGGCTGGATATTAGTGTGCCGCAACAACATATTTCTCAAGTGCGACTTGGTGATCAAGTTGTCATTGAAGGCTTAGGCACAACGGCACGTATTTTCTTATTAGGTAGAAATGTGGACGTGCAGAATCAAACGGTTTTAGTTAGAGCTGAAATTACCGATACACAAGGTAATGTTCGTTTGGGGCAAACGGTCAATGTCAAAATCAGCCAAAATAGCGAAAAATCGCTATTTAAAGTGCCTAATTCTGCTGTCGCTCAATCGTCAGGTGTAACTTATTTATTTATTCGTACTAATAATGGCTTTACTGCTCAGCCCGTTCAAGTGGTCGGTAGAGAGGCGAATGACAGCATTATTAGTGGTGATTTAAATTCTCGCAGTGAAGTTGCAGTTAAAGGTGCGGTGGCATTAAAAGCAAACTTACTTGGCTTGGGCGGTGATGAGTAATGGCTGCTTTAATTCGTTTTGCCTTAACCCAACGACTGTTAATGATGCTGGTCACCTTATTGTTAATTGGGGGTGGCTATTCGGCCTTTAAACAAATTCCGATTGATGCTTTTCCTGATGTATCACCAACACAGGTAAAAATCATTGTCAAAATGGCGGGTATGCCACCGGAAGAGGTCGAAGCGAGAATCACCGCGCCGATTGAGGTCGAATTGCTGGGTATTCCTCATCAAACTATGTTGCGTTCGGTTGCTAAATATTCTTTAACGGATATTACGATTGATTTTGAAGACGGTACCGATATTTTTTGGGCGCGCCAGCAAATTGCTGAACGATTAAGTACAGCATGGGCTAATTTACCAGAGGGTGTTGAAGGTGGAATTGCCCCGATGACCACGCCTTTAGGTGAAATGTTTATGTTTACCATTGAAGGGGGGGATCTCACTTTAATGGAGCGCCGCGATTTATTGGATTGGGTAATTCGCCCAGCACTGCGTACTGTTAGCGGTGTGGCTGATGTGAATGCCTTAGGCGGTTTGGCACGCTCTTTTGTTGTGGTGCCTGATAATTCATTAATGAGTGCGCGTAATATTAGTATCGCGCAATTAGTTAATGCCTTGCAAGCCAATAATCGTAATGATGGTGCAGGACGCTTGAATGAGGGGGAAGAGGCTTTATTAGTGCGCTCCGAAGGACGCATTAAAAACTTAGCGGATGTCGCATCTATTGTGGTCGGTAATAATAATGGTGTGCCTATTTTAGTCAGTGATGTGGCACGCGTGGAAATTGGCGCATTGACGCGTTATGGTGCGGTCAGCCGTAATGGTGTTGGCGAAGTGGTTGAAGGTTTGGTATTGAGTTTGCGTGGTGCGAATGCTGGGAAAACGGTAGCAAATGTACAAGCCAAATTAGATGAATTAAGTGAGAGTTTGCCTGATGGCGTTCGCCTTGACGTGTTTTATGATCGTGGCCGTTTGGTGGATTCTGCCTTGTCATCGGTGAACAAGGCTTTATTACAAGCTATCGGTTTTGTGGTGGTGTTATTGGTGCTATTTTTAGGTAATTTGCGCGCTTCATTAGTGGTTGCCTTGATTTTACCATTAGCAGCTTTGTTTACCTTTATTATGATGCGCATCACGGGCATGTCGGCTAATTTAATGAGTTTAGGTGGTTTAACCATTGCCATTGGTATGCTGGTCGATGCGGCGGTGGTGGTCGTAGAAAATGTTTTAACGCAATTTTCACAAGGCCAAAAATCACAGCGTTTGCCGCGATTGCATATTATTTACCGTGCTACGCGTGAAGTCGCTGTACCAGTAGTTTCAGGTACTTTGATTATTATTATCGTATTTTTACCGTTACTTGCTTTACAAGGTTTGGAAGGAAAGTTATTTTCGCCTGTAGCCTTAACTATTGTCTTTGCTTTGGCTGGCGCGTTAATTTTATCACTGACAGTGATTCCGGTATTTGCTTCTTATTTATTAAAAATGGGTGCTATAGAGGAGCCGTGGTTAGCTCGCCAAATGCATCGATTATATATGCCAACCTTGCATTGGAGTATTCATAATCGTAATAAAGTATTTATGACTGCTGTTGTTATGTTGGTCGTCACGGTTGGGGTGTTTATGCAAATTGGTAGCACCTTTATGCCAACCATGGATGAAGGTGATATTGTCATACAAATTGAGAAGCTACCGTCAATCACACTAGAAGATTCGGTAGCCTTAGATTTGCAAGTGCAGAAAAATATTTTAAAACATGTACCTGAAGTGAAAAATATTATTGCGCGTGTTGGCTCGGACGAGATTGGATTGGATCCGATGAGTTTGAATGAAACCGATACATTTTTAGAGTTGCGGCCTAAGGAAACTTGGCGCATGGAAACAAAAGAAGAATTGATTGAGGAAATTCGTAAAGTCATGGCCGGTACACCTGGTATTGCTTTTGGGTTTATTCAGCCGATTGAAATGCGTGTGTCGGAAATGTTGACGGGTTCTCGAGGCGATGTCGCGGTGAAATTATTTGGTACTGATTTGGATTTACTTAATCACAAAGCAGCAGAAATAGAAACCGTTCTGAAGTCTATTCCAGGGTCAGTGGATGTGTTTGCTAGTCAAAATGAGGGCATGCAGTATTTGCAATTAACGATTAATCGTTTAGCCGCAGGTCGTTTAGGGCTAGATATTGATCAAATAGAGCAGGTTTTGCGCGCGCAAGTGGAAGGTTTGAGGTTAGGCATAGTGCAAGAAGGTGTGCGTAGAACGCCATTGATTTTACGTGGTGAAAGCCATAGTGCTAACTTTGAAAGTTTATTAATTGCTTTGCCTAATGGTAGACAAGTGCCGTTATCCAGTGTGGCTAAATTGGAAAAAGTGGATGGTATGGTATCGATTAAGCGTGAGCAAAGTCAGCGTTTTGTGGTCGTGCGCAGTAATGTTGATGGACGTGATTTGGTTGGTTTTGTCGATGAAGCCAGGCAAGCTGTGCAGGCCCAAGTTGAATTACCGACAGGCTATTTAGTGCAATGGGGAGGGCAGTTTGAAAATCAACAGAGAGCAGCAGCACACCTAGCCATTGTGGTGCCCGTTTCTTTATTGCTGATTTTTTTATTGTTATTTACTACCTTTGGTTCGGTACGTCAGGCGACCTTGGTGTTTTCTAATATTCCCTTGGCAATGATTGGTGGTGTTTTTGCTTTGTGGATTTCAGGGGAATATATGTCCGTGCCAGCTTCTATTGGTTTTATTGCTTTATTGGGTATTGCTGTGCCGAATAGCGTGGTGTTGTTGAGTTATTTTAATCAATTGCGCGTCACAGGTATGGCTTTATCTGAAGTGATAGTCGTTGGCTCTGAGCGTCGATTACGGCCTGTCTTGATGACAGCGAGTTTAACTGCATTTGGTTTATTGCCAATGTTATTTGCTACGGGGCCGGGCTCAGAAATTCAACGCCCGCTAGCGATTGTGGTGATTGGTGGTTTAGTGTCATCGACCTTTTTAACGCTAATTTTATTACCCATTTTGTATGAAATGTTCGGTGAAGCTAAACAGGGGCAAGACGTATGAGCGATCAAGAATATTTAGTAACGATTAATGTCCCGCCTTTATTAGAAGATGCGGTGGTCGATTGCTTGTTGGCGATAGAGGCGGCGGATGGCTTTAGTAGTTTAACGGTTAATGCGCATGTGAGTGATCACACTCGTATGTCTTTAGCCGAACAAGTCGTCGGAACGCAAAGGCAAATTCGTTTTCAAATGTATATACCGGCAGAGCAGTTAAATAGCTTAATTTATGCCTTAAAACACGATTTTTCTGGTTCTGGCATACATTATTGGGTAATGCCGGTATTAGATAGTGGTTATATCTAGCAGGCAATCAGTTTAATGTAACTCTTAAGTCTACTTGTCTCTATTTTGACGATCATGCCTGATGTTTGTGAGCCATACAACTGGGAGCCTTCTCCAACACGAAATGAGTCTGAAAGTAGCCTCGTATTCTAATATACACTTTAAAATGGCGGAAGCTTATGGGTAATCAGGTAAATATATAAGATCAATAAATACCATAAACTTGATTGCGGCCTGCTTGTTTAGCCTGATACATAAAAATATCAGCTTGGTTAAATAAGTTTTCAATACTACTCATTTCTGTTTCTTTTTGCGCTACACCGATACTGACAGTAAAACTTAATTCCGTTTTGTCTACTAATATACGCAATTTAGCAATAGTTTCGCGCAGTCTTTCTGCTAAAGTGAGCGCTTGAATAAGGTTGGTTTCGGGCAATAATATAGTAAATTCCTCACCGCCCCAGCGAGCTAAAATATCACCATCACGCACCATTTCGTCTAAAGTATTCGCTATGGATTTGAGTGCTTGATCTCCTGTTCCATGACCATATTTATCATTAATAACTTTAAAATGATCAATATCTAATACCATCATGGATAAATTCTGTTGGTAGCGTTCGGCATTATGCCAAATGCTAGTTGTAGCTTCATTAAATGCACGCCGGTTGTATAGCTGAGTTAATGGGTCAATGCGTGATAGTTTTTCTGCTTGCAACTTCTCTTGTTGTAATAGGCGAAATTGCTCAGCTAAAGCAATAGATAGTAATATGATATCGATCGCGATACCAATTTCTATAGCTCTAAATGTGAGCGCCGAATAAGGAATTACCCCCAAAGAAGTCATAGCAGTCACAAAAGAGCCTAGAAGTGTGGCAATCGAAGCAATGAGGAAATATTTTACTTCACGTTTACCTGAGCGTAGGCTCAAGAGAGCTAAGCTTAAGGTGGAAACTGAGAAAAATATAACAAAAGTGACAGCGAAAGTGATACTTTCAGCTTGCATGCTAAGCAATATAAGAATGCTTTGTATAACAAATAAAGTTATACAAATAAAGGTAATCAACGAGAAAATACGTGGGAATTTACTACGTGTTTGCAAAAAAGATAGGGCAAAAATAAATCCAGTGATGGAGTAAAACATTATAGATACTGGGATTAGCCATTGTTGCCACCCAGGGCTTTCTGGCCAGAATAACCAAAACCCATGACCTGTATAGGCAATATTGCCAACCAAGAACATAGAAAGGTAAATAACGTAATACAGATAACGTTCAATTCCTATATTGAAATACAATATTAAATTGTACAGCAGCAAGGCAATGATAATTCCATAGAGTAGACCATAGCTGTAGCTGTTGAATACGTCGCGTGCGGCAGAGTCATTAAGACTACCGAAAAATATGGACACTATCATAGTGTCTGGTGTTTCGATGCGAATGAAAATCTGACTGTTTCCTGAAGGGTAGTGATGATCAAAAGCAAAAAAACGGTGATGAATAGGGCGTGCTGAGAAAGGAAATTGGTCGCCTGCTTGCTGCTGATTAATTAACTTCCCATTATTGAGAATATAGAGATCAATTAAATCTAGCCAAGAGTTTTCAATAATTAGGCGGCGCAATAAGTCATTTTGTGCTGGATTATTTATTGTAAAAGTAATCCAATGAGCAGGGTTACCATTGCCAAGGCTTAACACAGGAGTATTTAATGTAGAAAATAGTCCTTGAGCATAAGCCTTTTGGACTTGAGTTAAGGAAAGTTGTGGTCCTTTTTCTGCATAAATAGCAGTGAATTCACCAATTGCGCTATAGGTTTTCTGTGCTGAAATGGTTTTTCCATTATCAGCTTGAGCAGCAGTATTCATAAATAGGCTTATGAATATGAACGGCATTAATAGTATCAGGCGATAAAACATATAGGTGTCATGATGATTGCCGAGTCTATTTTAATGAATGGGAAGAGAGAGAGTAAGTACCTACGTAAAATTAAACTAACACTTTAAAATATGCATTAGCTGAATGGTATGCCCGTAGGTACGAATAAAGTCGAACCTACAAAAAAAGTTTTGTAATTATGCCACGGTACTTAGCTAAATATAAGTAGGTCATTACATAGTATTCCCCGCCCACCTGTCAACTCTCACTAAAGTAGCCTAATCAATCAGTATTGATCATATGTGTCGCAAGGTCTTGTAGTGCTTGTTTGATGTTTTTTCTTAATTCATCAGGCATGGCTACTTCATATAATGCTTTATTCATGCATAACATCCATTCCTTGCTGCCTTGTTCTGTGACTTTGAAAGGAAAATGGCGTTGTTTAAGGCGAGGATGACCGTATTCTTGAGCAAATAAGTCAGGGCCACCTAGCCATCCAGATAAGAATTTGAATAGTTTACTTTTTGCAGATGATAAATCAGTTTGATGTAGAGACCTAACCTCACTTGCTTCGGGCAAGGTATCCATATAAAAATAAAATCGATCGACTAAGCTTAAAATAGCGGGTTCGCCGCCCATTAAAGAATAAGGCGTTACTGGTTGTGATTGTGTCATATGTGGTTATTTTTAGGGTAATGGATGAAAGGTAGTACAAACTATTATTTTATGGCTTTCAGCATCTATGTTTCAAGTTTATAGCTAATTTATCATATAATTGATGGTAATTTACTCTTGTCTGGTACTCCGACAAAGAACTTAAGGAATGACCGCGATTAGGTTTTCGCTACACGGGTTACTTTACTCGTTAACTAAATACTATATTCGAACACCCCATAATAAAAATTATAATCTGATGGCAATAACTAAAAAACGTCCTTTATATACCGCCTATGCAAATTCCGTGTTATTGGAGACTGCAATACTGAATAAAGGCTCTGCCTTTAGCGCAGAAGAACGGCAAGAATTTGATCTGGATGGCTTGTTACCAGCGACTATTGAGACGATTGATGAGCAAGAGAGGCGGGTGTATCACCAGTACTCACAGTTGCGCAATGACCTTAATAAGCATATTTTTCTGCGTAATATTCAAGATACTAACGAAACGCTTTATTATAATTTGCTAACTAAGCACCTTGAAGAGATGCTGCCCATTATTTATACCCCAACGGTGGGTTTAGCTTGTCAGCAATTTTCCCAAATTTATCGACGTAAAAGAGGCTTATTTGTCTCGTACCCAGATCGCGACAAGATCGCTGCGATGCTTAAAAATACCGATAAAAGAAATGTTAAAGTTATAGTCGTGACCGATAGCGAGCGTATTCTTGGTTTAGGTGACCAAGGTATTGGTGGTATGGGGATACCGATTGGTAAGTTGGCAATTTATTCGGGTTGTGGAGGTATTAGCCCAGCGTATACTTTGCCTATTACTTTAGATGTGGGGACCAATAATCAAGAATTATTAGATGATCCTATGTATATGGGATGGCGGCATAAACGGATTGTTGGCGATGATTATTATAATTTTGTCGATGACTTTATTCAGCAGGTTACTACTCGCTGGCCGGATGTATTGGTGCAATTTGAAGATTTTGCTCAGGCTCATGCCACACCATTACTAAAAAAATATGCGCAGAAAATTCGTTGTTTTAATGATGATATTCAGGGTACAGCATCAGTTACGGTAGGAACCTTACTTGCGGCTTGCCATGCTAATGGTAGCGACCTTAAAAATCATCGCATCGTTTTTATTGGTGGTGGTTCTGCGGGTTGTGGTATTGCCACGCAGATTGTCGCGCATATGGTAAAAGATGGTTTAACCGAAGAGCAAGCGCTAAGTCGAATTTACCTATTTACCCATCAGGGTTTATTAACTTCAGACATGGATCATTTGCTCGATTTCCAGCGTAAATTTGCTCGTAATCCTCATGAAGTAGCTGGTTGGAGGAGTGATAGTGAAACGGTAGGTTTGTTAGATCTAGTGCGTGAGAGTAAGCCAACTATATTAATTGGTGTTTCTGGGCAAGCAGGTTTAATGACAGAGGCGGTTATTAAATCGATGTATGCCAATTGTGGAAAGCCTATTGTATTGCCGCTATCGAATCCAACCTCGCATGTCGAAGCTTTTCCTGAAGATGTTATACGTTGGACTGACGGTAATGCTATTGTCGCAACCGGCAGCCCTTTTGATCCCGTTGAATTTGAAGGAGTACGATATGTTATCGCTCAATGTAACAATAGTTATATTTTTCCTGGTGTCGGTTTAGGCGTTATTGCCAGCCATGCAAAGCATGTGACCGAAAATATGTTTATGGCTGCCAGTGACGCTTTGGCAAAAAGTTCGCCTATAGTTAATGGAACAGGCGATACTTTATTACCAGCTTTAAGCCAAATAAGAGAGGTCAGTCTCTCTATTGCTTTAGCTGTCGGTTTGCAAGCTATGAAAGATGGTGTTGCTGAGGTGATTTCTGAGCAAGATTTACAAGTAAATATTAAGGGGAATTTCTGGGATCCTGAGTATCGAGATTATCGCCGCAAGTCTTGTAATGAGTAGAGCTTTTCGTAACCTCTCATTATTCACGGGAAAATGCTTATAGAGTACCATCATTCCCGAGGTCTTTTTATCGGGAATCTATGCTCAACAATAGATTCCTGCTGACAGCATGCAGGAATGACAAACTGAAACTGTCTGTACTCTTTTTTAATAATGCGAAGTTACAGCCTTTCTAGTAAATGTAAAATTCCATTTATTCTTATTAACTAACTTCATCCTATGAAAAAAGTATTGTTATTGGTGCTCACTTTGTTTATCTCTGCTTGTGATAATAAGCCAGAGCCTGTGTTTAACAAGCTTTCTCAAGAGGCTATTATTCTCGCTTTTGGTGATAGCCTTACTTATGGGGCTGGCGCATCAAAAGGAGCTAATTATCCCAGTGTTTTAAGTACCTTGAGTGCTCATACAGTGATCAATGCTGGAATCTCTGGGGAGATAAGTAGCAATGGACTGAGCCGGCTTCCAACGTTACTTGATAAGCATCAACCTGAATTGCTGGTTCTTATACATGGCGGCAATGATATGCTGAGAAAAATCCCACAGCAACAAACTAGCGATAACTTAAAGCAAATGATTAATGAAGCTCAGCAACGTAACATTAAAGTTGTGATGCTGGGCGTACCTAAATTTAATCTTTTTCTACTTAGTAGCTCGGAAATTTATCAGCAAGTTGCAGAAGAATACAAAGTCCCCGTTGACCTAGAAAGCTTGCCGCATATATTAAGTGATAATGCTTTGAAATCAGATACGATTCATCCCAATGATCAGGGTTATCGACTGATGGCAGAGAATATTTATGAATTATTAGTTGAAGCGGGAGCGTTATAAGGCTTTACCGCTTGGGAAGACTGATAGCGCCTTCTCCTGATGGAGAAGGTTTTTAGACTTGAGTTGACATCCTTATAGGTAAGGTTAATTTATGCCTGTTCCATAACTTGCTGCTGTGCAAGTATATGCATGCTTAACCAATCAACCCAAGTGTCGAAACTATCGCCTTTAGTGGCGGAAATTTGTAAGATTTCGATATTGGGATTAACTTGTTTTGCATAATTAATGCAGCGCTCTACATCGAAGTCGACATAAGGCAATAAATCGATTTTATTAATAATCATTAAATCAGCGGCATGAAACATATCCGAATATTTTAAAGGTTTGTCATCACCTTCAGTAACTGAAAGCACTACCACTTTGTGCGCTTCACCAAGATCAAACCCTGATGGGCAGACTAAATTACCTACATTTTCAATGGCTAGAAAGCTAGAGTCTACCACCTTTAAATCCATCACCGCATGACCAATACTGTGAGCATCTAAATGACAGGCTTTACCAGTATTGATTTGTAATGCTGACGCGCCAGTGGCTCTTATACGATCTGCGTCGTGCGTAGTTTGCTGATCACCTTCGATGACTGCAATAGGGAACTGTTGTTGAAGTTTTTTTATTGTTTCAACTAAGAGTGTGGTTTTCCCAGATCCAGGGCTGGAGACAAAATTTAAAGTAAAAATACCATGCTGTTGAAAATACTGTCTATTTTTCCCAGCATAACGGTTATTTTTACTTAATAAGTCCTGTTCTACCTTAACTAAGCGCTCTGTTTCTCCATGCGTATGCTGGTGATTATGTTGATGGGTATGTTCAGAGTTATTTTGACCGCAGCCACAGATTCCACACATAATAGAGACCTTGAAAAGTAAGAGTATAAGTTAATGCTGTTGGCCTAAGAATAAGCGCTTTCTCCAGAGGTAGAAGGCTGGTGCGGGGATTGTAAATGCATGATTAATCTCCTCACCCAACCCTCTCCAGCAAGAGAGAACTTAAGTCGACAGAACTGAAAGTATAAGGGGGTATGTAGCCCTAAAGCATGCTAGGGGTTGAATGCAAAGTATATCAATATCTATCGCTATTTTCAGGCCTAAATGCAGTGCAAAAAACAAATGAATCCAGACAAAGGTTTTATTCTATTTTATAAAACAGGCGTTGCCCGTTACTTACGAAAGGTGTTTAGCCCTTAAATTACTTGAATACCTTTGGTAATAGCATAAGATACAGTTCTGGTTACCCCAATTAATTAAGCCCTGCCTAGATTCCTGCTAAAAGCATAGGATGACGAGTACAAAAAAGAGTATTAACTAAAAACTGCACATTTTTCCAAGTGGTGTGGGATTTTCCATAATAAAAAATATAATGATGAAAATTAAATATTTATTAATTCCAGTAACGGCGCTTTCGTTTGTCTTTTCAGCGTTAGCATTTGCCGATAAACCTGAAGGAAAAGGAACTGTCTCAGATACACGCTGGAAAAACAGTAACCGGCAATCTGGTGAATATAGTAAAAAAGGGAAAGAGCGAGCAGAGGAAAGGCATGAGTTAAAGGAAAAAAAGCATAAAGATAAAAAGAAAAAACACTCTAAACATAAAAAAGGTAAGCACTCAGATAAGTATCGTCGTGAATATGACAGAGATAGAAATAATGATCGATATGAGGAGAGGCGAGATAAAAAACGCGATCACGATGATGAATACCGTAAAGAAATGAGAGAGGAAAAAGGGAGGTACTCTGATAAAAATAAGGAGAGAAATGGGAGTGAACGAGATCGTTATGAGCATCGTAGTGATGATCAATACGATAATAGAAGAGAGGCAAAAACGGTTCGCCAAAATCCAGTTGACGCAGTGATTGATAAAAATGTAAATGATGTAAAGTCAACGATTGATGCAGCTCAACGTAAAATGAATGAAATGATTGATGGTCAATCTAAGGCTCTTACTAACGGAGTTAATACACCGAGGGATCTACCTAAAGAAGAAACGCCTTGGTGGGAATTGGGTCAGGAGTAGACTCTTAAGCGAACCGGAACTTTGTGTGAGCCCGCACACCTTAATATCTTAAACTACGGCCATAGTACTGACAATCTTTGTAGCTGAGCCCAATGTTGGCACCTTTCATTTCTCAGTTTACACTTTAAGTTTTAGTTCACTGCTATTAATCATGAAGGTATTTGTGAGAGGGGCTTTTAAATAAGTACTAAAAGTGTAAGCTACTTTTGGCACTATATGAAGGATGCCAATATGTTTCAAATACCTACTGGAAACTTTTACTTATTAAAGAGATAAAAATGACTGACCCTTTTACCTTGCTAGGAGCGAGTGTTACTTTCCTTGTACTTATTGTTCTGATGTTGCAGTTTTTTGTGTTACAAAAAGTGAATAAATTGGGCGGTTCAAATGCCGAGCAAGTCAAAGTCGAATTGACTCGACTGCTTGAGCGTAGCCAAGAAACCTTAAAAGAAGGTTTAAGTGATTCACGTAAAGAATTGCGTGAAGTAAGTAGCGATAATCGACGTGAAATGAATGATTTATTTAAGGGTTTTCAAGATACCTTATTAAAGCGGGTTGCGGAAGATAGTGGAGAACAAAACCGTCAGCTAGATACGTTTAAAAGCGCACTTAATGGATTGTCAGAAAAGCTAATTAATAACTCTAATGACTTTAAACAAAGTGTTAGCTATTCTTTTCAAAGCTCTAGTGAGTCACTTAATAAAAAACAAGATGAGTTCAGAGAAAAGACATTAGAAAGGCTCAATGATTTTGATGTGAGCATTAAAAGTGACGCAAAGGAAAACCGTCAAGAGCTCAATACAGGTTTAAAATCATTTGAACAAAGGTTTACCCAATCGATCAAAGAATTTGATGAACAATTACGCGTAAAATTTGCTGACTTAACCAAGCAACATCAAGATGCGAATCTTTTGGCTAAAAATAGCATTAATGAAATCCGCGAAACGATCGAAAAGCAATTGCAGTCAATTAGACAGGATAATAACCAGCAACTCAATGAAATGCGCAAAACAGTTGATGAAAAACTGCATGAAACTTTAGAAAAACGCCTTGGCGAGTCCTTTAAATTAGTCAGTGATCGTTTGGAGCAAGTACATAAAGGCTTAGGAGAAATGCAATCGCTAGCGGTTGGAGTGGGTGATTTAAAAAAAGTCTTATCCAATGTCAAAACACGCGGAATTTTAGGTGAGTACCAACTAGGCAATATTCTGGAACAAATTTTAGCGCCCGAACAATATGATGTTAATGTTGCCACCAAAAAGGGCAGTCAGGCTAACGTAGAATACGCCGTTAAATTACCAGGAAAATCGGATGAGAAAACCGTCTGGTTGCCGATCGATTCTAAATTTCCATTAGAAAGCTATCAGCTTTTATCGCAAGCCTTAGAAGAAGGCGATATTCCTAAAATCGATTTAGCAGAAAAAACTTTGTTAAAAGCAATCGAGAGTTTCGCCAAGGATATCAGTACTAAATATATCGACCCGCCTAATACCACGGATTTCGCCATCATGTTTTTACCTGTAGAAAGTCTCTATGCCGAGGTCTTACGTCATCCTCAATTGTTCGAAAAATTACAACGCAGTTACCGTATTACCATTACCGGCCCAACAACTTTATCCGCATTGCTAAATAGCCTGCATATGGGCTTTAGAACGCTAGCCGTACAAAAGCGCAGCAGTGAAGTCTGGAATATTTTAGCGGAAGTAAAAACAGAGTTTGTGAAATATGCCGGTCAATTGGAAAAAGTGCAAAAACACCTCAATACTGCCTCAACGTCTTTAGAAAACTTACAATCAACGCGTACCAGTGTGATGGAAAGAAAGTTGCGTAGCGTTGAAGCGTTAGCAATAGATGCGAATGTTGATCCGATTGCTTTGTTGGATGCGTAAATATTCGATTTTGCCATATTCCCTCGTTTTATTACATAACGATTGAATTTACTTAGCTTAATTATGTTTATGCCCAATCCTATTTTTACATTCCACAAAGAATCTTTACTATAGCGTATGACTAAGTATTAGGGGAACTGCATTTCTGCTCTTGAAGTTGCAGCGCTAAGCTATAAATCACAGGAAAAACCAATAAACTTAAAATTAACACGGTTACCATTCCTCCTAAAACTGGAGCGGCAATGCGTTGGGTGACATCGGCTCCTGCACCTGTTGCCCACATAATGGGTAATAGACCAAGCATAGTCGTAAAGGCGGTGATTGCTACAGGACGGACACGCTGAGCGGTCGCGTTTTCAACAGAGGCTTTAATTTCCAGCACTGTTAACGGTGCTTGTTTTTGTTTCTTAAGCCGAGCAATTTCGATATCAATAAAGTTTAGCACCATCACGCCAGTTTCAGCGGCTGTTCCCGCTAAAGCAATAAAGCCAACATAAACGGCCACCGATAAATTAAAATCGTACCAGTAAATCATCCAGATGCCACCAATTAAACCGAAAGGAATAGTTAACATGACGATGACCGGTTCTACTAGGTTACGAAAGGTAAAATACAGTAATAAAAAGATTAGCAATAGTGTCAATGGTACGACGACACGTAAACGCTGCGCGACTCTTTCCATATATTCAAATTGTCCTGACCAACTGATGGTATAGCCTTTGGGGATTTTCACTTGTTCTGCCAAAGTCTTTTTTGCTAGCCTGACAAAGCCACCTATATCAGAAGTTTTTATATCAACATAGATCCACGCATTAGGACGAGAATTTTCACTTTTAATGGCTGGTGGTCCGCGTCTTAATGTAAGTTTAGCAACCAAGGTGAGCGGAATTTGTGCTCCGGTGGGCGTTGGAATCAAGACGCGTTTTAGGCTTTCCATATTATCGCGTAGTTCACGCGGATAACGTAGGTTGACTGGGTAACGCTCTAAACCTTCAACTGTTTCGGTTACATTCATGCCTCCAATGGCACTTTGAATCACATCTTGTACATCACCCGTGGTTAGCCCATAACGAGCCGCTTCCTCACGATTTATATCAAAATCCAGATAATAACCACCAACCGCACGATCACCGAAAGCTGATAAGGTATCCGGTATTGTTTTCATTGCCTGTTCAATGGCTTTGGATAAATGTTGCAATTCATTCAAGTCTGGGCCGGATACTTTAATGCCAACGGGAGTTTTAATACCGGTAGAAAGCATATCAATACGAGTTTTAATGGGCATAGTCCAAGCATTAGCGACACCAGGAAAGTGTATCGCTTGATCCATTTCTGACATTAACTCTTGGGTAGTTTTATCAGGGTTTGGCCATTGCTCTTTAGGTTTAAGACTAATTGTGGTTTCAATCATTGATAACGGTGCAGGGTCGGTCGCGGTATCGGCTCGACCGACTTTACCGAAGACATGCTTAACTTCAGGAAAAGTTTTTAATATTTTATCTGTTTGTTGCAGTAGCTCCTTGGCTTTAGTAATGGAAATCCCAGGGAAGGTGCTTGGCATATACAGAATATCGCCTTCATCTAAAGGCGGCATAAATTCGCTACCGATTTTGCTTAATGGATAGGCCGTAGAAACAACTAATGCTAACGCTATTATTAAAGTAACAAAACGCCAGCGCATCGCGACTTTTAATAAGGGGGAATGAATCAAATGCAGGAAACGGTTAGCTGGATTTTTCTGCTCAGGAATGATTCTGCCACGAATAAAATATCCCATTAATACCGGCACAACGGTAATGGTTAATAGTGCCGCTGCGGCCATTGCGTAAGATTTGGTATAAGCGAGTGGAGCGAATAGTCGACCTTCTTGGGCTTGCATGGCAAAAATAGGGATAAAGGATACAGTAATAATTAACAAAGAAAAAAACAGTGCGGGACCAACTTCTTTTGAGGCATTAGCAACAGCTTGCCAGCGCTCTTCTTTAGTAAGTTCGGATTTTTTCTTTTTGGTTGCTTCAGCCAAGTGCTTATGCGCATTTTCCACCATAACAATCGCACCATCAACCATATCGCCAATGGCAATTGCTATACCACCTAATGACATAATATTAGCGTTAAGCCCCTGCATTTTCATCACAATAAAGGCTATTAAAATGCCTAAGGGCAGGGTAATGACAATCACTAGAGCAGAACGTAAATGCAATAAAAATAGAGCTACCATAAGACAGACGATAATCAGTTCTTGGCTTAGCGCTTCTTTCAATGTGTTTACAGCACGTTCGATCAAATCACCTCGGTCATAAACGGGAATGATTTCGACGCCTTCGGGCAGCCCCAATCTAAGTTCATCAAGTTTCTTTCTGACACCGGCAATCGTTGTTTTGCCATTTTCACCAAAACGCATAATAACCACACCACCAACAGCTTCACCTTCGCCATCTAGCTCCACTAGACCCCGACGTAATTCAGGCCCTATATGCACATGCGCCACATCTTGTAAGCGAATTGGCGTGCCGTTGATATCAACGCCTAGTGGTATGCTATTAATGTCGGCAATCCCTCGAATATAACCGAGTCCACGTACCATATATTCGGTTTCAGCCATTTCAACTAAGCGCCCACCGACATCGTTATTTGAGCGTTGAATGGCGAGTTTAACTTTGGATAGTGGAATACCGTAAGCGAGCAGGGCGTTTGGATCGACTTCAACCTGATATTGTTTGACGAAACCACCCACAGAAGCGACTTCGGACACGCCTGCTACTGTTTGCAATGGATAGCGCAAATACCAATCTTGAATCGAGCGTAATTGGGCTAGGTCATGTTTGCCTGTTTTATCGATTAACGCATATTCATAGACCCAGCCGACGCCAGTAGCATCAGGCCCCAATGATGGGTTGATGCCTTTCGGCAAGCGATTACTGGCATAATTCAAATATTCCAATACCCGCGAACGCGCCCAATACATATCGGTGCCATCCTCGAAAATGATATAGACAAAAGACAGACCAAAAAAAGAATAACCGCGCACAACCTTGGCTTTTGGCACAGCTAGCATAGCAGTAGTTAAAGGGTAGGTGACTTGATCTTCGACTACTTGCGGTGCTTGCCCCGGATATTTGGTAAACACAATAACTTGAACATCAGACAAATCAGGTATTGCATCTAAAGGCATATTTTTAAACGACCATAAACCTGCTGTGCCTAAAATAATGGCGGCTAACAGTACGATGAAGCGATCTTTAATGGAATTGTCGATTAAAGCCTTAATCATGCTGATGTCCTGCATGCGCATGCGAATTGCTATTTTGGGGGGAACTTTCTATAGGCTCATTATTTGGCACATGAGTCATATCCATAGAATCATTATTGCTTTTTTGTGGTTCTAACATTTTGGCTGTTGCTTCACGTAATTTTGATTCTGAATCTAATAAAAACTGTGCAGAAACAACAACTTTTTCACCTGAATGTAGCCCCGATAAAACGGTTACTTTACCATCAGATTCAAGCCCAAGCGTGACCAAACGAGGTGCAAATTTACCGGGAGAACGTACTACAAAAACCTGATTACGTGCGCCCGAGCGAATTACGGCTTCAGAAGGAATAACAATGACATTTAATTGCGTACCGGCTTGAATAGTAACTTCGGCAAACATTTCCGGTTTTAATAGCAGGTCTGGATTATCAAACACCAGACGAACTTTAATTGTGCGTGTTTTAGCTTCTGCATAAGGGTAAATATAGGCTAAGTGGCCTTTAAAGGTTTTTCCTGGAATACCTGCTAGTTGCATTTCTACTGCATCACCTTGCTTTACCCAAGGTAATTCATATTCATAAATATCCACTAAAACCCAGACTTTACTCAAATCAGCAATCATATAGATTTCTGTTTCAGGTGTTACAAACTGACCTTCACGAGCACCGATTTTCATCACAACACCATCAGCAGGAGCATGAATATGCAAACTTTTTTTGATTTTTAGGCTGTGTTCTAAATCATGTAATTGATGTGGCGGAACATCGAGTAGTTTTAATCGTTCGCGTGAGCTTTGTACCAGCTCTTTAGCACCTTGGCGTATATCTGCTATCGGGCTGTTTTGTAAAGCTTTAAGATTATTTAATGCGAGTATATATTCCTGCTGGCTGGCGACTAATTGCGGTGAATAAATACTCAGTAAATCGGTGTTTTTTTGTACCCATTGCCCGGTTTTATCAACATTAAGCTGTTCAATCCAACCTTCCGTCTTAGGGTGTAAGCGCACTATGCGTTCTTCATCATAAGAAACTCGTCCAACTGCACGCACAATATGAGATAAATCAGATTGAATCGCTGTAGCGGTACGCACGCCAATATTTTGTACGGTTACTCCATCAATACTCACAATCCCAGCGGGATCATTATGAATAACACTTTTTTCTTCAGCATAAACAGGCACATAATCCATGCCCATTCCATCTTTAGCGGGAATAGGGGAGGTAACTTCCGGATTCATAGGATTGCGGTAAAAAAGGATTTTTGGCTCACTAATATTAGGATCAAGGTGATCATGTGCCAGTTGATAGCTTGCCAACCAATAACCTCCGGCAAGCCCTATTATTAACATAATTGGCGCAATAATAAATGCTGACTTATTCATAAATATTTTCCTTGCCGACCACGGCAGTCAGTTGCGCTAAGGCTTGATTAGCTTCAGTAAACGCTTTCCAATATTGGGTTTCATAGTTATATAGTGTGATTTGGCTACGCACTAAATTTAAAAAATCGACTTTATTAACTTGATAACCGGCGAGCATAGAAGCAACCGTTTGTCGGGCTTGCGGAATAATGCCGCTGTTATATAAGGTGACCTGATTTTTCGTTTGTTGAAAGTTACTATAAGCCATAGAAATTTCTGTGCGCACTTGATTCCATTGATCTTGCAAAGCATAGCGTTGCTGCATTAATTCACTACTACGTTGATCGACGGCTTTGTGTTGTTTACTGGCAGCAAACAGCGGTACTGTCATGCTAAGTTTTAAGCTAAGAAAGTCAGCGCGCTCCTGACCAGAAAGTGTATCGCTACGGCCGCCATAATAAGCACCCACATTAAAATCTGGATAAATGTCTTTTTTAGCTAAATCTAAGCGAGATTGTGCGGCATTAATCGTTTCTCGGCTAGAAGCCAGTAAAGCACGTGTATTTTCTGCTTGCTGAAAGAGCTCTGATTCAGTTAATAAAGCGGGCAGGTGGGTTGAAATCTCTTTAGGGATAAGAGCAGTCTGATCCGCAGATCTATCGAGTAGGGTATTTAACTGTGCGCGTGTTTTATTTCTTGCTCCGGTCAATTTGATTTCATTATCTAAAAGTTTCGATAATTCCAACTGTGCTAATAAAACGTCTTGCTGCAAGCCTTGACCCACCACATATTTAGTTTGCGCGATTTGCACAAATTGACGTAATAATTGTTGATTTGTGCTGATGATTTCTAGCGCTCGATCTAGATAAAAAAGTGCCCACCAACGTTGTTTAACATCACGCAATAAGCGCCAGCGCGCTTCAGTGACATCATATACTGCGGCTTCTGCTTGATAAGTGGCTGTTTGTTCACGTAACGCCAGTTTGCCCGGAAATGGAATGGCTTGAGAAATCCCACCTTGTAATTGCGTCATATTTTCTTGCGCAATATCAAAGCTATCAACCGGCAAATTCAAAGCGTTAAAACTAATAACAGGATCGGGTAAAGCACCTAGTTGCGAAGGGATAGCGGCCATTGCTTCAGAGCGTGCTTGAATTTGGGCTAGGTTGGGGTTGTCTTGTACCGCTATATTAATGGCAGTTTGTAAAGTTAAAGGCTTGGTTTGTCCAGCGTTTACTTGGGTGGATAGTATCAGCAGACAAAAAAAGGAAGCTAATTTATTGAATAAAAACATAAATACCTTGGTAAGAGCAAGGGAATTGAAGGTAGCTTTAAGTGTGCGTAAAGATAATGCTCCATAATTCATCAGGCGTATAGATAGGTAAAACGGCTTTTTTATAGTCTTTTGTATTTCTACTTACTAAACCATCTACGTTGCTACATTTTCCTGAGAAATATTGAACAGCATCTTCAAAGTCTGTAAAACCTGAATTAATTGCCATCGTAAGTACAGTTGAATTAACGTCAGCTATTTGGAATAAGGTTAATAGCTTTTGTATTTCAATTTTTGCTGTTTCTCGATTTCTTGATTTTGAGATAAGGTAATCAAGTGTTGTAATTGTCGTTGCACACAAATAACCCTCTATAGTTTTATTTTCAACAGAACTGACGAGATTAGCTGATAACTCAACAAAGGGGTTTCTATTCAATAAAACATCGAGAATAACATTTGTATCAAATAATATTTTCAAAGATACTTTTCCTCTAAATGTTTTTTATAATCTGTTGCATCAACATTGCTAGCATCTAGAACACCAATTAATGACTGAGTAACGGGCGCTGTTAATGGCTTGTTAGATTTTTGTGTTAATGCTTGAAAATAATCAGCGACAACTTGAGAAAGCGATTTATCGTGTTGCTTAGCATAATCTTTAGCTTGCTGAATCAGAGAGTCTTCTAAGCGAAGTGTTAATTTAGTTTGCATAATAGTAGAGCCTAAGACGTATTAATTTTTAATAAGTATACGCCGTGAGTGTAAAAAGCACAAAGCCATAATACTTCGCATAATGTATATTATGTTAAATTGGTAATGGATAGTGTTATTCACTCGTATATAGAGCTTGAACCTTCATACGTACAGTGGCCTGTATTTCATAAAGCTACGTCCTAGTAATATCATTACTCATTGCTATAAACAGATAAGCTACTGTACAATTTTTCTCTTTTACTTTTCCTTAAATTACCGTAATGGCAAAACTTAACTTTTTATTGCATCATTCTAGTTTAATGGTTTCTGATGTCGAAGCTTCACTACATTTTTATACTCAGGTTCTTGGATTGCAACAAATGGAACGTCCTGACTTGGGATTTCCTGGAGCTTGGTTTCAATTGGGTGAAAATCAACAACTGCATATTATTAAACTACCTAATATGGATCCTACGACTGGTCGCCCTGAACATGGCGGTCGAGATCGTCATGTCGCTTTAACGGTTGATAATTTTGATCTAGTGCGCCAAACTTTAGATCAAAATAAGGTGGTGTATTCGATGAGTAAATCAGGACGTAGAGCTTTATTTGTACGTGACTTAGATGCTAATGCGATAGAAATTATTGGTCGTGATTAATCTCTATAGGTTTGACCTAGAAATTACGTATTCAAATAATGGATTCCCGATAAAAACATTTCGGGAATAACGTGTTTTTAACCCTACTGTAGGCCTCAAGCATGCTAAAAAACCTATTAGATTATAAAGCTACTGCGCTATTAGGCGAAAGTATGCATGCTGAAGTTTATCAAGCACACCTTAAAGCTAGCCCAACACATAAGCTGGTTATAAAAAAAATAAAACCGCAGTTTTGTAGTCGTGATTTACAAAATTACCTGCAGCAACAGATAGGTCATTTTTCTGATCTCAACCTACCGCATTGCATCATCCCACAGTTAAAAAGCCCATCACATGAGATGATTTGTTTAATTCAGCCGTGGATTTCAGGCATCTCGCTGTCAGAATGGCTAACTAAACGCACTGAGTTTGATTTAGCGAATGTCTTAACAATCATTATTGCGCTTGCCGAGCAAATTGAACAACGGCATAAAGCAGGCTTTATTCACAAAAGCATTAAACCTTCAAATATTATCATTCAGCCTGAGACTTTACATGTGCAGATTATTGATGATATTCGTATTTTAGATATTAACCAGATTAGTCACTTTATTTATCAGGACAGTTTTAGAATACATACCCTGCCCTATATTTCCCCTGAACAAACAGGTCGAATTAAGCACGAAGTTAACTATTCAACTGATTTATATTCTTTAGGAATGGTTTTCTTTGAATGCCTAACAGGAAAAGCCCCTTTTTTGTTTGATGATCCTATCGCTATTATTCATTCTCACCTTGCTGAGGTCCCTTGCGCTGCAAGTAAAGAAAACCCCAAAGTCCCTAAAATAATTAGCAAAATAGTACGGCAGTTATTACACAAAGCACCTGAAAAACGTTATCAAACAGCCATAGGTCTTGTTACTGACCTGACGATAGCTGAGCAACAATGGCGAGCTCAACAGGAAATAAAACCTTTCCCTTTACAGCAAAAGGACTTTGGCGATCGAATTACTCTGCCATCCTTATTGGTCGGACGTGATACTGATAAAAAACAATTGCTTAGTGAACATGAGAGGTCCTGTACTGGTGAATTTCGTGCAGCTTTTATCTCGGGCTTGTCTGGAATAGGCAAGACACGCCTTATTCAAGAGTTACAATTACCCATTATTGCGCACTCGGCTTATTTTACGTCGGGAAAATTCGATCAATTTACTAAACATATTCCGTACAGTACTTTAATTCAGTCGTGGGTTCACTTAATTAAAACCTTTTTAACTGAAGATAAAAAGCAGATTAGCTATTGGAAAAAACGCATTAATCAAGCATTAGGTGAGAACGCTCAATTAATCATCGATTTAGTTCCAGAGTTAGAATTAATCATTGGCGCACAACCAGCAGTTAAAGAGTTACCTCCTGTTGAATCTCGTAATCGATTCAATAATGTAGCTGGTAATTTCTTGGCCTGTTTAGCGAGTAAAAAACACCCACTGACCTTATTTATTGATGACTTACAGTGGTGCGATGGTGCGACTTTTGATTTGTTGGAACGTTTATTTACTGCGCCTGAAGAATACCCCTACACTTATTTAATTGGCGCTTACCGGCATAATGAAGTGGACAGTAGCCATCGTCTTAGTTATTTAATTGATAAAGTTAAAGCCAGACACTCCCCTTTGCTTGAAATTAAGCTCGGTGCCTTAACTATCCGTGATGTCAATCAAATGACGGCCTATATTTTAAATACCTACCCTACCCGTACTCAAGCCTTAGCAGAACTTATTTATCAAACCTCAGCAGGTAATCCCTTATTTGTGAACGAAAGTTTGCGTTGGTTACATAGCTATCAACATTTGCACCTGAGTGAACAGGGGTTATGGACATGGGATGAAGATCAGTTACGCCATACCGCGATACCTAATACCGCCCTTGATTTATTTAAAGATAAAATACAAAAGCTGCAGCTTAAATCACGTGAGTTATTGGCTGTTGCCGCGTGTTTAGGGGCTAATTTTTCAGCCAATGAGTTAGCCTTAATAGCGGGAATACCTAAAGACAAGTTGTATAAAACTTTGTCCGATGCTTTTAGTAGTAATATTTTATTAAGAGATAAAGAGCGTGTGTACTTTTTCCATGATCAAGTACAAGCGGCAGCCGAAAGTTTTTTAGATGTACCAGCCAAACAAAAGGTACACGCCAACATAGCGAAAGCTTTAATTGAGGCGATTCCTGAACATTCTGACCTGAGTAAATTAAGTAATATATTTACTATTGCGGAGCATTTGTTTTCCGGTAGTGCCGAGCTGCACAACGATAAAGATAAACAGCAAGCCGCTGAATTTAATTACTTTGCGGGTATTGCAGCTATGAGAGCTTTAGCTCTGGATAATGCTAACTTTTTTTTCCAGCAGAGTCTATTATTGTTCCCCTGCCCTGATTGGGCGCAACATTATGAGTTTTTGTTTAACTTACACAAATACCTTGCACGTACGGAAATGGCATTGGGTAATCAGCAGGCTGCTGAAAAGATTTTAAATACTTTGATCCAAGAAGCAAAAACTGAGTTAGATAAAGTGGACTGTTTATATGAACAAACAACTGGCCTATCTTCTATGGGCAACTTTGTTGAAGCGATTAAATTAGGTAATCGCGGCCTACAGTTTTTTGACCGAGAAATACCTCCTGATGATACCTTGGCATTGGAAAGGTCACGTATGATTATTAGCCAAATACATGGTTCTGAGCCCGATGTTTGGCAAAAAATCTTATCTATTACCCCAAGTATCGATAGAACTACACAAATAGAAACAGGGATTTATAGTGAATTAATTCCTGATTATTATTTAGCAGGCATGGTGCCGCAATTGTATTTATCTGCCATTCAATCTACGCAAAACTGTCTTGCTGGTGGTGTTGATGAGTCGGTAATTTATGGTTTTTCTATGGTCGGTTTATATTTGCAGCGGCAAGGGCAATATAGTATGTCTTTTCGCTATGAGGATCTGGGCTTAACTCTTGCTGAGCGGTACCCTGATACTTTTGGAGCAACTAAGGGTATTAATGGAATTTTATGGACTAATATGCATAACCGCCGTGATTCCGAGCATATTATTGAGCAATGTCAGAAAAACATACATCGTGGTAAAAATTGTGGTGATTTATATAATGCAGGTTTGTCCTACGGCCCTTATCTTTGGCATTTAATTCATCAAGGTGCGGATTTAGCGAAAATTCCTTTAGTAACGACGGAATGCATCCATTTCTCTAATAAATTTAATTTGTCCCTATCTGCTGGACTTGCCGAGAGTGCTGTTATGGGCTGGGTTGATTTGATGATAACCGGTAAAGCCTCTTTTACTGAACAGGAAATAGCCGAAAAAATACAGCAATGGGAAGTACGCAAGCATGTTGTTTCGATTGGAGGTTATTACACACTGGCCGGTATTAGCCGGCATTACCTTGGCGATTATCAACAGTCAGAAAAGTTATTGATGCTTGCTGAACCTTATTTACGTGGTCTAAGTGATAATATTCTTAATCGATTATGGTATGTATTTAGATATGTTAATAGTTTGCGCTTAAATACCCTACTGCCCTCTAAAGATGAACAAATAATATTAGATGATTGTTTGGAAAAAGTTAAAAGTTGGTCATCTTTAGGGCCGATATTAAGGCCTTATTTGGCTTTTATGTATATGGAAACTCATTATTGTGCAGGTAATTTTAGCGAAACACGTCGCTTATGCCTAGATGCTATCGATCTTGCACGGGCTATGAAATTCACCTTATTAGAAGGTTTTCTATATGAGCGAACAGCGAATCTTTTTTTTGAGCAGCAACATGATCAAGCGGATTGTTATTTACATCAATCGCTCACTGCTTATCAGCATTGCTCGGCTTTGGTTAAAGTTCAACAGCTTGAGAATAACTACGGCATCGTACTAGAAAATACTTCAGATGTTCCATCATTAAAAGGACTGGCACAACAACTGGATGTAGACTACTTATTACAAGCAACACGTTCGATTACTCAGCAATTAGATATTAATTCCTTACTCGAAACCATTTTACAGGCGGTAATGGAGCGTTTAGGGGCGAAATCAGCCTATTTACTTGTTGTGCAAGACGATGTCTTGCAATTAATGGCCAAAGGGGAAAAGCAAGAGAATATTAGCGTACAGTTAGCTGAGGATCAAACATTAGAAGCTTTAGATTTATCACTTGCGATTGTTAATTATGTACACCATACGGGGCAATTATTAGTTTTAAAAGATGCTACCCGCGAAGGTGATTTCACGACCGATAAGACAATTAAAGACAGAAACCTTAAATCTATTTTTTGTATTCCGCTAATAATTAAGCAACAAGTATTGGGCGTTTTATATTTAGAAAATAAACTAATAGCCGAAGTATTCACCAAAGAGCAAATTGAATTAACTAAATTGCTGAGCTCTCAAGCGGCTATTGCTTTGCAGAATACCTTATTGCTTCAACAAGCTCGAGCCAGTGAAACAGAAATAAAACAGCTGAATAAAACTTTGGAAGAAAGAGTTACCCAAAGAACAAAGGCACTCAATACCGCAAATGAAGAATTGAAAAATTTTGCCTATGTTGTCTCTCATGATTTAAAAGCCCCCCTACGAGCAATTAATCAGTTAGCAGGTTGGATCAGTGAAGATTACGCTAGTTCCTTTGATGCCGAAGGTCGAGAGCAAATGCAATTATTACGTAGTCGCGCTAGGCGTATGCATGACATGATTGAAGGAATATTACAATATTCTCGCGTTGGACGACTGCACGAACAAGAGGAATTAATTGATATCGCTCAGTTACTTGAAGATGTCATTCGATTTTTAGCCCCCCAGCCTATAATTAGTATTAGCCTTATAGGCCAGTTTCCTGTTATAACTGGTGAAAAATTAAGGGTATTTCAAGTCTTCCAAAATCTTATTGATAATGCCATCAAATATAATGATAAGGCGCAGGGAGAAATTGAAGTCAGCTGCCTTAATAACGCCACCGAATGGATCTTTTATGTTGCCGATAATGGTCCTGGCATAGCGCCACAATATCAACAAAAAATCTTCCACTTATTTCAAACATTAACAGCTAAAGATCAATCAGAAAGTACTGGTATTGGTTTAAGCTTAATAGAAAAAATTGTGCATAGTTGGCAGGGTAAAATTTGGCTAGAATCAGATGGAGTACAAGGCTCTAAGTTTATATTCAGCGTACCTAAACCTATAAAAAATGAATAATATTAAACCTATTTTATTAGCTGAGGATGATCATGTTGATATTATGACCGTTCGACGTGCTTGTAAGCAATTAAACGTGCTAAATGAATTAGTGGTAGCCAATAATGGTGAAGAGGTCATTTGCTATTTAGATGACCCTAAGGTGCCCTTACCTTGCCTTATTATTTTGGATATTAATATGCCCAAAATGAATGGCCTTGAATGTTTAAAAATACTCAAACAGCACAGTGTTTATAAAAGTATCCCCGTTTTTATACTTTCTTCTTCTAGAGAGCAGCAGGATGTTGATAGCAGTTTTTCTGGAGGAATTTCAGGGTACATTCTTAAACCAGTAGAATTTAATGAATTTCTTCACTCAATTAAAGTATTAAATAGTCATTGGACTGTGGGCAGTTGATGGCCGCTATACAAGTCTTATTAATTGAGGATAACTTAACTGACCAAATGGGATTTAAGCGCTTTGTTAAAAAAAATGCGCTGAACTATGATTATCAAATTGCTAGCTCAGTTAGCGAGGCTTTAAGTTTACTATCAACGCATAGCTTTGATATTGTTTTAGCTGATCATGCCTTAGGCGATGGCACGGCCTTTGACGTATTACCACATATCCCAAGCACTCCCGTTATCATGATTACAGGTAACGATAATGCGACTATTGCAGTTAAAGCCTTAAAAGCAGGGGCTTCGGATTATTTAACTAAAGATATTGAATCCTCTTATTTGGAACTCTTGCCAATTACAATTGAGAATGCACTTCAAGCTCAAGCGATTAAAAATGAATTGGAAAAGCACCGAGAGAATTTAGAAGTTTTAGTTGAACAACGAACTAGGGAACTACAAACAGAAATTGAAAAACGTAAAGAAATTGAAAAACAACTGCGTATTTTAGCTATTTCTTTTGAAACGCATGAGTCTATTGTTATCACTAATGCTCAAGGTAGCATCATCAAGGTTAATAAGGCATTTACTACGCTTACCGGGTACAGTGCTGAAGAAGCCATTGGCCAAAACATGAGTATTCTGAAATCAGGTCATCAAGATCAGAAATTTTATACTAACATGTGGGCTAAATTACTAGAAACAGGTCAATATGAAGGGGAGCTGTGGAATCGCTGTAAATCAGGCCGCGTCTACCCTGAATACCTGACCATTACTGCTGTAAGAGATCATGATGGCAGTGTCATAAATTATGTCGGGCTATTAACTGATATTACTGAACAAAAAGCAGCTGAGTCGGAGATTAAAAAACTCGCTTTTTATGACGCCCTTACCTCTTTAGCTAATCGACGTTTATTAATTGATCGCTTAGAGCATGAATTAGCCATTGCTAAGCGTATCAATGCTTACGGCTCATTAATTTATTTAGATTTAGATGATTTTAAACCTTTAAATGATACCTATGGGCATCACATCGGTGATGAGCTACTTATTCAAGTGGGGCAACGACTACAGGCAGTATTGCGCGAAGAAGATACACCTGCAAGGATAGGTGGAGATGAGTTTGTGGTCTTGATTCATGCATCAGAAAAAAGCTTTGAGCATGCACTTAAGAATGCAAAAATAGTATCTAAAAAGATTCAACAGGAACTCAATAAAGCGTACTTTCTTGATAATAGAGAACATTACTTTTCATGTAGTATTGGTATCACTATTTACCCTGAAAATGGCCATGATTCTGACAAAATCATGCAGCATGCGGACAAGGCTATGTATTGTGCTAAGCATGCTGGAAAAAACACTATCAGCCTTTTCGATGGTGAAAATACCAACCTAATTTAAACTTTTATCTTAGTATAGTTATTGATAGATTTTTTCTTGGATTCCCCCGACTACGACTGGTTCTTTTGACTAACACCTCCTCAAACTCGGAAAATAAACCAAACCCAATAGTATTAACGTAAAAACTGCAAAATAAGGGCGACTATCAGACAAAACTTGCTGTTGTTTAGCAAACGCTGGAATTTGCAGTGCCTTGTTGAGCTGCTCACTGGTTTCCAAGCGGTGATAAGACCAATCCACTTCCTTACTAAGCTGTTGTAAATAGGATTCGTACAACTTGGTTAAATGCTGGTCTCCACCCACTTTGCCACTACCAAAAGGGGCATTACGCGCGTTGTACCCTTCTACGGGGACAGATGAAGTCGGCGCCATGCCAAATGTTGATCGATGAGGAACGTCATCTTGTTTATAAAAACCTTGCTGTTGACCTTGGTTATTATATTTAGGGATGGGGACATTTTGCAAGCCCCCTACCCCCACTAACAGCCCTTTCAGCTTACTTTTTAAATCGCTAAAATCTGTTTTATAACGAGGGTTCACAGGGGGAGCTTCTTGTCCATCGGTTAAAAAAACAATATGACTACCACTGTCCTGTAGTTGGGTAATAGTACTCGCTAATCCTTTGCTGATACGGCTATCAGCTGACCATGCCATCCGCCAGTCTATGTTATCAATAACACTATCAATTTCTGCATAGGACGAGCAAACTTCGATAGGTTCAAACAATAGCGTTGAATTTCTTTCAGTAAAAAGTCCTATGCCGACTTTGGATTGACAGGGAAGTTTTAATACCAGCGCGTTCAGTGCCTGTTTAACAAATTGTAACCGACTGACCGCTTCATCTTTTAGCTGATAATCTCTGGCATTCATGCTCCGCGTTATATCCACAATAAAGGTAAAGTTATAAACAGGCTGGTTTTTGATTATCTGAGGTTTAATAAACAGAGCTAGCATAGTCAATAAGGCAATGCTTAAACAATAAAACCGGTAATCTTTTAGATTTTTTGATAGATGTTGTAGATTCATAGGGTTAAGGCAAGCCTCGCGGAAAGCCTGGTACGGTAGCCCATAGTTTTGCTTTTTTTTCAGGAATAGGATCATCATTTTCCATGGTGATACGATCCATTTCTGGCAATAAACGCGTGGCAACTTCTAAATTATATTTTGCATCCCAATAACGGCTGTCCAGCGCCAAAGCTTGTCGATAAGCTTGTTTTGCCAAAGCGGCCAACGCTGTTGCTTCATTAATCTGCATCGACTCAGCAAGCTCAATGGCTTGAGTTAAATAGGTGTTACCTAGGTTATAGCGAGTAATGGATTGTATTTTCTGACTGCCCTGATTAATAATTTGACTCAAATCAGCTTGTGCTTCTTTATAGCGATGTTTCTTTTTCAGGTAAGTTGCACGCGCCAGTTGTAACTCTGGTGAACTATTTTTCAATTGCTCAGGCTCCACATCTTTACCTTGATTTAACTGAGAGATTAATTGATTAGCATTTGCTATTTGGTAATAAGAAAAAGCATTTTGCAGAGCTATCACTGAGAAAATTAATAATGCTCCCCAGACTGTATAATGGCGAATGACTTTTATCATGGACGTGCCTCGGCCAGTTTAAATGCCAATAACAGACTAATCAATAGCGTTGCTAACAGATAGCACGGGGTCGACAAGTCCTGTTTAGGTATTTTTTCTTCATAATGTAAGGGCATGTTTTCTAATTTGTTAATATCATTTATGGCTTCTTGTACGGCATCAGGGTTTTCTGCTTGATAGGCTTTGTATGGAATACCTAAACTGTTAAAAAACAAATGCAAATAGCGTTCGGGCATTGCGCTTGCATTATCATCTCGTGAGTCTTCGGGTTTTTCATATAGACCAGGACTGTTTTCACTGCGCATAAAAATCCAATACAAACGAATATTTTGCTGCTTAACCCAGCGCCTTATTTTTGCCTCGCTATCAGGGTCGATAATCGCTGCGCCATCTGAAACTAGGAGGATAATCCGCGAGCCAGTTTGTGAGGTTTGCTGTTGAAAATACGATAAGCCCATTGCCAGTCCTTTGCTGATATTGGTATAGGCTAGTGCGGGTAAATCAGTAGCAGAAACTGCGGCAAGTGCCGCTTGTTTATTTTCTGTCAATGGCATAAAAAATAACGCTGAGGTACTATATCCGGCTACCCCGATTCGATCATGTTTGCGTGTGTTAATAAATTCACTTAATAATCGTTTGGCGGCACTGGCTTTGGATTCTTCACTGCCATCGGGTGCCTTCCCTGCATAGGTATAATCCATACTTTTACTTCTATCTAGCAATAACACGATATGTGCGCCATAACCAATTCGTTCCCTGCTTTGTTTACCTCGATTCAAACCTGCCAGAGCAAGCACTAGGCAGGTAATGGCGGCAACAGCAATAAGCTTTATCAGTATTGATACACTGGTTGATAGCGGATCGTCAGGTATTATTTCTATAGATGGGTGGTTACTCTGGTTGACACCATTATTAAATAAGGGGAGTAAGGCCATCAATAAAGCCAATAATGCCCATGGATAATCCACGGCAAGGTTCATCGCTTACCTCGCTCTACCTGAAGACAATGCCGGCACAAGCTTTTAATTTTATCGCTATCGTTTTTGCTACCTCTACTGGCAGAACTAAAAAAGTGCTGATTAGAATAATTAAAAAACCAGTTTAATTCATCATTAAGCGTTTGATACTCAGGGAATCGCTGATAAAAACTAGCTAATTGATGATGAAACAAAGGCTTGCCATTTAACTGTTTTAACGCCTTATGCATAATACTTAACATATCAGTCAAATCATCGTCCGATAATTTAGCTAATTTTCGTGAAGGTTTTTTAAATATTTGATATTTTGGTAAAAAAGTTAACATCCCGTAGAGCCAAGCCAAGTAAACCGCAAACATAAAAGTAATAAGCAAGCTTACTATCAGCCGATTGAGTGAGCGAGTACTGTCTAATAAAGGCGCAGAAGTGTTTGGGCGCATATATTCTTTACCATCATCTTTTCTAATAGCGAGTTCGCGTAAGGGAGCGGCAGTAAAACTCCAGCTTGGAACCTTTTTTTCTATGGCATTGTCAAATTGACTAAACTGTAAGAGAAACCCAGGTAACTCAAGCATTTTAACGGCTAAAGGCGCATAAAAAAGTTGATAAGTCAGGTCAATTTGATAGCGAATCCCTTCTTGGGTTTTAATTTTATCAATTTTAACCTTATTCAAATTAAGCCAGCGATTCACCTCTCCCTTACTGGGAATACTGCTAGTTTGTAAAGCCAAACCATCTCTAGCTTCTATAATAATGCGCTGTTTTATTTCATCACCCATCACATAACCAAAAGGGCGAGGTGTTTGTACTTGAAAGTGTGTAATCGGTTCGTTAATTGAGCTAGAACAGCTGCTCAATAATAAGGCGATAACAAAAATAAAAAAAACGTTAATTCGCATCTTTGTTAACCTGCGAGTTGTAAAAAGTATTGACTAATAGATTCAGCTCGATAACCTTGCTCCATAAATAACGGCTCACAACCAAAGCTTCTAAAACAATGCTGTAATTGTTGTTTTCTTTGTTTAAATGCACGTTGAATTTTCTTTTGCAACGCAGGCCGCATCCATAAAGTCCGTGTTTTTCCTTGCTCCAGATCAGAAATTCTCATCATTCCCCAACGCGGTAAATCACAACTTTCTTTTTTATCCCATAACACCAGCGGAACGACTGTATGCCTATTCAGTCTTTGCATTTGTTGTTGAATCATTTTAATTGGCATATAAAAATCAGATAATAGAAACACCAAGGCAGAGCTATTAGGTAGGTAGTCTGCCGCTTGTAATAAGCTGCCTGCCTGACCTGTAAAGATTGAGGCTTTAATCTGTTGAGCAATGTCAGTCACTCGCCCTTGCTGTAAATTAGCTGGCGAAATGAGTAATTGATGGTTAAGCACTTGACCACAGCCAACAAAGCCAAACCGATCACCTGTCGCATGAGCCGATTTAGCCACCGAAAGCAGGCAATCGGCCACTGCCTGTGGTTTATTGTAATTGCCGTGATAGCCCATAGAGGCTGATAAGTCAGCCAGTAAAAAAACGTCCAGACGGGATTGTTGCTGAAAAGATTTAACCTGATACTGAGAAAAAGGGTTGAGCAAACTGGCTCTTAAATCTATATGTCTTGGGTCAGGTGCGTTAATCAAGGGTTGATGCTGTTTAAATAGAATGCCATTGCCGATGACCTTACTTCGGTGAGCACCTGGAAACACACTATTCTGAGCCGCTTTACGGTAATAAAAAATATTGTTTTCTAGCATCTTACAACGATTTAAGATTGATTAATAACGAGCATTACAAATGCAATGCTAAAGAGTAAATACACAGGGATGCTAAATTTTAAAGGGCTGGTAATAATCAGTTTAACAACACCTGAGACATTTTTATGTTGCCGGTTGTACAGTGATTCGCCCAGTAACCAAAGCAGTGAGTTAGCAATAATTAATGCCACAATGCTTAATAGACTCGCCTCGGTAAACAAAAATGATTTGTCGGTTAATAGCTCTGCCCGTTCATTGGTATGAACTAAGTTTGCCATTAATATTCCTAAGATTAACGCACCCTCATCAAAAGCAACCAGAAAAAAACCATAGCTGAAGGAACGAAAACGTTGGCAACTTGCTTTGAACTGGGTTGACCTTTCAGTCAGATAAACAAGTGGAAGACTCAGGCAAAAGAGTAATATCCCGATAATACTGATTAATGCCCAGAATTTAACCCCAATAGCCGAGTTAAGTGAGGTTGTGTAATAAGAAGCATAAGAAATGCCACTAAAATTATCCAAACGTTCGGCAATAATGGCACAGATAAAACCAACACCTGTCCAGTTTAAATAAACGCCCAGTAAATCGTTGAAACCACTTTCTGGGGTGATTGCTTTAAAAAATGTTTGTTTAGTCATAGCTTTGTAACTCCATAATTTTGTGCACGTACCTGCTATTAAGGGTGTAATACCAATCCCAATATATTTATACTTGAGCTGAGAAATTGTCATTCCTGCAGGCTCTTAGCAGGAATCTATGTGTGACAATGGATTCCCGATTAAAGATTTCGGGAATGACGACTATTGCAGTTATTATTTATTGGGATTGGTATGATTCCTCTCTCAACATCCAGCAATTTTATTAATTACGGCGCGGCAATTCCCTCAAGAATGCCTGTTATTAATTCGGGTATTAGCTGTTCTTGTCGATAACTGTAAATTGGATTTAAAAAAATCCTGTGTGCCATGGTGACTTGAAATACAGATTGTAAATCTTCTGGTAATAAGGTATCTCGATTTTCCAGCCAGGCATTCACTTTGGCTGCTCGAATTAAAAAACTCATGCCTCTGGGGCTGGCTCCCGACTGAATAAGTTGATCCATTTCCACATCGGCTAATTTAATACCGTATTGTTTAGGATATTTACTGGCTTTCCATAAATCTAGCGCATAATTTTTTAACATGGCACTGGGCTGAATACTTTTTTGAATCTGCTGGGCTAATTCATTCAGTTGGTAGTAGGCAATTTCCCCTGTTTCCATGCCGCCAATTAAGCTATCCACATCATGAAAGCGAGAATTAAAAATAAGTTCTTTTAATAAAGCGTCATCTGCCGGCATATCGATATTGATTTCCATCATAAACCGGTCGCGGGCAGCTGCGGGTAATTCAAATGTTTCTTCTTTTTCTATTCGGTTTCTATCTGCAAAAACCTGTATATGTGGGAAGTGGTATTCTTGATTAAAGGCACTGATACTTCTTTCTGCCATCACTCTAAGTAATAGAGAATGAACTTGAGGACGGGCGCGGTTTATTTCATTAAAGAAAAAAGTTGCTAAACTCTCACCTTGTTTAAGTAAGGGGCCAGGGTCTACTTGTGGATTACCTTTATTATCAAGGTAGGTGTAATAAATCAAATCTGCTGGCATTAAATCTATGGTGCCTTCAATCCGTTGGTAATCTCCACCCAAGCCTTGTGCTATGGCACGCAACAAAGTAGTTTTGCCAACACCTACATTACCTTCTAGCAATACATGTCCGCGTGCAAAAACAGCAATAATACAGTTCCTTACCGCTTGTTGTTGGCCTAAAATCGTATGGTTGATTTGCTGCTCAAATTGTAAGGCTAAATCACGCCAGTCGCTTAGTTGATTATTCAAAATATATTATCCAAAAAAACTCCAGCTCGGAGGGGAGCTGGAGTAAACACTAACATTAGTCTTTACTGGAGGTAGCTTAATTTCTCCAGAAAGGGATAAAATTTCTATACCTTTTTGACGACAAGGAAAATCTTGCCAAGATGAGGCGTCTTAAATCTCATCCACGTCATAAACAAAGGTGCCTGTCTTGTTAAAATGGGCTGACCGCTGTTTATTGCGTGCTTCCATTTCTTTAATTGAGGCTGATTGCTTATTCAGTTCGTTGGAATCGTGCTTGGGGTCATATTTACTCCCAGCTACTTTTGCAGGATAACCTGGCTTAGGCTCCCAGCAATTTCCGGGTTCTTTACAATGAGTACCGTCATAAGCCTGTGCAGTGAACGATACAGATGCTGTTAATAAAACAGCGGTTGTTAACAGTTGCTTTTTCATTTTTATCTCCTGAATTATTTTTTCAGCCACTTTGCTTTTTTGGGCTTACCTACGTAAATAGAACGTACCCAAGCCATGATTTGCAGCATTTCATCGGTATTAAAATTAACGTACTGAGGCCCCATCATGCCTTTAGCTCCCCCAAATAAAATCTCAAATAAGCCTTTATCCGTCGCAATGCTTGGATATGTCCAGTAATCATCTGCCAACCCTGGCCCTAGTTTTCCTTCTGCCTCATGCCCATGACAACCGGAACAGCCTGTCATATACAGGCTTTCGCCGTGTTCAATGGCTTCTTTATCCGTGTTATATGGATTCTTGCCTTCTTTCATAAACTCTTTAAAAGCGGGCGTATTTCCTCCTTTTTTAGCGAAACTCATATCCAGTGCACTTCCAAGGAGCGCATGCCGTAGAGTTATATCTGCCTGTGCGGTTGTACCGATAAGAGCAGTTGCTAGTACTGCGCTTGTCACTATTATTTTAAACGTCATCATTTATCCTATTATTTGATAGTGTCACGACTTAGATAACAAAGGAATTCCTTCATCTTCCAGCAACTCTTCAATTTCATAGTGCTGCTGCTTAATAAAGCTATTCAATTGATTTAACAATGCTGCTTCACCTTTACGTACCGCCATAGCGGTACTGTAGTGCTGGCCTACTTTTTTGCCATCCGCACGGGTGCTACTATCAGGAACAACAGTCATTGTTAAGGGTGTTGCAGACTCTTTAACATAGCGTGCCGCTGAAGGCCCCCAAAGAACAGCTACTTCAGCCTTTCCACTGGATATATCACCGATCATTTTGCTCACATCATATTTAACATATTGGTTTCGGCGTGACTTAAAGCCAACCAATTCTTTGTTATAGTTAAAAGTATCGCTATATCGACCAATCGCTCGAACCATTATTTCTGAGGGTGTTCCAGGAATATAGCCAATTCGGCTAACTGAACGCAAAACATCACTATCCCAACTTTTTAAATCTAAATCATCGTCTTCTCGTGAAATAAAGGTATAGCCAGAGCGATAATAAGGCTGCGTGGTAGCAACCCTTGGATCACCTGCATCAACGCCAATAACAACATCACATAGACCTTTATTTAAAAAATCACGGACAAAATAACGTGGATCTTTCCAGTAGACATATTTGATTTTACGATTTAAGTTTTGCCCCATTAAGCGGGTTAGCTTATTTTCAAAGCCTTCTCCTTTTTTATTGGAGTAAGGCATTTCATTTTCAGCTGCGCAAACTTTAAGCACTTCGCCTGTGGGTGCTGAAGCTATCTCTGGCTGTGCGTTTGCGGTACAGCCAGAAATTAATACCAGCCCCGTTAGGCAGAGTAATTTCGATTTTAATATCATGTTTTTATCTGTTAATAGTGTGAGTTTGTGTCGGGTGAATAAGTAATCGTTATCCACCCGACATACGCCTTATCAATCCAGTGCAAAAGTCATTACGCCACCACCCATTTGGGTGTAATGCGCCAATTCTTTAAACGCACCTACCGCACCCAAACCAGCAGTGGGGTCTTGTAAGTCAAAGACTAAACCCACACCAGGCCAGCCGCCTACACCATAGTAAATAGAAACAAATTGTTTACCATTATGCTTATAAGTAATCGGATGACCAATTACCCCAGAAGGCAATTTAAACTTCCAAAGCTCTTCACCATTTTTTGAGTTAAGCGCTTTGATATAGCCATCTAATGTACCGTAGAAAACTAAGTCGCCAGCTGTCGCCATGGTGCCGCCCCAGATTGCAAATTTCTCAGCAATTTCCCACTTGAATTCGCCAGTTACACCATCCATAGCTTTCACTTGACCCAGTGTTCCTTTAGGTCCTGGATACATGTTTAGCGTTGCGCCGACAAAAAATTGTCCTGCTCGATATGGCAGCATGAATGGTTCCCAATCCATACAGATATGGTTGGTACCCATAAAGAATGTTTTCTTAACAGGGTCATAAGATTCAATCCCCTGATTGTGGTAACCCATCGCTGAAGGGCAAATTCCTTTTGCTTCATGATCCATATGAGTTGAATACTCTGGGTCACGAATTGGCAGACCTGTTTTTAAATCGACTTTTTTAACCCAGTTAACGGTATCATCAATTTTAAATGCATTAACTAGGTCACCATTTTCACGGTTCAAGGTATAAACCAAACCGTTTCTATCAGGGTGAGTCAGCAATTTAGTCATTTTTCCATCGACCATTTGCTCAGATAAACCCATGTAGTTCACACCGGCATAATCCCACTCATCATGAGGTGTTTTCTGATAACCAAATTTAGCTTTACCGGTATTAACATCACGCCCCCAAATGGTCATTGTCCATTTATTATCACCCGGTCGCATGGTTTCGTTCCAAGGCGCAGGATTGCCTGACCCGTAGTAAACCATTTCTAAATCACTATCGTAAGCGTACCAACCCCAGTTAGTACCGCCGCCGATTTTCCATGCATCACCTTCCCAAGTTTTGGTGCCTAATCCATATTGTCCGTAATGTGGATTAGCGTCATTAAAACCTTCACCAATACCAATATCTTTATCAGGCCCTGTTGCATAGACTCGCCAAACTTGTGAGCCATCTTTAATGTTATAGGCTGTCGCGTAACCACGCACGCCCAACTCAGCACCAGCACTCCCAACAATCACGAGATCTTTAGCAACGAAAGGAGCAGAGGTTAAGGTTGAACCCATGGCAATATCAGAGTTCTCTATTTTCCAAAGCATTTTTCCCGTTTTAGCATGAATGGCAACAACATGCCCATCTAGCTGATCTTGAAAAATAGTCGGAGGATAATCTTTAGTCCCTGGTGCATAAGCCAAACCCCTGTTCACGACATCACAACAGGCAACAGCACGTGCTGCTGGGTTTTGCTTAGGTTTGTATTCCCACAAAATTCTATCCGGATCATCCAAATCCAGTGCAAAAATATTGTTTGGGAAAGGAGAGTGGACATACATAATACCGTCAACCACCAAAGGCCCACCTTCATGACCATTCAGAACACCTGTAGAAAAAGACCAGACAGGTTTTAGCTTGTGTACGTTCTGGATGTTAATCTGGTACATGCTACTATAATGACTGGCATTATAATCTTTGGTCTGCATAACCCAGTTGGTGTTCTGCTCTGATAAATCCTCTAATTTCTTATTAGCGTTTACTTGCTGGGATACGGCAAAAATTGCACTGGAAACCAGTATAGTAGTTCCCATATTACGAGCAAATTTTTTAATTTGCATGATTCCTCCTGATTGATTTATTTAAAAGCATTTGCCAAAGCTTTGGTAAAAAAGCCACTGATCAAGCGAAAATAAATTGGCAAATGCTTAGGCATATTGTATTTATTTAACGATTGTTCGAATACGGAATAAATGACTAATAAAACAGGAATAAACCTTGCGCAAAGCCAGGAAATATTCCCACGCCACTGCTTTTACTTATAAAAAGGAAAAGCTCCTATATCATTTAAAAGAAGAATTATTCATGATATTCCTTTTTTTAAGTGATTAACCATGACTAAAATTAGTGTTTTACTTGTTGACGACCATGCAGTCGTTAGAGAAGGATATAAATCTTATTTATCTCTCTCGGAAAAAATAAGCACCATTTATGAAGCCGATTGTGGTGAATCAGCGTGTCAATGCTATATGCAACAGCCGGCTGATGTTGTGGTGATGGATTTATCCATGCCAGGCATGGGAGGACTAGAATGTATTAGGCGATTAATGAGTCGTGCACCACACTGTAAAATTCTGGTTTTCAGTATTCATAACGAGCTAATTTATGCAACACGCGCGATTAAATCAGGTGCTAAAGGATATATCAGTAAAAGCAGCGTACCGGAAACTTTGGTGAAGGCTGTTTGCTCTATCGCACAAGGAGAAACCTATATTGATGCGGTAATGGCTCAACAACTCGCGGTTAATATGATTATTGAGCAAAGTGATGAGTCTAAAATCAAATTACTTTCCTCACGAGAGTTTGATGTTTTTTGTTTACTAGCCAATGGCAATAGCCCTCGCGATGTGGCAGAAAAACTCCACTTGAGTTACAAAACTGTGTGCAATCACAGTACAGCCATTAAAGAAAAACTAGCGGTTAAGACTATTGCTGAGTTTACCCTGATGGCAACGCGACAAGGGCTAATAGAGCATGAGAAGTTATCTGACTAATTTGTTGTGATGCCTTGCAATGATCCTTATATACCCTGGCTATTACGAATCAAGATTATTTTTCAGCCTGCTCTAAACATACTTGAGATTTACCCACAAACTGCCCAAACGCTCGACTTCCCTCACCCACATTAATCTGTTTTAATTCCTTGTCCGTTTGAGTATCAAATACGCTCAAACTTCCATCAAACCAGTTCAACACAAATAAATGCTGATTTTCTTCATCTACAGCGATATTTTCAGGGTACTCGCCTGTTTTTAAAACATGAATGAGTTTATGAGTTTTAGTATCTAAGACACTCACGGTATTTTCCAGCTGATTACTAACATAAACCTTGTGCTGCTTCCTGTCTACAGCCACACCATAGGGCATGCGCCCCACTTTAATCCGCTTTATTTCAGCTAAATTAGCTAAATCAACAATACTCAAGGTATTGCCTTGTGAATTGGCAACATAGGCAAACTGCTTATCCATTGCTAGTGCAAAAGGCGCGCGACCGACGCTTATAGTTTTAACCACCCTAAAGTGATGCGTGCCTATCACTGAGATACTATTACTTTCTCTATTGAGCACCCACACTTGTGATTCACAGGCATTAGTCGCTATCCCTGCTGGAGACTTTCCAACTGCAATTTTTTTTATCATGCGCCCTGTGCCAGGATCAATGACACCGACTAAATTTCTACTCCAGTCACTATAATAAAGATGCCTATTGGCAAAAACAGCACCAAAAGGACTGCCGCCAACGCTGATATGCTCTAAGGGAATCAGTTTTTTGCTATCAATAAAACTGATCATACCCTGTTCAGGATAGGTTACTGCAAACCATGGATTATGAGAGCTGATAGCTACACCTGCCGGGCCTTTAAGTGTTGGAATCTTTGTTTTTAACGATAAATCATTACGTTCAAAAACACTAACACTCTCCCCCTGCTGCTGATTAATATAAAAATAAGGGGCGCTGGCTATAAAACCAGAGAAACCAAACAGCAGCAGAGCAAGAGATAATCGAAGCATCTTTAGTTTTCCAGCCTTTCTTTTAAGCCTTTCAAGCCATTTTCAATAAAGCTATTCATTGCCTTAACGGACGATGCATCATTCAGCCTTTCTGGTGGGCTATTACTGGTATCTCCACGGTAAAAACGACTTTTCCATTTAACTTTGGTCTTATCATCCTCGGCAATTAATTGAATCGCTGTCGTATAAGAACTCACAGGAAAGACATCTGTATTTTCAGTATTTAAGCGATAATTGTATTCGTGGTCAGTATCACTAAAATAATCCAGACCTTCTGATAGCACACCACTTTCCAGAGTTAACTTGCGCTCGCTGCCTGATTTGTTATTACCATCCCCCTCACTGGATAGTACATCAGGATGCCAATCTGAAATCTTGTCAAAGTGTTTAACCACTGCCCAGACCTTATCGACAGATGCATTAATAATAATGCTTTTATCTGCTTTTTTAGGTGTGGGTCCATGGGCATAGGCTCCCAGAGAAATTACTGAGAAGGAAATAAAAAATAGTCGGCTTAAGTTCATGCTCACCCCAATTAAGAAATTGATATTATTAAATATAAATCAGGGGGTGTATTGGGAAGGACTCTTGTATTTGTACGGGAATTATTCCTTAGAAGTGAGGATTATTGAATTTTCGCTCCTTAGTGCTTCATAAGTCCCAACAATATTGCAATATGTGTCAATTCGGCAATGCTGGATACTTGTAATTTTTTCTTAATTTGAGTAACGTAATTTGCTACCGTCTTATAGCTTAAACATAACTCATCCGCTATTTTATGCGACGTTAATCCCTTAGCCAATAAGCGGAAGATATCAAACTCTCGTGCTGAAAATGTTTGTATGGTAGATTGAAAGTCATGTTCCGAAACTTCACCCCTACTTTTTTTGAGCAGGCCGTGCTCAACATAACGCCGTCCATTGTGAATACTCTCTATCGCACCGGGTAAAATTTCAGGCGCACTGTTTTTAGTAATATATCCCTTTGCGCCTGCATTCATAGCCCGATCAACATAGACCTGCTCATCATGTACACTAAAAACCAGAATATTAACCTGTTCACCCCGCAGTATAAGACGCCTTATGGTCTCTAAGCCTCCTATACCTGGCATAGATAAATCTAACACAATAATATCAGGCTGGCAGGACAGATAAAGCTGAATAGCTTGTTCACCGCACTCCGCTTCAGCAATCACTTCTATATTGGAGGAAGTGGCGAGTAGCAATTTAAACCCCGCCCTTACTACTGCATGATCATCAACTAACAAAACTTTAATTTTACTTTTCATCATAGAGGAATTTCTGCCTTAATTTTCAGTCCTTGGCTAACTTGAGACTGTATTTTGAACTCACCGCCTAATAGCTTTATTCTTTCTTCCATGCCTAATAGACCAAACCCAGGCGCTAGTTGTTCAAGATTACACCCTAGCCCATCATCAGTAACAGATAAAATCAGTCTATCTGGCTCTTCGCTAATATGGAGACTAATACTCACCTGCCCGGCTTGTGCATGACGGATAATATTGGTTAAACTTTCTTGAATCACACGAAAGATTTGTATCACGATGGTTTGTTCTAGCTGGTCTACTGCATCGTCATAATGTAAAGTAAACACCGTCGATGTATTTCTCAGCTCCCAGTGGTGTAGCAAATCTTCTAACGTAGCTTTCAAGCCTAACTCAGTTAATATTAATGGATGTAATTGTTTCATCATTGAGCGAACAACTATCATTAAATGGTCGCAGATTTCAATCATAGATGCGGTGATTTTCGGGGTGTCTGATTTTTCATGCGCTGCCGTCACGGCCATCACTTTAATAGCCGTCAATGATTGACCAAACTCATCATGTAATTCTTGAGATAAACGTCGCCTCTCTTCTTCCTGAATTTCCAATGAATGCTGAGTCAATGCTCTATTTTGTTTCTCCGTTTTATCCAGCACTTCAGTCATATGGTTAATAGCTTTAGCTATATCATCATATTCTTGAGTAGAAAAATCCGCTAGTTTTTTCTGGTAGTCACCCCTTTCAATTCCCTTAAGGTGTTCAATGATTGAATGAATAGATTTTATAGTTTTGTTAAACACTAATTGAATGGAAATGAATGTCAAAAAAATCAGAACTAATAATGATGAAAAAAAGGCAATGCTTTCCTGCCAAGCTTCAGCGATTTCATCCATTGGATTAGCTTGGATAATCAGTATTAACGACCCTTTGTTGAAGGTTTCAATTGGATACTCCACTTTAGGATATTCACTGATCACTAAATTAATAAACCAGTCAGGCGGTGTTTCATCGGACTCATCCCGCGTAGGTTGAGTAGAAATATCTACTACCTCACCTAACGGTGTTTTTAGTTGAATGTTTAAATGCCGCGTTTGTTCCAACCCACTCAAACGAAACATCCAGTCAGTTTGTTGGGTCTTCTTAGTCCCTATGCCTATCTTGATCAGTTGTAATGCCAGACTAATGGAAGAATCTACTTCATTACTGACCGACTGCCGTGCTTGCCAAATACCAATAGACCCACCGAGTAAAAGAATGCACAGAGCAATCAATATAATTCTGATATTAATTTGGTAACGTAAACTCATCGGGAATTTGTCCTTATTTGCTATGACTGCACCCGCCATAGGCTGGAAAATGCTATCTTACTATTTTTTGGCACAGGATATATCATGAAGCATATTTTAGCGACCGGATTATTTTTAATCAGTTGTCAGGTTAATTCCGAAACAATATATGTCACACTAGAAAAAGATAACGCTTTGGCTGTTATTGACCCTGTTGCGGGTAAATTGCTTAAAACAGTCCCTATAGGACAACGACCACGCGGTATTGTGTTCAGTAAAGACCAGCAGCAGTTATATATTGCCACGAGTGACGATGACACCATTCAAATCATTGACATTAAAACGCTAAAACCCATCGGTACCTTACCCTCTGGCGAAGACCCAGAAACCTTTGCAATGAACCTCGGGGGCGATCAGCTTTATGTTTCTAATGAGGACGATAGCTTAGTGACCGTAATTGATATTAAACAAGCCAAAGCAATTAAACAAATTCCTGTTGGTGTAGAACCTGAACCGATCACTGTCAGCCCTGATGAAAAATGGGTAGCCAGTGCATCGGAGGCAACCAATATGGTGCATTGGATTAACCGTGAAACACTAACTGTTGAGGATAATACGCTAGTCGACCCTCGACCCAGAGGATTAAGCTTTAGCGCAGATAGTCAGCGGCTGTGGGTGACTTCTGAAATGGGTGGAACCGTTACTGTGCTAGATGCAACAAGTCACAGTAAAATTAAAACCATTAACTTTAATATTCCTGGAGTGAAATCTGAGAAAATACAACCCGTTGGAGTGATCGTCGACAAGAAAAATCAATGGGCTTTAGTCGCATTGGGGCCAGCTAATCGCGTTGCTTTAATTAATGCCCAATCCTTAGAAGTGGAAAAATATTTTCTGGTCGGACAAAGGGTCTGGAATTTGGCTTTTTCGCCCGATCAAAAACGAGTGTATACCACTAATGGTGTGAGTAATGATCTTTCTATTATTGATCTTGATTTGATGAAAGTCACTAAATCAATTGCTGTTGGGCGTTACCCGTGGGGCTTAGTGGTTAAGTAATTTGTTGGGTTAGGCTATATAGCCTAACCCAACAAACAAAGATAAGAAAATTACCTTTTTTCGTCAGCTTCTTCACCAATTGCGTATTCTTACGATCATGAACACCCATTCTTATCATCGTGAACACCTACTTTATTCACGCATTGGGTTGGGTGTA
>CBDUDP010000017.1:0-89198 GCA_965365945.1 uncultured Gammaproteobacteria bacterium
AATAACAGAAGCAACAATGAGAGGTGAGGTTTATGGCACCTATGGATTTCACCATAAGATCAGTCAATTAATTTCAAAAGCAACTAGACTTACAACGCAAGGTAGAGACAGGAAGAGTGAAAACTATAGAAATCAAGCTGGCTGACCCTAATACCGCTACCAGTCATTTTAACCCTTAATAAATCAACCAGTTATAGATTTAACACTTAATTAAAAAGTGTCCCCAAAGTGATAAACAACAACTTACAAAGATCGGTTGTTTAAAAGTACATCATAAAACTAATATACAACTGCTCAAGTCATTGTTTTTTATAATCCATTCTTTTCATGAAATACAGAAAAAACTTAACCATAATCATTATAATTCAATAGCTTAATATCTGACTGGTAGTGGCATTACTGGCTGACCCCTTGATCTCTTGATCTTACTAATTTAGGGCAGTCACTTGGGGAAATAGAAAATGCTGAACAATTATTATCAACGCCTGTTTTAGTCGCCTTTTCACTATTAGGTGTATTAGCTTTGTCTCCCGTGTTAGTTAAACGATATAAAGAAACTCAAAACACAGATGATAATAAATAACTTGGCAATCGCTAATAATTCTATGGTTGTTCTTGGAAATAGGTTTTAACACTAAATCTGGTATAAATGGAGAGAATTAATTATGAAATGGAATTGTGAAAAATTGGAATTTGACTGATGTATTTTCCTTTGCTTATTGACATAGGCAGGCTAATGGGTGAATCTATTTGTGCTTTCACTCGATTAGTAATCTTTTGTTCGAAGAAAATGGCGACCTAAATATATACTTTAGGCAACAACTAGCTTGAAATATACTATCCTTCGCCCAACACGGAATTAGAAAAATGATGCTCAATCAAATATTTAAATCTTGCACGATGTCGAATGGCGTAAAAAAAATATTCGTGGCTAGCTTTTTGCTTTTGGCAAGTGTCTCAAGTGCCGCTACATCACTTTCTAACATTGGAAACTGGGCCGGAGAGTACAAGCAAAAACAGGTCGAAATTGCAATCTGGTTTGACGATGATCGACTTGCTACTGGGCTCGTACGCGGTTATATAGTTAATCAGGATGACGCCTGTGGAATTGGGTTTGTGGGTGAAAGAGTTATGTCGGTGGTGACGACCTTTTTTGGGCCTATCAAAGACGGTGAGCTAGCAAATTGGTCTTTGGAAATCGAGTTACGAAATGTATCGATGCAAGGGTTGACGCTCTGCAACCCGCTGCAAACTCACTCAAGATTGATGCTGGTATACGACCCGCAGAGTGGTCAGGCATCATTGGCCGGTCTTGGTGAACCGCCTGCCGTAGACCATTACACGAATGTTGTAAAACTGGTTTCTTTGAAACGAACAGCGGCATCGCCGCAGATGCTGCAGATTCTCGATGCCAATCCCACCATAGATCGCGAGCGTGGCCAGAAAAATGCGCCTAATGCTAGTGTTCGCAACGTCTTTACGAACCCGAACTTAAATCCAGAGACTGTAATTTCGAGCGAGTATCTTCCCTGCCGAACATTACTACGCGATCAACAAGTGCGTATGAAGCAGATGGGGATTACTAGCCTTTCTGCAACTATGGAGCCGAGTAAAAAACTAGGTGTACGTTACGAGCAATACTCGGGGGCTATACCCAATACCGTCTGGAGTGATGATTTTAGTGCATCGAAGAAAAGTCAGTATCTACAGATAGCTGCATCATCGGTCTCTAATCCTGCATTATTAGCGATGCCGTCGGGGAAGCGGGGCTTACGGTTTGGATCTGACGCCTGTAAACAAGCAATGTCGGTTTCCGAAGTTTTGACGCGGGTGGAAAATGGACTGACCGATGGTAGTTTGCTGGCTACATCGGCATCGACACTACGGATACCTCGTATCGAAAACGGGGATGGAATGTACTTCTTCGATAAGTCAGGCATTGACCAAATCACGTCGCTGATAATGACCCGAGTATTCGGGAGCACCACGTTATTTGTACCTGGTGATATTTCTCGTGAGGGTCTTTGGTCTCCACAAACACAAAGTATGAAGCTCCGTGCAATGGTCAAACACAGTAAGTCGGGGTACATAGAAAAAGACCTGCTTTCCAAGTATAACGAAACATCATTTGTTTATGATCCTAAACTGAGCAAAAAACACGGATCTGATGTTTGGGTATCTGTAGCTGATAGTCGACTAGGTGGTGACTGCATTCGGTGGCGAGAAAAACATTTCGTGGACAACTGCGAAATGCGCTCGACGGGGAAAATGTACAAGCAACACCGCTATTATCTGAGTAGTGATCTTACAGTTGCCAAAAGTATCTTTAAAGAGATATCGCCTAATGCTGTTACGTTGGGAGCCGAAGAGCTTGCGAACCCAGCGCGAGGTTGTGCTAATGGCATGTATTGCAATCTACCGGGCGGTTTGTACCTGAACGCTATCTATAACGGTAGTTTTGAAATCGTTCGAGCCTTAGACGAACAGCTGCGTACGGCGAAACAGAGTTTTACGGCTGAAAATATGCCGAGCTTCAAAGTCGGTAGGCGAGACTATTTAAAGGAGTTTATGCAGGTAGTTGTACCCACATCGATTCTACCCTATTTGGCAAACCGGTATATGTATCTGTACCAAAATTTACCAGCATCCTGTCTCGAACCAGGATTCAAAGTTAACCGAGAACGATACGTGGTTCCAGATACCTTCGATCCCGACACAGATTTTAACGGCATCGTTATTCCTGGCGCGAGGAATCCGGGCCATACCGTAACAGCAGAGTACAAAATAAATCCGGTGTTTTTCAAACTTTGCGACCATCTGTGTGACACCAGCAAGCCTGACCAAAATGATATGTTTTTAGTCAAAGAAAACGCCAACATAAGCCGCGGCCTAGACAAAGTGTTATTCGGACAGGATTGCAATAGTCCTGAAGTGAAGCAATTTGAGCGTAATCTTGTGACGCTGACCTTACGGAGCATTTTCAGTGGCTCACGAGCACTCTATGTCGAAAGAAGTTCTCTTTAGCTCAGGTTTTCAGTAATACAAGGGGATATGGTCATGCCCGAAGATAGCTATTAATTGTTCCAACGCTGAAACCATGGAAACGGAGCGATAGAGACTGTGAAAGTATTCGAGAAAACCATCAAAAACAGCCTTGAATTAACTGTAAGTTATTGAAAATTTCAATTAGGATTGTCATTCCTATTGCTAGATGAGTAATCATTACCATCTTGTCACTGAAGCACTGGATGCTAATTTATCGAAAGGAATGAGGCTGTTCAATGGTATTTTCACCCAAACATCCAATCGACGTCACCATCGTTCCGGCTTATCAAAGGAACCAAAAGGGTCGGACTCGATTGATATGCGCAGAATTCCGCTAACCAGGCGCTCTACCTGATCGCGGGGAGCACAGTTCGTTTTCAAAGGTCAGTTTATTATCAAAGTTTATCGTGTTGTTGGAGCTTGTCGTTATCTGTATCAAAACTTATGAGTAATTTTCGAGTATTTTTATCAATCTCAATATTTATAATCAGTACTTATTTTATTATCGACCTGATTCTTTATAGTTTCGATTGGCTATTGTTACTTTGTAGTGTCATTGGCTTTGTTTGTGCTCATTATTTGTGGCCGCCAAAGCACGATGATGAAAGTGTATGGTATGACGTACTAGAGGTTGTAATTGAACTTCCCTTTAGGGCAATAGCTTTGTTTCTGCGAGGGCTTGGTAAAATATTTAAAAATGCAGACTCAGGGCTGGATTTGTAAATACACATAAACCGGGTAAGGGCTAAACCGTTTTTACTCCCTTGGTAACACTGAGAGCTTTTTTATTTCAAGTATTTAGTTCTACTGGGTCTTGCAAAGAAGCGGTGAGCCATATAATTTCTGTCAGACGGTCTCGAAAGTTAGAGGTAGAACTTTATGAAAGCTAAAGCTTTTGATGCAAAATTTGATAATAATGAAGAAGATATTATATTATTAGCGATCTTGATTTATCTGCTTTAAAGTATCCAAACCCAGCTCTAAAAAGAGTTAATGTAGATTTTCCAGTTTAGATAATTAATTCTTTAGATAAGGAAGCAAGTTAGGTGTAACACGACAATCTATAATAAAAATTTGGCTAGCTGAACGACTTGAAGAGCAAGGTTCTGGCCGCAAAGCGAGCGAGCCTATTCAAAGTGTTGTAAACACAACGAATAGGGTCAAGCTATTACAATCAAGTTACAAAATCCAAAACTAAAACGATATACTGAGGAGCAGGTGCGTTATATTTTCTGTAGTTCACTTCGTGCTCTACGAGTCGCAAACTTCGTACAGGCTTGAGGATATTATTAATATTTTCATTATCTAATGATATGCATTAACATCTAATTGCAAAATTTTGTCCTTTAAATCCAATAACTCTTCATGCTTAGGTACAGCCTCTAGACCTTCTTCAATCTTTGCTAAACTCGCTTTATAATTTCCTTGCTGGTAAAGCTCGGAAGCTTGCTGCTCTACAGCCTGAGCAATTTTCTGCAAACCTTCCTGCGCCTGCTGATTATAGGGATCTATATCTAAAACTTGGTGATATGCCCAAAGCGCATTACTGCCCGATGGCGCAACTAAATAGCCAACATCAAAATGAATTTGTGCTAATTCCAAAAAATCATTAACGGCTAATTGTTGTTCCCTAGACAACTCAATAATTTCTTGATCGACAAATTTAAATGCATTAAATACATAATAATAACTTCCAGCAATTGCCAAAGCCGTTATTAAGGCCGTCGAAACTAATACCCTTGGCCAAACTGATTTGGGCTCAATTTCATCAAGAAAACTATCAACCGTTGCCGTACGTTGTTCTCGCTTTAATGCTAAAGCATGGGTTAAAGCAACGCGAGTGCGCCTATTAAGAGAATTAAGCACCGGCACTTCTAAATTAACTTCTAACGCTTTTTGCGCTGAAAGCTTTCCATAAGGATGCTTGCCACTAAGAATTTCGTAACAGACACAGGCCAAAGCATAAACATCATCTGCGGGGTCTGGATCTTTACCCAACAGCATTTCAAGACTGGCATAAGCAGGAGTCAATGCACCTAAATCACGCGCATTAAACACTGTTTCATCACGATGCAGATCGGATCTAACGACTGCACAAGCGATACCAAAATCCAGAACCTTAACCCCTCCATCAGAAGTAATAAACACATTACCTGGTTTAAAATCTGAATGAATGATGTTTTTTTTATGTGCATAAGCCAAAGCTAATGACAAACCCCTAATAATATTCCACGCCTCTTTAAATGTGATTCCCTGCGCTGCACCCTCCTTAATAAATTGAGCAAGGGACTTTCCTTCCAGCAACTCCATGACCATAAAAACGTTATTACCATCCCGGTCAAAATCATAAACAGTAACGATATTTGGATGCGCTAATAATTGTGATTTTTTAGTTTCTCGCTGCAAGGCAATTAATAGCTCTGGATCATCTCTAAATTCATCATTCAGGACTTTAATAGCTACATCGGGCTGATGATCCTGAGCTTCCTGCCGACGTAAATCTGTGGCACGAAAGACCGTACCCATGCCGCCACTACCCAGTACCTCGTTGAGTACAAATCGATTTTGCAATACCGAACCAATACGTAAACTTTCACTTGGCTTTTGCACGTGCGGCATCGATGAAGTTTTTGCAAGCAAAGTTCCATCATTGTTTACTGTTGCATTGATAACTGTTTCATCCACTGAATCTGACGCCAATGATTTGAATACAGTGGTGGCATCATTATCAACTTTATCTTCTGGGTAGCTCATCAAAAATCCGGATTAAATTAATTTATAGAAGGAACAAAAAAGAAAGGGCTACCTTCATGCCCAGCATGTGACATTGAAGAGTATTGTGGCTCTTGTTTAAACCCTACTAAAGAAGCTGTGTTTTTAACACTCCCGGACACTTCTCTAAATAATTCATAATCTTCAATCAATCCAGTATTTTTCTTTAATGCTTTTAAAAATGCTTTAGCAAAAACCGAATGACCACCACCGCCACTATCCAGCACTGGCTTTACTCCCCCCGAGGTCATTACCGTACGTGCTTTACGCTTAACCATGAACTCCAGCCATTTTTTACGCTTATCATCTGCCATTTGAGCAGGCAAGCGAGCTATTGAAGTTTGCGTCATTGCACCCGAATAACAAGAATCAGCAACCACCAGTATATGTTTAGCGGCAATAATATTTAAAAACTCGGTAATACTATGGCTAGATAACCAGTTAGCGGAGTTATCTAACTCGGCATCCGTTGGCAGCCAGTAGGCGCTCTGGTCCGATTTATTAATTTCACCATGCCCTGCATAATAAATAAGCAGGTTATCTTCTTCAGTTAACATTTTGCGTAAATCATTAAAAGCAGTCATCACTTGATGTCTGTTCGCATTAATAAGTAAGGTAGTTTTATAGTTATAACGCGTACGTAAAACTTCATCTACTGCACGCGCATCATTCACTGATGTCTGTAATGAAGGTAATTGCTGATAATCTTGATTACCGATGATTAAGGCATAAAATCGTCCAAAATTTATCGATGGATAGGTTTTAGCCGTCGCGACCGATGGCCGGTTTTGATCAAAAGGTACGGATGATAGATCTTTTGCCAACAAGTTAAAGCTCAATAAACCTGGAGCACCACTTTTATAAGTGGCAATAATTTCAACAGGATTCAGCTCACTCTTAATATCTATTAACGTTTGAAATACGCCCTCTTTATCCACCGAAGTCGGCAGACCATTAACTGTGAGAGATTGTAAATTATTGATTACTAATACTTTACCAATAACTTTTTTACTTGGTGTGATTGACCTTAATTGATAACTAGGTTTGCCACGCGTCATAATCATCGGTGGGTCAATAATTTCTATACCCGCTTGAGCTAGGGAAATTTTTTCTTTCCCTTTAGATTCTAAACTAGCAACAATTTTACGGTTCTCAGCAATGCTGCTCTTCAACTGCTTTATCTGCTTACCCGTCGTTAGTAAATCAGTCTTCTCCGTTCTCAGTTTTCCACGCAACTGCTCAATATCGAGCCTATCCTGAGTAGAGCTTGCTGTGCTGGATTTATTCTCAATCTGTTTCATTTCGCTTTTGATGCGAATAAACGCATCATGGTAGGCATTTTCTTTAATTTCCAACTGTCCCTGCATGTTATCCAGTTGCAAGCGATATGAAGAAACAGACTCCTGGCTTTCTTTTTCCAGTACAACTTGAATTTTTTCCAGCTCAAAATTTTGGCTATCAAAAGAACTTTGCTTACTTTGCAAGTTTTTTTCCAGTTGTCGTATCAACTGCTGATCAGCACCCTTTTTACTTTTTTCCTTATTGAGTCTCTGCTTTGACTGCTCTAGCTGATTTTTTATCGTAGATAACTTTTTTTGTTGTGCGGCGTAACTTTGACGTGATTTATCTAATTGTAAACTTAAGCGCTCTGTCTCTTTTTTATAAGACTCCGAAGCTTTTCGCAATCCATCTAACTGAGCTTCATAGCTAGCGGATACGTTGGCTTCTGTGACTGATGCGAATTCCAAATCGCTATTTTCCAGCCCCGAGGCTTTCCGGTACCAATTTAATGCAACAGGTAGGTTTTTCTCAACCCCCAGTCCTTTTTCATACAAATGCCCTAGGTTTATTTGCGCTCTGGAACTACCTTGCTCAGCGGCTTTTCTATACCATTGCGCAGCCAACTGTGGATCAGCCATTCCGCCACCTAAGCCCTTTTCGTAAATTTCCCCCAACATGACCTGGGCTTCAACATCACCCTGCTTAGCTTGCGGTACCCAAACTCTTAATGCGGAAGCATAATTAGCTCGGTCGTAAGCAACATATTCACCACCACGAATTTCACAATCGCCTGCTGTTGTTTTAATCGGTCGTCTAGCCGTTAAATAAGTCATTTTACTACCTAGCCTACGAACTTGACCGGGCAATAAACAATCAACGACAAACAGCTTGTCAGTTTCCTCTGCGCTATAACCTTCGGTCGCTTTTAAGTGAGCTGTTTCGCTGACCAGCCCTGGCTGGCAACCCAGCAATAAGATAAAGGAGAAAATAACAGATTTTTTTATGCTGATTGCCTCAATCATAAAAGGCAATAGTGTTTTGGTATAGAGCATTTATGTCACCTTGTTATAAGTTAGACAAAATTACTTGGGCAAGATGAATTTTCGGGTGTGGAAATAATTGTAGTGCTAATCAATCCATCTAGTGGAGAAAAATCAGTGATACAGTTCAATGATAGGTCAAGAAAAGATAGATTAATAAGGCCTGCCAAACTATCAATAATAGAAATCTGATTGTTGGACAGATACAAATTAGTCATTCCAGTTAAGCTCGAGAGAGGTGATAAGTCGCTAATTTGATTGTTGTTCAGCTCTAAATAACTCACTCCAGTTAAGCTCGAGAGAGGCGATAAGTCGCTAATTTGATTGTTGTTCAGGATCAAATCAAGCAATCCAGTTAACTGCTCAAGCCCCGATAAATCACTTATATTGTAATTATTATTGCTTTCGACTCCATTACCACAATCTACATAAGAAATTCCCGTGAGCTGTTGCGTTTCATTAGCTGGTAACATATCAAATATACAGGTTCTGAGAGAACTATCAGTAAATCCCGATAAAATAATATCATTAACTTCTGTCGTTACCTCTTTATTGCTAATTGATACTTGTATAGTTTCATCCCCTGTATGATTAATACTATCAATAGTGATGATGATAGTTTCAGTATCTTCTAGTAGATTATCTTCTAGTGTATTTAGGGAGAAATTAGAACTGGTAGTATTCGCATTAATGGTTACTGAGTCGGTCTTAGAGTAATCAAGGATATCGGTTGCTGTACCACTATAACTAAGTGTGATGATAGTATCCGTTGTTGGTGCCTGATCTATGCTGACCGTATAAATATTTGCACTATCGCCTTCTATTGCTTGTACAGGCCCAGCGAGACTAACAGTTAATGAGCTGGTGTCATTTATTGTCGTGGTAACCTGCTGGTTAGTAGTAGATGCGACAATAGTTTCAGTGCCGTTATGACTGATACTGCTGATGCTAACAATCATCGTTTCAGTACCTTCTAGCAAGTCATCAGAGTGAGTTGTTAGCCCGAAAGTTGCACTAGTATTGCCCGCGCCAATCAGTACCGAGTCAACGCTAGTGTAATCAACCCCCTCACTTGCTGTACCACTATAGATTAGCATTACAGTCGTATCTGCGGTCGGCGCTACATCAATACTTACTATATAAACTTCAGGCCCTATTTCACCCAAGACTCCAGTTAATAAAGGCTCTCCTTCTAAAACAGCTGACGGCCCAGTGATACTGATTGTTTTTATTCCTGCTGCTGTTTTCCTAAGTTGTTCAAGATCAATATCTTCATTTAAGGAAACGCCAGAACTTGCCAAATCTTCATCACTGTAGAGCTCAACTTCAGCAATAGCATCCTGTAGCTCTTGATTTAACTCGTCGGTAACGACAATATTTTCTATGCTCTGCTCATCACCCGCATCTACTTGGTTAATTTTAATTGCTGTATTAAGCTTTACTGCTGATTCATCTGCAGAAACAAGGGTGGAACCTGCTTCATCAGTTATTTTTAAACGGTTATTAATGAGTTCAGAAATAATATTAATTTGAATAATACGGGCTTGCTTAGCAAATGCTTCCGTCAGTTGTGTTGGATTTATGCCCGTCGCTGCTTTACCATCAATAATTCCGTCACTTAAATCCTCACTGAGTGCAATCATGGTTTTTACCATGCTTTTTCCTGACGCTACACTCAAGCGCCTGACAAACTCAATTGCCGCTTCATTGGCTTTAATGAAATCCGCGACATTATCTTTATCCATAGCCGTTGTAATGGGATTAGCATTTGGATTTAAACCAAAACTAATCGCTTGCATAACGTGGTTGGTCGCGACATTAATGTCTCCTGCGTCATTTTCAGCAAACATTTGATAGGCAACAACAACTAATGAAGAAAAGGCATTGATATTGATGTTTTTATCACTGGCCGTTAAATTATCAGCAGTAATAATAGATTTTAATGAAATACCTAGTGGATGATCAGTCACTATATCAATCCCACCTGTAATAGAAATAATTAAAGGCCGTTTTGCATCGTCAGGAAGGTCAACACTATATCCCCCTCGCTCATCTGTTCGAGACGTTGCTACAATTTTGTTGTTAGCATCCCTGACTTCAAGAATTCCATTTTTTATAGGGCCATCAAGCACATCACCTGATATTGCGCTAACTGTATTTGCAGCTGAATTATCGGGGCTAGAGTCACAAGCAGTTAAAAAAACAAACAATACTAATATAAAGTAACGCAGGGGAAAAAGAGGGTATTTCTTGTTTAGCTTATTCATTATTCATGACCTCAATGGCTAACTTTAGTGACACTAAAGCTTTATCTATTTAAGTGACTAAAGTTCAACCCTAATACCGCCTGAGAAGGCATTATTAGAGACATTACTACGCCCAACAATACTATCGTAAGCAATAAACCCAGCAATTCCATGAGTAAATTGTGCGGCAAGGTTAAATCCAATTTGTCCGTAATCTCGATCAGGCGCATCTGCTTGAATGATAAAGGTACTATTTGTATTGTTGACAAAATTGACGGTCTGTTTTTGTGCATTATAGCTGAACTCATGTACCCAATCAGCATGCAGTTGTGGTGTAATAATCGCCCAAGGGAGACTGAAAACATAGGCAAGGTTAGCACCTAAGGTTGTTGTTAACGACTCAATATCTTGATCTCTATATTCTGCATTCCAAATGCCAGCACCACTTTCAATGTACTTATCAACTTGGGTCATTGCGTAATTCAAGCCAACGCTGGGAGTAATCGATAAACCTTTGATATTGTAGTTATAGCCCGCATTTACACTCGTCAAATATTGCATAGCGCTGGTAGAGCCCGTGGCCGAGAACTGTGATAATTTCGAGCCAGTTATATAAGAAAAGTTTCGCTCGGAATTAAACCCTGTTGTTCCTATGCTGGCAATCATATCAACATAAAAATCATCAATATAGTAGGAACCAAATAAGGAGCCAGTATAAGCATCACTGATAAGACTTCCTGCTTGATTGCTAAAGTTATTATCAGTACGGGTGTAATTAAAAGCTAGGCCCAAAATAAAATTTTCATTGATAGCAGAATCAAGCCCTACAGTAATGCCACCATTATTGAATTGATACCCAGACTCATTAATAGTTTGCTGCTTATTTCCAAAGCCGCCATTCGCATTGATAAATAGTCCAAAATGATTAGGAAATATGGAGCTATCAGTATCCCCAGCTCCAGACCCTGATAGTGATATATTTGAAATATTCAAACCGCCTGAATAACCTTTTGTTTTAACATTTTCAAGTCGTGTATGGATTCCTGCTGAGCTATTACTAGCCGTTGCGACACTCGAGGAATTAAAAGCATTAATTTCTTCTGGGGTGATACTTTGTACAGCAAGAATCTGTTGCTCTTCAGTGGCCTCTTGCAAGTCACTACATTCAATACTATCAGCGTTACTAGTACATAATTCAATAATGGCCACGGCAGTATTGCCCGTATTAGATCCTGTATCAATGATAGTAGTAGAAAAGTCGATAAGCGAACTCGTTCCTGAGCCCGTGCCTTCTCCAGGAATAATTAAATTTTCGTCTCCTACCATTAATAACACTTCAGATTTGTCGACAATAATTAATGAAGTATCTAAGTTTAGTCCTGAGCGTGCTTCTGATTCAGTTAGGTCGCTCGCGCCTAATGCGACTGTATAGTCCCCTGGTATTAAGCTATAGTCATTAATTAAAGCATTAAATTGATTATTACCCACTAAGCCACAATCAACTGATAGACAGCTATCATCATCATTTGCCAGCATATCGCCTAAGCTACCAATTCCACCTGAAAAAAGAAAAATCTCTGGGTCAATAAAAGTACTACTTGTTGCGATATCAACAAGAGAGGACTGCGATAAAGAAAAGGGTAAATAGCTGACTGAGCCTCCAGAAATGGTGAAAATTTGAGCATTAAATTCTGCGCCAATAACTACTGAAGAGTTAAGGGTAGCGAGAATCAGTAGGAAATTTTTAACATTCATAAAGTATTGTCCTATAAGGTGCATTAAATTCCATGCATTGATAGCTTTTAAGTATAACTCACTACTGAAAAACGATGCGAACACTATAAGAGTTACTTAATATACGTAGAGTGAACGTAACTACTCAACGAAATTGATAGCCGAATGAAGGTAATTATTCAGACACCCTAACATTTGGCAATGCCGGTACCGGCAACCCTGACCGCTGACATAGGATATGCTTAGGAACGAAGCGCATCCTATTTAGCCCACCTTATCGCGTTAGTTTGATATTTCACCATTCGGGCATAAATAAATCGAATCTGACCCTATTTATTTTTTAGAAAACATGAAAAATATTTACACTTAATCATTATAATTCAATGGCTTAATATTTCACTGGTAGGCACTGGTAGCGGTATTGGTTTCTCCGTTGATTTCCGTGACCCCATTGGTTTCTCGTAATCTTGGATGTTGGTTTAAATGGTGTAGAAAAGATTGATCGTTATTTTTACTCATGGAGTATATCAATTGAAATAATGCTATTCTAGCAAATCCCCGCACTTTTAATCACACCCGATCATCTCTCTCATAAACCATTGGTGGATCTACTGCAGAATATTCAAAAATTATGTACTGGTCTGGATTTTGATTAGATTTCAGGACATAGAATTCGTGATTTTTTTTCAATAGTGCGATGCCGCAGAAAGGTTCATTTGCCAGTGCTACCTGCGCAGGATATAGAGGAGAAAAAAGATCGTTCAGTAGCATTTTGAGATTGTTAACTTCATTTGCAGGCTTAACAAAATATCCAGACTTGCTCGAAATCTCAGTATTGCCTCTCCCTAGATGAAAAATAAGGCCATTCTGAAAAAATGTCACTTTGATTAATTCACCATCATAAGCGCTATATGCAAAGCTTCCTGTGGGTAAGTTTTCACATTGTGCAACGCTGGATTCGAATGCATGATTTTTACAAGAGACACATAAAACAACCAAAATTAGAATCGCAGATACTTTTTTCACGAGATATATTCTCCTTATAATTTGTCTATACTAGATAGCGTAGCAGGTAAATATATAGTTCTTTGACCTGTTTTTTTTGCAGTCAAAAATTGCTTTCTTCTGCCTGTCGGCTTGTATGAACAGTGAACCCACCCTGAACTCTTACCAGATTTTGATTTATAGAACTCCAAGATTAGCTGATCATAACTTAGATTTGAGTTTATCCATTTTGCAATTTCTCGGTTATCGATACCGGGAACCTCAAAGTCTGCTGCCATTCCAAATGAATGTTGAGACTTTAAAGAGCCACCAATTAGCTCGTTTAACTCTTTACTTCGATACCCACTTGAGACCCTTACAGGCCTGCCGTAATGATTTCTTATTGGCTGTAAAACATACCAACATAAATGGTGTAAATACCAAATTACGTCCGTATCCTTTGGCCAGTTATCAACCTTCTTTGACGTTCGAACCATCTCCAATAAACTGAAATTGGTAGTAAACTGAAAGTTTATTTTATCTTTAACAGCACGCTCGTACATTCGATTAGATGTTGTCATGACTACTCTTTCCTATAAATTTTAGGCGCCCACCGCGCTCCTTATGATAGATTTTGGGACTCCTGTCACAAAAACCGATTCGCCACGCGGCGAATCAAAAATGCCCCGGTACGCCCTGCTCCCACAAATAGCTTTACGGCTCTTCATTAAAAATTTTAGCTCCCTAGCGCACTTCGGGTTAGCAAATGCCCCTTCGCCCACGCGGGGCTGACAGCGCTGGAGGACTGGTAAAAATCAATGGAGTCAAAATCAAGGACTGTTTTTAGGTATTTAAAAAACGAATTGGGTAACTTGAATGAATCCATAAATTCTCACCAAGAGATAAAATTTCACATCGAGCTTCGATAATTTTTTTTGAAAAACGACTACCTGATTCATAACCAAAATATGCACCATCTATCGTCGCTGTTATTCTCTTACTTGCATTATCATACAAAGCCCTTGTAGCAAGTTCGGCTTGTAACTCGGCCAGTTTATTCTGACCATCAACAGAGTTTAACAATAAACAAGTCACTTTTATTGCTGTTGCCTTATTAAAATATGTAGATTTACCTGCAGCATGTGTGCCTTTGACATGCCTAAATGTATGGCCGACATCTTTTGCACCTGGATAACGAAGATCTTCATCGATCTCTTGATTACGGAACCTTTGTTTTATATTTTTTTGAGTAAATTGAGTGTTAGTAACATCATTTCTTACTAACCTATATTTATTTATATTTGCATTATCAGCGAAATCAACTGCTTCTTGTGTTGATTGGAGATCATATATTTTTAATAACGCCATTTTATTTACCTTTTCAAAAGAGTCATTGCGATCAGCTTTGTACTTAGCACAATACAAGCCTCTATTTTCCCTACTATTTAGTAGTTATAGCGCTTCGAAAGGGTCGATATTAGCCCAGCCACATTGTAAAACAGCTTGCCAACAATTTCCTTTGCCGTAAGCGCCACCACCTGTTGCATTGGGAAGATCAACAACCATACCTAAATGATATCCCGCAACGCCTTTAAAGTGAGAACTAACCACATCACCTGCTATTCTGAAGTTGACACCTGATGTATCGCTAGCTTTTTGTGCTCTCAAAGTACGAACCATCATCATAGAGTTAAAGCCCGATAAGGCGCACTAACTATAAGATGAGTTGAGGACGAAGCATCGTTCGAGTATTCGTCACCATCAATATTAAATCCCCCTGAATAGCTCTAGATATTTGAATAAATAGCTAATTCAACAAACTTATGAAAACTTGAATAACACCACAAAATAGACGTTGCCATATACCAAGTTTCTGTCGCTTATCACGACTTTTTAAAAACACGCTCGCCTTTATCAATGGCACGAGAAAAATGTCCTTTAAGTAAGTTCTGACGTTCAGCAAGGTTTAAAGTAAAAAACCAAGTAGAATTTGGAATGTATGTCATCGGCTTGCCTCCTATATCACATGAATCACCCGACTTCGTTCCTCAACTCCATAGGATGTTCTGAGGAACGAAGTGCATCCTATTTAGCCCACCTTATCGCGTTAGTTTGATATTTCACCATTCGGGCACAAATAAATCGAGTCTGACCCTATTGATTCCTATTGATTCTTGATTTGACCCTATTGATTTCCAGTCATCAACCCGATGACCAGGAGGATTTTCATAGTATTGATTGGCGGCTTTAAAATAAGCGACGTAAGCAATTTTTGCATAATCAAGACAATTTGCCATTAGATCTCTCCTAAAATATTATTTGTAACAGCTTGTTAAATTTATACATCCTGAATTCAAGTCACGCAACAAATCAATATTGTCGGTCAACAGCGTTTGTTGTCGTTCCAGTAAATTCACCGTAAAGAAATCCTCTCCGTGACAAAGTTGCGCCGATAATTTAGCATATCACCTCTTTTGCAAAAATTTCAATCAAACGTAGGGCAGTTTCGCGACAGTAAACCACCAATCAATACACAGCAGCAACAACAAACAAAATCGCTTGGAAAAATTCAGACGGAATCAGGTTTATGGCTCCGATTATGGTGGATTGCTGGTGCGAATCCACCCTACAATTGATCCACCTTACCCGTTACAACTTAGACGCCGTACGGCCGTACAATTGAACCACTTTACGAATTAAATGACCCCTCCCTGACGCAGAGGATATGGTGCTTTATAATTTTTTGATGCCGCTTGAAAGTTATAGCTATCGTTATAGTTATTTCTTTTACCCTCACCTAGTTCAACGCATACTGGCGTTTCATTGCTATCAATATTGTCATTTTCAACAACCATTTTGCTGTTATATGCTGGTGTCCCCTTTTTGGCTGGATCACCAGCACGGATTTTATCCATATAAGCAAGATACCATCCTCTATTATTTACCCATTGAGCAGCATGTCCCAGTTCATGGAGGAGACCAATGGCAGGACTCTGTAAAGTCGGCACTCCTTCGATTGCAGCAGTGATTTTTCCAGTTGGACACCAAATTGCGAGCGATGCAGGCACGTTATGCTGAATACAAAATTCATACTCCATGAAACACGGTTCCATTTCAGCTGTTATATAAACCCATACATCCCAATTACAACCATTCAAGCTAGAAATAATTGAACCAGCTTTAATGCTTTTACCCAAGTAGGTCATCGCGGCTGCATAGTACTCTTGTGAATCATTAAGAGATAAAGGTTTCGCACCCAACGGTGCGATCGGATCGGTCATTAGCTTTAACATTGCATCTCCAAAAAATTGTCATTTAAGAAATAATCAAGGCGAAATCAAGGAATCAAGGGGTCAGCCAGCTTGGCCAGCTTGATTTTCATATAAAACAGATTCGCCCATAGGCAATCCACCAATTTATGGCAATGACTGTTTACTATTGTAAAATCACCCTACAATTCATTTTAAAAAATAGGTTCTAATCAAACCCATACCCAAATTCCCCATCAACCACGTTTACATGCACGCGTTCAATAGGTTTGCCCTCCATCATCCGAGTCAAAAACTCAGTACTAATGGCTGGTAACATGGTATTAGTCAAAATCGCATCAATCATACGACCACCACTTTCTAATTCAGTACAGCGCTCGGCAATCAACTTAATTACATCCTCATCATAAGTAAAAGGTACTTTATGATTGTCTGCGATGCGTTTTTCAATACGCCCTAATTGCAATTTAGTAATCGCGGCAATCATGACATCACTGAGCGGATAAAAAGGAATAACCACTAAGCGACCTAACAAAGCAGGTGGGAAAACTTTTAATAAGGGCTCACGTAAGGCTTTTGCTATGCCTTCTGGCTCGGGCATTAAATCGGGATCTTTACACAAGTTAGTAATTAAATCCGTCCCTGCATTGGTGGTTAATATAATCAGGGTATTTTTAAAATCAATCACCCTGCCTTCACCATCTTCCATCCAGCCTTTATCAAACACCTGGAAGAATATTTCATGTACGTCTGGATGGGCTTTTTCCACTTCATCCAACAATACTACTGAATAAGGCCTACGTCTAACAGCTTCAGTTAATACCCCACCTTCACCATAACCCACATAACCTGGAGGAGCACCTTTTAAGGTCGATACAGTATGTGCTTCTTGGTATTCGCTCATATTGATAGTGATGACATTCTGCTCACCACCGTATAAGGTTTCAGCTAAAGCCAGTGCCGATTCAGTTTTCCCTACCCCTGAAGTTCCTGCAAGCATAAACACGCCGATAGGTTTATTAGGATTATCTAAGCCGGCACGGGAGGTTTGAATACGTTTTGCAATCATGTCTAAGGCATGGCGCTGACCAATAATTCTTTTTTCTAGGTTATCAGCCAGGTGAAGAATATTTTCTACTTCGTTTTTCACCATACGCCCAACGGGAATACCTGTCCAGTCGCCCACTACAGAAGCAATGGCTTGATGATCTACGCTCGGCAATATAAGTGGAGTTTCACCTTGAAACTCATGCAACTGTATTTGTAAATTTTTTAACTCTGTTAACAACGCATCACGATTTATCGGTTCAATTTTGGCTTCAACAGCCTCATCAGCTGCTTTTTCTAAATCGCTCTCTGTGCCTTCAACTTTACCGGTTTCCTCACGTAGTTGTTTGCGTAATTCTAAAATTTTTGCCACTAACTCACGTTCGGTATTCCAGCGCTCATCTAATTTAGCTAAACGTTCTTGCTCGATAGTTAATTTTTCATTAGCCAACTGCTCACGCTGCGTCGTATTAACACCGACTGACTTTTCTCGGCCAATAATTTTTAATTCAGTATTTAAGCCATCAATACGTTTACGGCAATCATCCACTTCAGCTGGCACAGCATGTTGAGAAATCGCCACGCGAGCACAAGCCGTATCTAATAAACTGACTGATTTATCCGGTAATTGGCGTGCAGGAATATAACGGTGCGATAGTCGAACTGCTGCCTCTAAAGCCTCATCTAACACTTGCACCTGATGATGATTTTCCATAACTGAGGCGACACCGCGCATCATCAAAATTGCTTTTTCCTCGCTCGGTTCATCGACTTGTACAACTTGGAAACGACGAGTTAAGGCGGGATCTTTTTCGATATGTTTTTTATATTCTGCCCAAGTGGTGGCAGCAACCGTGCGTAAAGTACCTCGTGCTAAAGCTGGTTTTAATAAATTCGCTGCATCACCTGTTCCGGCCGCACCACCTGCCCCCACTAGCGTATGTGCTTCATCAATAAAGAGTATGATTGGTTTTTCTGAGGCTTGTACTTCATCGATGACTTGGCGTAAGCGATTTTCAAACTCGCCTTTCATGCTAGCGCCAGCTTGCAATAAACCTACATCTAAAGTACGTAAAGTGACACCTTTTAAACTTGGTGGAACATCTCCAGCGACAATTTTTTGTGCAAAGCCCTCAACTACCGCCGTTTTACCCACGCCCGCTTCACCAGTCAGAATTGGGTTGTTTTGACGTCTACGCATTAAAATATCAATAACTTGGCGAATTTCTTCATCACGCCCTACGATAGGATCCATTTTTCCTTCACGAGCTTGCTCAGTAAGATCCACGGTAAACTGCTTTAATGCTTCCTGTTTGCCCATTTGTGCGGCAGGCATTGCGCCACTAGCTTCACCAGGAGTTGCACCTCCCCCCACTTGAAAACCATCATTTGCATGTAGCCCTTCTTCTGGAGAACTAGCCACTATCTCTGCAAAACGTTCCGTCAAGGTATCAAGTTTTACTTTTTCAAATTCTTTAGAAATACTTAATAAGGCGTTATGCAAATTTTTAGTTTTTAAAATACCAACAATCAAATGACCAGAACGAACTTGATTCTCGCCAAACATCAAAGTACCAAAAACCCAGCCGCGCTCTACTGCGTCTTCAACATGCTGTGATAAATCAGAAATAGAAGTTGAGCCTCGTGGCAAAGCATCTAAACTATCGGTAAAGTCTTTAACCAAGCGCCCAGGATCAATATTAAATTGTTTAATAATCTGGTGTAAATCTGAATCTTGCAATTGCAAGATTTGATGCAACCAATGTACTAATTCAACATAAGGGTTTCCGCGCATTTTACAAAACACAGTTGCACTCTCAATGCCTCGATAACACACACTATTTAATTTACCAAATAGAGCTACTCGACTTATTTCTGACATTACATTCCCTCACTGTTATTATTTTTAGGAACCTGCATAAAATAATTTCGTTATCTATAGGGTCGAAATAATTCGTACCTACAAATAAGACTTACTCAACTTAATCCATGCACATCCTTAGTTATATTTATGTGTTCTTTACTGGATTCAATATTAAGTTATCAACATCCTTCAGTGATGATCTAAGCCCTAACCAACTTGACCACCCAAGACGTTCATTACCACCTAGCCTTACGCCTTTAATTTCTTCTGATCTAAGGATTAAGTTAACGTCCCAGACCAGTTCATGCCCGATATAATTCCGAACTATTGCAATTAATTTTTCTAGCCTCTGGCCTGATGGTAGTAAGCTGTCATATTCCTCTTGTGCTAATGGTCCAAAGACTAATCTAAATTTATGCTGACAACCCCACACTCGGCTACCTAAAACTGTCGATACACCTAAAGTACAGGTTCTGGGTGAACTACCTAACTTGGATAAATCAGAAGTTTGTATTTCTAACCACTCACCAACAAATTGTTTTAACTTAACCGGCAATTTAAAAAAATCTGTAATAATTGCTTCTAGCCCATCTGCATTTTTGGCATGATGCGCTAAATGCCCTGCATAGTGTAATTTAGCCAAATCAGGCATAGCATCTCTTTGTAATAGAGTACTATCACCCAGACCTAATAATGAGCCAGTATAATTGGCAAAGCGATCATTCAAAGGTCGGTCAAAATTAAACGTAGGTTCTGTGTTCGCTCTTGCCCGGTAAAACAAGCTAATCATGCGATGGTGAAAAATATCCGCAAAACGCGCTTGAGTATAATCATGATTATTGTGCATTCTGCTTTTTACATATTCTGTAATATGTAAAGGCATCGGCCCATTAGGCCCAAATAAACCTAAAAAATATTCATGTAACCGTGCAGGGTTGCCTTCTTTAGCCGGAATATAGCGACTAATGGTTGATGATTCAAATGCTAACGTTACCTCTTGAGCAAAACGCACTGGATCATCGACAGGACGTTTTGACTGACCAATCAGTGGCTTGTCAGGGTATGCACATTCGATTGAACGCAACGCATGAAAGAATCCGAATTTATACGGCTCTTTCTCAAATGCGAGTATTAAATCGTTTCTCTTGTCCCGATTCTCGTCGGCCATCTTATGATTTCCCCTCTATCCGTAGATCTTATAACGGTTTCAGTAAACGAATTAATTGACACATAACGGGACAAAAACTGTTCCAGCACTGCGCCCAATAAAAATACCCCACTCCCTTCAAAGGCAGCCTCTTCAAAATTCAAACTTATTTCCAGTCCACGCCCAAAGACTATAGGCCCTTCAGTGTTAATACGTCTGACTATTGATTTAGATGTGACAGACAGCAAACCCTCAACTTGCTTAGCAATTGATGCATCACTGTAATCACCATAGAGTTTTAATAAACTTCTTAATGCTGCAGCACCTTCTTTTGCATTACTATCTACCAATGTCAGGTAATTGAGTGATAAATGGCTAATTAAGTGCCAAGCTGTTTCAGCAGTAGCATTAGACGGCCTGGGTTTAGTTGGTCCTGCGAGACTCCGAATACTTAAAACGGGGGCACCTTTCTGCATAGTGAAATCTGTTTTCCCACCTCCCACTGGCATTTGCAAAGGCAAATCACGATTACTACATAAGGTCTTAATACTTAATTGCCTTAGGTCTTGACTATACGGTGCTTCATTAGCATCAACCAAAGAGATGAATACTTCATTGCCTATATAACTGGAGCGTGGCCCTTGTCTTTTTTGTTTAGTAGAAAATAACCGCTGTTGACGATGTAAGGCGTAATAAGCTAATTGAGATGAATAATCTCTAGTATCGTTAAAATGATAGAAAGGTAAAAAAGCTTGTTCTTGATCTTTATTCTCATCTTGACTAATACCCGTTACTTCCGTTATTTGACACACTTCATAATCCATTGGTCGTGAGCGGTCAGGGACTACATGAAACTCTGATAACTTTTGATTAACATGAATACGGTCAACCCGCTTAGGAAATAAATTGATTGCTGGAGTACAAAATAAGGCAAATTGTGCTTTATCTACCGTATTCATAAGCTTTGTATTGCTACGGTTGAGCATGATAATAATATCTATTTCATCAGTATCATAATCTTTTATCACTTGTTGCAGCTCTGTTAATTCAGCGAACATATACCGTTCAGGAAACGCAAAATATTCTTGTAATAAACGATACCCTTGAAAAGAACGCGGTGAATAAGCCAATAAAGCTTGTTCATCTAAAAAACCATAACGCCGAATAGGATTGTGTTTAATAAGGTGTTGCTGGGTAATCGGTTTTTCAATGGACTGTACACAAATGGCAAATGAATTCCCTATTAACTGCTCATATAAATGCATAGGTAATTCACCAACACCTCTTAAATAAATGGGCAGCGTGTCAATGCTAAGTTCATTAAACTTTAGTCCTGCTGTTGTTTTAATGCGTAAACGGATTCCCGCTTTTAAACTGGGCAAACTAGGTACACCCAGATTAGCAACAGCGCCTAAACTAGGCAAATATTCGGCATCCGTAATTTCAAGCGGCCATAAGTTAACTTTATGTGCGGTTCTGTATTCACAGGCTGTTTGCTCGCCTTTGCCCATTTGGCTACGTAAGGCAGAGTGTCTCTCAACCTGAAATCCTTCAGCAAGAGAGCCTTCAGCTAAATCAGGCTGAAATTGAACCACGGTCATAGATGGCACGGGTTCGTTATAATTTGGATAAATCATATCCAGTAAATGCTGAGTAAAGCGAGGGAATTCCGCATCTACTTTTAATTGCACCCTGGCGGCTAAAAAGGCAAAACCTTCCAATAACCTTTCAACATACGGATCTGCACACTCAAAACCATCCATACCCAAGCGGGCAGCAATTTTGGGAAATTCTTTAGCAAACTCTCCACCCATTTCACGTAAATGGTGTAATTCACTGTTGTAATAGCTGAGCAGTTTTGGATCCATTATTAGCCGTCCATATCACGTAAATTCACATCGCCGGTTATCTTATTAATTTCTGTCCGCAAATAAAGGTGTAAGGGTAATGGCTGCGCCCATAAACTAGCTTCAATATCAAAACTCAAGGCTTGCTGACTCATTTCTTCAGATGATAAAACCTGTATGCTTAATGTGTTGGGTAAAATACGCGGCTCAAAGGTATTGATTGCTTGTTTAAGTCCTTTTTGAATTTCAGATAAACTGGCACCAGCCGCCGTTCTGCCCGCTAAATTTTTTATGCCATAATTTAAAACCGACTTAGCCGCTTCTGGATAATTCGTTAAATCGACAACAGACTCGAATGAATCGGTATTTAATAACCATGAAACATCACGCAGTACTGATTGTCTTAGCTTATACATAGACAGTACTCTCTTTTCTCTGGATTCTTGCTGAGTATGCGGCTCATCATCAGTCAACCTATCCAATAATGAAGGTTGCAGGCGCTCTTTGGGTGTTAGTTCGGCCATAACAATCAACTATTTTTCTATTGGGTTAATTTTTATTTCTCTAATATCAAGCAAAGAGTAATCATTTTGATCTGTCGTGAGCATTCGCTGCCCAAGCCCTCTATAACTATCTGCTGATATTTCTTCCCATTCAGTTTTTCGAGCTAACTGAATAAAGCTATCTGCTGAGTTTTCTGATCCTGTATAACGCGTAGGAATAAATCCAAAAGTTTCCCCACCATTAGCCCAAACAAATTGAGCTGGAATCCATGCAAAATCTCTTAAATCTTCAGGGGCTGTTAACTGTATGCTCGATAAACGATGAAAAGGAATCCAATAATACTGGCCATTAACAATCGCTTCTAACATAGGGCCTATACGGCTATCTGCATCTGCAATCCATGCAAATGAATCATTATCAATCGTTCCGGACACCACGGTTGCTTGCTCTAAAGCTTGCTCACGAAGTTGCTTAGCTGCGGCATGCTGTCCATCAATTTCTACGCGAAGTGCTTCTAACATAAAAGCTATCCATGGCTCTGGATCACCAAACACTAGTGGTGCTCTTTTTCCGGCAAACACATCTTGGCGGATTCCTTCGCACAATAAGACCTGCTGATAAGTTTGCACCATAAATTGTGCCATTTTATCCAAGTCATTTAACACATCTAATTGTGTTCTAGCCTTATCCCACTGCCCTAATATTATCTGTAATTGGCAAAGCAAAATCCTTAATTTTGGGTCTGCAGGGTTTGTTCTAACCTGCTGTTGAACAGCTTTTAAAGCGTCAGCCAGATCACCTGCTTTAATTTGTTGAGCAATATCCATGTCATCACCTTGATTGGCTAAAAAAGGAGGGCAAAAAATTACCCTCCATGTCATTTAAGAAATTATAATTTCTCGTTTTTCTCCAAATCCCAACCTTGCATAGCTATAGTTTCAACTGATTTTCCATCTTTAAAGACATTATATTCAGTTGAACAAGTCGTGTAATTAATGGAAATACTTTCACTTGGCCGCTCACCACCACTCGATACACTGTAAGAACTAATAAGTGCTTCCCCTAATTCAATAGTTAGATAAACTTGCCCTTTTACATCTGTACCACCAGTTTGTAAAAAGTGTATTTTACATTTACCTAGGCTCTTACCACCCGCTGCCTGCATCATTAATTCTACCGATGCTTTATCCATTGATTTAGTTAGCGAGACTTCTGAAAAAGAAGGGTTACTAGTTTCTCTATCACTACCTCCTCCACTAGAAGAAACTGCACGCCCAACGCCGAATTGAAGCGACTCACAAGTGATCCATTTTTCATGCCCATTGACTGAAGAATCACCTTCAATAGCTGTTTCAAAATTTAATAAAATCATTTTAATATCCTCATTATCTTTAATTAAAAAAATACAAAACCTAACACGCAGTATTGCGCTTTACAGCCTCTCCACTACCCTTTATCTGAGGGTAGTTTTGATGTCAGTCTTAATGATACAGTTAAACCCTCTAACTGGTAATGCGGTCTAAGAAAAAATTTAGATTGGTAATAACCTGGATTCCCTTCAACCTCCTCCACAATCACTTCCGCAGCGGCTAATGGTCGTCTAGCTTTATCTTTTTCAGAAGCGAGAGCAGGATTAGCGACCACATACTGACTAATCCATTTATTTAACCAAGCTTCCATATCCTGACGCTCTTTAAATGACCCCACTTTATCGCGTACGATACATTTTAAATAATGCGCAAAACGACACGTAGCAAACAAATAAGGAAGACGCGCAGCCAAATTAGCATTAGCCGTTGCATCTGGATCATCATATTCTGCAGGTTTATGTAATGACTGAGCACCAATAAACGCAGCAAAATCTGAATTCTTTTTATGTAATAGTGGCATAAACCCAGATTTAGCTAACTCCGCTTCACGACGATCGGTAATAGCAATTTCAGTCGGGCACTTCATATCCACACCGCCATCATCAGTAGGGAATGTATGTACAGGCAAACCTTCTACTGCTCCACCTGATTCAATCCCCCTAATTTGAGAGCACCAACCATAGAGTTTAAACGAGCGATTGATATTGGTTGCCATTGCATAGGCAGCATTTGACCAAGTGTAATTACTACTATTAGCCGCTTCTGTATCTTCTTCGAATTCAAACTCTTCGACAGGATCCGTTGCCGCACCATAAGGTAGTCGTGAAAGAAAACGAGGCATTGCTAAACCCAAGTATTTTGAATCATCAGATTCTCGTAGAGAACGCCATGAGGCATATTCAGGTGTAGAGAAAATTTTAGTTAAATCTCTTGGGTTAGCAAGTTCGCTCCACGAATCCATTTGCAAGGTGGTAGGAGCAAGGCCTGTGATAAATGGGGCATGAGACGCCGCAGAAATTTTTGATATTTGCGTTAATAATTCAACGTCTTTTGGTGAATGGTCAAAATGGTAATCACCGACCAAACAACCGAAAGGCTCACCACCGAAAGACCCGTATTCTTCTTCATAAAGCTTTTTGAATAAGGGGCTTTGATCCCAAGCTGTACCTTTGAATTTTTTTAATGTCTTACCTAGGTCATTTTTGGAGATATTTAAAACCCTGATTTTGAGCATCTCATCTGTTTCGGTATTATTTACCAAATGATGTAAACCCCGCCATGCGCCTTCCAGTTTTTGAAAGTTATCATGATGCATGATCAAGTTAACTTGCTCACTCAACTTTTGATCAATATTAGCAATCACTGCTTGAATTGAATTTAAGGCATCATCTGATACGATGGTTGCATCTTTTAAGACAAATTCTGCAAGGGTAGCGACTGCATTTTCAACATCTTCCTTTGCTCTTTCAGATTTAGGTTTAAATTCCTTATTTAATAAGGAAGAAAAATCACTTCCCTCAGCTACTTGACCTTCCGCCTGCTCTACTGCACTTTCTAATTCTGCCATTTTATTCTCCCTCACCTTTTTCATCACTTGCAGGCGCACCATCCTCAGGCTTTGGAGCCGATACCAATGATTGCAATAAAGTTGGATCACTGATTGCATTTGCAATTAACTCTTCTGCTCCCGTTTTACCATCCATATAAGTCATTAAATTAGATAGTTGAGTTCTAGCATCAAGCAACTGTTTTAAACCATCAACTTTACTTGCTACAGCAGCGGGTGAAAAATCTTCCATGCTATCAAAAGTAATATCAACGCTTAAATTACCTTCGCCTGTTAAAGTGTTGGGTACATTAAATGCTGTTCGTGGCTTCATTGACTTTAACCGGTCATCAAAATTATCCACATCAATTTCTAGCATTTTACGCTCGCCTACTGGCGCTAAAGGGTCAGCAGGCTGCCCTGATAAATCTGCCATTACTCCCATAACAAAAGGTAACTGAACTTTCTTTTCTGCACCATAAAGCTCAACATCATATTCAATTTGAACTCTAGGGGCACGATTGCGTGCAATAAACTTCTGACTACTTTCGGCCATGTTCTTTCCTCATTAAATTGATTATATTTTACTTACCAAAAATTATTATTCGTTATTACTTGATCCGCCACGCAAGACCTCAACTTGCTCAACGCCATTAGGTGCCATATCTTGCAAAACTTCCATAAAACTCTTACCTACCAAACGAGTTACCCTTTCTAATAGTAAAGGGATTGGGCTAGAGGGTTCATTTTTTTTATAATAGTCTGCAATCAAATTCAAGGTATTTATAACATCTTGATTGTTATTTATTCCGGGTAAGGTAATTGCTTTAACTGGTTGGGCTGCCGCCTGCTCTGTACTTGAATCAGTAGACTCTACATTGTCACTAGTATCTTCAGTTAACCCTAACCTTTCAAGTTGTTGATTAAGTATGGTACTAATTTCTTTAAGCAGTGTACTCAATTCAGAAAAGCTAGCGGCATTATTAACGCCCACTTTTTCGGTAATAAAAGATTCCATCTGCTTTAAATCTTGCAGTGCGCCAGCAGCTGCATTCGCTGTTGCTTGAAGTGTTTCACTTGCACACTCTTGAAAAGCTGCTTCGATTACTGCTAATTGTGGCAGTTTATCTTTATCATCTGATTCTGCAGCGCTAACACTACCATTAGCAATTTGAATGTCGCGTAAATTAAAACGCCCTAACGCTTTAGATTCAACAAGAGGAATTTTATGTAATGGTTTTAAAAAAGTATCAAAATCACATAGCGACATTAAAACATTAATGCGCTCTGTCGGGTCATTATCATCATCAGGGTCTAATTGAGGGTGAATATTATTCCAGTGCGTTTCAATAGCACTTCTTAATAAATTCATGCCGTCAGCTAAACCTAAAATGTCCTGCGTTGCAGTTAGGGCGCGTAGGTAATTAACAAATATGCGTAAATCACGCGTTCGAGTCAGTAACTTTTCAGCTTGCTTGATAACTTCACGCCAATTAGGCGGCTCTGCTTCAATAACTGAATCGCCCATGATTTGCTCTTCTTTTCCTTGAACTTCCTGCTCAAAGGCAATAAATTCAGCATCATATTCAAGGTCAGCACCACAAACATTATCAGGCTCTATGTCGGTTAAATAACTTTCGATATCAATTGCCACAGTAACCACTCCTTTCCTAAGAAAATATTATTTTATTTTGACTACCACAACACTTACATTATCTCTCGCACGGCTTTGCAATACGCGCTCCAGCAAAATCTCAACACTGTCATGGTACACGTTATCATTAAGTACTTGCTCTATTTCCTGAAAACTTAATTCTTTATCTAAACCATCGCTACTTAATAAAAATAAATCACCAGCTTGCACTTCAAAAACCTGGCAGTCTATTTCTAACTCTTCATAAGCGCCTACCGCGCGGGTAATAACATTATTTTGCTTCAATTCAGTGGTAGAGCCGATATCTAAGAGGTTATTAATACTTTCTTGTTCACTACAATGGTCAACTGTTAGCTGCTGTAATTGATGTTCACGAAGACGATATAGACGACTGTCCCCTGCCCATAAACAGGCAAAGTGCGTAGATCCGGCAAGCAGTGCGACTACTGTACTACCTACAATCTGCTGATCATAAGACTTAGCGGCCAACTGCAGTAATTCTCGATTAACTAATTGCAAGGCTGCCTTCACTTCGAGAATAGCGGATTCCAAAGAAGAGAACAACTGCAATTTATTTAAGGTTTGAATGATTTGCCTACTAGCTACATCGCCAGCTTGATGCCCTCCCATCCCATCAGCTACAACCCATAAGCCAAGATCAGGCCGATCTAATATGGCATCTTCATTATATTTGCGCACCTTTCCCGTATCTGTTCTAGCAAACGACTGCCAGTCACTATTGATTTTTCTTTGCTCTGGCGTTGCTGCAATCGCACTACAATTTATATCTTGCTCTTCTGTAACAGTACTGGGCACACTATTAGCGATTAAATTTTCTGTTTCCGGAATTTTGCACTCATCATGGAGTGTTGATGGAAAGATTTTCTGCTGCTGTAAGGCCCAGCCTGTCTGCTGAAATTCTCCCGTTATCATTCCAGAATAAGCAGTCACTGGCGGCATACCACTGGCAACTAAAAAACCCGGATTTATAGTTTCTGATCCCACCGAGCACCATAAACTATGCCCTGGTGAATAGGTATTTAATAATAATGCGCTAAGACTAGGAAACATTTTATCTGCCTTTAAGCTTGAGTTCTGAAATTCAAGATAAAAGGCACTTTCAGCTTTTAATGTGTCTTGCGCTTGATTTAACGATGTATTTTGCTCCACATTCATTTCAAACGCAGCTATTCCTTTCACCATTAAATCAAATTCTTCAACCGCCAAATCATTATCTAATGCTGATATAGCGATTGACTCCAAGCCTTCAAACCAGTCGCATGCTTCGGAGAATAAGTGGATTAACGACACATCTCTAGGTACTTTACAGGCTATTGTTAATGGAAAATAGCGCCCTACTCGATCCACACTAGGCATGACAATACCCATCCATGCATCCTTGCCGATTAATCCGGGTGACAAAGCAAAGCGCCAAATAGGACTAGTTAAGTATTGATATAACCACTGCTCTCCCAAAACTTCTTGACTTGCAGCAAGAGAACTTTGTAACCAGCTATCCCACGGAGCAATAAAATCTTGTGGCAACCGGCGAGAAACAAAGTCCCCCAAGGAGGGGAGCTTTCCGTAAAACCCCAATTCTAAATGTATTGGTGTTATTAGATTCTGTTTGGACATTGAAACCCCGTTAATTCAGACAATGAAAATGGGTTTAACACACTATTTGCACGCAATTCATATCTTGCTGTAAATCCACCTAACTCAAAACTAACAATCTGCGTATTGGTCGTTGACCCACTAACTTGCATCTTATCTAACAACCTAAACCACGCCCAGTCACCATCCTCTGAGCTGCTTAATTGTTTGCCCTCTAAAGTTTCAAAGCCAAAACGCACCAAACCTGGGCTCGCACCTGGCCAATTAAACCGCATAGACCGAGTAGGTCCATGACGGTAGTTAGTTTGCTGTCCTTCGAGGTTCAACCAAAACTTAGAGGCTTTGGCATCTAAATAAATGGGTTTAAGTTCAAACTGCACAGAAGGTAATCCACTCCCACCCTGAAAAAATACCTTCCTAATTTTTGCGGCGTATTGAAATTGCTTTAATGTGGATCTGGAAATACCAACTGTCTGATTATTTTGCGCAATAACGCGCCATTGCCTACGTGTAGTATCAACAAAGGGAGCAAGATGGGCCTGAAAAAACTGATCCATTACGCCGCCTTGAGCAAAAAATCGGCCAAAATCCTGTAGTGTTACCCCCATACTACTATTTTTTGCGAAAGGATAGCGCCCTTGAATACTCGACTTACACAATAAACTAACATCAGTCCGTAATGTTCGACTTAGCTGAGCTCGAACACCCCCCATAATTAAACCTTGATTACCTGATGCTAATTCTTTAACTAGTGTTTTCATAGGCTCAGGTAAGCGTGCCGACTGTCGCTGCATTTTGGCAATAACCTCAGCACCGCCTGAACCTTGCTTCGCCATATCAACTGCTGCTGCACCGCTATCTGAAGTGCTACCAAGATCTGCCATGGTTCCATATAAAGTACTCAAATCTGCAATAATTTGATCTATAGGGGCGTTACCTGACGCGCCTTTAATAACTTGTTCATTTAATCTAGAAAAATGCTGCTCTACTTCTTTTCCTGTTCTATCGATCAATTGCGACTCAGCACTCATGCTTTTAGCAGCATTGAGTAATTTCTGCATTCTTGAGTTAGCACCAACCGCTTCAGCCCCTTGCTTTAATTTATCCACTGCACTGACATCATTGAGCATAGCAACTCGAGTTAAAGAGGTTTCCCTATCTACCGCTTCAAAAAGCTTGCGTAAAGGGGAATCATAGCCGGAAACAATTTCAAGTATTTCAACGGATTGATGGATATTAGCAGGGGTTCTAATGGTTACATTAGCTAATAAATCATCCCACTGCTTAATATAATCAGCATAATAATATTTAAATAACTTACCTTCTAATTGTTCTAAGTTTTTACCGCCAGCAAAACTATCGCTGCCTAACACCCAACGTTGTTCTACTGCTTGTTTTGCTATATCTTTGCTTTCATTCAAAAAAACTTGATGAAAGCCTTGATAGGTAAACAATCCAGGGATAACTACACTATCTAATGACCCTTTATCTGTCGCAAAGACTCTTTCAGCTGACGCGCCTAATTGCTTCGTTAAGACAAAATCATATTCATGACTTTGTAAGGCATCAGCTTTAATACGCATATAAACCTGTTGCGCTAAAGGAATCGCTGTCAAAATTTGTCGAACTTCTTTGATTAAAGCCTCACTCATAGGCTGTGCTGGTAAAGTAAGCTCGAATAATGATTCTAAATGCTGCATTAATTGTTTCTGAATATTAAGTGGAAACCTATTCGCTATGTCTACCTTGACCCAAGGGTTGATAATATTTATATTCGCTTTATCAGTATCACCTAGCATTAAATACACACGTAATAATTGATAAAGTACTTCGGTATTATTGGCCTCTTCGCTTAGCATCCGTCGTTCTAAATTAGCTTTGATCAGAGGTAAAAAATGATTTTTTAACTGCTTCTGATAATTCGCTTCTGCTAAGGCTCTGAGTTCATTCCCCTGATATAAACCAAAACCTAAGGACCATGGAATATCGTCTGCAGGATAAACATCACGTACAGCACGCAAAGCACTCATTTTCTGTAGTAAATCAAGATAATCAGTTATTGATTTAGAGCTCCGATGCATTAATGCATTATAAGCAGCCGTCTTTTCAGTATATTGAGCTAATAATTGCTCATTTTGTAAATAACTATTAGTCCAAAGCCCAGTGCATAGCAACGTTAAAATCACTGCCGAGGTATAACAAACTTGCTGCACCAGTGTACGTCTTGTTTCAACTTTTTTATTTAAGCCAACCAACTCAGATTCAGCGAAAATAACATCTTTCAATAAGCGAGTAATAAAGTAACTTTTTCCTTTACCACTAAATATTGGCAAAGCAGGTCGATCTAACTTAAACGTGTTGGCCAATACACCCATCAAACGATCAATAGGCGTACCTTCTTGAGTACCACTGGTTAAATAAACGCCACGCAATAAGGGCGCACTTTGATAACGATTGACAGCAAAACATTCTTCTAAAAAATGAAGCATTGGTTCTTTAAGCATTGAGATACGTGCAGGAAAACCAAAAATCAAATTACGCCTAGCCAAATCGCGCTCATCTTGCATGCGCGTATTTAATCGCTGATTTAAGGAACTTAATAAATCATCATATTCTTGATTAATTAAAGCTATATGATCACCTTCCCCCTCCTCTTGCTCTGGCAAAGTAACACCCCAGACCTGCTCTCTTTCCTCTTTACCAAAATCAGCAAAAAAATCAGTAAACCCTGCAATCAAATCCGTTTTGGTAAACAGCATATAAATAGGAATGCGAACCCCTGTACGCTCAGTAAGCTCCTCAATACGCTGTCTGATTGCCTTAGCATGCAAACTGCGCTCTTCTTCTGTCAAACGCAATAAATCAGATAAACTCATGGCGACCAAAACACCATTGAGCGGTCTTCTAGGTCTATACTTTTTTAATAAATCAAGAAAGCCAAGCCAAGCTGCCTTATCAATTTGCTCATGACTATCTTGCGTAGTGTAGCGACCCGCCGTATCCAACATAACGGCCTGATCAGTAAACCACCAATCACAATTTCTAGTTCCACCGACACCTTGTACTGCATTTTTACCGAAACGATCTGCTAAAGGAAATTCAAGTCCAGAATTAATTAATGCGGTTGTTTTTCCAGACCCTGGAGGTCCAATAATGATGTACCAGGGCAAGTCATATAGAAAATGTTTTCCTTGGCTAGTTTTACTACTACTCTTTTTTAAGGTCTCTAAAGCCGAATCAAAATTGTTTTTTAACTCATCGACCTCCTGGTTGGTATCAAGATCCATCGAATCTTGATCGTTTTTACCTGCCCCCGCTAAATCATCCACCATCTGTGCATTAGCGCGATATGCCTTTATTTGTGTGAATAAGACAATCACAACCCAAAGTAATACAATCACCGATATACTAATAATTCTTGCACTAACTGATTCCAATATTGCATTATTAGCTATTGAAAGTAGAGGGCCAACGAACCATATTAATAAACACAGCGCAGTAATGCCTAGAAATTGAATAAACCATTTATTTGTAAAGAAGTTAATTATTTTATTCACATTCAATCCTTAAAAATTAATTTCTACACGGCGATTCATTGCTCGATGTACAGCGGAATCATTTGCGACTAGGCTTTGTGTATCCGCACGACCTTCTGCATTCACTTTACCTTTATGGTATTTGTTACGCAGTAATATATCAGCAACAGCCTGAGCCCTAGCTTGAGATAACACCCAATTAGAAGGAAATCGAACCGTAAAAATAGGTATATTATCAGTGTGACCAACTACCGTAATTTGACTACTGACAAGCTCTAATGCCTGACTGATTTTATCCATTAACGGAAGGTATTTGCTTTGTACTTTGTTATTACCCGAAGCAAAAAAGTTTTTCGCTAAGATACGAATAATAGATTGCCCATTATCATCAAGCACGACAACTTTTTTCTGCGCAATTTCTGTTGCCAAAAATTGTCTTATTTCATCTATAACTGGAACTTTTGCTATAGCCGTATATGACGATAATTTTTTTACCACTATTGGCTTAACATTTAATGCATCCCTAATTTGATATTGCTGAGAAATTTCAGTACCGGCACTATGATTAATTGCATATAAAAAACCAATAAAAATAACCGTTAAAATCGCTGCTGTTATTGCCCCTACAACCCATAAAGGAATATAACGAGACAAAGCATTACGTTTATCAGTTATGCCTTGCCAGTGGCTAGATAAGTCTCGTTCATACTCACCTTTTTGACGCTGGATAACTTGAAAAAGATTTTCTCTTATATCATTTAGTTTATTCTGTCCTTGTTCTTGTATTTTGTACTTACCTTCAAAGCCTAAACTCAGGCAGTAATAAAATAACTCTAGCAAATTAAAATAGGTGCCGGGCTGAGCAATAATATTATTTAATACCTGAAATACTTTTTCACCTCCCCACGATTCCTTATGAAAAGTAATCAACATCCCCTGAGTACTCCATATACTGTCGCAGCCCCACGGAGTATTGAGTACAACCTCATCTAACAAGGCACACAATGCATAACGTGCTGTTTGCACTTGATCGGCGGGACAACCCGACTGTCTAGCTTTACTGTCAAAAGTTTTTATTTCATTGATAATGGCATTTCTCAGCCCCGGTACATCATTATGAGATGAAGAGTTACGCAGCTGAGCAACTAAAGATAATAAGGATAATGCACCACCAACGAGCGCATTATTATCAGAATGTATATTAAGTTTCTGAGTGCCTAAAAAAGAAGACTCATTAGCAAAATTAATAGTGGGGTCAGTATTAACAGACTGTGTTTGAGCAGATGTTGCTGCATGCTGATTTCTCCTGCCCGGAGAAGGCTTTAATACTGTTTTATCTTCATCTAAATAATTACCAAAAGGGTCGTTGTTACTCACATTATCACCCGTTTTTAATTGCCCAAAATTCGATTTCCAAGCCAGGCAAATCACCTGCTATATGAATAGCAAAACCGCCCGATTGATGCATTTGTTGCCACAATTCGCATTGTTTGTTGAGCTCAAAGTATGAAAATCCCGCATGATAAGGAATTTGCCTCGGCGCTACCGGCAATGAATTAACTGTAATTCCAGGTAAGGCTGACCTGACTAGTTGTTGAATTTGTTCCACAGGACCTATTTTCACCTGCATTGGAAAGCCACTGCGTAATTGCTCCGCAGGTATTTGAGCATTGACGGCCAAAACGAAAAAGGCATCTTTCAGTAAGTTTGGATCAGGAATTTTTGCAGCTCGCGTGCCATATTTAGGAGGTGTTAAAGGAATCGGGATAGCATTCTGTTCAAGTACAACACTTAAGCAATCACGAATCTCCTCCATAACGTAGGAAAAAGTCTGTTGCAAATCATCGTGTTTATATTCAGGTAAGCCGACAGGACGTTTCGTTTTCTTGGTAAAAGTTGATAATTCACCAGCGACTTGAATAACAGTACGATAAAAATCCGCAGGGTGTAAAGTCGGCAGATGCTGTAAATGCTCAAACAACGGCTCTAATCTATTGATAACTTGCAGCAATAAAAAATCCGATATTTCAGCCGTACCACCGCGCCCTGATTCTGACACTCGACCAGCTAATGCCTCACCACGCGTATGCAATAAACCATAAATTTCTTTAATATAATTCCTGGCTCGTGGAACAGCTAGGCAATTAATCAAAGGGGGTAGATATTCCTCATCAAGTAATATATTTTTATCACTACGAGATTCAATAATTCGAGCAACGCCAATACATATATATCCCGCTCTTTCCTGCGGTTCGAGCATTAACCGAGTTTGTAGGTTGCCGATAACAACTGGGGATACTTCATTTGAATTAGTATTATGATCTTTAACTTCGGATTCTACAGCATGATATCTAGCCAGATTGTTAGGTTTTTCATCACTATCAATTTCTATTGACCCTTGTAACCTAGCTGGCAGCGATAAGTAAATAATACAATTCTGTATATCTTGAGGAATATTAATCGGAGCGGGCAAGGCATCATGCTCAGGCAAATCAAAAGGCACGCCATCCTGAAAAATACCCGCGCACTCAGATAAGGCAAATTGCCCCATTGCCAGCAAGCGCATATCAACTTTCAAGTTAGAAATACCCCAATGATATGCTTGCATTCCAACAGCATGGCCATTGAGTAATGATTCGATATAGCGATCATGTTGCTGAAAATGCTGTGGCCGTAAAAACATTCCTTCTGACCAAATTACTCTATTATTATCTGCCATAACAGTATCTACCCAACCTTATCATTTCAAAAATAAATATACTTCACACTTCTCTCAATGTTCTTAGCTTAGTGGTTAAATTTTATTCTGCTATAAATAAGCCCCAAGCTAAGTTTTAGCCCTCAATGCTGTTGACTTAAGAATAAGTTCGCTCTCCTCTCCAACAAGAGAGGACTTAAGTCAACAGCATTGCCCACCGTACCTGCTAATTCTGCCTTTATCTCAAAAAAAATATCATTTTTTTAATACTCGCATTTGTTGCTCATAAGCATCAGAAAAAACATCACCAAAAAAATCATCTACGGCTGTTTCTGATAGTCCCTCGTGTACTTGAGTATATTTTTCCCAACATTTCGATTTTTTTTGCAAAACAAGCCCTTCGCTAAACTGCTTTTCTATAGCCGCTGGATCAAATTGTTTTAATATTTCAGTTAACGAAGCCTGAATCCCTGCCTGCATAGCTAGTTGATGATTCAATAGGTCATTAAAGCCTTCATCAATTGATTCGACCGAGCCTTTAAATCCACCCTTACCGTCATTAATCAAGTGTTTTATAGCTTCCTCTGTAGTTACCGAAAATTTAAGCGGGTTATTATCAGCTTTTTTTATGGTGGTAACGCTGACTCTAAACAAGCTCTTAAATTCAGCGCGACTTCTCATTACATTAACTGTACTTTCTACGAACTGCCTAAACATAGTGCCAATCCGAGTCATTTTTTCAACCGGATTATTAAAATCTACGTCTTTATTTGTAATTTTAGCCCCCTGTAAAAAGGCCTTTAAAAGCTGATCCTCTTCACTAACACAGGCTTGACTGGTTGTAGCCGTCACAAGAGGCTGTTCAAAAGCATCAACAACACAATCAGTCGGTATTTTTACTGTACTCTCTGTTGCCTGTGTATTCAAATCAAGACTTGACTCTTCAGGCTGCACAACTTGCGGAGAAGATACCGGCGTACTTACATCACTATCTTGCTTAAAAAAATCTTCAAAGTTAAAGCCTTCTGGTATTTCCTCCTGCGCCGCCTGAGGATTACTTTGCATGGGATCTACCGGAATATAACTATCATTCAATGACGAAATATTTTCAGACATTAATCCATTATCTTTTGGCTTACCTATGGCCGCACTGGAATCTAATAAGCTATTATCCGCAAAAGGGGATTCAGGGATAACCTGATTTAATAAATTACCTTCCGAGCCAGTCAATAAATTTCCCGCCTCATTCAGGCTAGGATCCTCAGTTAAAAAGCTAGGTGAAAAATCATTTACTGGCGTATCCAATAAAGCATTTCCCTCACCTTGAGCTCTTATTATGCCGTCATCAGCAAAGGGATTTTCTGGAATAGAAGAGTTTACGAAAGAGGCTTGCTCTTCAATACTAATAGCCACCACATACTTGCCAATTCTAATTTGCATACCATCAACTAACTGCACACTAGCATTATTAATGGGCTCAATATCATCATTAATAAATGTCCCAGCCAAGCTATTATCCGTTAGTGTGTAATGTTGATTTTTGAAGCTAATCGTTGCGTGACGTCTGGAAATGATTTTTTCTTCATCCAACAAAACCAAGGTATTAGTATCTGACCGGCCAATGCTTGCATCTTGCTCGCTAATACTTACGTCTTGCCGTTCGGCATACGGCTGATTATTATACGAAATTATCTTTAATATTAAAGGCATGGTGATTGTTCAGAAAATAGCATAAAAATGAATCCCATAGTCATAGGGCAGTAAAGATAACTTTAATAATGAATGAGTCACTATCAGCTATAATTTCAAATAATCATTGTTCAGCAGTTTTTGAAAAATCCACAAACTCTGCTATAAACGCTATTCTATCCATACTAAAAGGCTTATATAGTGAAACATACTTTTTTCATTCTAAAACTTATTGTACCTATATGCTATCTCTTTATTTTATCTGGATGCTCCCTATTTGGAGGCTCAGACGAGTCCATTATAGAGCTAAGTATCAGCGCGTCTGAACAACTTAATCCTGATATAGAGAGCAGACCATCTCCCATTGTGCTACGAATTTATCAATTAACTCATATTGATACATTCAATAATAGTGATTTTTTTGCTTTATACGAAAATGATCAAACCTTACTGGCGCAAGATTTAAAATACCGAGAAGAGCTGGAAATACAACCGAAACACAGCAAGATAAAACGTTTAGAAATATCTCCAGACAGTAAATTTATTGCTGTCCTAGCCGCTTTTAGAGACTTAGATAAAGCTCAATGGAAATCATTTGTGGAAATTGATCCTCTCAATTTACAACCTTTAAAAATTGACTTAGGCGAATCTACAGTCATTATTGACTTTATAAATAAAGCATCAGTGCCTCCATATTCTAGCCTACCCAAGAACTAACTTAGCCACGAGAGCCTGCAAAGATCAACCAGCGACTTCCCAGTAATTATCGCATTTTGCACGGCTTGGATGGTATATGAGCTGATACGCGCGATTCTTTCCAGAAACAATAATGGATTAACAAATCCGCCAACAAATATAGACAGATAAATCACGATTACATCTAAAAGTAGACATAAAAAAGTTGCTAAAGCACTTTCTGTGTTGTATTAAGGTTGATTTCCTTTAACCTGAAATCTAGGCTTGTGTAATAATAGCAATAAGCAAAATAACCCACGCATAAAAAGTATTAAAGCTGTTAACTATGGAACTACGAGCAATGATTTATGATACTTCAGTGTCAACACTACAAGGATTGTAATGGCTGCAGTTATCGCATTTACAAGTGGTAAAGGTGGTGTTGGCAAGACGAATATTGCGACTAACCTTGGCCTTTCTTTAGTCGCTAGACAGGAAAAAGTATGTTTGTTTGATGCGGATACCGGTCTTGCGAATGTTAATATTTTAATGGGGGTGTCACCCCGTTATACAATCGAACATGTACTTAATGGCTCAAAAACAATCAATGAAATCATCGTTGAGCTGCCTAATGGCATTTTTCTTGTTCCTGCCGCTTCGGGAATTAAACAGTGTACCAACTTAGATAAAAAACAATTATCTTACTTAATCACAGCCTTACAAAGCCTAGAAAAGAGATTTGATTACTTATTGATTGATACCGCTGCAGGCATTGACACCAATGTGCTTGATTTTGTCGCTTCCGCACAATATAGAGTCCTCGTCATTACGCCTGAACCTACCTCATTAACTGATTCATTTGCTTTATTGAAAATGCTCGTGATTCGGGGCAAGAAACAATCTATGTTTGTTCTGGTTAATAAAGTAGAAAATTATAAAACGAGTCAATTAATTTTTAAGCGCTTTCAGCAAGCAGTTAAAACGTATTTAAAAATTGATGTTTCTTTTCTGGGATATTTGGCGGTTGACGCGCAACTTAATAAAGCAATTTCTCAACAAGTCCCTGTTGTTCTTTCTTATCCTAACTCAGCAATCAGCTGCGGCTTTGCTTCTTTAGCTGACATAATAAAAAGACAATTTAGAAATAATGAAAATTTACCTTACTTTAGCCAGTATTGGGCCAAAAATACTAATCAGTCTCAGCCCTTAAAGCCAATAACCGCAGTAAAACTCCAAAACAAACCTGTCACTGTACAAGTAAAAACTGAGGTACAAAAAAAGGCAGGATTATCTGATATTTATGCTTTATTAAACGAGCAAGTATTGCCAGAACAAGAGCTAAAAGAGTTAGTTGTGACACTGGAATCCGTTTATGAAAAAAAACATAAAAAACCAATAAGGGATATTAATAGTACGGTCGCGTTAATATTAGCCGAAGGAGAGGCAGAGAAAATTCAGAAGTTGCATTCCGCTATTGGCCACAGCTATGAAAGACAGTTTAATAAAAAGATCACTAACCCTACAGATACTATGATAGAAACTTTTGCTGATGAAAACCTTTCCAAAGCAGAGTTCAACCGACTAATGGAAAATTTTTCTGATATATATCAGCAACGCTTTGATGAGCGATATTTTGGTGAAGGCAATTTATTACTAACAAAAATCCACACCTTATTGACTGATAAAGAGTAGAACTCAAGTCAACGCTTTAACCGAATTCATTACCCCTTGTTTAGCGCTCTTTTCCTGCATTAAATCAGCGATTACAATGTGATCATTAGGTAACAAGTGTGTTTCAGGCTTACCCAAAATATATCCCTGCCCAAAATTTACGCCTATTTCTCTTAATTTCTCTATTGCCTCCGGTGTGTCAACATACTCAGCGATGGTTTTTTTGCCAAGATTTGCAGCCAAATCAGTCATTGACTTCACTAAAATCTGATCCATTGGATTATTAGTTAAATTGCGAATAAACTGGGCGTCAATTTTCACATAGTCGACAGGGAAGGTTTTAAGGTAATTAAATGAGCAAAAACCAGCGCCAAAGTCATCTAAGGCAAATTTACAACCCAAAGCACGAATTTGTGTAATCATATCGCGTGTTTTTTCAAAGTTATCAACGGCAGCTGTTTCTGTAATTTCAAAGGTAATCCGTCTTGCATCTATCCAGGTAAGTTCTAACTTTTCTTTTATTGTCGGTAATAAAGAGGTATCTTGAAACGCAACACTAGAAAGGTTAATAGACAGTGAAATATTTGCCTTATCAGCGGGAAGTTTAGCAAGAAATTCAATTGCATTTTCTAACACCCACAGATCAATACTATGAATTAAACCCATGCGTTCAGCAACAGGTACAAACTCAACCGGCGAAATAACCTCATTATCATCTCCGCGCATTCTAATTAAAACTTCATAATGAGAAACCTCACCACTATATAAATTAACTATCGGCTGAAATACCAAGAAAAAACTATCGTCTAAAAGCGCTTTTTTAATTAATGGAACCCAATAAATATCTCTACTCCGTTCCCTTACCGCCGTATCCTGTTCGTTATATTCCCAGACCAGATTACGGCCATTTTCCTTAGCCATATTACACGCATGACGTGCACGAGAAATGAGTTCATTGGGATGATAAACAACCGTTGTAGTACTAAGGCCTGAAATACCCACAGAAACTGAAATACTATAACAAGTGTCACCCGTACAAAAACGATATTCATAAACCGCTTTCCTAATTTTCTCAGCAAATTGTCTGACTTCATCTCCCGTTTTATTTTTTATAAAAAGACAAAATTCATCGGATCCAATGCGAGAAAATAAATCACTTTTAGCTATCAACTTTCTGATAATTAAAACCACGGCAACTAATAATCTATCGCCTACCTCAAACCCTTCAAGCTCATTAACCAAACAGAATCGGTCAACATCTATAAATAATAGCGCACCATTTTTATGTAGCTGGTTGCTTCGATTAAGAATTAGTCTTACTTCGCGTTCAAAATTCTGCCTGTTTAACAAACTAGTTAACTCATCATGAACCACTAAATATTTCATTTTTGCATCAATAACTTTTCTTTCTGCAAGTTCATTGATAAGTCGTTCTTCCTGATTATGGCGAAGAAAATACTCGTGTTTTATGATCAACTGAAAATGAATAATAGCCAAAAATTCAGAGTAATTAATGGGCAGGGACATATAGTGCAGCAGCCCTTTAGACTTTAGTTTACTGCTTTCAAGCTCGCTACTATAGGCCTCAGTTGAATTAAGGATAATAAAAGGAATGACTGAGCTATCGTTATTAAATGTCAAGCACATTTCCATGATCTGACATTGTGGGAGTTCTTCATTAACAACGACTAAACCAACCTGTTCGATATCATTGTAAAAGGGCCGTAAAATCTCATAGATTTTACTGCCATCATCAGCAATTCTGACATCAACAAAGCCATGCTTATTTAGCTGTAAACTTATTTCATTAGCTAGATGTTCATCATTCTCAGCAATAATAATAATTTTTTCTTTCAGGTTCTTACTCATAACCATATAAGCCGCCTAATACCTTTAATTATTTGTTCTTAAAAATCAAATGCACACCAATCCCCTAAATTTGCATTATCCATAAAAACACCTATAGTAGCTAGTTATATTTTACTTTCAGTCTCCTAGATAAGCTTTTAATAACACTGATAATAATGCCTACCACCTCACCACAAGAACTTTCTATTTCTGACCTATTTAGAGGTGATTTACACCTCTCATCCCCTCCTACGGTTTACTTTCAGTTACAAAAAATAATTGAAGACCCTAATAAAGCTTTCTCAGATGCTGCTTTCGTTATCGAAAAAGATGCATCACTGTCGCTAAAGTTATTAAAAATAGTAAATAGTGCTTTTTATGGCTTCCCTTCTAAAATCACATCAATAAACCAAGCAATATCCCTTATTGGCACCAAAGAATTACAATCTATTGTACTCAGCACCATTGTTATCGAAAAATTTTCTAATTTACCGAGCGGTCTAATGTCCATGCAGGATTTTTGGAAAAGAAGCCTGAGTTGTGCATTAATTGCACAAGGTATCGATAGTTTCTTGGGTAAGAAATATACAGAATCTATATTTATTTGTGGAATACTACATAATATTGGGCAATTAGTTTTCTTTCGTCGCCTCCCCGAGTTGAGCAGAGAAATAAATTTAATACTCGAAGCGCAAGAATATACTTCAAGTCGCGATGAAGTAAAAATAGAACAAAGCCTCATTGGTTTTGATCATTACCAGACGGGAGCAGCACTAACCAACCTATGGAAACTCCCAGAAGTCATCACCCAAAGCATAAGCTTACACACTCTCCCTAACACGACTGAAAACCACCATGAAATAGCTGATATAATTAGGCTTGCAGACTGTTACAGTAAGCCTGATAATCATACTTATGAAGGTAGCGTAATCCACCTAGGTATTTCTTTAGACCATATGAATTCTATCGTTAACGAATCCCTTAAAGAATTGGGCGAGATTTTAAAGGTATTTATTTAGTCCTAGCTACACAACTTAGCCATTCACTCTATGCCTAATTTTCACATCCTTTATTTAGATAACAATAGGATTTTGGCTGATCAAGTCAAAATGCACCTTGAATGGCAAGGTTATAAAGTTGTAATAACAAATACTGAAGAAACTCTATTAACTAAAATTCGCCAACAAGCCTATGATTTATTAATCATTGACCTGTTAACACCTGCACCTAATGCATTTTCTTTACTAGAGCATCTAAGCAAACAAAAAATACTACCTCCAACGATAGTAGTAAGTGATGAAATGGATCATCACCAAGCCAACAAAGTCATGCATTTTGGCTGTATCAACTATGTACTAAAAAACTCCTTGTTTCAAAAATTCTTTGAACAGCTCAGTTTAAGCATTTTTCAAGCAAGCGAAGAACGGCAACAATGCTCACAACAGTTAGACAATATTATCACTCATAATATCTCGCCTAATATGTTGATCTGGGAATATTACCCTCTACAAGAAATAGTGCACTGGTCGCCTAAGAAAAGTGAAAAACTTATCAGCCTGCCTTATGATGAGTTCACAACAAATATTCACCTAGAAGATTTAGCGCACGTTAAAACGCAAAATAATATTTGCTTGTTTTCACATAAACCGGTTGAATACAGTTTCCGCTATTTATCAGATAGTAATCATATCGTTACCTACCAAGCACATATTTCTGCTGAAGTTGATAATACAGGAGTTGTAAATCGGCTCTACGGCAATATACAAACACTATCATCTGAACAGCATAATGATAATAACTTACATTTAAAGTTATCCTTTTTAGATAATACAGCTGATGGAGTATTTATCACTGATACTCATAACCAGATTATTTCAGTTAATAAAGCATTTACCACTATCAGTGGCTATACTGAGCAGGAAATAATCAAACAAAACACTGATATTCTTAACGCCGCCCATTTCAACACCGAATTCTTTAAATCAGTCATTACAAAATTAAAAAGTGATAATTTTTGGCAAGGTGAAGTTTTGATCCGACACCGTGATGGTCATATCGTGCCTATTTGGCAGTCCAGCTACATTTTAAAAAATGCCCAAGGAAATATTGCACAATCTATTACTGTATTGAGAGATATCAGTCACCAAAAAGCCCAGCAAGAATCTATTCAATTTCAGGCAAACTATGACCTTTTAACTGAGTTACCAAATCGCACTTTATTTTTGGATCGGCTGAAAAGCGCACTTAAACTGACAAAGCGAAATAACACTAAACTGGCATTAATGTTATTAGATTTGAATAAATTCAAATGGATCAATGACACCCTAGGGCATCACGCGGGGGATCTCCTCTTACAAGAAACTGCGAAAAAATTGCAGGCAGCCGTTAGAAATTCAGATACTGTCGCTCGGCTAGGGGGTGATGAGTTTTCAATTATTATTCCTGACCTTGAAAAAACAACGGATGCGGAATTAATCGTTAGTAAAATCTTTAAAGCCTTTAAACAACCCCTATTAATTGATCAGCAGGAAATTTTTATATCAGGCAGCATCGGTATTACTATTTTCCCAGATGATGGAAATGACATAGATTCTCTGCAGAAGAATGCTGATAGCGCTATGTATATAGCTAAAAAAAATGGCCAAAATAGTTACTATTACTATACTCACGCTTTACAACGTGAAACTGAAAATCGGCTAAAACTAATTAACGATATGCGCTCAGCAATGCTGAATCAGGAGTTTAGCCTACATTATCAACCTATCATCGATTTGTTTACAAATGAAGTGGTCGGTGCTGAGGCTCTGTTACGTTGGAATCATGAGCAAGAGGGCTACATCCCTTTAAATGATTTTATTCCGATCGCAGAAGAAAGCGGCCTGATCCGTGAGGTCGGAAATTGGGTTATCAATGAGGTTGCTGACAACATACAACACTGGGGGAACTTGGGTTTACCGGCTTTACATATTTCGTTAAATCAATCCATTGCGCAATATAGCTTGTCTGATTGCCATATTGAATGGTTGGATATTTTAAAAAACAAACAAATACCCGCAGAAAGCATCACTTTTGAAATTGCTGAAAAGCTATTTTTTGAACAAAAAGGCAGTCACTTAGAAAGTATCGAAAAACTCCAGCAAGCAGGCATACAAGTTTCCTTAGATGGCTTTGGTACTGGATATTCTTCTCTGAATTATTTAAAAAAATATCCAATAGATGCATTAAAAATAGATCGCTCTTATATACACACGATGCTAGATGACTCAACTAATGCTATTTTAGTAGAAACGATTATTATCCTCGCTAATAAGTTAGGCATTAAAGTCATAGCAACAGGCGTCGAAAACGAAGAGCAATTAGCCTTGCTAAACCCTGAATGCCATTATGCCCAAGGTTATTACTTTAGCAAACCTTTACCTTTTAATGAATTTAAAAAGTACATACAAAGACAGCACCCAGCGAGCACAAAGGAGCTCACTTAACTAGGTATATCAATATAACATCACTAACGCCAAACATCAGGCAATAAAATATACTTATATTTTTATTGCCCCTCAATTTTAAAAAAAATACTCACTCTATATTCATACTCAAGCGCTTAATGTACTATTAAGCCTGATTTTCTTACTGAAAAAGCTTTATTAATGATAGAAACGAACACGAAGTCACCACTAGATCACTATTACCAACAAGTACAGGACATCATCCTCGATCGGCAAGACCCAATTAGTGGTCTGTTACCCGCAAGCACTGCTGTGACCGCTCATGGCGATTATACCGATGCTTGGGTGCGTGATAATGTATACAGCATTCTTGCAGCTTGGGGGCTTGCTCTAGCTTATCGTCGTAGTGACGAAAATAAAGGGCGCACTTACGAATTAGAACAAAGTGTGGTCAAATTGATGCGCGGATTATTAGTGTCAATGATGCGCCAAGCGCATAAAGTGGAGCGTTTTAAACATACCCAAGACCCGCTTGATGCTTTACATGCTAAATATGACACCCATACTGGCGATATCGTGGTTGGTGATCATGAATGGGGACATTTGCAACTAGATGCCACCTCGCTCTATTTGCTGATGCTGGCACAAATGACAGCTTCTGGCCTGCGTATTATTTTTACCATCGATGAAGTCAACTTCGTACAAAACTTAGTCCATTACATCGGCCGCGCCTATCGCACGCCTGATTATGGTATTTGGGAGCGCGGCAATAAGAGTAACCATGGTGTTGCTGAGTTAAATGCTAGTTCAGTCGGTATGGCTAAAGCCGCATTAGAAGCGATGTCGGGATTTAACTTATTTGGCGCTGATGGTGATCAAGCATCTATTATTCATGTACTCAGCGATGAAGTAGCTCGTTCGCGTATCGCTCTAGAATCCTTATTACCTCGCGAATCCATCTCTAAAGAAGTCGATTCTGCAGTACTCAGCATTATTGGCTACCCTGCATTTGCTGTTGAAGATCAGGACTTATTAGAAAAAACGGAACAGCATATTTGCGAAAAATTAGAAGGCAAATACGGCTGTAAACGCTTTTTACTTGATGGACACCAAGTGGTCATTGAGGATCGTCACCGCATGTATTACGAATCTCATGAATTAAAACAATTTATGAATATAGAGTGTGAATGGCCGTTATTTTTTAGCTATTTACTACTTAATAATTTATTCGCTAATAAGCCTGAAAAAGCGCGTGAATATCGCGAGAAATTAAAAGGACTGTTAGTTGAGCATAATGGCCAATTATTATTACCTGAACTGTATATTGTTCCTGAAGATAAAATAGAAGCGGAGCGCGCAAACCCACACAGCCAAGAACGAGTACCCAATGAAAATGTACCTTTAGTCTGGGCACAAAGCCTGTTTATTTTAGGAGAAATGATTCAAGACGGTTTATTAACCACACACGACATTGATCCATTAGGCCGTGGTCATTGCACCCAATGTAATCGTGACCCTGAGTTAAAGGTTCAACTTACCTTACTCGCTGAAGATACATCAGTACAAAGCAAATTAAATGAATTAGGTATCAGCACGCAAACCTTTGACCAAATTGCACCGCTTCAAGTTCGAGAAGCCAGTCATTTAGTAGCGGCACTTACCCAAGTTGGGTTAAACAAACGCTTAGGCTTAAGCGGCAGGCCAAGCAAACAAATTAGAGCGTTAGGCACCTCTGTACTGTACAAATTAGGTAACGAACAAATCGTATTTTTACCTCAATTTATGAACCAACGCGGTTTTTATTTAGCTTTGGATATTCGCTTATTAGTTGAGCGCCTGCGTCTTGAATTAAGTTATATTTTCCATCACTGGGATCGCCCAGGCAAACCGTTAGTAGCCATTATTATCAGGCACAATATGCTGGATAATGAAGGCCATCAAATGTTACTGGAATTTATGGCCGAACTGCAACAAGGTGAAATTCGTGGCATCCCTGTGCAATTAGGTAGTCTAAATGAATTCATTAGTACAACTACTTATGAAACCATCAACTATTTACATGACTTCCACTTTCCCGAAGCGCTCACACAAGAAGTCGCCAGCCCTTGTTGCAGCATATTGCTGCCAATAGATATAGCTACAACAGCACCTATTAATCCTCGAGTGTTAAACGACTGGAATAAATTAGATGATCAATCTCTAATTCAGACGCTAAGCGCAGACAGCAACTTGTATGCCCAATTTGAAATTCTGAACTTGCTCTACCAACGACATGGGCTAGATTTTGAGTTACAGGAAAGTGAAAATCACCAGTGTTGCTTACGTGATTGGTTTGAAGAAGTTTATACGCGTGCAGGCAACCAGAATGCCTGGAGCTTAGTCCGTCGTAGTGCAGGGTTACTCGGTAAATACGATGCTGACCTTGAGCAAGCGATTACCGACATGCTAGTACGCCAAAAACGCATCAGTGTGGGCCGGGAGTATAGTAACGGTGCAACCATTCAGAGACCCGCCAGCGTTACAGAAATTTTGGATAGAATTCGCACCTACAATAGTGGTAATGTATACGTGCATATTCTTACTCAAGAACTGATTACCTATTTAGGCGTTTTAATTAAATCTAACCCTGACTTATTTGCCGACATGCACACTGTGCGCGTTGGGCATATTATGCAATTGATTATTATCCGTCTACAACGTCAGCTGGAATGCACATTAGGCGAAGCTTTTGATGCCTTGCTTGCCTTAGCGCCACATGACATTGCACAGAAAGTAAAAGAAACCTTAGCTGATTATCAAAACTCAGAATCGCAATTAAGTCTAAGCGAGTTGCTACGCTATGATGAACAATGCAACCAACTCACTTGCGCCCGATTTACCACGCAACTTAACCCAAAAGATAGAGGCCGAGCACTTGATTGGCACGAGTGGCGTGAACAGCGCGGCAGTGTCGGCCGGCAATCTGAAGCATTTTTCGCTGCCGTTTGGGAAGTACTGCACCATTGTAAAGGCCTAATCATCAGTGAAAAATTAAGTAGTCATAAACGATTAGACAGTGAAGAAATACTGGCACAAATGACAGCTCAAGAACAAAGTTTTGTCTTACTTATTAACCACAGATTAGACAAAATCCAATCCCCTGATTTCCGCCAATTAACCATGGAAACACTACAGGCATTAGCTGTCATTTTTCAGGAAAACCCTGATTTGCACGTTGATGATACTATTCTGACAGATACTTTAATTAATCATGCGGTACGTCTTAGTTGGCTGGAAAAACATCCAGAACGAGCCGCACAATACGAACAAGATCAAGCCTTATCATGGCAGGGTTTTTATCAATTGCCGCCTAATGAAGTAGCAAACGGCATTATTGATGCTTTAAATTATTTATTAAACGTAAACAACGAAATTCAAGGAGTTCAGGCATGATATTAGCAGGTGATATTGGAGGCACAAAAACTGTTTTGGCGTTATATAGCAAAAATGAGCTAGGTGAGCTGCAATGCGAACTTGAGCAAACCTTTGCCAGTACTGACTACCCACAGTTTAATGATATCTTGTCGGTTTTTATCAAGCCAGATATGACGATAGACTCGGCTTGTTTCGGCATCGCCGGTCCGATTGTCGATCAGCGCTGTCAAACGACTAATCTACCCTGGATAATAGACGCTCAAGAGTTGCAGAAAAAATTTGGCACAAGCAAAGTCAAATTACTGAATGACTTGGAAGCCATGGCTATCGGCATGCTTAATAGTCTTGAAGAAGATCTAGTCGAACTTAATCCACACGCACAAAATAAACAGGGCAATATCGCTGTGATAGCTGCAGGAACTGGTTTAGGCGAAGCCATTCTTTACTGGGATGGTCAACAACATCACCCTATTGCGACTGAAGGTGGACATTCTGATTTCGCCGCACAAACAAAACAACAAGATCAATTACTCAATTATCTACGTAAACGCTTTAACAGTCATGTAAGTTGGGAGCGCGTACTATCGGGTGATGGCTTCGGTTATCTTTATGACTTTTTAGTGGATACAGGTTTTGCCCCTGCCTGCCCTGCTGTTCCTGCCAAAAATGATACCAGCAGTTATGCAGGTGATCGCAACGCCATTATTTCTCGTTTAGGTATTAAACAAGAAGACCCAATATGCATGGAAGTTATGCGTTTATTTGTCGAACTTTATGCCGCTGAAGCGGGCAACCTAGCCTTAAAATGTTTAGCGACTGGCGGCGTGTTTATTGGTGGTGGCATCGGCCCTAAAATTCTCCCTGCTCTACAAAGCGAAAATTTCATACGCGCATTCACTGCCAAAGGTCGCTTTCAATCATTACTCGATGGTCTATCCATTAAGTTATCACTCAACCAAAATACACCTTTAATAGGCGCGGCTAATTATTTTTCAGATTAGTTTTTCGGCTTTTAAAGGAGGATCTGTTTAATTTTGACAAACTTTCAAGTTAGGTAAAATAAATAAGCTCAAGCCTTTATAGTTAAGGCTTGAGCTTACGCTGTCAGCCCCGGATGGGCTGATAGTCCGCGGTAGGCGAAGGAAAATTTGCCAATCCGAAGTGCGCTAGCAGCGCGCGAGGGAGGCTAAAATTTTTACCGAAGAGCCGCAGAGCCATTTGTGGGAGCCGTGACTATGCTGGGTTTGGGCATAGTCGTGGTGGACGCAGGACGTACCGAGGCATTATCGATTCGCCGCGTGGCGAATCGATTTTTGTGACAGGAGTCCCAAAATCTATCATAAGGGTGCGCGGTGGCGCGCCTATTTCAAACTTTAGAAACTTACACTACCTTGTAACCAGAATTTATTTACATCCTTATTATAAGTATTACCAGCAGCCATTTCATCTGCATCATAATAAGCATATTTAGCTAATAGTTGATAATGTTTACCAAACTTCTTAGTAATTAAGAAATCATATTCATTACCGTAATTGATACTGTTAGTAACACTTTGGAAGTTATGATAAACAAATGCCATTTTAATGCCCAGAGGTTTTGCACTCAATGTTGCATTGACATCACGTACACCGTCCTTTGGAGTGACTAAGAACACATCCGCCCAACCTTGAAATTTATGGTTGGTTCCAAAAGGCGTTTGGAAAGCTTGAGTGCCATTAGCACCTAACTCTTCTACCGCAGCTTTTGCAGTAAGCCCCATAAAACTTGCTCCGCCCATAAGGCTATAACGACCTAGCGTAAAACTACCTGGGTTATTAGCGTAACCCGTTTGAAAACCATATTCAGCTCTATAATGTAGTTTTATAGCTTTTGTAATTTTAGGGGAACCTGTAACTGCTAAACCATAAGTTTGAGCAGACTTCCCTGCTTGGCCTGCTTCATAATCAGAATACCAATAACCATAACCCGTTACACTAGCGATATCTTTGAATTTATAGTTAACGTTAGCAAAAGGTAATTGTACGGCATCATCTTGAGACCAAACATTTTGTACTTGACCAATATAACCCGCTTTTAAGGTTAAATTTTCTATCGATTTATTCGTGACAATTACACCATCATAGGTTTGTTCCATTTGACGCCAGCCGACATTACCAATAAAACGAGAATCATCAATAATAATACGTTGTCTACCCGCTTTGATTTCAGTATCAGGAATACCTTTATAGCTTACCCATAATTGGTTTAATTCACTGGTTTGTGGGTCAGCAACTACATCACGTGTTGGATCACCCTTCCAATTTGATTTAGGTGCGAAATAATCTTTTTGCATAGCTAGATTGCCTTCATATTCAGCATAACCCTGTAAACCATGAAATTCAGGGGTTAAATAACCTAGACGTAAACGTAAGGTATTGGCATGAGCTGTATCTTTACCATTATCAGCTACATCAGCTAACTCATAACGGTAACGTAAATCGACTTTAAATTGGCCGTATTTAGCATCGTCTTGGCCTAATTTAAAGGCATTCTCAATCGGTTTATCAAATTCATAAGCCGCTGCAGGCTGCATAACAAGAGCCATTAAAACAGCAGGTGCTAGAGCATTGGGGGTAATTTTCTTTATTTGCATATTTAAAATCCTAAATGGAAATTAAGGTGAGTTTAAGCCTCCCTCACCTTATATTGTTATATTGAGCTATGATTTTTCCGCATCAGCAATAATTTTTAGAGAACGTTTTAATGCATCATTAGCATGATCAGCTTTTGTTTGCAGTACATTCATATTGGCCTTTTCAAAAGCAACTCTTTCTTCTAATTCTTGTTCTGGAGAAAAGCGTAAAAAGAATGTAAAGAATGATGCGATAACAACCACAATACCAATCACAAAAAACACCTCATTCCAGTCCATTGCACCTTTGAATAAAAAACCAGCCGCTACAGCGCCTGCGTTTCCGCCAGCACCCACGATGCCTGAAACAGCACCTAGAGCCTTTTTATTAATAAACGGCACAACTGAGTACGTCGCTCCTTCAGACATTTGAGTAAATAGTGAAAATATAATTAAGGTCGGAATAGCCAAAAATAATACACTCATCTGAGAAAACAGCATAAGTGCCAAGCCTTCACCCAACAGAACAATAAATAACCAATAAGAGCGACCTTTTAAACCCCATAAAGACGCACAGTTATCAGCAAATATCCCACCTAAAGTACGGGCAAATATATTCATTAAACCAAAACAAGCGGCAATCATCCCTGCGGTCACCATATCGACTTCAAAATAGTCAAAAAAGTAAAGCGCAGCAACGTTGTTGACTGTCAACTCAATACCAAAACATGCCCCATAAATAACAAAAAGCACCCAAACACGGTAATCTTTCATGGCATTAAAATAAGCGCCAGTGACTTCCTTTTTATGTGGAAGCAAACCTTTTTCACGTAATTCTTTATAATTCCCATCAGGCGCATCTTGCGTAATGAAAAAATAGGCAACACCGGTAAAGAAAATAACCGTCCCAACGACTACCATTGAGGCTCGCCATGCTTCCGCATCGGTAAAACCAAAGCCAATAACAAAAGCCGAGAACATTAACGGCATCACTAGCTGTGTTACCCCGCCGCCTAAATTACCCCATCCAGCACTCGTAGCATTTGCTTGGCCCACAACATTAGGCGCAAACATCACAGAGGTATGGTATTGAGTAATCACAAATGATGCACCGATAATACCGATTAATAACCTGAAAACCAAAAAGGTTTCAAAGTTATCAGCCAAACCAATACCTGCAACAGGAATGGCTCCAAAGATAAGTAAATAGGTATAGGCTAAGCGTGGACCGATTCGGTCACAAAGCCAGCCAACAAAAAACCGGGCAAAAACCGTTGCCGCAACTGAGGCAATAATCGTCCAACCCACCTGTTCTTTAGTCAGGTGCATTTCTTCACGAATAACCACCATCATTGGTGCAATACCAAACCAAGCAAAGAATGCAGAAAAGAAAGCAAACCATGTCATATGGAATGTTCTAATCTGCACCATACTCACCTTGAAGAAATCTCCCCAGAGGTTGGTGGCTTTATGTTGTAGTTCCAATGTTATATCTCCAATATATTTAAAAAAAATTTGTTGTTTCGGCTATCCATTTAAAACGGGATATATGATAGAAAAGAAAGAGCTTTAGCTATTCCTGAACCAGCAATAGTTAAACTATTACACTCCTGCATAATTCTGAAGATCCTTGTTCCGCTTTAATTCGTAGCCGTCGTTTCGGTTGTTACAAAAACGATAAAGTTTATTTCAGATGCCGAGGAAGCACTCAATTATTTACTGGTATTACGCATAGCCAATAAAGGCTTATTGGGGCGCAGGACTTTAGCCGTAAATATTCAGAGACCCCACCAAAAATTGATATTTCTGCTCCAAAACTATTCCAATCTATTGATAGTGCGTTTCGGGGCTGAAAAAATGGTGAAATTTCTAGGGGGTGTCTGAATAGTTACCTTTAGCCTGTTATTTTCTTTTATAAAAGCGCAGGTAAATCCCAGCGGTCCGTGTTGTTTTACATGGCATAAAGCTGACCGATGATAATAAGGGCATCCTTCATAGTGTCAACTCAAAGCAGAAGGCATAAACCATTTTTCATGTTTTTACATAACATCCGTTATTAATGAGCACCATGATGCTTCTCTTCTTGCTCGTTATTACTCGATTTACCGTGATAAAGAGACCTATCTTTTTTCCCTGTAACATTTAAAATCCCCCATGCTCCTCTATCTATGCGCGTCAAGGCATGGTCAACTAAGACATAATTTCCTGGATAATCGACTTGAAACTCAACTACTGTTGCACCACCGGCAGGAACTAGTGTTGTCTGTACATTTTCTAATGGATTACTTAACGCAGCTTCTGGGTAAGTTCGGTCAAATATTTCCCCAATCACATGAAAAGAAGATATTTTTGAAACACCTGCATTACCGATAAATAGTCGAATCTTATCGCCAACTTTTGCGTTCAATTGCCCTTTACCTACTAAAGCCCCCGTGCGGCCATTAAAGACAATATATTCGGGGCGCTCATCAATCATTTTTCGCGCGTCAAAAGCTTGATAACCTTTTTTACCAATACTACCATGCGTATAAAGCTCGCCTTGCATAACATAAAACTCATGATCTACTTTACTCAAGCCCTGCTTAGGTTCGACTAAGATCAAACCATACATGCCATTAGCAATGTGCGTTGCCGCATTGCCATTGGCGCAATGATAAACATATAGTCCAGGCGTGGTGGCTTTAAATGATAAGGTTTTCGTTTCTCCCGGCTCTGCACTAGTGACTGCTTTACCGCCGCCCGGCCCAGTTACTGCATGTAAATCTATTGCATGACTATGGCTACTAGATTTATCATTATGTAAATTAAGCTCAACTGTGTCGCCTGCACGTACTCTTAAAAAAGGCCCGGGGACCGTTTTATTAAATGTCCAATAATGATAAGAAATACCTGGGGCAATATCAGCAATCACCTCTTCTGTGTTTAAATTAATAGTCACTTTTTCAGACTGTTTTCTGCGTAAAGGCTTAGGCAAATCAAACGCTGAATGACTGATATCCTCAACTTTTTGATAATCAGCAGGATTAACGCTCATACGGTGTAAATAATGATCACCTGGACCAAAATTAGTCATCGCTTTTGAGGAGTGATGCTCATTATTCTCACTTGCAGAAAGGGGTAAAGCAATAAGAAGTGTTACTAAGGCAATAAGGGGCGGGCTCTTATGCGTTTTATTGTTTTTTATAGTTATTATTTTCATTCTTACTCTCTATTGAATTAGACGTTTGACTAACAGTAACTTGAAATTATCTAAGGAGTGATATTCATACGGGCGCTGGCCTTTAGCCTGCTTTTTTAACAGCAAGTGGACTTTAGTATGCTAGGTAAGAGGCAGGCTAAAGGCCTGCGCTCCATTGCAAGTTATTTTGTACTCGTTTCTAAGTGTCTTAAAGCAGTCATTTTTGCACCGACTTGTTCTCGCTGTTCATTACTTAAAGCAGCTTTGACCTGCGGTGAAAAATCCTCATCTTCACGGGTTAAATGCTCACGTTGTAGTTTTTCAAACTCAATGGCTAATACTTGTAAACGCTCAAAATCTTTTATAGATTCAGGCTGTTTTAATTGAGCCGCTAATAAACTCCAAGCTTTTTCAATTTCTTCATGATCCAGCATTAAGCGCTCTATCATGCCATCAAATAAAGCGGACTTCCCTATTAATAAAGGAAACAATGCCTGCTCTTCATCTTGATGATGTAAATGATTAGCGTGTTCATAATGACAGTAAGTATTTATGCATTGATTAGCATAAGCTTCATTCATACCTTTAGTTTTTAGATCAAAGACTAATTGTAATAATGGTTTTCCACGCTCTAAAAAATCTTCGTGATAAGCTTTTAAAGCGACTAAACCATCACTAAAATCTGTAACGGGGTCAGTATATTTAAACTGCATATTGGCAATCCTTTAAAATTAAAGTGTAGGTCGGGTTAGTTTATCAAGCGTAGCGTAGATAAAGTAACCCGACATTAGTACGGTACATTTGTCGGGTTAGTTTTTTGCTGCGCATAAGAAACTAACCCGACCTACAGACCTGCGCCCCATTGATTAAATGAAAGCTAACTTACAGACAATCAAAAACTCGGCCGCAAGCGACCGAGTTTGACAAAGCCATAGCTGATTTGATTTGAAAACCATTGGTTTTCAAGCTTTCCGACTAATGTGCCAGAGGCAAGCCTCCGAGCTTTGCTTCGCGGTTAACGTTGCTTAACAAATTTTGTTCTAACAATTTGATACGGTCTAAATAAATATCCTAGAGGAACGCTCCAAACATGCACTAAACGGCTAAAAGGAAACAAAAAGAATACACTCATGCCTAGAAACAAATGTAATTTATAAATAAAATTTACATTATCTAGCATAGCTGGATTTGGATTCAGTGCCAGTGTCGCTTGTATCCATTCTGCTAAAGCAATCATGGATGAAGCATCACTACCAAACGCATGGTAAATAGAAACAGGAATAGTAATCAAGCCTACACCTAGAGTGACTAATATCCAGTTTAGAATAAAAATATCCATAAAACGGCTATTAGCTCGAACGCGCGAATTATACATACGACGTTTCCAAAGAATCACACCGCCCATCATGCATAAAGAGCCAAAAGCAGCTCCCGCTGAAATGGCCACGACTTGGTGCATCATGTCTGATACACCCATAGCTAAAAACCAGCTATGTGGCGTAACTAAACCAGCAAAGTGACCCATAAACAAAGCTAATACACCGATATGAAATAGGATGCTGCCTTTGCGTAACTGTTCTTTTTCAAACAATTGGCTAGAATCAGCTTTCCAAGTGTATTGCTCACGATCAAAACGAATCAGACTACCCACAAAAAAAGTAGTCAGTGCGATATAGGGGTATACCCCGAATAATAAATTGCTTAAGTTCATAATAAGCTCCTAGGCTACTAATTCTTCTAAATGCCCATGCCGCTCCACTATTCTGAGTAGAGGCGCATATGGGCTCGCATGTTTTTCAAGATTATCGGAAATAATACCTACCGCTTGAGCTGTTTGCTGTAAGAATGCTTGCGCACTTTGCGCATCATCCATGGTAGAAACATATTCCAAAATAAGTGGCAAATAATCAGGTAACTCACCATCACCAATTTCAAAGCCCGTGGATTTATAGAGCTCAGCTAACTCAATTAAGGCAGGCCCACGATCCCGGTCTTGCTCATCAAATAAGTGGTAGGTTAGATACAATGAATTTTCCGCTGTCATATCAAACACATTGACATATTCCGCTTGAAATTGTGTTAGCGATAAGTCTGATGCCCGTTGTATAAAATCAGTCAATGATCCCCTATCTTCAACACTCAAATTAGGCAACTCATTGGCAGCTTCTGCTAACTCATGCCAATGCGCGACTAAATCTTTAGTCGGATACTCTAAAAGCACCGAAAGGACTTTGTAGACTTGGGTCATGCCTTTTCTCCATCAGAGCGTTTTGCTGCGGGGTGATAACGTACAAATTCCAAATTATCTTCCGTTTTCTTACGCTTATCTGGGAATAGAGATGCCTCAGGGCTAATGCTGCAACCATCATTACCAAAAGTGAAGCCATTCTGCCCTTGAAAAGTATGGAAATCTTCCTGACGCAACTCCTCGTGACTGGTTGGAATTACAAAGCGGTCTTCGTAATTGGCAATTGCCATATAACGATACATATCACGCACTTGCTCTTCGTTTAAGCCTACCTCTTCTAATACGGCTAAATCAGTTTTATTTTCCACATTTAAGGAACGATAAAAACTACGCATCGCAATCATACGTTTAAGGGCAAGAACAATCGGCTCTTCTTTGCCCGCTGTTAGCATATTGGCTAAATACTGGATAGGTAAACGTAAACTTTCAATTTTAGGAATCGCACCATCAGGCGAAAGTTCAATATTACCTTGATCAATTTGTGACTGTACTGGTGATAAAGGCGGTACATACCAAACCATAGGCATAGTTCGGTACTCAGGATGTAATGGGAATGCTACCTTCCAATCAACAATTAATTTATAAATTGGTGATTGGCGCGCCGCTTCCATCCAAGACTCAGGAATACCATCTTCTTTCGCTTGTTTAATGACTTCAGGATCATTTGGATCAAGAAACATGTCTAATTGCGCTTGATATACATCTTGATCATTCTCAACAGATGCCAATTCTTCGATACGATCCGCATCATAAAGCATGATGCCGTTATAACGAATACGCCCTACACAAGATTCAGAACACACGGTTGGTAAACCAGATTCAACACGTGGGTAACAACCCGTACATTTTTCTGCTTTACCTGATTCCCAGTTATAAAACATTTTTTTGTATGGGCAAGCACTAATACACATGCGCCAGCTACGGCATTTGTCTTGATCGACTAAAACAATACCGTCTTCTTCACGCTTATATAAAGAACCTGATGGACAAGCCGCAACACAGGCAGGATTGACACAGTGATTACACATTCGCGGCAGATACATATGGAAAGTTTGCTCAAATTCAGCATAGACTTGTTTTTCCATATCTTTAAAATTCGCATCTTCACCGCGCATTTTAAATTTACCACCTAAATCATCTTCCCAGTTTGGGCCCCATTCAATTTTCTCCATCCGTCGTCCATCAATTAATGATCGCGGACGTGCCGTTGGCGTTGCTTCCAGTAACGAGCTATTTTGTAGCACCGCATAATCATAAGTAAACGGCTCATAATAATCATCAATCGTCGGCATATTAGGGTTCATGAAAATATTTTTCAGAACATTACGGCGATTACCTGACTTTAATTGCAGCTTACCTTTAACCAGTTCCCAGCCACCATTCCATTGTTCTTGGTCTTCCCAGTTTTTAGGATAGCCTACACCAGGTTTTGACTCTACATTATTAAACCAGGCATACTCCACCCCTTTACGGTTAGTCCATACATTTTTACAGGTTACTGAACAAGTATGACAACCAATACATTTATCTAAATTAAAGACCAGTGAAAAATTAGCTCTGACTTTCATATTATTTCTCCGACTCGTCTGTACAAGTATAAGCCGCTTGAGGAATGCCCTCTGGATTCAGTGCTTTTTCTTGAGTTTCTGTTAATGGCTCTTCTAACCACTTGATATCTTGATCTTCTACTTTATGTAAAATCACATATTCATCACGTTGCGAGCCAATAGTTCCGTAATAGTTAAAACCATAACTTAACTGGGCATAACCACCAATCATATGCGTTGGCTTAACAGTAATACGCGTTACGCTGTTTAAAATACCGCCACGTTTACCTGTAGTATTAGACCCAGGAACATTAACGTTTTTCTCTTGTGCGTGATACATCATCGCCATGCCATCAGGAATACGCTGACTGACAACAGCACGCGCCATCGTTGCACCATTAATATTCAATGCTTCTACCCAGTCATTATCGTCAATACCGGCTTTTTCCGCATCAGTTTCTGAAATCCAAACATGTGGCCCGCCACGAGATAAAGTCAACATACGCTGGTTATCTTGATAAGTACTATGGATTCCCCATTTACTATGCGGTGTAATCCAGTTCAATTTCAAATGCGGTTTATCACCTATTTTTTCCATCATTTCTTTAGTAGATAACATATCTACCGCAGGTTTATAAGTACAGAAACCTTCTCCGAAATCACGCATCCACTGATGATCTTGATAGAATTGTGCGCGTCCCGTTAAAGTACGGAAAGGAATGCGCTCATGGATATTGGTATAGCAAGCGTTATAACTGACTTTTTCCGACTCAATACCACTCCATGTTGGCGCAGTAATAATCTTACGTGGTTGTGCTTTAATATCCCGGAAGGTGATTTTTTCATCTTCCCGTGATATCGCTAAATGCGTATGGTCTACGCCCGTTTTACCACTTAATGCTTTCCATGACCTAACTGCGACTTCACCATTAGTTTCTGGTGCTAACGCTAAAATCGCTTCACAAACACTAATATCATCTTCTAAAGATGGCATACCAAAAGATACACCTTCATCTTTAATCGTGTAGTTAATCTCTTTTAGGTGCTCATATTCTTTTTTAGTATCCCAATCAATACCTTTAATATTATTACCTTGTTTAGGCAATAAAGGCCCAAGCGCAGTATATTTTTTATAGGTATCGGCGAAATCACGTTTCACAACTTTTAATAAAGGTAATGTTTTACCAGGAATAGGCTCACATTCACCTCGTTTCCAATCCTTAACATCCATCGCTTGTGCTAATTCTGCTGGCGTATCATGCAAAATAGGTAATGCCACGACATCTTTTTGTGATCCTAAATGTTTTTCCGCTAAAACAGAAAAGCTTTTAGAGATGGTTTTAAAAATTTGCCAATCAGAACGCGATTCCCAACCCGGATCAACTGCTTGTGTTAGCGGGTGAATAAACGGATGCATATCGGTAGTATTCAAATCATTTTTTTCATACCATGTGGCTGTTGGTAGAACGATATCCGAAAATGCTCCAGTAGAATTAAGACGGAAATTAATATCCACCATTAAATCTAACTTCGCAATTGGTGCATCTTTATGCCATTTAATTTCTTGGCCTTCCGCTTCAGGAAGTACATCTTGCATCACACCATTTTGTGCACCCAATAAATGTTTAAGGAAATATTCATGCCCTTTTGCACTACAACCAATTAAGTTTGCGCGCCAAACAAATAAATTACGTGGATGATTCTCTGGTGCATCAATATCCTCAGCCGCAAATTTAATATCGCCAGATTTTAATTGCTTAACAATATAATCTGAAATACCTTGATCATCTTTAGCGCCATCCGCTTCAGCATCCCTAACAATGTCCATAGGATTTTTATTAAAATGTGGTGCTGATGGCAGCCAACCCAAGCGCTGTGAAACGACATTATAATCAGCCAAATTATGGCCTTTATAATTACCTTGTGCAGAGCTAGCTAACATGGCATCTGCATCTAATTTTTCATAACGCCATTGATCAGTATGAAAGTAAAAATACGTTGTACCATTCATGTGACGCGGTGGTTTTTGCCAATCTAAAGCAAAAGCAATAGGCGCCCAACCGGCTTGTGGACGTAATTTTTCCTGCCCAACATAGTGAGCCCAACCACCGCCACTTTGGCCAACACACCCACACATATGTAGTAAGTTCATGATCGCACGGTAGTTCATATCATTGTGATACCAATGATTTAAACCAGCCCCTAATATAACCATTGATTTACCCATGGTTTTAGAAGCATTGTAAGCAAATTCACGCCCGGTACGAATAATATCCGCTTGCTTTACACCCGTGATTTTTTCAGCCCATGCTGGTGTATTTGGAATACTTGCATCATCATAACCAGTAGCTGCTTCACCACCTAAACCACGATCAATACCATATTGTGCAAGTTGCAAGTCAAAAACCGTTGCGACTTTTACTTTCTTACCATTAATTTCTAATGTTTTAACCGGCACATTACGATGCATACCTAAATCTTTTCCTGAATCAAAATCAGGAAAAAGTACATCAACCACATCTTCTTTATCAAAAATTAAACTTAAACGAGGCTTGGTATTTCTTCTACCTTTCTTAGAAACTAAATTCCATTTACCTTCTTCACCCCAACGAAAACCGATTGAGCCATTAGGTGCATAGACATCGCCGGTTTTCTCATCAATAACGACAGTTTTCCAGTCAGGATTATTATCTTCCCCTAATGAATTATCTAAATCAGAAGCCCGAACAAATCGCCCACTCACATAACTGCCTTCATGCTCATTTAAAATAACCAGCATAGGTAAATCAGTATAAGTCCGTGAATACTCCTCAAAGTAAGGGTCTTGGTTATCAACATGAAATTCTTTTAGAGCCACATGACCCATTGCTAAGAATACTGCGGCATCTGTTCCTTGTTTTGCCGGCATCCATAAATCAGCAAATTTTACATTTTCTGCATAATCAGGTGATAAAACAACAACTTTAGCCCCTTTGTAACGTACTTCCGAATAGAAATGCGCATCAGGCGTTCTTGTCATGGGTAAATTAGCACCCGCAACAACTAAGTAAGTTGAATTAAACCAATCTGCTGATTCAGGTACATCGGTTTGCTCACCCCAGGTTTGCGGTGAAGCTGGTGGTAAATCACAATACCAATCATAAAAAGATAAACATGCACCACCAATTAATGATAGATAACGACTACCTGCCGCATAACTAATCATCGACATGGCAGGAATAGGAGAGAAACCAGCAATCCGATCAGGGCCATGGGCTTTTGCAGTATACACATTGGAAGCCGCAATAATTTCTGATACTTCTTCCCAATCGACACGAACAAAGCCACCTAAGCCACGGACAGCTGTGTATTTCTCACGTTTTTTTGGGTCTTCTTGAATAGCGCCCCATGCTTCAACAGGGTCTTTGCCTGTTGCGCGTTCATCTCTATATAAAGACACTAAACGCTCACGTATTAAAGGATATTTAACCCGTAATGGGCTGTATAAATACCATGAAAAACTTGCACCACGCGGACAACCACGCGGCTCATGATTCGGCATATCTGGGCGGGTACGTGGATAATCTGTTGCTTGCATTTCAAAGGCAACCAGACCATTTTTAACATGAATATTCCACGAACAACTACCGGTACAGTTAACGCCATGCGTAGAACGCACGACTTTATCAAAACGCCAGCGATTACGATAACCATCTTCCCACTGACGGTCTTCATTAGTGACCACTCCATGATCACCCGAAAATTTACTTTGAACTTTTTTGAAAAAGTTAAGACGGTCTAAAAAATGACTCATCGTTTTTTTCTCCTGTTAATTTGATAGTACTGGTGCTCTGGCTTTATAGCCTGCAATTATTAAAAAGCAGGCCAAAGCCAGCGCCCTGTTTATTTATGGGTTATAAAACTCGCCATCTTTACGCAAGTAAAACCACCAATTAATCATAATGCAGATAATATAAAAGGCTGCAAAACCATAAAGCGCAACTTCTGGTGTAGTCGCTTTAATTTGCTCGCCAAAAACTTTAGGAATATAAAAAGCACCATAAGCTGCAACCGCTGAAGTCCAGCCTAAAACAGGCCCCGCCTGTTCTTTAGGGAAAATCATCGCAATGGAGCGAAATGTTGAACCGTTACCGATACCAGTCGCAGCAAATAAAACAAGAAATAAAAGAAAGAACTCTACAAAATAATCTTCTGGAGTCGCTGAGTTGTAAGCTGCTTTCATGTAGTACGCAACACCGCCCGCACTAAGAACCATAATAAAAGACACGATATGCGTGACCCACGCACCACCAAACTTATCAGCAATCATACCGCCAACTGGACGAATCAAAGCACCTATAAAAGGCCCCATCCACGCATACATTAATGCACTTGGACCGTTTGGATTAGCCATATCATGATTCATCACGCCATCAACTAGAATGTGCTGATAACCAAAAATCACCTTAATCGCCAAAGGAAAGCAAGCTGCAAAACCAATAAAGGAACCAAAGGTCATGGTATAAATAATACTCATCACCCAAGTATGCTTATTATCAAAAATCTTATATTGACGCTCTAAGCTTTGGCCAATTTGCCCTGGAATTATTTTTAACAAAGAGACTGTTAAAGCAATAACAATAAATAAAGCAATTTCTTTCGGTACATTAAAGCCTGAACCACTCACTGCTTCAGGTAACATCAGCCATAAACCAAAAATTGCTGAGATAAAACTAATCGCTAACATTCCTGTCATCATCGACATGCTAGTGACTGGATTACCAATATTAGGTGAAACTTGCTCAGTACGAATATTATTCATGCCGAACCAACCTAAAAAGGCTAGCGGCACTAAAAACAATAACCAAATAAAACCTGCATTCTGTATATAGGTTTCTGTACCAGCTGGAATTTTTCCGACCAAAGTACCTGATGTTGCAATCAAGGTCATCGGGTCGCCGCCTAACGCGCCAAACATGCCGACTGTCATTGATAAAGGAATCAGCATTTGCATAGTGGTAACACCAAAGTTACCTAAACCTGCATTTAAACCCAGTGCTAAACCTTGTACTTTTTTCGGAAAGAAAAAGCTGATATTAGACATTGATGAAGCAAAATTACCACCACCAAAACCGGATAATAAAGCTAAAACTTGAAACACCCAAAAAGGTGTATTTTGATCTTGTAACGCAATGCCAGTACCTAATGCCGGTAGCATTAATAATGCAGTGGTAAAAAAGATAGTGTTACGTCCGCCACATAGGCGAATAAAAAAACTACTGGGTATCCTTAATGTTGCTCCCGTTAACCCTGCGATTGCCATCAAAGTAAATAATTGCGACTTCTCAAAGGGAAAACCTAAATTAAGCATTTGTACCGTGATAATCCCCCAGTATAACCAAACCGCAAATCCGCATAACAGGCTAGGAATCGAAATCCATAAATTCCGGTTAGCAATTTTTTTTCCTTCAGACTCCCAAAACTCAGGATCTTCTACATCCCACTTTTCAATATCAGCCATGGTGATTACCTCACAAATTATAAAATTATAAAATTATCTTGTAAAGTTTACGCTTTAATTCCCAATAAATCAGTTTATTAATTGGGCGAAACAATACTGCAACATACTGATATGCAAAATAATAACCAAGTATTTTACTTGGTATTATTTAATCAATATCTACGTTCCTTTATATAGGTTTAATTTATAAGGTTTTTTTATTGGGTACATAAAATCCCTTAAAACGAAGCCTTTTTAAATTTACTAAATAAAATATGAGAGGCATATTTTTATGCTACAACTGAAGCAATTATTTTTTGTAATCAAGCAATGTGCCCCGCACTTACTGCCCCTGAATTATATTAAGCGCTAAAAATAACCCTGCTAATCCCTGCTTTATATTCCATCATTATGGACTCCCCCTATTTGCCCTCCTCAACGCTTAGCACCTGAGAGTTTACGCCCCCCCTTTGCCAATGGTAAAATGAATTTCACTCACCACACTATATAAGTAGCATGTCTGTGGATTCAAAACTATCCCCCCTATTTTCCGAGGCGTCACCTGCAAGGTTACGCGAAATCCCTTATAACTATACTTCGTTTTCTGACCGAGAAATCGTTATTCGTTTATTGGGCGAACCTAATTGGCGCACCTTAAATGAACTACGCGATGAGCGGGTTACTGGGCGTTCCGCACAAATGCTGTTCGAAGTGCTCGGCGATATTTGGGCAGTACAGCGTAATCCATACCTCGAAGATGACTTACTCAATAATCGTAAACGCCGTAACTCCTTACTGGATGCACTACGTCATCGATTAAAGCAAATGGAAAAGCGTCATGCCGAATATGCTGACGAACATCCAAAGCGTGGAAAACGCGTTGCACAATTGATTAGCTCTGCGCATCAAGCAATAGATAGTTTTGAAGAACATTTCAAAACCAGCTATAAAATGCGCCGCAAAGCAGAAGCTTTACTATCTAAGCATACGCGCAAAGATAATATTTGCTTTGATGGTTTTGCTCGCGTTTCTCATGTTACTGATGCTACTGACTGGCGTGTTGAATACCCATTTGTCGTGTTATACCCACGTACGGAAAAAGAAATTGGCCAATTGGTTAGTGACTGTATCAAGCTAGGTTTAACCATTATTCCGCGTGGTGGAGGTACAGGCTATACCGGTGGTGCCGTACCATTAACACCCTTTTCTGCCGTCATTAACACTGAAAAGCTATTAACAATGGGCGCAGTCGAACATGACTCTGTTCTGCCCGGCGTAACACAAACCTATGCCACACTACACACCGGTGCCGGTGTTGTCACGCGTCGCGCAATGGATCTTGCCGATAGTGCTGGGTTAGTCTTTGCCTGCGACCCAACGTCTGCTGATGCTTCTTGCATAGGCGGTAACGTAGCTATGAATGCCGGCGGTAAAAAAGCCGTATTGTGGGGAACTGCACTAGATAATCTTTTATCTTGGCGCATGGTTACGCCTGATGGTAATTGGCTGGAAGTTGAACGCTTTAATCACAACCTTGGTAAAATTCATGACCAAGATGAAGTTAACTTCATCCTCAGGCGTTTTGATATCAGTGGTAAAAAACTATTATCTGAAGAACCGTTAAATCTGCCTGGCAGTTTGTTTCGTAAAGGCGAATTAGGGAAAGACGTTACCGATAAATTCCTCGGCGGTTTACCCGGTATACAAAAAGAAGGTTGCGATGGCATTATTACCTCTGCAACTTGGATCTTACACAAAATGCCACCACAGGCTCGCACCTTCTGTCTAGAGTTTTACGGACAAGTCCGCGAAGCCGTACCTGCTATCGTTGAAATTCGTGATTATTTAGCCACCTTACCTAAAGATGGCAATCAGCGCGTTATGCTTGCTGGCCTTGAGCATCTTGATGAAAGGTACCTTAAAGCAGTTGGCTATGCCAGTAAAGCAAAGCACCTTGGTCGCCCCAAAATGGCCTTATTTGGTGATATTGTTGGTGACGATGAAAAACAAGTTGCTTTAGCCGTTTCTGAAATTGTACGTCTCTGTAATGCCCGTGGTGCAGAAGGTTTTATCGCTGTTAGCCCCGAAGCTCGCAAAACCTTTTGGCTAGATCGTGCCCGAACAGCCGCAATCGCCAAGCACACTAATGCCTTCAAAATTAATGAAGATGTGGTTATTCCCTTGCCGCGTATGGGTGATTACTGCGATGGCATCGAACGCATTAATATTGAATTATCCATGCGTAATAAACTACGTATGTGTGAAGCAGTCAGCCAATTTTTACAAGGCGAGTTACCTTTACGTAACTACGAAGATGATATCGACAAGGCTGAACTTATCGGTGATCGACGCGAATTAGCACTCAAAGAAGTTGAAAAAGTTAGCGAACGCTGGCAATGGCTGTATGACAATCTTGATTTACCATTAGCACAAGCTGAAACAGAATTTGAGCAATATGACATCAAGGCTAGCGAACTCACAAATCGCACAGAACAACCCACCCTATTCCACCGCTTACAAGATCATTCAATTCGCGTATCTTGGAAACAGGAATTATTAGCTGTATTAAAAGAAATTTTTGAAGGCAATAATTTTACCCTGATCATAGATCGGATCAACATGACGCATAAAGATGTGTTACGTGGCCGAGTCTTTGTTGCTCTGCATATGCATGCTGGCGATGGTAATGTACATACCAACATACCGGTCAACTCCGATCATTATGAAATGCTGCAAGAAGCTAACGCAGCAGTTGTGCGCATTATGGATTTGGCGCGCTCCTTGAATGGCGTTATCTCAGGAGAGCATGGTATTGGTATTACAAAATACGAATTCCTAAGCCAAGAAGAGCTGGCCAGCTTCCACGAATACAAGCAACAAGTTGACCCTGAAGGACGCTTTAATAAAGGCAAGTTAATGCCAGGCGCAGACTTACGCGCAGCTTACACAACCTCATTTAGTTTAATGGGCTATGAATCAATTATCATGCAACAAAGTGAAATTGGTGCTATCTCTGATTCTATTAAAGACTGCCTACGTTGCGGCAAGTGTAAACCCGTCTGCTCCACGCATGTACCGAGTGCTAATTTATTGTATTCACCACGCAATAAAATTCTAGCGACTTCCTTGTTAATTGAAGCATTTTTATACGAAGAACAAACGCGTCGCGGAATTTCCATTACCCATTGGAAAGAATTTGAAGACGTTGGCGATCATTGTACGATTTGTCACAAGTGTGAAAGCCCGTGTCCTGTCGATATTGATTTCGGCGACGTATCAATGAATATGCGTAACTTATTACGCAAAATGGGCAAACAAAGCTTTAATCCCGTAAAAACGCTAGCGATTGCCTTTTTATCGACCGATCGGCCGAGTAGCGTTAAAATCATGCGTAAATTGCTGATTGAATGGTCTTATAAAGCCCAGCGCATAGGTAATTTCTTTCTTCGCCCTTGGGGTAAAGACCAGCTTAAACAGCCGCCTTCTTCAACTGGCAAACCCGCCATGAAAGAGTATGTGGTTCATTTTACCAACCGAAAAATGCCAGGTAAATTACCTAGCAAGACTGCAAGAGCACTCTTGGGCATTGAAAGTAATGAAATCGTACCAATTATTCGTGATCCGCAAAAAACGCGCACGGACTCCGAAGCGGTATTTTATTTTCCTGGCTGTGGTTCTGAACGTTTATTTTCGCAGGTGGGCTTAGCTACACAAGCGATGCTTTATGAAATCGGCGTACAAACGGTATTACCCCCGGGTTATTTATGCTGTGGATTCCCACAACGAGCAGCCGGTGAATTCGATAAAGCACAGCAAATTACCACGGATAACCGCGTGCTATTTCATCGCGTGGCTAATACCTTAAATTATTTGGACATCAAAACAGTGGTTGTCAGTTGTGGTACTTGTCTGGATCAATTGCAAGATTACGAATTTGACAAAATCTTCCCAGGCTGTCGCATGATAGATATTCATGAATATCTATTGGAAAAAGGAGTCAAACTGGAAGGGCTCAATGGTCAGCAATATCTCTATCATGACCCTTGTCATACTCCTTTAAAACAGCAAGATCCGATGAAAACGGTTAATGGCCTGATGGGCACAACCATCAATAAATCAGATCGCTGCTGCGGTGAGTCGGGAACATTAGCCGTAGGTCGGCCTGATATTTCCACGCAAGTACGTCAGCGAAAATCTGAAGAACTACATAATGACACTGCTAAATTACGCACAGAAGGTAACGCAGCTCCCGTTAAAATACTAACAACTTGCCCTTCATGTGTACAAGGATTGCAGCGTTTTAAAGGTGATGTAGACGATTTAGAGGCGGATTATATTGTGGTAGAAATTGCTCAAAAAGTATTGGGCAAGGATTGGATGAAAAACTATATTAAACAGGCTGGAAAAGGCGGAATTGAGCGGGTGTTGGTATAATAAATAGCCAATAAGGAATATGAATCAAATAACTTCGATACTCTTAAAGCATCGACTACTAACTTAACTTTCTGTAGGGCGTGGCTTCAGCCCGCCTTTAACTCCACTGTGAGCATTAGCGGACTGGAAGCCTCGCCCTACAAATTAATAGCCGCTGATGCGCCTCCTACATCAGCCCCCCCCCCTTATAAAGTGTTCATCCATAAATTATGGCAAGTAAATTACGTGAGAACGGCTATTTTTATATCACTACACATTAAATAAACGTCTAAAATTCTCATTTGACTGCTGAGATACCGTATCAAAACTAGTCTCACGTAAATCCGCAACATATTGCGCGACATGCTGAACATAAATCGGATAATTAGATTTACCACGGAAAGGTGAAGGCGCTAAATAAGGCGAATCTGTTTCAATTAAATAACGATCTGCTGGTACTTTTTTAGCTACATCCTGAATAGCTTTAGCGTTCTTAAAAGTAACAATTCCTGAAAAAGAAATATAAAAATTCAAATCCATCGCCTGCTGTGCGAAATCCCAATCTTCGGTAAAGCAATGAATAACACCGCCCACCTGATCAGCCCCATTTTCCTTTAACATACGTAAAGTATCATCCCGCGCTTCACGCGTATGGATAATCAGTGGTTTTTTAGTCGCTTTGGATGCCTCTATATGGTTAATAAAGCGTTCATGCTGCCACGTTAAATCACCTTCACTACGGAAATAATCTAAACCTGTTTCACCAATCGCCACAACTCGCGGGTTATCAGCTAAAGCAATCAATTCATCTGACGTTGGGTCTTGCCCTTCATCAACGTTGGGATGCACTCCGACGGATAAAGAAATATTCGGATAAGGTGCAACTAAATCACACATAGCCGGATACGCTTCTAAATCAATACTAATGCACAGCATATGCTCAATTTTTTGTTTATCAGCTTCCGCCATAAAGCAAGAAAAATCATTTTGGTAAGGACTTAAATCAAGTTTATCGAGGTGACAATGTGAATCTATTAGCATAGGTAGGCAGTAAATTTAGAAAGTGGCTTAAATTGCTAACTATTGTAAATTAAATAGCTCCCAAGGAAATAGTTTTGCAATAAAAACTCTCTACTTAATTAGCAGAATAATCTTAATCACTAGCTAAACCAGTTAGGAGGTAATCATTCAAGGAGAAGTTATTGCTCATTCGGGTTTCCAATTTTAGAGTAAAAATGCAAAACCTCCTCTACAATTGCAAACCTTTTTTCTTTAATTTGCATATTTTAAACCCTCAGCTTTTCTATCGCTGGCAGCCTATTATGTAAAATACAAAGAAAAGCCTCTCGGTAAGCTTTGGAGTATGGACCGGGGGCTCCTTACTATCTTACGTCTTAAAGGGGTCACTTAAGAGAAATAACCCGTTTAGGGTTACTTGTAATGGACAGGAACTAAGCCTAAGTAGGATTACCTTATCCTAGAGAAGCACCAAAATAGATTTATTCAGGTGCTTTCGTTTTTAGAATTTGCTTACTTAATACTTTATATTGAGATTTTAGCTTTAAAATATGGATAAAAGCCGCTAAAAACCCTATAAAAATACCGGCAAATAACTCTATTGTTAGAGCTACAGCTAAAGGTAATTTAATACTCGTTATATAAAGATTAACATCTACTGAATGAAAATTAAGCAATGAGAAGACAAGTGCGATAACCGCAATTAGTGAAAAAAAAGCCAGCACTACAATCCGCATCATAAAATATCTCTCTCAAGCTAAGTGTTAGTCAGTTATTTTATATTTATGTCGAGTTTCATCAACTCTATCTCGTAATTCTTTACCCGGCTTAAAATGTGGAACATATTTTTCCGTTAAAGAAACTGCATCGCCTGTTTTAGGATTACGCCCCATTCTTGGCTTACGATGGTGCAGAGAGAAACTACCAAAACCACGCACTTCTATGCGTTCATTAGTTGCTAATGATTGGCTCATTTGCTCTAAAATACATTTAACAGCAAGCTCAACATCTTGCAAAGCTAGGTGTGGTTGTTTTTTAGATAATTGCTCGATTAATTCAGATTTTGTCACACTATGTCCTAAAATATTTAATTGATTTGTTAAGATCAATTCAATAAACCATACCCGAGTTAGATATTCATCTAAAACTCAGACACAAAAAAGGGGCTTAATCTTTTATAACTAAGCCCCCTTATTTAGATATTATTTATCCAATTGCTTGAATAAATCACCCATAGTTGGAGTACCAGCAGCAGCTTCTGAGTATTCTTTCATCACTGTTGCTTCTTCATCTGAATCTTTTGCTTTGATAGACAAAGAAATAGCTTTGTTTTTCTTATCAACGCCGATGAATTTAGCTTCAACTTCATCGCCTACAGAAAGCAATTTAGTTGCATCCTCAACGCGATCACGTTGAATTTCAGAAGCGCGCAAGTAACCTTCGATACCTTCCGCTAGAGTAATAACCGCACCTTTAGCATCAACTTCTTTAACAACACCTTTTACCATGCTGCCTTTTTCATTAAGTGCAATATAGTTTTGGAAAGGATCTTGCTCTAGTTGTTTAATACCTAAAGAGATACGTTCACGCTCAGCATCAACAGCTAAAATAACTGTTTCTACTTCATCACCTTTTTGGTAATCACGGATAGAATCTTCAGGTGTATCTGACCAAGAAATATCAGACATATGAACCAATCCATCAATATTGCCATCTAAGCCGATGAAAATACCGAAATCAGTGATTGATTTAATTTTACCTGAAATTTTATCGCCTTTGTTATGTGTAGCAGCAAACTCATCCCAAGGATTAGTACGACACTGCTTCATACCCAATGAAATACGACGTCTTTCTTCATCGATTTCAAGGACCATAACTTCAACTGGGTCACCTAATGCAACAACTTTAGATGGGTTAACATTTTTGTTAGTCCAATCCATTTCAGAAACGTGAACTAAACCTTCAACGCCTTCTTCAATTTCAATAAAGCAACCGTAATCAGTTAAGTTGTTAACTTTACCTGTTACACGTGTACCAGCTGGGTAGCGAGTGCCAATATCATGCCATGGATCTTCCGCCATTTGTTTCATACCTAATGAAACACGTGTCTTCTCTTTGTCAAACTTAAGAACTTTAACTTGGATTTCTTGACCGATTTCAACACACTCAGAAGGATGACGAACACGACGCCATGCCATATCTGTGATATGTAATAAACCATCGATACCACCTAAGTCGATGAATGCACCGTAGTCTGTTAAATTCTTAACAATACCTTTGATGACCGCACCGTCTTCCAATGTCTTAAGTAACTCATCTCTTTCTGCGCTGTATTCTTTTTCTACAACAGCACGACGAGACAATACAACATTGTTACGTTTTTGATCGATTTTAATAACTTTAAATTCAAGATCACGCCCTTCAAGGAACGTAGTATCTCTAATAGGACGAACATCAACTAATGAGCCAGGTAAGAAAGCACGTAGTGCACCAACAGCAACCGTGAAACCACCACGAACTTTACCATTAATACGACCAATAATTGTTTCTGCGCCTTCAAACGCTTTCTCGAGATCACCCCAAGCTTGGTGTTTCTTCGCTTTATCACGTGAAAGTAAAGTTGCACCTAATCCATCTTCGATTAAATCTAAAGCTACTTCAACCTCGTCGCCAATTGCAACTTCAAGATCACCTTCAGCATTCAAAAATTGCCATCTTGGAATGACGCCTTCTGATTTTAATCCCGCACTAACGATAACTTTGTCGTTATCGATATCTACGACTGTACCCGTTAGCATTGCGCCTGCGCGCATTACCGTTTGTTTTTCACTTTCTGCAAATAATTCAGCAAAGCTCTCGCTCATTGTATTTATGTCCCAGACTAGTATTTGTAATCCTAGTCTCTATCTCTGTAGTTAAAAAAATAGCTGTATGTCATCACACAACCACCAAAAGTATTACTTAATAGTCAAAGCCAAGACTTTATTTATAACTTCATCGATGCTTAAAGCAGATGAATCCAAATATAAAGCATCCTCGGCCATGGATAACGGAGCTGCTTTTCGTTCGCTATCGCGACGATCACGCAACTCTATCTCTCGAGTAATCTGATCAAGATTAGCATCAATTCCTTTTTCTTTCAACTGTTTAAATCGTCTTTTTCCTCTTTCTTCAGCGCTAGCAGTTAAAAACACTTTAAAAGGTGCCTCAGAAAAAACCACAGTTCCCATGTCACGACCATCAGCAACTAAACCAGGCAGCTGACGAAAATCTTTTTGTTTTTGCAATAAAACTGCCCGCACCTCAGGATAGGCTGCAATGATTGAAGCTGCTGCACCTGTTTCTTCTGTAGGCAACCTATGAGTAATATCGACGCCGCCCAACTTCACAGTTAAGGAATCATTGCACTCAAATGCTAACTGAATTTCTCGTGCTATTTGCGCAATGGCTACCTCGTCAGTTAAATCCACTTGCTTATCCAAAACCGATATAGCCAATGAGCGATAAATCGAACCACTATCTAAATAATTCCAGCCTAGTTTTTTGGCAACTGCACGACTTACTGTGCCTTTACCTGCGCCACTAGGCCCATCAATGGTTAAAACAGGAATGGTCATTATTTTTCCTCACTGCTAATATTTAGCCCAAGTTGACTTGCTAAGGCAACAAAGCCTGGAAACGAAGTATTTACATTGGCACAATCATCAATAAGGATAGTATCAGTTGCACGCAATCCGGCGATCGCAAATGACATAGCAATACGATGATCATGATGGGAAACCACTTTTCCACCGCCTATTGCACCACCTTGAATAATCATGCCATCTTCAGTAGGTTGCGCATTGACGCCTAAGGTTTGCAAACCATCTGCCATCACCTGAATACGATCACTTTCTTTGACACGTAATTCTTTTGCGCCGGTCAAAACCGTTTTACCTTCTGCACAAGCTGCCGCGACAAATATCACAGGAAACTCATCAATTGCCAATGCTACCAATTCTTCAGGAATGGCAATCCCCTTAAGTTGCGCACTTTGCACTCGAATATCAGCCACTGGTTCGCCACCAATCGTGCGCTGATTACTTAATTCAATATTTGCACCCATTAGCTTCAGAATATCAATAACTCCAGTACGTGTTGGGTTTACACCGACATGCCTTAGCGTTAAATCTGAATCTGACGCAATAGAAGCTCCTACTAAAAAGAAAGCAGCAGAAGAAATATCACTAGGTACATCAATATCAGTCGCCGTTAATTTCCCTGACCTTGATACCGATGCTTGATTACCCTCTTGCTTAACAGGATAGTTAAAGCCCGTTAGCATTCTTTCCGTATGGTCGCGCGTGGGTGCAGGCTCAGTGACAGAGGTAACGCCATCCGCATATAAGCCTGCTAATAATAGACATGACTTAACTTGCGCACTGGCAATAGGCATATCGTAATGAATGCCATGTAATTCGGTTTGTCCACGTATCGTCAATGGAGCCCGCCCCTGATCAGCACTCTCAATCACTGCGCCCATTTGACTTAAAGGATCAATAACTCGTCTCATTGGACGACCTGATAAAGATTTATCACCCGTCAATACTGCGTTAAACTTTTGACCAGCTAACAAACCACATAACAAGCGCATCGAAGTGCCTGAATTACCCAAATATAAAGGCTCTTTAGGTGCTTGCAAACCACCTAGGCCAACACCATGAATAGTTACTTCACCATTCACAGGCCCTTCAATTTTAACGCCCATCGCTTGAAAAGAGCGTAAAGTCGCTAAGGCATCTTCACCCTCTAAAAAACCAGAAACATGAGTAACACCTTCAGCTAGAGAACCTAGCATAATAGAACGATGGGAAATGGATTTATCACCCGGCACACGCGCTTCACCGCGCAAATAACCGCCCGGTTGAACAGTAAAAGTAATCGATTGAGTCATAATTATTGGTATTGATCTAAAAAACGTTGGCGCGCATTTCTGGCGTATGTGAAAGTATCGTACAATTCTTGAGTTTTATTCTGTTCAAGCATCTGATTAATACCTTGCAATTCTGTACATAACTCTTGAATTAGCGGAATTATCTGCTCTTTATTGGCCATACAAATATCCAGCCACATGGTTGGGTCACTAGAAGCTATGCGGGTAAAATCTTTAAAACCGCCGGCAGCATATTTAAAAATATCTACCGTTTCATCTTTTTTACCCAATAAATCAACTAAAGAAAAAGCCAAAACATGAGGTAAATGACTGGTCGCAGCTAATACGGCATCATGCTGCTCTACACTCATTAGCGAAACATCACTACCAATAGTTTGCCAAAATTCTTGTGCTACAAATAAAAAATCAGGATCAGCTTGCTCAGCAGGCGTTAAAATCAAGCGTCTATTTTGGAATAGGTCATCTAAAGCTGCTTCTACACCGCTGTTTTCCGCACCTGCAATCGGATGCGCAGGAATAAAATTAGCTGGAATAACCCCAAATACATCTTGTAGTGCTGCAACGACATTACCTTTAGTACTGCCAGCATCCATATACAATGCTTTATCAGACCAATAAGGAGCCAATTGCTTAAATATAGCTGGCATCGCTCCCACAGGCGTAGCAATCACAATACAATCCGCACCTGCTACAGCCTCAGTCAAATCAAAACTATAGCCATCAATAACTTTTAATTCTTGCGCGCGTAAAAGATTTGCACTGTCTTGCTCACGACCATAAGCACTAATCTCTTTGCATAGATTATGCTTTCTTGCTGCCCGCGCAATAGAGCCACCAATCAGCCCCACACCAATAATGCAGAGTTTCTTAAACATCGGCTAAAACAGCTTTTAAAGCACGAATAAAAAATTCATTTTCAGCTTGAGTACCAATACTAATACGTAAATGATTCGGCATTTCATAATTAGCGACAGGACGAACAATCACTCCCTTATGCAATAGTGCTGTATTTATTGCACTCGCATCACGCTTTAAATCAACCGAGACAAAGTTACCTACTGATTCAACCCAAGACAAACCTAGATCAGCAAAAGCATCCGTTAATTGCTTCATTCCAGCATTATTAAGTGCTACTGTTTGTTGCAAATAATCAATATCACTTAATGCAACTTCTGCTGCCGCTAAGGCTAAAGCGTTATTATTAAAAGGTTGTCGTACGCGGTTAAGAATATCTGCCATTTCAGGACTAGATAAACTGTAGCCTATGCGTAAGCCTGCCAAACCATAGGCTTTAGAAAAGGTACGCGTAATCACTAGATTGGGATATTGTGCTAACCATGCAATTGAGCTGGGATAACCCTCTTTAGAAACATATTCAAAATAAGCTTCATCTAAAACTACAATAACCTGCTCAGGCACTGCCGCTAAAAACTCACTTAAAGCCTGCTCAGTCAGATAAGTTCCGGTAGGGTTATTCGGATTGGCAATAAAGATTAAGCGTGTTTTATCAGTAATTGCTGCAAGCATACCCAGCAAGTCATGGCCATAATTAATTGCCGGCACTACTTTAGCTGTTGCACCAGCCGATTGTGTCACTATAGGGTAAACAGCAAAAGCATGTTGCGAAAAAATCACTTCTGAATCTGTGGTCAAAAAGGCTCGCGCTAAAATTTCTAAAATTTCATTAGAGCCATTACCTAAAGTAATTTGCTCGCTTTTTAGTTTATATTTTTCCGACAAGGCGGCTTTTAATGCAAAAGCATTGCCATCAGGGTAACGTGATAATTCGGGAAAAATTTCCTGTATAGCGGCCAACACTTTTGCGCTAGGGCCTAAAGGGTTCTCATTAGAAGCCAGCTTAACAATTTCACTCAGCCCTAATTCACGTTGTAACTCAGAAACAGGCTTTCCACCTTGATAAGGAACTAGTTTTTGTACGCCAGAAGTGGCCAATGCACTGATGCTTTGCATATATTTATCGGTATTGTTTTGAAAAAAGGCGGATAAAAATCCGCTCTGACTATTAACTGCTATAAATGAGGCTATGAACTTAAAATGGGGCAACTTATAACTCGTAGGGCGGGCTTCAGTCCGCCATTGCTAAAAAAGCGGACTGAAGTCCGCCCTACAAATAGGGTAAACGTCCCATTTTAAATTTGTCGCCGCTTTAGCTATTACTGATTTGGAAATCAGCTAAAGCGTGTCACTCCTAATTATTTGTCCCGCCTTAAAATGGAATCCATAAATAAAGTAAAACTATAAAACAGCCTTAGGATAAGAACCTAAAACCTTGATCATAGTCACTCGAGATTGCAGGTCACTCAAAGCTAAAACCACATCTTTATCCGCTTGATGCCCATCAATATCTATAAAAAACAGATAATCCCATAAACCTTGACGTGAAGGACGAGACTCAATCTTGGTTAGGCCAATATTATGTTTAGCAAACGGCTCTAAAATACTATATAAAGCGCCGGAATGATTTTTGGTAGAGATCAATAATGAGGTTTTATCCTGCCCCGTAGAATTAGCCGTTAGCTTGCCGACAATAACAAAGCGCGTGGTATTATCTAGCTCATCTTCAATATTGCATTCTAGCAAGTTTACATTATAGATTTCAGCTGCCAATTCACCCGCAATCGCCGCAGCGCCTTCCTGTGATGACGCAATTCTGGCCGCTTCAGCATTACTACTGGCTTCCGTACAACGAACGCTCGGTAAGTTTTCTTCCAGCCATTTACGGCACTGGGCTAATGATTGTCTATGCGAAAAAACCTCAGTAATTTCATTTAAATTTTCAACATTAGATAACAGGTTATGATTAATTCTAATCGCAACTTCACCACAAACCTGTAATGGCGATATGACAAAGCGATCCAAAGTATGAGTCACCATACCTTCCGTAGAATTTTCAATAGGTACAACGCCGAACTGACAATGGCCGTTTTCTACCGACTCAAAAATTGCTTCAATCGTAGGCACTGGCTCAGCCTTCACCGCCTGACCAAAATGCTTAAACGCAGCTTGCTGAGTAAATGTACCTTCTGGCCCTAAATAAGCAACTTGCAAAGGTTTTTCTAAGGCTAAACAAGCCGACATTAACTCTCGAAAAAATCGTGCTGCCGTATCATCACTTAAAGGCCCAGGGTTTAGCTCTTGAATACGCCTAAGCACCAACGCTTCTCGATCAGGCCGATAAAAACAAGACTCTTCACCCGCGGCTATTTTAGTCTTAGCCACTTCTTCAGCTAAACTAGCGCGCTTATTAATTAGATGCAGTATTTCCTTATCAATAGCATCAATCTGATCTCTTAATTCAGAAAGGGGGGTTACGTTACTCATAGCTTCAATATAAAGTAATTTAGTGAGTTCGTTCAAATTCAGCCATAAACTGAACTAAAGCCTCCACGCCTGATTCAGGCATGGCATTATAAATACTCGCGCGCATTCCACCTAATAAGCGGTGTCCTTTTAACGCCAAAAAGCCCTGCTCTTGAGCGGCTTTAAGAAAAACAGACTCCAACCCCTTATCAGCAAGAATAAAAGGCACATTCATACGCGATCTATCAGCAATAGCAACAGGGTTACTGTACAAACTAGAGCGATCTATAGCCGCATATAAGCTTTGCGCTTTACGCAGATTGACCTGTTCAATACCGGCAACTCCACCTTGCGCTTTTAACCATTGCAAGACCAAGCCGACTAAATACCAACTATAAGTTGCCGGTGTATTGAGCATTGATTCGTGCTCAACTTGTTGCTGATAATTAAACACATCAGGCAAGGCAGATTGTGCTTTACCCAGCAAATCTTCTCGAACAATCACAATTGTTACGCCAGCAGGCCCCATATTTTTCTGAGAACCAGCATAAATCAAACCGAATTTACTGACATCAATCTGGCGCGATAAAATATTAGATGACATATCCGCAACTAAGGGCAAATCACCGATCTCAGGAACATTAGCAAACTCAAGACCATGAATTGTCTCATTCGGCGTGTAATGCAAATAAGCCGCTTGCTGATCTATATTCCATGTTGATAAGTCAGGTATCGCGGTAAAATTATTCGCTTCGGCACTGCCAGAAACAACAACATCACAGTAATTTTTAGCGGCTTTTAGCGCTTTACCCGACCATGCGCCTGTATTGACATAACAAGCTTTCGTTTTACTACCTAAGATATTAGCTGGAATAAATGAAAACTGCGCAGTAGCACCGCCCTGTAAAAACAATAACTTGTAATTATCAGGAATTGCCATTAACTCTCTTAAATTACGGTGTAGCGCTTCAGCAATACCCATAAATTCAGAACCACGATGACTCATTTCCATCACCGACATACCTGAACCTTGCCAATCGAGCATTTCAGCTTGCGCCTGCTTTAAAACAGACTCGGGCAACATTGAAGGCCCAGCACTGAAATTATAGATTTTACTCATTTTCAGACTCGCCTTCGTCAGAATCTAGGCTATCCAGCTGTTCATCGATGACTTTAGCTGCCTCGTTCATTTCTTGAGTTTCAGCATCAATTTGTAACTCGTCTAGTTCTTCATCAGATTCATCTTCAACTAAACCATCGATTTTATCAACACCGACTAATTTTTCAGTCGCATCTAAACGAATAACTTTAACACCTTGAGTATTACGCCCCACGATTGAGATTTCATTCACTCGGGTACGCACCAATACGCCACCATCAGTAATCAACATAATTTCATCATTATCTGAAACCAAAACAGCTCCAACTACCTCGCCATTTCGTTCAGATGTTTGCATCGCAATCATGCCCTGCCCGCCACGCTTATGACGTGTAAATTCTTCTAATTTAGTCCGCTTACCATAACCATTTTCAGTAACATTAAGCACTGTACCTTCTGAAGAAGTTATCATAGAGATAATCTTCTGCCCTTCACCAAGGCGCATACCACGAACACCCGTTGCCGTACGCCCCATTGAACGAACATCAGTTTCGCTAAAGCAGTTTGCTTTACCATTGCTACTAAATAACAAGATATTCTGCTCGCCATCAGTGACAGCCACGCCGACCAAACTATCGCCCTCACGTAAATCAATAGCAATTTTGCCGTTTGATCTTTGACGTTCAAATTCTTTTAATGGTGTCTTCTTAACGGTTCCCGCTTCCGTTGCCATAAAGATAAACTGCGATTCACTGTATTCGCGCACAGTCAGCATCGCACTGATTTGCTCATCTTTTTCTAATGGCAATAAATTAATAAACGGCTTACCGCGAGAAGCACGACTGGCAATCGGCAGCTGATAAACTTTTAACCAATACACTTTACCAGCTGAAGAAAAGCACAAAATCGTATCATGGGTATTAGCTACGACTAACTTTTCTACAAAATCTTCTTCTTTAGTCGCTGTCGCTGATTTACCGCGCCCACCTCGGCGTTGCGCTTGATAATCTTCAAGTCGCTGAGTTTTCACATAACCTTCATGCGACATAGTAACAACCACATCTTCTTCGGTAATAAAGTCCTCTTCAGATAAGCTTAGAAGGTCTCTAACAATCTCAGTACGACGCTCATCAGCATACTCTTCCTTAATGGCTTCCAATTCTTCACGAATCACCTCCATTAAACGGATGGCACTACCTAGAATTTCTAAGTAGCCATCAATTAACTCTAATAATTGCTTGTATTCGTTGACAATTTTTTCTTGCTCTAAGCCCGTCAAACGATGCAAGCGTAAATCTAAAATCGCCGAAGCTTGCGCTTCTGAAAGACGGTATTCAGAGCCATGTATACCAAAAACCAATTCTAAACCATCAGGTCTCGAACGACTTTCGTCTGCGTGCTCTAATAAAGCAGCAACTAAGCCCGCATCCCAAGACTTTGATAACAAGCCAACTTTAGCTTCTGCAGGATTTGCAGCCGCCTTAATTAAAGCAATCATCTCATCAATATTGGACATGGCCACAGCCAAACCTTCCAATACATGCGCACGTTCACGCGCTTTGCGTAACAAGTAAATAGTACGACGCGTAACCACTTCACGACGATGATTAACAAAGGCATGCAGGATTTCTTTTAAATTCATGCATTTTGGTCGACCATCTAAAATAGCAACCATATTAATACCAAACACAGTTTTCATCTGCGTTTGTTTATATAAATTATTCAAGACCACTTCAGGCACTTCGCCACGACGTAGCTCAATAACCATGCGCATACCGTCTTTATCAGACTCATCACGCAGGCCTGAAATACCTTCGATTTTAGCCTCTTTAACTAATTCAGCAATTTTCTCTAATAAGCGGGCTTTATTCACTTGGTAAGGCAATTCGGTAACAATAATAGCTTGCCTGCTGCCATCTCTAAAATCTTCTACATGACTACGTGCACGAATATGCGCGCGCCCTCGCCCCGTCATATAGGCATCATAAATACCAGAAACCCCATTAATAATCCCTGCTGTAGGGAAATCAGGTCCTGGAATATGTTCCATTAAATCTTTAAGGCTAACATCAGGGTTATCAATCAGTGCTAAACAAGCCCCAATAACTTCGCCTAAATTATGTGGCGGTATATTAGTTGCCATACCAACAGCAATACCAGAAGAGCCATTGACCAATAGTGCAGGCACTCTTGCCGGCAAAACAACAGGTTCTGACTCTGAATCATCATAGTTAGAGGCAAAATTGACTGTCTCTTTATCTAAGTCCGCCAACATTTCATGCGCAATTTTTGACATACGTACTTCGGTATAACGCATCGCAGCAGGTGAATCACCATCGACCGAACCAAAGTTACCTTGACCATCAACTAACATATAACGCAAAGAAAAAGGCTGCGCCATACGTACGATCGTATCGTAAACCGCAGTATCTCCATGCGGGTGGTATTTACCAATCACGTCCCCGACGACACGAGCAGATTTTTTATAGGGTTTATTCCAATCATTACCCAATACATTCATTGCATATAAAACGCGACGATGAACCGGCTTTAGGCCATCTCTAACATCAGGAAGTGCTCGCCCTACAATAACGCTCATCGCATAGTCTAGGTACGACTTCTGCATCTCGTCTTCGATAGTAACTACGGTAATTTCTTTAGCAAATTCTGACATTAGTCCATCTATATAATAAAGCTGATAAATCGGTTTATCGGCAAATGTTTCTTGAATAATCTAGCCTTTTACAACCGGATCGACCTAAATTACAACAACCGCTTATTATAGCAAATTAAGTCTCCTTAGGAGCTTAAAGTTAATAAAACTTCTTTCCAGATACCAACAACTCAAAAAACTGCCTTACATCTTCTTGAGCTTGCAATAACAAGGAGAAAAATTGCCTCTGATCTAAGCTAATTACCGACCTGCGTTCAAAAGGGATTGCTTCCCATAACTCGCCAACCGAATCTTGGTCGTACACCAGAGCCGTGCAAAAAATAGTCGCTATATGAAGTATTTGAGCATCTAATCGGTGTGCCAATGCCATTTCAGGTGTTAATTGAAAAGCAATTGCCTCATACAAAGAATCAGGCAACCCCCAAGACTTGACCAACTCCCCTCCGACGTCAGCAAAAGTAAAGCCAATCATTTCTTGCTCAATGACAGGTACTAGCTCTGCATTATAATCAGCCAGCTTAAGTACTTTTGAAGATAACTCTGGAAGCCTCTGATAGAGGACCAGAGAACCAATTTTATGCAATAAACCAGCTAAAAATAAGCGTTCTGCATGCAAAACCGAACTTTCCTTAGCCAGCAGTTTAGCAATCACAGCACACTGAACACTTTGCATCCAAAAATCAGTCATATCAACCAGATCGCTAGGTATATCATTAAAGACATCCACCACGGAAGTCGCTAAAACTAAGTTTTGTAAGTCCTTAATACCAACTATTGCAACGGCCCGACTAATCGTATCAATACGGGATTGAAAGCCATAAAAAGAACTATTGACCAACTTAAGCAAACGCATACTGAGAGCAGGATCTTTAGCAATGACCTGACCGACCTCAAGAGCTGCAAACCTTGGGTCACTAACCATTGTTTCTATTTGATGATAGATATCCGGTAAAGAAAACAAGGTAACACTACCCTGCACTAAAGATTCAGCGCTCAAAGTAACATTAGTATCAACCATTACTTTTCTTGTACAAACTTAAGACGTGCTTTACATATTTTTGCGTTTCGGGATAAGGTGGGATTTGGTTGTGATATTTTTTAACAGCATTTTCTCCAGCGTTATACGCAGCGATAGAAAGCTTTAAATTGTCATCAAATAAACCGATCAAATACTTTAGATAACGAGTGCCAGCAAAAATGTTTTGCTTGGGATCTTTGCGGTTTGTTGCACCATATTGAAGTGCCGTTGCAGGCATTAACTGCATCAAGCCCACTGCCCCAGCACTTGAAATGGCTTTCGCGTCATAAGCAGATTCTGCATGAATAACCGCATGTACTAACTTCGGATCTAGACCATGCTTTTTTGCAGCTGCAGCAATGATGGGCGTATATTTCTTTTTATTTTTTTGTAAATGCTTAAATGCGATCGCATAACCCTTAGGCTTACTACGAATAATTAGTTTATATTTTTTATGACTAGGCTCATCCGTGTAATAAACACTACCGTCAGCGGCAGTATATTTATAGACATCTGCTAATGCCGCAGGAATAACGAATAACAAACTCAAAAAAACAAGTAGAATTTTCATTGCTTAACTATCTGCTAAATAACCAGCGATATCTTCCTTGGAAAAGCCAATTTTCTTTGCCACGCGATGTGCATGACTGACGCGTGAGATTCCTGGAATTAACTTATGAGTTGGATCTTCATCAACAAACTCAACCTGTAAAGCCACGCCTTTACGCTCTGCAAGAAAATGATCGACTAACTGATGATTATGAGTAATGAGAACCGTATTATTACCTTTTTGATAAAAACCATTGAGTACATTCGCCGAAGTCTCCATTTTTTCTTCAAAGGTTGTCCCTTCTGATAACTCATCTAAGACAATCAGGCTCTTTTCCGTACTCGCTAAAAATATATCTTTAGTACGCTTTAATTCCGTACCAAAACGCCCTTCACCATCATCTAGCTGGCTAATTTCAGGTACTTGATAAAAAATCCTATCCGCAACCGTTACTGTTGCTTGCGTAGCAGGAACATAGCTACCAACCTGAGCCAGTAGTTGAATTTGCGTTAAGGTTTTGCAAAATGCAGTTTTACCACCACTATTCGGGCCAGTAATTAAAACTAATTTTTCATCATCAATAGAAAAATCATTCCCTACATAAGCAGCATCAGCTTTACTTAATACGGGGTTTTTCGCATTTTTCAAATTGATTTTATGATGCTCAGCTGCGACCAACTCAGGCAGAACCATAGGCTCAGCACTAGACTCCGCATATTGCACTAAGGACAACAGCTCATCGATTTGACCCAAAGCATCTAACACCTTAGCTACGTCATCTGATTTTCTATATTCCTCACGCAAAGGCTTAATACAACTATCTCGATCAAAACCACCAATCAGAGGAAAGTAAACCAAAGCCAGCGGCGCAAGAAAAATGGCAAACATTGGCGAAAAACTGATCAAGCCAATTGGCACAAATAAATTAACCAATATCAAAGCAGCAAACACAAGACCAATCAATAATGGCTTAAAAATATGCGGTTTAAAAATAATGGCGGGACTTAAGCTTTTTCTATCTATTTTGCTCTGTATACTTTTCTCAGTAATATAGGCAGGGCCCGACATTAAAGAGTAAGCTCGCGTTTTGGTAAAGGCTTTAATTTCATTCAGCAACACATCAAGATAAGTACTTTTGGGTTTATCAAGCGTCAATAGACCCGCAACAAAACCCAATATAAAGCGGGTTCCACGCCTATATTGCGTATAACCATAGCCCTCAATTTCTGCATCATCTCTAGCCGTTCCACCTGACCCTAAAAATTTAGCAAATAATAGCTGGTGAAAAGACTTTTCATCTTTTTTAGCATTCTCCACTAAACGCGCTAAAGTTGCTTTCAGTTCAGGATTTGCCTGTATTTCTTTAAGTGCTTCCTGCTTATCTACAATAGCCTGTAAATCATCTAAGGGTTGCGCTAAAGAACGATATAAAACCGCCTGACCAATCGTTGTTTGGGCATAATTGACCGTATCGAAAACACTATCAACCTCAATACTTTTAAATGCACCGGCATCCAGCACACCTTCGCCTGTTTTTGCTGGCTGGCTAATCCGAACTTCAGGCCACCGTTCATCCCACGCTTTTAAAATAGTCATATTATTTTTTCTTCTTCTTTTTATCTAATAGACCAAAGACAATAATGGCAGAAACCACTATCCCCGACATTATAATATTTTCCTGCGTAGCACCTAATAAATAAGCAGCTCCACATCCAATACCCATACCGACCCCGGTAAAAGCCAAGCTGCGCATTAAGCGACAAAAAGCACAATTATCAGGATCATAAGCACGCATAATTAGTTCGCCTTATTTTCTATTAAATCGACCATAAGCTGCACATTAGCTTCTGAGTCATTTAAACAAGGAATATAACGATACTGCTCGCCACCTGATTCAAGAAAAATTTCTTTATTAGTCATATTAATTTCCTCTAAAGTTTCTAAGCAATCAATTGCAAAGCCGGGGCAAATAATATCAATTTTTTTAAAGCCTTCCTCAGGCAGTGCCATTAAGCTCTCTATACAATAAGGCTGCAACCATTTCGCCTTACCAAAACGCGACTGAAACACGACGCGCCACTCATCATCTTTCAAGTTTAGCTTTTCAGCAATCAACTCAGCCGTTTTAAGGCATTGATAATAATAAGGATCGCCTTTTTTAGTTAAAATATCTGGTAGCCCATGAAAAGACATCAATAAAAGTTCACTAGCCGGCTGTTTCTGCCACGCTTGCTGAATGGAATCAGCAATTGAACTTATATATAAGGGGCGCTGATGGTAATCGCTAATAAAATGTAATTCAGGAATATAACGCCATTGCATTAATTCTGTCGCAATAGCATCAAACACACTGGCAGTCGTGGTTGATGAATATTGCGGATATAAAGGCACAATAGTGATTTGTTCACACTGCGCCTTTTTTAATTTACGCAACTGAGATATTAATGACGGGGCACCATAACTCATTGCCATTGAGACAATCGTGTGATGATTATCCTGATAGTGCGCGGCTACTTTATCAGTTAAATCTTGAGTCAAAAAAGTGAGGGGCGAACCTCTTTCAGTCCAAACTTCAGCATAAGCTGCTTTAGATTTACGCGGCCGAAAAGGCAATATAAAAAAATTTAAAATTACCCACCACAATGAGCGCGGTAAATTAACCACGCGTGGATCACTCAAAAATTCGCGCAAAAATCGTCTAACAGAGCGTACCGTTAAGTGCTTAGGTGACCCTAAATTAACAATTAAAATCCCACGCTTTTTTTGAGCCACAACAGCCATTCCTTATAAGCGATTAATTAAACTTAAAAATTCTGCACGGGTACTCATTTCTTTACGGAAAATGCCCGTCATAACTGATGTTGTCATCACTGAATTTTGCTTTTCAACACCACGCATCATCATGCACATATGCTTAGCTTCAATAACAACCGCAACGCCTTTAGCACCAATCGCTTCATCAACTGCATCAGCAATTTGCTTAGTCAATTTTTCTTGAATTTGTAAACGACGCGCATACATATCAACAATTCTTGCCAATTTAGATAAGCCTAAAACCTTACCTTGTGGCAAGTAAGCAATATGACATTTGCCGACAAAAGGCAATAAATGATGCTCACATAAAGAATAAAGCTCAATATCTTTTACAATCACCATATCTTCAGTATCTGCTTCAAAAATAGCGCCATTCAAAACCTCTTCCAAAGTTTTGTTATAGCCATTATTTAAGAACTCAAAAGCTTTAGCGGCTCTTTTAGGTGTATCAACTAAACCTTCACGCGTTACATCTTCGCCAATTGCTTCAATAATTTTGCTGAAATGTTCTTCCATCATTCGTCTCTAAAATAAAATAGTCGTTAAGTATACATCATCCTTGTACTAATTCTAATGCCTGTAAGACAACATTCTCATCTGCACCCGCCTTAGGCCCATAGGTACTTAGGTGTCTACGCCATGCTCTTGCCCCTTGAACACTATGAAATAAACCTAATATATGCCGCGTTATACTATGTAAGCGCACTCCAGCCGCCAATTGCTCTTGTATATAAGGCAATAAAGCGAAGACTACCTCTTCGCGTGTTTTAACGAGAGTGTCTTGCTGGTAAATCAGCCTATCCGCTTCCGCCAATAAGTAAGGATTATGATAAGCCTCTCGACCAATCATAACGCCATCTACGCCTTGCATTAACTGAATACTTTGCTCTAAGGAACTAATACCACCATTAATAATAATTTCTAAATGCGGAAAATCTTGTTTGATTTGCTGCACAACATCATAGCGCAAAGGGGGAACATCCCTATTTTGCTTAGGCGATAAGCCCGATAACCAAGCCTTACGCGCATGTATAATAAAAGTACGACAACCGCCATCAGCCACTTTACTAATAAAATTAACTAATTCCTCATAGGAATCTTTATCATCAATGCCTATACGCGATTTTACGGTAATGGGGATATTCACTGCTTGCTGCATGGCAACAATACATTCTGCGACTAACTCAGGCTCCGCCATTAAACAGGCACCAAAACGCCCACTTTGCACGCGATCACTCGGGCAACCAACATTTAAATTTACTTCATCATAGCCATAATCTTCAGCCATTTTGCTGCAAACCGCCAAATCTTGCACAGAACTCCCCCCTAACTGCAAAGCCAGAGGATGTTCTTGCGGGGAAAAACCTAAATGCCGTTGTACATCACCATTCAATAAAGCTCCAGTCGTCACCATCTCGGTATGTAAAACGGCGTGGCTTGACAGCAAGCGATGAAAGTAGCGGCAATGTCTATCTGACCAGTCGAGCATGGGGGCTACACATAAGTTTCTATTTATCATACAATAACTTAACTCTATTTAAACGCATGTAAAAGTGTGTTTTTTTACAATATCAGTTCACGTATAGTACGCTAATATTTTTAAGCGTACTGATAAAACCGTTTAATGCAAATAGCAAGACCTACCCCTTAGCTTGATGAGCTGTAAGTTTTGTTCTTTTTGAAATTAATTGGTTTATCTCATGATGAAATCCATTGGCGCCAAAAGCAGGAGAACTCGTTTTTCGGTCAAAAAGCGCTTATAAAATGCTTAAAGCATCCTTGAACAATACGCTAGTCATGCAAAAAGGCAATTCAGTTTTTTGTTATCTACAGACTCTAGCGGTTAATTCCAGCTTGACAGTCTCCCCTAAAAAGATAAAAATCCATAGCCAGTGGTGATTTGCTTGGTCAACTGAAGCAACGCTACCGTCCAACAAGCCGTTCGAGCTGTGTAGAATAACTTTTTTCTAACGGTATGGAAGTCCGCTTCCTCTTGCTTCTACGGAGCTTTGAGTTAGGCACTACACCGCTCAACTATAAAATTATGCTCGAATTAAATACCCTCTAATTATGGATAAAAAATGAGAATAAATAATATTGTTTTTGAAGGTTTTAAAACAAATAATAGGTTTGCGAGTGTCGATTTTTCAAGTGAAAATGTTACCGTTATTTATGGTGATAATGGGTGTGGAAAAACAACTTTTTTAAGGGCTATTAATTATTTTTTATCTCAAGATGATAGCGCATTGAAATCTTTAGGAATAACAAAGATACATTGTGAAATTTCTGAAGATAGTATTTTAAAAAAAATAGATGTTAGCTTGAAAGATGAAGGTTTTGATTGGAGTGAATTCGAAAGAAGTTTTTTAGTTGATTCAACATCTTTATCTATGGGGGTTGAGAGAGGTGTTAGCACTCAAACAATGAATGTTGCCCCTGAAATTATAGCTGATTTTTTTAGTCACCCCGTACGGCAGCGTGAAATTTTCGGAGATACTTCAGCTAGGGTAATTCGTCATAAAAAAATATATGAATTATCTGAGGAACTTTCTCTTTTCTTGAGGAGGAGAAATGCTGCAAGGCATAGAAATAGAAATCCTGAAATAGACTTTAGTAAGCATCACTTATACTTACAAAGCATAAAAATTGAAAATATAGAAGAATTGCTTCTACGACGTTACCGAATAGCCAGATTTACAGCAACCAAAAAAATTCAAAGTGCTTTATTTGATACATTGTCAGTTGCAATTGACATCGAAAATAGCTCTCCAACTAAAGTAAATATTGAACGTGAAGCTCTTGGTCAGAGAATATTAGAGAGCAAAGAACGCATTATTGAAGCCTTAGATGATGGAGAGGAAAATAATTTTAAAAATAGAATTGTTAACATCTTAAATAAGATCGAACAACGTGGTGAGTTAGATAAAATACTTGAACATCAACTATTAAGTCAACTTTTTGAGAATATGATAGATGAACTTGAGGTTGAGAAATTAATTTTAAGTTCAATTAATCTTTTGGTTGATAAGTTTAATACCTATCTTATTAATGACAAAAAACTTGTTGTAAATAGTTCTGAGGTTTATGTAGATATTGATAGTGCTAGACACTCTGTAAATGAATTATCTAGTGGAGAAAGACATATACTTACATTTTTAACGTTAGTTTTATTCGAAGGTCAAGATAGAAACTTCTTAATAATTGATGAGCCAGAAATTTCATTAAATATAAAATGGCAACGTGAATTAATGTCTATATTCTCTACTCTTTTACCAAAAACTCAAATAATTGTAGCTTCACATTCACCTGCACTAGCAAAGCGTAACCCCAACTTTCTTTCTGAATTAAAAGTTTGGAGAGATTAAGTGGCTGGAAATTTTTATGAAATTGATGAGCTTCTTAATGAAGCTGTTATGACAAATGTACCTATTTTAATAGTGGAAGGAATTGATGATATTTCAATTTATAGTGAACTTGCTAATAGAGTTCCATTTGATATTGAAGTTTATGCTATAGAGAATATAGAAGGCTATGAAGAAGGCTGTATCCATGTAATTTCAGCAATAGAAGAGCTTAATACATTACCAAATACTAATCATGCTTTATCTAATAATATTTTAGGGATCATTGATAAAGATGTAAGGGATTTTAGAGAAGAGTTACCAGAAGTTGAGCCAATTTTAGTTTTAAATTACTATTCAATTGAAAGTCATTTTGTTTCAAAAACTATAGTTAATTACATCTTAACCATTTGTACTAAAGCAAATAAAGAACTTATAACTGATGATCTTTGTAAATTAATAATGGAAGAGATAGAAACTAAGTTAATAGATTTATATTATTTTTCATTGGAATCATTAAAAAACTCTATTGAACCAGACTATGAAGAAAATTTTTCATACTCATTTTCTTGTGGAAGAATAAAAGATTCAAATACGAGAGAATTAGTTTTATCAAAACAAGATGATCTTGATGTTTTTGCTGTGGATATGGGAGTAACTCCATGCTTAGATACCTTAAAAAGTATTACTAAAGGTAAGTGGTTAATTGATGTTTTTTCTTCTGAACTCATATGTACTATTAATAATTTAAAAAACGAATGTAAAGAACATAGAATTACCTCATGTAAATCGTGTGTTACTGAAGCCTATGATAAGTGCCTTTATCGTATAAAAGATGGGTTTACGAAGAAAGCAATTAAAAGCTTATCTTTATCAAATATTAATGGCTCAGAATTTGATTATATAGTTGATGCAATTACTAATATAAAACAAAGAGCATAACGAACAAGGTTAGATTGTGATCGCGAAGCGAGCCACAATCTGAACCGTTTGTTGGACAAGCCCGGCACGATAGT
>CBDUDP010000018.1:0-80740 GCA_965365945.1 uncultured Gammaproteobacteria bacterium
CGCAAGGTTTAGCCTCGGTTGAAGAGCAATGGGTTAAGTTCCATTATTCATAATGGCGATGAACCGCCCTGTGCGGAGCCGCATGCAGGGTGGTGTGGGGAGGGCTGGAGAGAAACTAGCCCTTACCCGATTTATGCAATTTACCCATAGTAATCTTTAAGTAACTTTACTGAACATGAGCTTATTTTGTTTTCTTTCTTGTCTATCGATGCTTTTAAAAGCAGGGAAACGGTATTGTTTTTTATATCTAGTGAACCTAAATCAAACTCTTTTGAGAGATTTATCCAGTTCACTCTAGGTTTGCTAGAAGATAATTTATTTAGTATACGGACATCACTAGGAAAGACATTGTTTAGGTAGTATGCCCACCTGTCCGATGATAATTTTTTCAATAAACCCTTCGCTTCAGACTCTGCTGCCCATGCGACACCATAGCTATTACCTAAGATAATACTTAACAATGCACTAAAGCAGGCAGGTAATGCAGGAGTTGGAATTGTACTTCCTAGTTTAGACAAATTCCTAACAGGTCTTGCCTCATTATAAAAATTATTAAGTCCATCATGTGCTCTGAAAATAGCTTCTGCGGCTTTTATAAAGGTATCGCTTCTAAGGTTTTCAGGAACATAGTCAAATCCTTTAACTTTAAGTAATACACTTTTAAGACCGCCTACAGATGTTGTCTTTCCGTCTGCAAAAGCTTCCGCATAAGCAAGCCCTACTTGCCATTTTTCAGCCTCTCGTAACTTTGACCATATAGAGGGAATGAGAGTATTTATATTTGCTAAGGAATGTTCAAGATTAGCTCCAGTATTTTTTTTAGCCGCATTCATCAATACACTTACTGTCAGCTTATTAAAAAAGTACGGGGAGCTTCTTAACATTTCTACACGCGGATCATCACTACTTAATGTTTCACCTTCTAATGCCTCTCTAAATTCAACAAATTTCTTGGCCACTTCTACTTTAGGACGACCAAGAACGCCTTTAATGCATGACTTTAAAGATGTAATAGCTTCAGATTCATCAATCTCTTCTGAATCACTTTCCTCAACTTCAAGTTTTGAAAAATGAGTAATTAATTCATAAGTATGCCTTAATCTCATTGAATCAGTAGATGACACAATACCTAACTCTTCAGCTAGTCGTATGGACTCCTTTGTGGTTATAATGTCTTCAACATCATCATCTTCATCGACATCCGCCTTACCTAACATTTCCCCCAGAAGACCAACACCAACAGCAGAAAGTTCTTTTTTTAAAGCTGTAACAGTTTTACCCCAAAGGTAATTAATGCCCATTTCATAATGACCAGAATCAAATGCAGAAACAATTTGTTTTTTGTCTTTAATACTTAATTGCTTAGCAAATCCAGATATTTCTGCTGGCGTTTTTGCAGATACAGGAATGAGCTCACCACTTTCAGGCTGCCATAAAATCATATCAGTCATTTTGTATGACTCCCATCAAAATCCGTCCAGCCATCTTGTGACTGCATAAAAACAGCAGAAATACCATTCCCTATTTTAGATTTAACACTGGCAAATGCTCTCTTTCTAGCACCGCCAATTATATTCTCTTTATTATTCATTTTAACAAAACAGTTATAGCCCAACAATCGACCTCTATTATCAAATAATATAATACCATCAGAATTCAGCATCCCTTGTAGCAAGTGACCTTTACTATCCAAGTGCGAAGGATCAATAGTTCCTTTTTTAAGATCATATACTAATTTTGAGAAATCAATTGGCTCCTCCAAAATAACTCCATCACTAGAGAGAAGTTTAGGTGGGGTATCCATGCTTGTAACTGCAATAATACATCCATGTGACTCTCTAAGCGCTCCAAATAATAAGCGATTTAAAAAACTAATAGTAGGCTCTTTATCTACTTCTGGTGTTTTTTCAGTAACAGCTTCAACTAATTTCCCTAAGAACTGTAAAGGTGGTGGGCTATCCTCTTTTCTATGATTCAAAAATATATAATGAAGTCCACCACTATTTGCCTTAATCTCGACACAATCATCTGCAACCTGAAATGCTTTGACAACAATAAAATCATCATTTTTTGTCATCAGTACATCATCAACTAATACAGATATTGGATTACCAGACCCTTTAAATACTCCATACTCAAGTTTATTTTCACATGCTTCAACATAAATCAACCAGCCATTTGTAGCTAAAGGCGCGCATTTTTTTAATACACTTTTTATCCCATTGGCGTTAGCACTAGACGATCCTATTTTTAATGACTCCCCATCAGGTAGCATTGAATTCAACATTTTTATATTATTAGTCAAATATACCTTTGGGTAAAGGTTAGACCCTTCTTCTTTATACCGTGCAAGTAATACGATTAGTTCGACTAGGTGTAAGGCATTTGCAAGAAAAGCTAATTGACTATCTTGACAAAACTCAGTTATAGACCCTATTAACTGTGTTCTAAATGTAATATTTTCAGGCATGTATTAATTCATCCATTTTATTCTACGTATATCTTCGTTGCCATTTTTTTGCATAACTATAGTATTAACAAGCACATTCGCCCTGATATTCCACAGTATTCACCGACAAATCGGGCATATTTGACAGGATATTAATATCCTGACCTTTTGCCCTGTTTCCCCACGGTATTCATCTGAAAATCAGGCGCATTTGCCTGCTATCCATTTTATCCTGTCAAGTTGACCTGATAATTGATGTTATCCGATTAATCAGGGAAATTAACGTTTAAAGTAATTCTTTTTAATATCTATGTCAATTTTAAATCCCGGAAAAACCTTGTTGGAGGAAACAACCAACAAGGCATTAGTGATACGGTATTGCTCGGTTGATATTTTGTGCTCCTACAAAATTTGATGATCCCGTGTTATTTAATTCAGGTTCCTAAATAGGGTTTATCTACAGCTTATCGTGCCTACGCTTAAATAAATCATTATCTGTAATCGGCAGCACATCAGAAAAATCTTCCTGAATAAATTTCGTACCTAAGGCATAACTGCGGAATTGACGAGGGTGATCAATCAACCAGTTTTTATACGCTTGAATTAAGCTGGTTTTATCAATTGTTTTAACGGCTGAGGCAATGCGCTCTTGCGTGTCAAAATCGTAGTTTTTACGGTCAATTTCTAGCCAGTTTCTATAGCTGCGCTTCTGTAAGTTTTTATCCTTTTCCAGAAGATGAGTGATTAAACCTGTTTTATAGGTTTCTAATTCTTCTGTGGCTAGGTTTTCTAAATCTTGTAGAAAAGTAGTAATAAATGTTTTCACGCGACTTTCTATTTCAGTTGCAGATATAACTGGCGATTGCAGGATAAAAATCATGCCGGGCACATCTTTCATTGGTAATGCGGCTGCACCAAGGTTATAGCCTAATTGTTGACGTGTGCGTAAATCAGAAAAGAAAGCCGAAGATATAATACGCCCCAATAATTGCATTTTCGCTTGCGCGGCTATTGATTTGTCTGGTCCTTGGAAATAAAGTGCTAAAGCGGCATCTTGATTGTCGATGTTCAAGTGGTGTGCATTTAAAGAGTTTTCTTTGAGTTGAATAATTTTAGCCGCTGGAACTTGAAGCTTTTCCTGCGATAAAACAAGCTGGGCGTAAATAAAGGCTGCAATCTTCTGGGTTTCTTGCGCTGTGGTATTGCCTTGAATTAACAGTGTTGGTTGTAATTGCTTTAAAAATTGCGCGGAAAATTCGATGAGATCTTGTTCAGTCAATGTGCTTAGCTCCGCTAATTTTTGCTCATTGGTCCAGCGATTTTCGACTAAGGTGCGCTTAATATCAGCAAGGATTTGTTGGAAAGGCTGTTGTTTCTGAGCATTGCTTAAGCTTTGCTGGAAACGGTTTTTTAAGATGGTGAAACGCTGCTCTGTTATTTCAGGCTTTTTGAGTGCTTCGATAATACGCTCAAGGAGTATAGGTTGTTTTTGATCATAACCTGATAGGGAAATGCTTAGGCCTCGCTCGGTTGCATAAATAGAGTATTGCAATCCCGCTAATCTAGCAGGGTAAGCGTAGCTATTTAGTTGTTTGGTAATAATAGAGGCTAATAGGGAGCTTAGCAGTGCTTCGCGCGGGGATTTGTTGGCAATAGGTGAGTGCAAAGCTAGAAAAAGGTTGCTACGAGGCACATTAAAGCTCGTGTCTAATTGATGCCATACTTGCATATCATGGCTTTGTGGAATCAACTGCGGGTGTACTGCTTCTGTCGTTGATTTTTTTAGTTCCAGTTGGTCAGGGATGAAAGGGTTAGGGGTGGGTAGCTTTAATGCTGGGTTGATTGGGGAGCTTGACCAGCGCGCTATTAGTTCAGGTGTGATCGGATTTATCGCATAATCCACATGGTAGTTTTTTTCTGTTTGATCGGTACTGGTATCTTGACTAGTTAGGGAGATAAGCACGCGTTCTGGGGTTAATAGTTGTAACAAAGATTGCGTGAGTTCGGGTTCGCTATGCTCCATAAGGTAAGTGCCGCGCAGTACATCTTGTGGCGCGTAATACTGTAGATTACGAGCGAGATCAGTTACGGTATGGCTGGCATTGCGTTTTTCTTGGTAACGAAATTTTAATCGCGCTTGTTGCTGTTGTTCTTCATATAGCCATTGTTGCATCTCGGTCTGTTGCAAGAGACGAATATACTGGAAAATATTATCAGTAATATCATCAATATGCTTTAGTCCTGCATGGGTTAGGTTAACGCCAATATAGAGGCCTGATTCTTGGGCGTTATTGCTAAAACCAGCGGACGTGCTCAACTCATCCGCCCAGCCTTTCTCTTTTAATAGAGCAATAATACTGCCTTCACCTTCATGGCCTAGTAAGGATTGAAAATACGCACTAGGCTTGGTGCGGTAGTGCGATTGCACTTCTGGCAGGGTAAACATAAAGCTTAATTCACGTTTTTCCTGTAAAGATTTAATGTTAATTTTTTGTGCCATTTGTTCTGTATTGAGTAATGGCTCAGAAAAAATTTCTTTTGTACTGCGTTGATTAGGAATGGCAGAAAATTTATCTGTTACCCATTTTTTTAATACGGGCAGAGGTTCATTAGCTAAAACGACTAAGCGCATTAAATTCGCAGAGTAATGCTGTTTATAAAAGCGTAGTAAATCATCACGAACGGGCTGTTGCGGTCTGTCGGCTAAAGTTTCTAAATTACCGACGCTAAACTTGGCATAGGGGCTTTTGGGGTTAAAGGCTTGTTGCATAGCGGCATAAAAACGGCGGTTTTCAGTTTTTATTTTGCCCAAATACTCTGAATGCACCGCGTTTTTCTCGCGCTCAACAAACTCAGGATTAAATAAAGGCGCAGTAAAGAACTGACTGAAACGATCCAGCATCGGCTCTAAGGAAGCATTTTCTATATCGAAAAAATAGTTGGTATGTTCTTTTGCAGTAAAGGCGTTTCTGGAGCCGCCATGTTGAGCAATAAAGGTTTGATATTCGTCTGGGTCGGGATATTTCTCAGTTCCCAAAAATAACATGTGCTCTAAGAAATGAGCGAGCCCGGCACGGTCTTCTGGGTCGCTAGCGCTGCCAATAAAAACATCTAAAGACGCGGCAGCTTTGTCGCTATCTGGGTCGGAAATAATAAGAACTTGCAGCTCGTTATCTAAGGTAAATGCTTGATATTGTCGGTTATCATTTTGGCTTTGAATGATTTCGTTAGATTCCATTAACTGTGTATTTTCCAGAGTAGGGGAGGTTAAGCTGCAAGCGCTACTGAGTAGAGCCGGCACAAGAATAAGAGGTTTTAACAAAGTATGCATGTTTATATAAAATTGGTTAATTTAAGCTGACTAAAACCGCCGTTAGGGGTGCGTAAATTGGTCACTTGGCCTTGATAAATACGGGCGCAGGCGGCGAGAATAGTATGTCGATAAACAAATAACCGAAAGTCGGTTTTAAACTCGATGCTATCAGTTGTAGTGGTTATGGATGGCTTAATACGTTCTTGTACCAAGGTTGTTTGTGGGTCGAAGCTATTAAATTTACCTTTGGTTAATTTTTCACCTATATACACGCCTCGACTGGCATAACTGGTTGTCGGCTTAAAGACTAATCTTTTGCGTTCAGACCATAAAGTATCTTGGTCTAATGAATGCAATAGTTGTGTTTTAGGAATAGCTTGTAGTAGGCGTTGGGCTATTTTTGGCTTGAGCAAATCACTTAAAATGGGAGCTTGTGACCAGTCGGCCATGCGTTGTTTATCGGCTAGTAGGCCATAGACGCGAGGATTGGGGCTTACGCAAACGGACTGCTCTTGCCATGCTTGAGCAATAACCTGCATTTCTGGTGTGCTTAAATAAAAATCGCAATGACGATTGTAAATAAGGTCTATGTGTTGCTCTTTATAATAAAGGCCTGAGTTGCTTGCTTCAATTTCACTAGGGTCAGTAATAACGCAATCAATTCCTGCTTGCTTAAATAGCCGCGCAAAGGCTTGCATTTCCGAATACAGAAACTGTTTCTCAGGTGCTTGATCAACAATGGCAATGAGTTTAGGTCTGGCCTGTGAGTCTTGAGTAAATAGTCGATATTCCTGAATAAATGTGGTGAGTAAGCGCTGGGCTAATTTATCGGGAAGTGCTTGGTTGAGTGGGTTTTCAATGCCGCAAGCAAACCATAAACCTCCAGCATTGGTATTGACCTCAATTAATTTAGCTTCTTGAGAGTCTGTGACATGAAAGTCATAAGCCATTAATACCGAATAGTTCTGAGCTTGAATTTGCGCAGAGCAAGTCAGTTCGGGGAGTTTGTCTGGGTATTGAGGGTTTTCGCTGAGATTTTGTAAGTCATGTACGACGCGAATCATCTGTTTGAGAGCGTGGCGCGATAAGTTGACTGTGTGTGGGCTGACGCCTTGTTGTGTATTATCCATATTGCTCAGTATTTTTACATGGAAGTGTCTTAAATAAAATATCTGATTGGCGTCTTAGGTTTTTCTTTTTAGAGACACTGTAAATACTATACAATAGACTGCATTTAATTTTAGCGCTTTATAACGATATTACTCATGACTAATCCGGATCAAAACAGTTCAAAAGTACGTAGTCGTGGCATTTACTTATTGCCTAATTTGTTTACCACTGCGGCCTTGTTTTCAGGTTTTTATGCAATCGCTTCTGCTATTAGTGGGCGCTATGAGACTGCCGCTATTTTAATCTTTGTTTCTTTGGTGCTTGATGGACTGGATGGCCGCGTAGCAAGAATGACCAATACTCAAAGTGACTTTGGCGCTGAATACGATAGCATGGCAGATATGATCTCATTTGGGGCAGCACCTGCTATTGTCATGTATTTATGGTCCTTGTCTTCTTTAGGGCAGGTGGGTTTAATTGGCGCATTTGTACATTTAGCCGGCGGTGCTTTACGTTTGGCGCGCTTTAATACGCAACTTGCGACGCAAGATAAAAATTATTTTCAAGGGCTACCTAGTCCAGCCGCCGCCGCCCTTTTGGCTGGCTTAGTATGGGTCAGTGAAAAATACGAATACGGTGTGGAAAATTTATCTTGGTTAGTGCTCATTTTAACGGTTACGACAGGCTTATTAATGGTCAGTAACTTTCGCTACCACAGCTTTAAAGATATTAACTTTAAAGGCAAAGTGCCTTTTGTTGTGATGATTTTTGTGATGTTAGGTTTTGCTATTACCTTGTCTAATCCAGCGACTATATTATGTTTGTTTTTCTTTGGTTATGCTTTGTCAGGGCCTGTCGTTACGGTCGTTTTGATGCGCCGTAAACGCCAGCAATCGCGTAGTAATCAGTCATAATAGTTTTGAATTAACAGTGAATACTATAATGGATTTAAAACATAAAGTTATGACCAGCAACAGCTTTGCTTGTGTCTCAATGGTCACGCGGATAAACAATCTGCCCTAGTGGGCATATTACTTTTTATATTTTCTGATTTTCGCACTCCCCCTATTTTCTACCGTTGGCCTAATAAGGTTAGCGGCTTCCATGAATGGAACTTTTTATGAAAGATAAATTAATAATTTTTGATACTACTTTGCGTGATGGCGAGCAAAGCCCTGGTGCGTCAATGACGCGTGATGAAAAAGTAAGAATTGCACGTGCGCTAGAGCGCTTGAAAGTGGATATTATTGAAGCGGGATTTCCTGCGGCTAGTGAAGGTGATTTTACTGCAGTACAAGCCGTTGCTGAAGCGGTAAAAAACAGTACAGTCTGCGGTCTTTCTCGTGCTTTAGATCGAGATATTGACCGAGCGGGTGAGGCATTAAAAGGCGCAGAGCGTTCACGTATTCATACGTTTATCGCGACTTCACCGATTCATATGCAGATGAAGTTAAAAATGTCGCCAGAGCAGGTTATTGAATATGCTGTGAAAGCGGTTAAGCGCGCACGTCAATATACCGATGATGTGGAGTTTTCTGCTGAAGATGCGGGTCGGTCTGATGAAGACTTCTTGTGTCGTATTTTAGAAGCGGTGATTGATGCTGGAGCAACTACTTTAAATATTCCTGACACTGTTGGTTATAGTATTCCTTCTGAGTTTGGTGCGACGATTGCGAATTTAATGCAGCGTATTCCTAATGCTGATAAAGCGATTTTTTCCGTACATTGTCATAATGATTTAGGCATGGCGGTCGCGAATTCTTTATCTGCGGTAATGAATGGTGCGCGTCAAGTCGAGTGTACGATTAACGGTTTGGGTGAGCGCGCCGGTAATGCTTCTTTAGAGGAAGTCGTGATGGCGATTAAAACGCGTCATGATGCCTTTAACTGTGAAACTCGCTTGGATACCCGGGAAATCTTGGCGTGTTCAAAATTGGTGTCTAGCATCACTGGTTTTCCTGTGCAGCCGAATAAAGCAATCGTTGGTGCTAATGCTTTTGCACATGAGTCGGGTATACATCAAGATGGCGTATTAAAGAATCGTGAAACTTATGAAATTATGCGCGCTGAAGATGTAGGCTGGTCAGCTAACCGTATGGTTTTAGGTAAGCATTCAGGGCGTAATGCATTTAAAAGTCGTATGACTGAGTTAGGTTTTGAATTTCATACGGAGTCAGAATTAAATGATGCGTTTTATCAGTTTAAGCAATTAGCCGATAAAAAACATGAGATTTTTGACGAAGATTTACAAGCTTTAATTACTGAAGTGAGTGCTGATACCAAAGAGCATTTTAAGTTAATTGCATTAAAAGTCTGCTCAGAAACGGGTGAGACACCTAATTCAACAGTCACTGTTAATGTGGGTGATGAGGAGTTAACCGGTAGTGCGAAAGGTAGTGGCGCAGTTGATGCAAGCTTGAAAGCCATCGAGTCTATTGTTCAGTCGGGAGCTACATTGGAGCTATATTCGGTTAATAATATTACCAACGGTACGGATGCTCAAGGTGATGTTACGGTCAGATTAGCAAAAGGTGGGCGTGTTGTTAATGGTTTAGGTGCTGATACTGATATTGTTATTGCTTCTGCAAAAGCCTATATCAATGCTTTAAATAAACTAGAACATAAGGGCGTTAAGCAGCATCCTCAGGTTTAAAATAGCTCGCGCAGGTTTTGACTTAAATAGGTAGGGTGTGTCTTTAGCCCACAGATGTCACGATCCCAAACTCAGTTTGGGATCGCATGGGGAATAAACCCCGCTTACCTAGAAAGTCGCAGCAGAGCTGTTGCTTCACGTATTCCCAAGCTGGAGCTTGGGAACAAGAAAAATTAGGCTAATACTTTTAAAAGTATCTACAAAACTTGTTAAACCTTATATGGATAATGCAACGCGATTACAGTATTTAGCCGCTATGGGCATTGATGCCTGGGTACCTCGTTATGCTGAAGAGGGTACTGAAACGCAAGATCTAGTAATCGGTAAGCAAGAAGACAGCTGGGAAGTATTGAATTCAGAAATGCGCGCTTGTCAGTTGTGTACTCTTAGTGCGACAAGACAGCAAGTCGTCGTTGGTTCGGGTAATCCTCAAGCTGATTGGCTTTTGGTAACTGAAGCACCTAGTTTGGAGGATGAACAGAAGGGTATGCCTTTTGCCGATGACTCTAGTGAGCTGTTTGATGAAATGCTCCGAGCGATGCAATTAAGTAGGGATGATGTTTTTGTTACGCATATTGTAAAATGCAGGCGAGCAGAAGATCATGATCCAAAAGTCGCAGAATTAAATACTTGCGCACCCTTTTTAGCAAGACAAATTAGCTTAGTCCAACCTAAGATAATTATTGCTGTAGGGCGTATCGCTGCGCATCAGTTATTGCAAAGTAAAACCAGCTTGGGTGAATTGCGTGAAACAAGTTATGAATTTTCAGGTATTCCTTTAGTTGTGATGTATCATCCCGCTTATTTGCTGCGTAGTCTTACGAAGAAACGTGAGGCATGGCAAGACATGCAGCGGGCTTTAAGTGTTTTTCCCAAACAATAATAAGAAAAATAATAATGATAAAGCGTGTATTTAACATAGTAAAAGGCTTTGTAACTTATGATGCCGATCGAGAATTTTATGCCAAAGCATTTCCAGAATCATTAAATAGAGTAGATCTCATGCGTTTTCGTAAAATGTCTAAGGCTGATTTGCCTGAAGTGTTGAAAATAGAACATGTTGGATATAATTATCCGTGGGCAGAAGGGATATTTCATGATTGCTTAAAGGCCGCTCATTACGATTGTTGGGTGTGTGAAGATACAGAAAATAAAATGACTGCTTTTTGCATTGTTTCTACAGCGGTCGGTGAAGCAACGATACTTAATCTGTGCATTGCTCCTGATGAGCGTAAGCAGGGCTTAGGTGCTAAATTTATGCAGCATGTTATTGAAACCGCTCAAGAGAGAAAGGCCGAGAGTGTTTTTTTAGAGGTGCGCCCGTCAAATATTGGGGCTGTAGCTTTATATGAAAGTTTAGGTTTCAATGAGGTTGGTATTCGTCCGGGTTACTATAAATCTGAAAATGGTAAGCGTGAGGATGCGTTGATGATGGCTTATACACTTCTTCCGAACGAGTAATAAGAGTTGGATGCAAATGTGGGAGGAGCCTTTAGTCGCGACTAAAACCCCCTTCCACAGGATTTCCTTAATGCTTTGTTGCTGAGCCTTTAACTGCTGTATTTTGGGCGAAAATCTTTTCTACATCGACCTTATCAAAGTTATATTTTGTACTGCAAAACTCACAATCAGCGACAATCGTATCTTGTTCGGCTAATAGCTCATCAATCGCATCACGACCTAAAGACAGTAAAGTCGATTCGACTTTTTCAGGTGAGCAATGACATTTAAAACTCACGGGTTCTGGTTCAAATAAGCGCAGTTGTTCATCATGAAATAGGCGATGTAATAAGTCTTCACATGACAGCGTTAATAATTCTTCTTCGGTAATTGTATGGCTTAAAGCTTCGATGCGCGTCCAGTCTTCTAAGTCTTGTTCGCCTTTCTCAGAAGGTAGTTCTTGGATTAAAAAACCTGCGGCTTGGTGTTCATTAGCAAATAACCAGAGACGCGTTTTTAATTGTTCCGATTGGTTGAAATAGTTTTCTACAGACCCAGCAAGGTGTTCGCCTGTCAGAGGTACGATGCCTTGATAAGGTTCGCCTTCTTTAGGTTCAATAGTCAGCGCCATATATCCTTCACCAAGCAGGTTCTGTAAGTTGTCATCAGACATAGTGTCAGCGCAACGAATCCAGCCGCGAATTTCACGGTTATTGGTGCTTTGTGCGACCATAGATTTGATTGCACCATCGCCTTGCACTTGTAAAATTAGCGTACCATCAAATTTAATCGTAGCCGAAAGTAAGGCGGCGGCGGCGAGCGCTTCCCCTAATTTTTGCATGGCGGCTTCAGGGTACTGATGGTGCTGTTTTGCAGCTTGCCAGCTAGCAGTTAAATTTAACCATTCGCCGCGCACGGCTAAGTCGTCAAATAAAAAGCGGCGTAAAACGTCTGTTTCTTTCATAAGTTATATCGAGATCTATCTGAATAATGATCGGCATTATACGCTTAATTCATTCCCCCTACTAAGCCCATATCAGTATAATAAGACAGATAGAGACAATTTATTATTTGAGTAATATGACTAAAAAAGCGATTATTTTATTATCCGGAGGTTTGGATTCGGTGACTGTCTTAGCGATGGCTAAACAGCAAGGTTATTCTATTTACGCATTGAGTTTTGATTATGGTCAAAAACATAATGCTGAGCTAGCATCTGCACAGAGAATAGCTCAGCACTATCAAGTGTTGGAGCATAAAGTAATTACTTTAGGTTTAGGTTCAATTAGTGGTTCAGCATTAACTGATGCGGCTTTGACTGTCCCCGTTACACCGCAAGAAGGTATTCCGGTGACTTATGTGCCGGCTAGAAATACGATTTTTCTTTCTTTTGCATTAGGTTGGGCTGAAGTTATCGACGCACATGATATTTTTATAGGTGTTAATGCTGTGGATTATTCGGGTTATCCCGACTGCCGGCCAAAGTTTATAGAAGCGTTTCAAGCTTTAGCCAATTTAGCCACGAAAGCAGGTGTTGAAGGGCATGAAATTAAAGTGCATGCGCCGCTTATTAATATGAGTAAAGGCGAAATTATTCAGCAAGGGACTCAGCTCGGTGTTGACTATGCTAAAACAGTCTCTTGTTATGCATCCAGTCCTGAGGGCCTTGCTTGTGGTGAGTGTGATGCATGCCGTTTAAGAAAAATAGGCTTTGAGCAAGCAGGTATTGCTGATCCAACGCCTTATAAGTAAGTATAAAAGATCTAACATTTTAACCACAGAGGTTATTTTGGAATTTCTTGATTTTTTTGTTAAAAATAATTTTTAACGACTACTTATATAAGCTTTGTAGGGCGCGGTTTTAGCCCGAAAATACGTAACTTCTCATTATTAAAGGGTATAAACAGTTTTTTAGTTTGTCATTCCTGCATGACTACCAGTCAAGCTGGGCACAAGCGTTAGCAGGAATCTATTTTTGAGCATAGATTCCCGATAAAAAGACCTCGAGAATGACAAGGCCTTATAGACCTTTGCTCATAAATAATGAGAACTTACGCAAATACACTTTTAGACGTGCAGTAAATCTGCATATTACGCAATGTTATAATGAACAAATCAGTCGGTTGCCTGGGAAGGATTATATGAACGAAGAATTTGATGTTTTGATTGTCGGTGGCGGTATGGTGGGCGCGGCGGTTGCTTGCGCTTTGGGAGGGAGTGAGCTGAAAGTTGGTTTGGTTGAGCAGTCTAGGCCTGAAGCATTTTCAGTTGAGCAACCTCATGATATGCGCGTTTCTGCTCTCAGCATTGCCTCTAAAACTATTTTGGAAACAGTGGGTGCATGGGATGCCATTATTGGTATGCGCAGTTGTCCTTTTAAACGTATGCGTGTTTGGGAAACGGCAGGCGATACCGAATTTAATAGTGATGCTATTGATTATGATGCGCTGGGTTATATCGTCGAAAACCGAGTAACGCAACTGGCGTTATTGCACAGAGCGCAAGAATTTTCTAATGTGCAATTATTATGTCCTGAGAGCATTAAAAAGATTTATTACACTGAGGGGCGGGGCAGTGTTGAACTAGAGGCTGGCCGCAGCCTTTCGGCTAAAGTGATGGTCGGAGCCGATGGCGGGCAATCTCGCGTCAGACAAACCGTTGGCTTAGGTGTGACCAGTTGGGATTATCAGCAACATGCGATGGTGATTAATGTTGCAACCGATTATGAGCAGCAAGATATTACTTGGCAGCGTTTTGTGCCTACGGGTCCGCAGGCTTTTTTACCTTTAACTGGGAGTTTGGGTTCTATCGTTTGGTATAACACGCCAGATGAAGTGAAGCGCCTGAAAGCTTTGCCCGAAGCAGATTTACTGGTTGAATTAACGGCGACTTTTCCTGAATGCTTAGGAAAAATCAATAGAATTCTAGGTGTTGCGAGTTTTCCATTAAAACGTCAACATGCACAAGAATATGTTAGGCAAGGTGTTGCTTTAGTTGGTGATGCGGCGCATATGATTAATCCTTTAGCGGGGCAAGGCGTGAATATAGGTTTATTAGATGCGGCAATGCTGGCTGAAGTTTTACTTGAGGCGAGTGATAAAGGTAAAAATATCGCTGATCTAACTGTATTGAAACGTTATGAGCGCTTACGCCGTAATGAGAACTTAAAAATGATGACAGTTATGGATTTATTTTATCGAGTTTTTAGTAATAAAATGTTGCCGGTTAAGTTCTTTAGAAACTTAGGCTTGGGCTTAGCTGAACGTATTACGCCATTAAAAAACAAGGTGATGCGTGGTGCGATGGGGTTGGAAGGGCGTTTGCCTAAATTAGCGAAAGGCGAAACGATTATTTCATGAACAATTCAGTTGCTTTAAGAACGCTTTTATTTAAAGAAATACGCCGCTTTGCACGAATTTGGCCACAAACTTTATTGCCTCCCGCGATAACTACGTCCTTATATTTTTTGATTTTTGGTAAGTTGATAGGTGAGCGCATTGGTGCGGTTAATGGCGTAAGTTATATGGACTATATTGTGCCTGGTGTGATTTTAATGTCGGTAATCAGTCATTCGTACTCTAATGTCGTCTCGTCTTTTTATTCCACAAAATTCCAGCGACATATTGAAGAGTTGTTGGTTTCGCCTGTTTCTAACTGGGTCATTCTGGCGGGCTATATTGGAGGTGGAATAGCTCGGGGTGTATTAGTGGGCTGTGTGGTAACGGCTATTTCTTTGTTATTTGCGGATATTACTGTCATCAATTGGTGGCTTGCCGTTAGTGTCTTTGTCTTAACTGCGACCTTATTTTCTTTGGCTGGTTTTATTAATGCGATTTTTGCCGATAGCTTTGATGATATTTCTATTATTCCCAATTTTGTATTAACGCCACTGAGTTATTTAGGCGGGGTATTTTATTCGGTTTCGATGTTGCCTGATATTTGGCAAAAAATAGCTTTGGCTAATCCAATTCTGTATATGATTAATGCCTTTCGTTATAGCTTGATTGGTATATCCGATGTGGATGTTTATCTGGCAATGATTATGACGGTTAGTTTTATTGTGTTGCTTATTGTTTTTTGCTTAGTTTTATTGGCGAAAGGGGTGGGAATTAAGAATTGACTGAGGATAAGTGTTTGGCGATTCTATGGAATTCAGATAGAATCAGAAGTCTTTACACTATATTTATCCTTAAGTTTTTAATTTACCTGGAGAATGAGATTATGTTCACAAAAAAAAATACTACGGTATTACTTAAAGCGGCAGCTTTAGGTGTTTCTGTTTCTGTTTTAAGCGCATGCGGTATTGCTGCTCCTAAAACCGAAATTGCTTATGCAGAGGCAGCGCTTCAATCAGCTAGAAATGCTGACTTAGAAGGTAATGCAGGCGCTCAATTAAAGCGGGCGGCTAGCAAATTACAGAAAGCTAAAGAAGAAATGAAAGGTGGTGATAATGCTGAAGCTTTACGTTTAGCGAATGAGGCTACTGCGGATGCTAATCTTGCTCAAGCAAAAGCGCAAGCGGGAATTGCTAGTGACTCTGAGGCTGATATGCAAAAAAGCCTTGAAATGTTGAAAACACAAATTAAATAAGCCGCCCTGACTTGAATTTATTACTTTGGACTGAATCTATGAAAACATTAACCGTAAAAAAACTGCTTATTCCAGCAATCTTGGCAACTTTAGCTTCTGGCTGTGCTGAACTACAAAAACCACAATCATTATTAGACGCTGAGAAAGCTTATAGCCAAGCTTCTAATAGCGCAAGTGTTCTAAAATATGCGGCACCTGAGTTAAATACAGCAAATAAAACATTAATGAGTGCAGTTGCATCAGAAAATAAAGAAGATATGGCTTCTTTAGCTTATATTGCTAATGCGCAAATTGAGACTGCTGTCTCTAAAGCGGAGGCACAGCAAGCACATCAGAATACGAAAGCCTTAATGGCCGAGAAAGAGCAGCTTATAGCCTCTGCCGTTGATGCTAAAAAAGCCAATGCCCAGGATCAATTAGTTACTATGCAGCAGCGTGTTGTTTCTATGGAAGAGGCTAAAGCAGAGCAGGAGATTTTATTGGCATTCGGTAAAATTGAATTTGTTACTGGAACAGCTGATTTAGTACCGGGTGCGGTTTTTGGGATTGATTTATTGGCGGAATACATGACGGCACACGCTACTAAAACCATTGCACTTTCTGGGCATACTGATAGTTCAGGTAGTGCTGAACTAAATATGGAATTGTCGCAACAACGGGCTGATTTTATTCGTGATGTTTTAGTGACTAAAGGTGTCGCGGCAGAGCGTATTACTGCGATTGGATATGGTCAAAGCCAGCCAATTGTTTCTAATGCGACGCGTGCTGAACGCCAGAAAAATCGTCGTATCGAAATTAAATTTGCTAATTAATTTCAGCTTATATGTTGAAGGCTTGTTATGCGGTTTTTATCGTGTAACAGGTCTTAAATATCTGTATCATAAACCAGCTTAATGTATTAAATACTTTAAGCTGGTTTTTATTTATCTATTGAATCATTTAATGAGCGTAATTAACTATGAAACGTGTAATTTTAAGTTCTGCGCTTAGCATTATTTTTTTGCTGCCTACCGCAGTGTTTGCAGAAGATAATAATTGTTCAATTACCTATAATTTAAGCGGCTGGTCTGCCTTGTATCAAACTTACAAAGGAACGGGGATTGTCACTTGTACTAATGGGCAAAGTGCTCATGTTTCTTTGACGCAGTATGGCGGTGGATTGACTTTTGGTGTGCTCGATATTGAGCAAGCGAAAGGTAAATTTGCTGGGGTAAAGGATATTCAGGATATTTACGGAACTTATTTTTCTATGGATGTTCATGCTGGCTTTGCAAGAGCTGGAGATGCTCGTGGGCTCTTTAAAGGGTATATTTCCTTTGGCGGAGCAGGCACTGGTGGTGGGTATACATTAGGGACTGCTTTAGGTGGTTTAACCATTCGATAAGTGTAACGATAATTAGAAATATATATAGCCTGAATATCTTAAGTGAATAAAAAATGCTCAGTCTGTGGTGCAGCACTTAGTTGTGGTGCGGCTCAAGAAGGCGAATCATGCTGGTGCCTTGGCTTCCCTGCTATTATGCCGGCGGAATATGATCAAGGTTGTCGTTGTAAGACCTGCCTTAGTAAAGCAATAGCAGAAAAAATTGAGCAGGCAATACAGGAAAATACGCTTGAACATATGTTGGCGCTTGCTAGTCAATACGGCAATAAAAAGGGACTGAGTGAGTACCTTGATTACACCATAGAGTATGGGGAATTCGTTTATAGCAAATGGTACCACTTAAAGCGTGGCACCTGCTGTGGTAACAGCTGTCGGCATTGTCCTTATTGAGTTTAGGTTAGCGCCGTCCACCAAATAATGACCCCATAATGCCACGAACAATCTGTCTGCCGATTTGGCTGCCTATGCTGCGTGCAGCACTTTTTAATAAGGCTTCGCCTGCTGATTGACGACCACTACTGCGCCGAGTTTCTGGCTTTTCTTGTGCTGCTTGCTCAGCCATATGCTCTGCTTTTTGTTTGAGCATTTCATAAGCAGATTCTCTATCTACACTCTGGTCGTAGCGGTTTTTATACGGTGATCTCGCTATTGTTTCTGTACGTTCAGCTACAGTCAATGCTCCTATACGTGATTCAGGCGGGCGAATGAGCACTCTTTCAACGGGAGTAGGGCTGCCATCTGTATTCAAAACAGAGATTAAAGCTTCACCTATTTTTAATTCTTTTATGACTGTTTCGGTATCGAGCTTTGGATTGCTGCGAAAGGTTTCAGCGACTGCTTTAATTGTTTTACGGTCTTTAGGCGTATAGGCTCTTAAAGCATGTTGAATTTTTAGCCCTAGCTGACCTAGTATATCTTCTGGAATATCTAAGGGGCTTTGACTAATAAAATAAACGCCCACGCCTTTGGAACGTATCAGACGCACAATTTGTTCAATTTTATCAATGAGTACGCGAGGTGCGCGATCAAATAGTAAATGCGCTTCATCAAAAAACAGTACCAGTTTAGGGCGGTCTGCATCACCTACTTCAGGTAAGGTTTCAAATAAATCAGAGAGCAACCATAATAAAAAAGCTGCATATAAACGCGGGGATTTTGATGTTAAATCCGTTGCATCGAGAATGCTGATCACGCCATTTCCCGAAAAATCAGTTCGACAAAAATCATCAATTTGTATCGCTGGTTCACCAAAAAAGTGAGCAGCTCCTTGTTCTTCTAATACTAATAAGCGGCGTTGTATTGCACCAACACTGGCTGATGAAATATTACCATAATCAGATTTAATTTCTTTGGAGTTGTCCGCCATCCAGCTGAGCAAGGAGCGTAAATCCTTTAGGTCCAGTAAAAGCATTCCTTGATCATCTGCTATTTTAAAGCAACTGTATAGAATGCCAGACTGGGTATCGTTTAATTCCAGTAGGTGACTGAGCAATAAAGGCCCCATCTCTGAAATGGTAGTGCGTACTGGATGACCGTTTTTAGCAAAAATATCCCAAAAAACAGTAGGATTGGCGCGAAATTGAAAATCAGAAATTTTAATTTTTTCTATACGCTCGGTAATTTTCTCATGAGCTTTTCCTTGTTTGGCTATGCCGGATAAGTCACCTTTGATATCAGCCATAAAAACGGGAACACCTATGCGCGAGTAACCTTCCGCAAGGATTTGTAAGGTAACTGTTTTACCCGCTCCCGTAGCTCCTGAAATCATGCCGTGCCGGTTGCCCATGGCAGCATTCATTATGATTTGTGTTTCTTCGTTACCGCCAATCAATATTTCCTGCATCTGGGTTCCTTTGTGTCGGGTAATTTGAATTAACTATTCTATCGTGGGTGCTAGATAACTTCTACAGGCCAATTCTGTTCAAGGATAGCGCGCTTTGTCGGTATGTTGTGTGTTTCTTGGTTTTGGTTTTATTTATCTTTAAGCTCAATGACAGATTATGACTGTCAGCAATGCCTGCGTAAAAACAGGGCTGATTTAGTGCGTGTTATTGGTAGGTTATGATACTTGGTTTTGCTGCTTTCTAAAGCGGTTAAATGCGTGGTTCTTTTTGAATTCAGATAGTTTATTGATTAGGTATAAAAACTTAAAAGCTCGCAGAGGCAGGCGAATTTCTGGGTTATTGTATGCATCGCCTGCTAATACTGAAATAACTGCTGACTTGAGTTTTTGCTTAACAGGGTGTTGAGCCGCTTCATCTGATGACATTAATAGTTTATGCAAAGCAGGACTGTTAAAGCGATAAATAAACCAGCAAAATGCTTTAATTTCTTTTGCGACTGAGTTTTCGAATTGGGCAATTAAATGCTTGTGCGGCGTATTTGTTTCGAGTAATTGATTAACTAACTCAGCGCCTCGTGTAGCACTTTGCATAGCAAGATAAACGCCGCTGGAAAACACAGGGTCAACAAAAGCGTAAGCATCACCGATCAATAAAAAACCATCGCCTGACATAATATTGGACTGATAAGAATAATTGCCCGTTGCCTGTGCTTCACCGTCTAATTGAGCGTATTTCATACGTTCGCGTATTTCAGGAACAAGATCTAAAGTCTGTTGTAAAAACTCTGCTAAAGGTGTGTTGCGCGTTTTTAAATAGTCAGGCCAACAAACGCAGCCGATACTGGTTATGCCATCTTTTAGCGGAATTAACCAAACCCAGCCATGTTGAAACCAGTAAATACTGATATTGCCTGCATCTTTGCCCGATCTACGTTCAACACTATTGAAGTGGCCGTAAATAGCAGCCATTTTATGTTTTGGATTCTTTTGTTTGCTGTTGAGTTGTTGCGCTAGAACGGTATCGCGGCCTGATGCGTCGATCAGATAGCGAGCGCTAAATTCATGTAGTTCGCCTTGTTCATTCCTTGCTTGAATCTTTTTTACTGAGCCTTTAAGTTCAGTGTCAGTTACGGTCATACCTTCGATGGCTGTTACGCCTTTTTGTTGGCAATTTTTAAATAATATTTCATCAAATTCAGAGCGCCTGACCTCATAAGCAAAAGGGTGATTTGGGTTAGCCGCTTTAGCAAAGTAGAAGGTATCTTGTGCCAATGATGTATCGGTGGAGTTGAATTCAGCAGCATACTTCTTAATGCCGATAGCATCGACTTGTTCGAGTACGCCAAGTTTTTCTAAAATCGGCAAGTTCATCGGCAATAAGGATTCACCGATATGAAAGCGTGGATGGTGCGCTTTTTCCAATAAACAAACGCTACGCCCTTTTTCGGCCAGTAAACTAGCAATCGTTGTTCCGGCTGGGCCACCGCCGATGACTAATATGTCGTAGTGTTTTTTTTGAGCGTTGTTCATTACTGTGTTTTTGCAGAGTCAATTGGCGTGGGGAGTGAGGAGGGGGGGTAGCCGCGACTTATATGAAATTGCGGTTAAAAGCTCCTCCTATAGAATGTAAGGTTCGCGTATTATTTTAACTCTTACCCCTTAGATTGGTTGTTACTTCTAGGTCTACGAGTTCCAGAACGAGAGTTAGTTGTTTGTTTTTTCTGGCCATTTTGATCTCTACGCTGACGCTGATTTTGTCGGGGCTGAGCTTTGGGTTTATTGATGACATCGAGTGATACGGTTTCATAACCCGTGTCTTCAACGCGAGGTATTTTCTTAGCTAATAATTTTTCTACGGCTGCCAATAAATAAGCTTCTTCCGCTGCGACTAAAGAAATCGCTTCACCGCTTGTGCCGGCTCTACCAGTTCGACCTATGCGGTGTACATAGTCCTCTGCTTGTGCGGGTAGGTCAAAATTAATCACATGCGGTAATTGGTCTATATCTAAACCGCGTGCCGCAATATCCGTGGCAATCAACACGCCAACTTTACCTGACTTAAAGTTTTCCAGTGCACGACTTCTTGCGCCTTGGCTTTTATCGCCATGTAGTGCGTCACAGCGCAGGCCATCTTTTATTAATTGTTTGGACAAACGATCTGCACCGTGCTTAGTTCGGACAAAAATTAACACTTGCTGCCAGTTGTTATGACCGATTAACCAAGAAACCAATTCACGTTTATTTTCTTTTTTAATCGCATAAACCGATTGCGTAACCGTATCTGCAGCGACATTTTCTCGGGCGATAGCCACTTCAACAGGATCATTTAATAATTGTCCTGCTAGGGTTTTTATTTCTTGCGAGTAGGTTGCGGAAAAAAGTAAATTCTGACGTTGTTTTGGTAATACGTTCATCAATTTGCGTATGTCTAAAATAAAGCCCATATCCAGCATACGATCAGCTTCATCTAAAACAAAAAATTGTACCTGAGATAAATTGACTTGCTTTTGATTGAGTAGGTCTAATAAACGACCCGGTGTAGCGACCAAAATATCCGCGCCTTGTTGTAGACGTTTAATTTGCGCGTGGGTACTAACGCCACCGAACACAACTTCAGAATATAAAGGTAAATGTTTGCCATATATTTTAAAGCTTTCATACACCTGCATCGCTAATTCACGCGTTGGCGTTAGAATTAAAGCTCTCACTGGATGTGGCTTTGCGGGTCGTTCTTGGTTATGTAAAAGCTGTAATATTGGCAATGCAAAGCCCGCTGTTTTACCTGTTCCTGTTTGTGCGCCAGCAAGAATGTCGCGACCTTGTAAGATAACGGGAATTGATTGTTCTTGTACAGGTGTTGCCTGCTCATAGCCTTGTTCAGTAATGGCTTGGAGTAAAGGCGCGCATAAATCTAATTGCTTAAATGACATATTAATGTTTTTATGGGTTTTCGTTGGTGACATAGTAGCAGAATTAGAGAATGAATAAGCAATCGAAAGTAACAGGCGTGGTTTTAGCCGGCGGTTTAGCGCGACGCATGAATAAACAAGATAAAGGTTTGGTGGATTTTAATGGTCAGCCAATGATTAGTTATGCCGTGCAAGCGATGACTCCTGTTGTTGATGAGTTATTAGTTAATGCTAATCGTAATATTGAACAATATAAATCGTTTACTTATCCAGTTATTAGCGATGTAACGAGTGATTTCGACGGCCCGTTAGCGGGAATTTATGCGGCTTTAAATGCTTGTCAAAATGAGATTTTATTGGTGATGCCGTGTGATTCGCCTTTTATAACGGCTGAAGGCTTAACGACTTTACTGAATGAACGTGCGAGCAGCGATGCGGATATTGCTGTGGCCTTTGATGGTGAGCGTTTGCATCCGGTTTTTCTAGCGCTTAAAACGTCATTAAAAGACAGTTTGCAAAATTATTTAGCGCAAGGTGAACGTAAAATTGATCGCTGGATTGAACAGCACCACTGGGTAAAAGTTGATTTCAGTGCTTCGCCTGAGTTCTTTGAGAATATTAATACGCTGGAACAGTTACATGAATTATCTGCTAAGGGGGAGCTATGAAACCGCAAATGACTGATGCAGGATTAAGTGTATCTACCGCGGTATTTGGTGTTGATGAAACTGGTCAAGAGCGCGAGCTGCAGTTAGTCGGCGAGAGAGCAATGACCATTTATGTTGATAAGCAAGAAATTGTTACCTTAATGACGATTGGTTCGCACCCTGAATTATTAACCTTAGGCTATTTGAAAAATCAGGGATTTTTTGAGCGTCTCGATGAAATTAAAATTGTTCAAGTTGATTGGCAAACCGAGTCGGTTGCTGTCGTGACCGCAGGCGAATCCAGTGACTTTTCTGAGCAAATGCAACGCCGTACAGTAACGACTGGTTGTGGGCAAGGCACAGTATTTGGGCGCTTAATGGATAAATTGCAGGAAATTCGCGTACCGGAAAACCGTGTACGTCAATCGACTTTATATGCCTTGCTAGATTCTGTCAGAGCGCATAATGAGGTATATAAAAAAGCAGGGGCGGTACATGGTTGTGCTTTATATAGTGGCGATCAGTTGGAATTATTTGTCGAAGATGTCGGTCGGCATAATGCCGTCGATGCCATTGCGGGGCATATGTGGCTGAATGATATTTCTGGTGATAATAAGATTTTTTATACCACGGGGCGTTTAACCTCGGAAATGGTGATTAAAGTTTCGCAAATGGGCATTCCGGTTTTATTATCGCGCTCAGGAGCCACGCAAATGGGCTTAGAAATGGCGCAATTATCAGGCGTGACGTTGATTTCTCGCTCGCGAGGTAAGCATTTTATGGTACTGAATAGCGCGGGGAATGTGGATTTTGATGTGTTACTGTAGGCTATATATTAAGCGTAGGGTAGTGATCAGAAACATACATGAATTGATGGATATTAGAAAATATATGGGAAATTTTTGTATCAAGAGTGTAACGTTCTTATTGACAGGTTTAGTTTGATGAAGCTTAAAGAAATTACTGTTAAAGGTTATAAATCAATAAAAAGTTTAGAAAAATTTAGCCTGAATAATATGAATGTATTGATTGGAGCTAATGGTGCGGGAAAAAGTAATTTTATTGGTTTATTTAAAATGCTTGGAGCATTAGCGGAAGGAGATTTACAGCTAGATATTAAAAGCGGTGGTGGTCCAGATGCGATTTTACATGGTGGACGTAAGCGCACCAAAACGATGGAGGCTGAATTTTATTTTGGTGACAATGGTTATCGCCTTGCGCTTGCCGCCACTCAGGATAACCGGATGATGTTTCTGAGGGAAGAAACTTGGTTTAATGGTGATTTCATAACTGATGTTAAGTCATTGGGTAATGCACATGAAGAGGCAAAAATCACTGGTAAACCTACTAAGGTCAGTGAGTATGTATTGCCTGCAATCAAAAGTTGGCGGCTTTATCATTTTCATGATACCAGTGCTGAAGCGAAAGTTAAGCAATTGCATTCCAGTAATCAAAATATTAAGTTAAATTCTGATGCAGGAAATTTAGCGGCTTATATTGCCCGCTTAAAACTAAGATCTCCTAGTGCCTATAAACGTATAGTTGAAACCATTCGCCTAGCTGCTCCTTTCTTTGATGATTTTGTGGTGCGCGAGCCATTGCCTCAAGAGGTAGAACTAGAGTGGACTGAGCAAGGTGATCCAGATACACCCTATCGCGCTCATGTGCTGTCTGATGGCACATTGCGTTTCATTTGTTTAACTGTTTTATTGTTACAACCTATTAATTTGTTACCCGATACAATCATTATTGATGAGCCTGAACTCGGATTGCATCCCTACGCTATAAATTTATTGGCAGATATGCTGAAAGAGGTTGCTGAAAAAAAACAACTTATTGTTTCAACGCAGTCGGTTGAGTTGTTAAATAACTTTGAAGCAAAAGATGTTGTGGTTGTACAGCGAGAAAATGGCGCCTCTGTTTTTGAGCGCTTGGATGAAGAGGATTTATCGGAATGGTTAGAAGAGTTTAGTTTGGGCGATTTATGGAAGCGCAATATTTTAGGTGGGAGACCTTCAGTATGATGAAGCGCGTTTGTGTTATTTGTGAAGGGCAAACGGAAGAAACTTTTGTGGAACAAGTGCTTGCTCCAAGTTTTTATGATTTAGGTTTGTCATTAATTGGACAAACAATCCAAACTTCACCAGGAAAGAAGGGTGGCGCTTTAAATTATGCTCGAATTAAGCGTGATATTGAACGGACACTAAACCAAAAAAGTCAGCCTGTTGTTACGACACTTATTGACCTGTATAAATTAGGGACAGATTTTCCTGCAGTAGATGGAGTTTCTGAACTTCAGTTAGCTGGGAAATTACATAAGCTAACAAGTGCATGGCATAGCGATATTGTTGCAAGTACTGGATGTCGACCAGAGCGTTTTTTGCCTTATATTCAAGCTCATGAGTTTGAAGCATTATTATTTAGTGATGTTGATGGAATTGTTAGTGTTAATAAAAGTTGGCTAGGTGTTTCAGAAGAACTAAAAACCATTAAAGCCAAAGCTCAGTCTCCTGAATACATAAATAACAAACCAGAAACAAAACCAGCCGCACACTTAGAGAGATTACTGTTATCGCCAAAATACAAAAAAGTGGCGCACGGAAGCATTGCTATGAAAAATGTAGGTTTAAGTGCTATGGAAAGGGAGTGTAAGTTTTTTTCAGAGTGGGTATCAAGTATTCGCCGGTTGGCTAAATAAAAAGTTGAACGCTGACTCACTTAAGTTTGGAAGTAGAGTGTACTGTGATTAAGCGCACTATACAGAACCAAACCCGCGATCTAATTTTTTTATCGAAACAAACTTATTTTCCGCAGTCAGTTCCATTTCAAAATGCCCATAAACCCCGTCATGAGTTAGAAACTGTTTGATATTTTGTGCGGGGAACGCAACACGTCTTCCATCATCTGCTACGGTAGTAATATTTTTGGCAATACCTTGATAGACTTTTAGGTATTGGTCGGCAGATAGATTGAGCCGAAATCGGATATATTGATGTGTGTTCATGGAGCGAGGGTAGATAGTCGTGAGTGTGGGAGAGATAACCTCTCCCACACTAGAAATATAGATTAACGCTGATTTTGTAATGCAGCAATACGCTCTTCTAAAGGAGGGTGACTCATAAATAATTTATGTACTGCCGAACCATTAATTGCCAGTGCTGCGAATTGCTCAGGTAACTCTTGAGGTTCATGTGCACGCTGTAACGCTCGTAAAGCACCAATCATTTTTTCTCTGCCTGCTAGTTTTGCGCCACCAGCATCCGCTTTGAACTCGCGGTAACGAGAGAACCACATAACCAGCATAGAAGCCAAAAAGGATAAGGCAATTTGTGCAATCATTTGCGTGACGTAATACGCCATTCCATGACCGTTTTCATTTTTAAAAATAACACGGTCAACGGTATGACCAATAATCGTAGCAAAGAAAAAAACGAAAGTATTTACCACGCCTTGCATTAGCGCCATTGTGACCATATCACCATTGGCAACATGTGATATTTCATGACCGACAACCGCTTCAACTTCATCTGGGGACATGTTTTGTAATAAGCCAGTGCTCACCGCAACTAAAGAGCTATTTTTGCTCATTCCGGTCGCAAAAGCATTAGGGTCATTGCTTTGAAACATACCTATCTCAGGTGTATCAATACCCGCGATACGCGCTTGACGAGTAACAATATCAACTAGCCATTTTTCTGTTTGGTTTTGTGGGTGCTCAATGATGTGTACGCCCATACCTCTTTTAGCTGACCACTTGGACATGGCTAAAGAAATAAACGAACCGGTCATGCCGATAACACCGGACAGAACCAGTAAGGAATTAAGGTCAAGATCTACGCCGTTAGCTGCTAAAGTACCGCTTAAGCCGAAAATACTAAAAATAATACTAACCACCACCATAATGGCAACGTTAGTGGCTAAGAAAAGAAAAATTCGCATCATGGTTTTTATGCTCCAAAAAATGAAATAATTATTTAGTTTATAGTGGTGGTATGAAAACTAAATTACAACAGTTAAGTAGGGTGTTATGAAAAAAGAATTTAAAGTGATTGCCCAAGAGGTGATGTATCAGGGGTTTTTTAGTTTAAATCGCTATCAAGTACAGCATAGTTTATTTGCTGGTGGCTGGAGTGAAGTTTTGACGCGGGAATTATTTCAGCGTGGTAACTGCGTAGCGGTACTACTTTATGATCCTGATACCGATAAAGTGGTGATTATTGAGCAGTTCCGTATGGGGCCGATGGGGCAAGATAATGTGCGTGAAAAGGCGTGGTTACTGGAAATTGTTGCTGGAGCAATAGAGGAGGGCGAAACAGTAGAAGCAGTTGCTTATAGGGAATCAGAAGAAGAAGCGGGCTGTGCGGTACAAGAAATGCGTTTAATTAATGAATTTTATACTTCACCCGGTGGTACTTCGGAGAAGATCTCTTTATTTTATGGACGTATTGATGCAACTGCGGTGGGCGGAATTCATGGTTTAGATCATGAGCATGAGGATATTCTCGTTTCTACCGTCAGTTTTGCAGAGGCTTATGCAATGATTGAGGACGGGCGGATTGAGTCGGCGATCCCTATTATAGCTATTCAGTGGCTGGCATTGAATAAACATAAACTATAAATATAAAACTGGTAAAATATTAAGGATTAAGGTCTGTAGGGTGTGGTTTTAGCCGCGCCCTACATAAGCTTGAAAATGTGAAAACAATTTTTATCTACAGGAGTTTACGGTTTTGACACAAATGCAGGATATAACAAGCCCAATGTCGTCATTGGAACGACGCGCAACCCTATCTTTATCAAGTATTTATGCTTTGCGTATGCTTGGGTTGTTTATGATTTTACCGGTTTTATCTTTATTCGCTGAAACTTTAGAAGGTTCAACGCCTTTATTGATTGGTTTAGCGATTAGTATTTATGGTTTAACTCAAGCAATATTACAGATTCCTTTTGGTTTAATGTCTGATCGTTTCGGGCGTAAAAAAATCATTGTTATCGGTTTATTGTTATTTGCTTCAGGTAGTATCGTTGCTGCTTTATCAACGACCATTTATGGTGTATTAATCGGTCGTGCCTTGCAAGGTAGTGGCGCGATTGCCGCCGCAATTATGGCTTTGGTGGCAGATTTAACAGATGAAGTACATCGTACCAAAGCGATGGCAATGATTGGTGCAAGTATCGGTGTTTCGTTCGGTGTGGCAATGACGATAGGGCCTATTATCGCTGGATTTTCAGGTATTCAAGGAATATTTTGGTTAACCGCTATCATGTCATTTTTAGCGGTCTTCGTAGTGCTGTTTGTTGTGCCAAACCCAGTCAAAACTAAAGTGCATCGCGATGCTGAAGTAGATACCGCGCAATTTAGCAAAGTATTAAAAGATAAAGACTTATTACGTTTGGATTACGGGATCTTTATTTTGCATCTAATTTTAACGGCGACTTTCGTTATCGTGCCTTTATTAATACGCGATGCTGGCCTAGCATCAGCGGAGCACTGGAAAGTGTATTTACCGGTACTAACAACCTCAATGGCAATGATTATTCCCTTTGTTATTTTGGCTGAGAAAAAACGCAAAATGAAGGCTGTATTTGTTGGTGCGGTGTTTACTTTAGTGCTTGCTGATGTCGGGTTGTTTTATTTTAACGATAGTTTGTACGGATTAATTGCTTGTTTATGGGTATTCTTCTGTGGTTTTAACTTATTAGAAGCAACTTTACCGTCATTAATTTCCAAGACAGCCCCGGGTAATTTAAAAGGCACTGCAATGGGGGCGTATTCCAGTTCACAATTCTTTGGCGCTTTTTTGGGTGGAACGACGGGCGGTTGGATTTACGGTGAATATGGTGCAAGTTATGTCTTCTTGTTCTGTGCCGTTGCAGCAAGCACTTGGCTGCTAGTTGCTCTATTTATGAATCCTCCCAAGTATTTAGCTAATTTATTGGTGTCTACAGAAGATATTACCGCGGATAAATTAGACGACTTTTTAGCTGATGTTTTAGCGGTTGTAGGAGTGGCTAGTGCTGACCTGCAGGCGAGTGAAAATGTGGTTTATTTAAAAGTGGATAATTCTCAGCTAGATAAGGATAAACTGCAGTATTTATTGACGCAGTGGTCTGGATCAGTATAAATCAATCGGATCGACATCCAAGGACCAGCGAATTTTGCGTGCTAGTTTGAGCTTAGCAATGTCGGGGAGTAGTCGATTTAATAATAGGTGCAATTGTTTTCGCTGGGTATCTTGTAGTAATAATTGATAGCGAAATTGTCCGGCTCTTTTTGCCATAGGGGCAGCAACGGGACCTAGTACCCAAGTACCATTAGCGGGGTAACTGTTAATTAAGTCACTAACGGCTAGCAAAAATTCAAACGCCGTGTCTTTTTCTAAGGATACTGCACGCAATAAGGCTTGATAGCTGTATGGCGGTAATACAGCGGCTTTGCGTTCTGCTAAAGCCGCTTGTGCAAATGCCTGATAGCCTTGTTGAATTAAGGTATTTAATAAAGGGTGCTCAGGCTGTCGCGTTTGCATAATCACACGACCTTTCTTTTCTGCGCGTCCCGCACGTCCCGACACTTGCACTATTAATTGCGCGAGCCTTTCCGGCGCATGAAAATCGATACTAAATAAGCCGCTATCCACATCTAATAACACCACTAAAGTCACGTTAGGGAAATGGTGCCCCTTAGCGAGCATTTGCGTGCCTAGGATAATATCAACCTCGCCCAGATTGATGGCATCTAAATGCTGCTCTAAGGCACCTTTTTTCTGTGTGGTATCTCGATCTAAACGGACGCTTTTGTGCTCAGGGAAAATGACTTGTAAGGCATTTTCTACGCGCTCCGTTCCTAAGCCCAGCGGTTTTAATTCTTCTGACTTGCAGTCAGGGCATACTCGTGGCAATGGCTGTTCGCTGGCGCAATGATGGCAGCGTATTTTTCGTTGTCGGTAATGTACCACCAAGTTAGCATCGCAACGTTTGCATTGAGCCACCCAGCCGCAACCATGGCAAATTAAAGTCGGCGCAAAACCGCGACGGTTTAAAAACAATAAAACTTGCTCTTTTTTAGCCAGTGTTTTTTTAATTTCTTTGATTAACGGTGGCGATAAGCCTTCTTGTAATTGCTGATTTCTAATATCAAGTAAGAATAAGCTAGGCGGCAGGGCATTTCCTGCGCGATTTGGTAAACGTAGTAACTGATAAAGCTGTTTATCAACATTGTATAGGCTCTCCAAAGACGGAGTGGCTGAGCCTAAAACAATCGGAATATTAAGCATTTTGGCGCGCACGATAGCCACGTCTCGAGCGGAAAAACGAAAGCCTTCTTGTTGTTTAAAAGACGCGTCATGCTCTTCATCTAAAATAATTAAACCTAAGCGTGGAGCGGGCGTAAATAAGGCGGAACGAGTACCGAGCAAAATGGAGCTATGGCCTTTTTGCATAGCTAGCCAAGCAGATTGGCGCTGCGTTTCACTGTGTTGCGAATGATAGGTTTCTATTGGTAGAGCAAGGCGTTGTTTAAAGCGCGCTTCCAGTTGCGGCGTTAGGGTGATTTCAGGTAGTAGCACGAGAACTTGTAAGTTACGTGCTAATACTTGCTCAATCACTTGTAAGTAGACTTCGGTTTTACCGCTGCCGGTCACGCCTTCGAGTAAAAAGACTGAAAATTTCTCTAATTTGGCATTAATGGTATCAATGGCCGCTTGTTGCTGTTCATTTGCTGCGAGTGGCGTTTGTTGAGTGATGTTGGTGGTTTTAGCGGGTAATGCAACAAAATTACTTTCGTAGACTAACTCTTTTTCAAGTAAAGCTTTTAATGAGGGGCGCCAAAGCTTGAAGTGCTGTTTGATTGTTTCAATGTTAATCGCATTGCTTTGCGCTTGAAATAATTTAAATAGCGCTTGCTGTTTAGGCGCGTTTTTAAGTGCTGTAGCATCAGTCGCTTGGCCAGTTTCTGTTAATGAAAAATAAGGCGTAGGCTTGAGCTCGCTGGATTTCCCTTTGCGCAATGCCGTAGGGAAAGCGCTGATAAATACATCGCCTATAGCATGGTGATAATAAAGCTGTGCCCAATGTAATAATTTTAAATCTTTAGCAGAGAGTAGTGGTTCAGCATCTAACAGTTCTTCAGCTTGTTTTAGCTTGCTAGTATCGATGTCTGAACTGCTATTGATAGCAAGTAATACGCCTATTTTACTTTGTTTGCCAAAGGGAACTTTGATGCGCAGACCGGGTTTTAGCTGTTCAAGATTGCAATTATCAGGCGGTAAATAATCAAATGAAAAATTTAGCGGGATGGGGATGGCTATACTTAAAATTATTTTTTTTGAGCTATTCACTGACGGCCTTTTTGCTAATGAAAATTCGATATAAGAACGTTAAGTCGTTATGCTGAAAAGAAAAATAAAGTTACCCACAAAAGCTGTGGATAACTTTGTGTGTAAGGTCAGGAAAAGTGAGTGAGAGCCTCGGTTTTATTGCTCGTTTGTTAAATTGTACAAATTTATGACAGTCATGTTAATGTCTTATTAATCAATGCCTTAATTAAGTCAGTTGTTATTTTTCTAGTCAATCAGTGGATAATGTTAAGTGTTTTATGCTTAGAGAAAAGAATGTGTGTAAAGTAAAAAAATAATAATAAATTAGTTGACACGAAATTTTGGTATCTACTTTAAGGCCCTACGTTAATCATATTAACGTAGGGCGGACTTCAGTCCGCTTTTTTAGTAATGGCGGATAAAGTCCGCCCTACCATTTTTAGATGCCTCGTATTAAATGTATAGCCTAAATTTTAAAATCCCCTGCTTTTATTAAAGCAAGGGACTGGCCATTTAAGGAATCATTATGCCGCGAATAGTAAAATACAACATAGCTGCTAATAGAGCGGATAACGGCACGGTAATAACCCAAGCAGCGGCAATTTTATAGACATGTGAACGTTTAACTAATTCTTTTTGATAAACCTTTTGTAGGGTCTTTCTTTCTCGTTTAGTAAAGTCAGTTTCACTGTTTTTAGCTTGCTCTTTAAGTTCCGCTAACATCACTGATTTTTTAGCAACGCTGGCTTTTTTAAAGGTTTTTAAAAAGGCTTCGGTTTTTTCTGGATCTAAGTTTTCATGGTGTGTTCTGATTTCCTGAAGGCGCTTGGCATCAGTGCGCTTTAAGTATTCACGTAAAAATCCCACACCAAAAATAGCGCCGACTGCAATATGAGTCGAGCTAACAGGTAAGCCTAATTGGCTAGCGATAATCACGGTAATTGCAGCGGCCATAGAAACGCAGAAAGCACGCATTTTATCGAGCTCTGTAATTTCTGTGCCGACGGTTTTAATGAGCTTTGCACCATATAATGCTAATCCAAGGGATAAGCCTAAAGCACCAATTAGCATAACCCATATTGGAATAGCGGCTTTTTTAGCAATCTCACCACCGTGACTTAAAGCGTCGTTAATGGCTGCTAACGGGCCAACGGCATTAGCAACATCATTCGCACCATGAGCAAAGCTCAATAAGGCCGCAGCGAAAATAAGAGGGATCGTAAAGAGTTTATTAACGCTAAATTTATTATTTTCTAAAGATTTAGCTGCTTTGTTAATGAAAGGGCGTACTGCAAAATAAAGTATTAAAGCAAAGGCAAAGCCAACAGATCCAGCTGTTAAGAAATCAACTTTCCATATCTTTTTTAAGCCTTTAAGGATTAAATAGGTGGAAAATGCCCAAGCCATGATAGCAATTAATAAAGGGACGACTTTTTTTGCTGCAGCCAACATATCCTCTTGGTAGGTCATGCTACGCTTTATAAAGTATAAGAAAGCCGCTGCAATCAAGCCTCCTAGCATCGGAGAAATAACCCAGCTAGCAGCGATTTTGCCAAATACGGTCCAGTTAGCAATATTCCAGCCGCCAGCGGCTATTCCAGCACCTAATACACCGCCGACAATCGAATGCGTCGTTGACACGGGAGCGCCAAAAAAGGTAGCGGTATTTAGCCAAATAGCTGCAGCGAGTAACGCAGCAAGCATTAACCAAACGAAAGTGTCCGTATTATTAATCAGGGAAGGGTCAATAATTCCTTTTTTAATGGTGCTAACAACTTCGCCGCCCGCAATTAAGGCACCAGCGGATTCAAAAATCATGGCAATCAAGATAGCGCCGGTTAAGGTCAGTGCTTGAGAGCCCACCGCAGGGCCAACATTATTAGCGACATCGTTGGCGCCGATGTTTAAGGCCATATAGCCGCCAATCACGGCGGAAACAATTAGGAATGTCTGATTAGGCGTATGCGCAGTGGTCATGCCGATAAACAGCATAATGCCTACTAGGAACAGAATTGCGCCTCCAATTCTAAGTAGTTCGGTGCGCATTCCCGCCCCTTTATTTTCGATTTGATTGAGATTCTCTAATTCCATGTTCCCTCCCCAGGGATTGGTTAATTTATTATTTATCTTGTGGATTTTAGCGCAGTTTAGGGAATTACATGAGCAGATATTTTAAATATAGCGAAGCTTGTGTATTAAATTTGCAATATTTCGCGTTATCCATTACTTTGTACAATTAACCGAAAGGCTAGGGGTGCTTCGTTACAAGAAGCTGAGATAAAACCCTTTGAACCTGAGACCAGCTAATACTGGCGTAGGAAAGCCCACAAGCTCCCGTCTGCGCCTTGATTTTTTGAAATTGGAGATACAACCATGAGCGCAGTCCCTAAAGATATTACCGAGACCAACGAGGGTGGAGTAAAAATTGACTCTTACCCCGCGTCAGAGAAAGTTTATATCCAGGGTAGTCGTCCTGATATACGCGTACCTATGCGTAAAATCACCTTGTCTGATACACCGGTACATTTTGGTGCTGAAAAAAATACGCCACTATTTGTTTACGACACTTCAGGTGTTTACACAGACCCTGATATTGCCGTTGATTTACAAAAAGGCTTGGCCGGTATCCGTGATGCATGGATTGCGGAGCGCGACGATACTGAAGAGTTAGATGGTCCTACATCTGACTTTGGTAAAGAGCGCCTGCATGATCCTGAAACGGCAGATATGCGTTTTGATCATATACGCAAGCCACGTAAAGCAAAAGCTGGCAAAAACGTCTCACAAATGCATTATGCGCGTCAGGGTATTATCACGCCTGAGATGGAATATATCGCCATTCGTGAAAATCAAAATATGTCCGAAATGCGCGACTTATACAAAGATCAGCATAAAGGACAGTCTTATGGCGCATCTATTCCTGATGAAATTACGCCAGAATTTGTGCGTGATGAAGTGGCGCGCGGACGAGCCATTATTCCTCTAAATATCAATCACCCAGAAGTTGAGCCAATGATTATTGGTCGTAACTTCTTAGTGAAAATTAACGGTAACTTAGGTAATTCAGCTGTTACCTCATCAATCGAAGATGAAGTCGAAAAAATGATGTGGGGTATCCGTTGGGGTGGTGACACCATCATGGATTTATCAACCGGTAAAAATATTCATGAAACGCGTGAATGGATCCTACGTAATTCACCAGTGCCGATTGGTACCGTGCCAATTTATCAGGCTTTAGAAAAGGTAAACGGTAAAGCAGAAGATTTAACGTGGGAAATTTTCCGCGATACGCTGATTGAACAAGCCGAGCAAGGAGTGGATTATTTTACTATCCATGCAGGTGTACGTTTACATCATGTACCAATGACGGCAAAACGCATGACCGGTATCGTGTCACGTGGTGGTTCGATCATGGCGAAATGGTGTTTGGCGCATCATACAGAAAGCTTTTTATACACGCATTTCGAAGATATTTGTGAAATCATGAAAGCCTATGATGTCTCGTTTTCATTAGGAGATGGCTTACGCCCCGGTTCAATTTACGATGCCAATGATGAGGCGCAATTTGCTGAATTAGAAACGTTGGGTGAGTTGACTAAAATCGCTTGGAAGCATGACATTCAAACTATGATTGAAGGTCCAGGTCATGTGCCATTGCATATGATTGAAGTTAATATGACTAAACAACTGGAAGACTGTGATGAAGCACCTTTCTACACTTTAGGGCCTTTGACCACAGATATTGCACCAGGATATGACCATATTACATCTGTGATTGGTGCCGCAAATATTGGTTGGTACGGTTGTGCGATGCTATGTTATGTGACACAAAAAGAGCATTTAGGCCTACCGAACAAAGAAGATGTTCGTGAAGGTATTGTCACTTATAAAATCGCAGCACATGCGGCAGATTTAGCAAAAGGGCATCCCGGTGCGCAAGCGCGTGATAATGCCATGTCTAAAGCCCGTTTTGAATTCCGTTGGGAAGATCAATTCAATATTGCTTTAGATCCAGAAAAAGCGCGTTCATTCCATGATGAAACTTTACCAAAAGATTCAGCGAAAATCGCGCATTTCTGTTCTATGTGTGGCCCGCATTTCTGCTCGATGAAAATCTCGCAAGATGTACGTGAGTATGCAGCTGAAAAAGGTATTAAAGATGCAGAAGAGGCCTTACAGAAAGGTATGGATGAAAAGTCGCAACAGTTCCTTGAAGAAGGTGCTGAGGTTTACCATAAGGTTTAATGTAGGGCGGACTTCAGTCCGCTAATGCGAGAACAGCCTGTACAAAAAGCCCTTTTACTTCGGTCAAAGGGCTTTTTTGTTTTTATAGAAGTGAAAAAATGCAAGAAGTAGATGTAGTAATTATTGGTGCTGGCGCATCAGGTTTAATGTGTGCAATAGAGGCGGGCAAGCGCAAGCGTAAAGTTCTCGTTTTGGATCACGCCAATAAAGCCGGTAAAAAAATTCTCATGTCAGGTGGCGGGCGCTGTAATTTCACCAATTACACGGTTGAGGCGGAAAACTTCCTGTCTGAAAATGTGCATTTTTGTAAATCCGCTTTAAGCCGATTTACCCAGTGGGATTTTTTAGAAATGATTCACGCGCATAATATTCCTTATCATGAGCGTGAGCATGGTCAGTTGTTTTGTAATGAAAGTGCGCGCGACATTTTAAATATGTTACTTACTGAATGCGATAAGGTCGGTGTCGAGATACGCTTAAATTCCGAGATTAAATCAATTACACAACCAGAAAATGCGGGCTACACCCTCACGGTAGGGAAGGAAAAAGTTAATTGCCAGTCTTTAGTTGTTGCTACTGGTGGTTTATCTATTCCTAAAATGGGCGCTACACCTTTTGGTTATAAGATTGCCGAACAATTTGGTATTAATGTGCAGGCTACTCGAGCTGGCTTAGTGCCATTTACTTTGCAATTAGCAGAAAAAGAAAAGTTTGCAGCTTTATCGGGCTTGGCTTTACCTTGTACGGTAAGTAATGCGCGGCAAAGTTTTACTGAAAATCTATTATTTACGCATCGTGGCTTAAGTGGCCCCGTCGTTTTGCAAATGTCATCATACTGGCATGAAGGTGAGGTTATCAATATTGATTTATTGCCTGCTGCGGATTTACAGCAAGCTTTATTAGCTGCACAAAAAGACAAAACAAAAGTTAAATTAAAGAATTATTTGCTGCAATTTTTTGCCAAACGCCTAATTCCCTTATTTATAGCTGATGATTTACTAGAGTGTTCTTTGCTCGATTTATCGCATAAACAAATTCAATTTATCGCTGAGCAATTTCATCATTGGCAAGTTAAACCGAATGGTACCGAAGGCTACCGTACTGCCGAAGTGACCTTGGGAGGTGTCGATTGTAATAGCGTCTCATCTAAAACTTTAGAAGCTAAACAAGTGCAAGGGCTGTATTTTGTCGGAGAAGTGCTAGATGTCTCTGGTTGGTTGGGAGGTTATAATTTTCAGTGGGCTTGGGCCTCAGGTTGGTGTGCGGGGCAGTACGTGTAATTGATTGTGTAACTCCTTATTGTTAAAGGGTGCAGGCTGCTTTTTCAGCTCGTTCATTCCTGCATACTGTTCGCAGGAATCTGCGTTTAACATGGATCCCCGCTAAAAGATTTCGGGGATGACGATATTTTTATATGTATTTGTCCGTGAATAATGAGCAGTTACGGCTTTGTTATGTAAGCATATGTTTACAAACATATAAAGCAGCGAGTATAATTGAAAAAATCTAACTGAAAAGCATTGCGTCAGCAGTGCTTTTTTATTTTATAAACCTGAGAAAAGATTGTATGCCTGTAATTACCCTGCCTGATGGTTCTAAGCGAGAGTTTGATAATGCAGTAACTGTAATGGAAGTTGCGCAGTCTATTGGTTCTGGCTTAGCAAAAGCAACCTTGGCGGGTCGGGTAAATGATGAATTAGTTGATGCCAGCACACTGATTGAAAGTGATGCTGCACTGCAAATTGTTACGGCAAAAGATGATGATGGTCTTGAAGTTATCCGTCATTCGGCAGCGCATTTATTGGCTCAGGCAGTTAAAAGAGTATTTCCTGATGCACAGGTAACGATAGGTCCAGTGATTGATAATGGCTTTTATTATGACTTTTCCTATGAACGTGCGTTTACGCCGGTCGATATTAAAAAAATAGAAAAGGAAATGTCGCGTTTAGTGGCGGCTAATTTAAAAATTACACGTTCAGTTGTATCGCGTGATGAAGCGGTGAAGTTTTTTCGAGATTTAGGCGAAGAATATAAAGCTGAAATCATTGAATCAATTCCTGTTGATCAAGACTTATCTTTGTACACGCAAGGCGATTTTACCGACCTTTGTCGCGGCCCGCACGTACCAAGTACTAGCAAAATAAAAGCCTTTAAATTAATGAAAATTGCTGGCGCTTATTGGCGCGGTAATTCAGATAATGAAATGTTGCAGCGTATTTACGGTACAGCATGGAATGATAAAAAAGATTTAGCGGATTATTTACATCGTTTAGAAGAAGCTGAAAAGCGCGACCACAGAAAAATTGGTAAAGCACTTAACTTATTTCATACTCAAGAAGAAGCGCCTGGTATGGTGTTTTGGCATGAGAAAGGCTGGACGGTTTATCAGCAAGTTGAACAATATATTCGTAATAAATTACGCTCGCATGGTTATGGCGAAGTAAAAACGCCGCAAGTTGTGGATCGTAGTTTATGGGAAAAATCAGGTCACTGGGATAAGTTCGGTGATATGATTTTTACCACGCATTCAGATAATCGTGATTATGCGATTAAGCCAATGAACTGCCCGTGTCATGTGCAGATTTATAATCAAGGTTTAAAAAGTTATAAAGATTTACCTTTGCGTCTAGCTGAGTTTGGCTCATGCCATCGTAATGAGCCATCAGGTACTTTGCATGGCTTGATGCGCGTAAGAAACTTTGTCCAAGATGATGCGCATATCTTTTGTTCAGAAGAAGGTATTCAGGCAGAAGTTTCGGACTTTATTGATTTATTATTTGAAGTTTATAAAGACTTTGGTTTTGATGAAGTTATTATTAAATTATCTACACGCCCAGAAAAGCGTGTTGGTTCTGACGAGGACTGGGATAAAGCAGAAAAAGCTTTAGAGTTGGCGTTAGATAATAAAGGACTTGCTTGGGACTTGCAGCCGGGTGAAGGTGCATTTTATGGGCCTAAAATTGAATTCTCATTAAAAGATTGTTTAGAGCGCGTTTGGCAGTGTGGTACGATTCAGGTCGATTTCTCCATGCCTGGGCGTTTAGACGCTAGTTATATTGCCGAAGATGGCTCTAAGCAAGTGCCTGTTATGCTACATCGTGCAATATTAGGGTCTTTAGAGCGCTTCATAGGTATTCTTATTGAGCAGCATGCAGGGAATTTACCGCTTTGGTTAGCGCCAGAGCAATTAGTTGTGCTTAATATTGCTAGTCGGCATGACGAATATGCACAGCAAGTTGTTGCTGAATTGCAAAAACAAGGCTTTAGAACAAAAATTGACTTGAGAAATGAGAAGATAGGCTTTAAAATTCGCGAACACTCTATGCAACGAGTGCCTTATCTTTTGATTATCGGTGATAAAGAGCTAGATGAGCAAACGCTAACAGTGCGTACGCAGAAAGGCGAAGATTTAGGTAGCTTTTCACTCAATGAATTTACACAGAGATTAAATAACGAAATTGAACAAAAAAAATAAAATAGAAACTGGAGGATCAGAGTATCGCTTCTAAAAAAGATGCAACACGACTAAATGACGCAATTACGGCAAGACGTGTCAGGCTAACAGGTTTGCCAGAAGAGCAGGGTGGCATTATGTCACTTATGGACGCAAAGCGTTTAGCGGCTGAAGCAAGTATGGATTTGGTAGAAGTTTCACCAAATGCTGATCCTCCGGTTTGTAAAATCATGGACTACGGTAAGTTTATATTCGAACAGAATAAGAAACTACAAGTAGCCAAGAAAAAACAAAAGCAAATTCAGGTTAAGGAAATTAAGTTTCGCCCAGGTACTGATATTGGTGATTACAATGTCAAATTGCGTAACTTAACAAAATTTCTTGAAGAAGGTAATAAAACCAAAATCACAGTGCGTTTTCGCGGTCGCGAAATGGCGCATAGAGAAATTGGTATGGATTTACTGAAGCGAGTAGAAAAAGACCTAGAAGAATTGGCTGCAGTTGAGCAATTTCCTAAAATGGAAGGTCGCCAAATGGTCATGGTTTTAGGGCCTAGAAAGAAAAAATAACAACTATTATTTAGTTGATATTCTTATCGGACTTGTTCGGTAAGTTTCGCTGCTGTAGGAATAGTAGCTTACTAATTCAGCCGGGCCCGTGCATTTTGCCTTGCTGAGTTCTTATATCAGGGACGTGATATTTTTAATACTATTGGAGAAAATAAATGCCAAAAATTAAAACCCATAGTGGTGCTGCAAAACGCTTTACGCGTACAGCTAGCGGCCATTTTAAATGTGGACAATCTCACCGTAGTCATATTCTGACTAAAAAATCGACTAAGAGAAAAAGACAGTTGCGTAAAGCTGCAACTATTCATGCAAATGATGTGCGTATGACTGCACGTATGCTGCCTTACAGTTAATTTTAGGAAAAGAAAATGGCTAGAGTAAAACGGGGTGTAACAGCCCGCGCAAGACATAAGAAAATTTTAAAGCAAGCAAAAGGATATTACGGAGCGCGTAGCCGTGTATATCGTGTTGCTAAGCAAGCGGTTATTAAAGCAGGACAATATGCTTATCGTGACCGTAAAGTTAAAAAACGTACTTTCCGTGCTTTATGGATTGTTCGTATCAATGCGGCAGCGCGTATGTGCGATATTTCTTACAGCCGATTGATTAACGGCTTAACAAAAGCAAACGTTGCGATTGACCGTAAAGTATTAGCTGATATCGCAGTACGCGATATGGAAGCTTTTGCTGCGATTGCAGAAATTGCGAAAGCAAATAAAAGCCCACTTTAAAGAATGAAAGCATAGTTAAACTATGCTGATTTTTATAGAGAAAGGTTTGAAAAAAAGGGCTGAAAAGCCCTTTTTTTTGCTACACCTTTCTATCTCTTCCATCTCAATATAAGCGAAAGAGCCGTGTCAGCCACCCTCGAAGAAATTCTTGCGCAAGCATTACAAGAGCTTGCAGCAGCCAGCGATTTATCCGCATTAGATCAGATCCGTGTGCAATATCTGGGTAAAAAAGGTGCATTCACCTTACAGATGAAAGAGCTCGGAAAACTTGACCCAGATCAGCGACGAACTGCAGGGCAAGCGATTAATAATGTTAAAGCCGATTTTCAAAATACCTTAGAAGCCCGCAGAAATGCACTGCAGCAAGCAGAACTTGATGCGCGTTTAGCCAGTGAAACCATTGATGTGACTTTGCCAGGAAGAGGGCAGTCAGTTTCGGGATTACACCCGGTAACGCTGACTTTAAGACGTATTTCAAAAATCTTCTCTAGTGTAGGTTTTAAAGTTGAAGAAGGTCCTGAAATTGAAGATGATTATCACAATTTTGAAGCCTTAAATATTCCTTCGCATCACCCTGCTCGTGCTATGCATGATACCTTTTATTTTGATGCGCATACCTTATTAAGAACCCATACCTCGCCAGTACAAGTGCGTGCTATGGAAACCTATCAGCCGCCATTAAAAGTGATTGCACCAGGGCGTGTTTATCGCTGCGATTCTGATATTACGCATACCCCTATGTTCCATCAAGTAGAAGGATTTTTAGTTGATGAGAATGTTAGCTTTGCTGATTTAAAAGGCGTTGTTTACGAGTTTTTAAGAGCCTTTTTTGAGAAAGATATACAGGTCCGCTTTAGACCGTCTTACTTTCCTTTTACCGAACCTTCTGCAGAAGTCGATATCGAATGTGTCATGTGTGATGGCAAAGGTTGTCGCGTTTGTAGTCATACAGGCTGGTTAGAAGTAATGGGCTGCGGCATGATTCATCCTGAAGTTTTTAACGCGGTGAATATCGATACTGAGGCGTATACCGGTTTTGCTTTTGGTATGGGCGTAGAACGACTCGCTATGTTGCGTTATGGCATCAATGATTTACGGTTGTTTTTTGAAAACGATCTTAAATTTCTTGAGCAATTTAATTAAGGAAGGAAGTAATTATGCAATTTAGTGAAGCGTGGTTAAGAGAATTAGCGAATCCTGCCCTTGATACGGCAGCATTAGTAGAACAAATAACAATGGCTGGCCTAGAAGTTGATGCAGTAACACCTGCAGCAGCTGAATTTAGCGGCGTAGTTGTTGGGCAAGTAGTATCAATCGCAGCTCATCCTGATGCTGATAAATTAAGAGTTTGTCAGGTTGCAGTCGGTGAAGCTGAGCCACTACAAATCGTCTGTGGTGCAAGCAATGTACGCGAAGGATTGAAAATCCCCGCGGCATTAATCGGTGCGGTGTTACCTGGTAATTTTAAGATTAAAAAATCAAAATTACGCGGCGAATTATCGTTTGGTATGTTGTGTTCTGAAAAAGAACTAGGCATGGCAGAGGATGCTGATGGCTTAATGGAATTAGCTGACGATGCGCCCGTAGGCATGGATATACGTGATTATTTGGAATTAAATGATCAACTGATTGAAGTTGATTTAACACCGAATAGAGCAGATTGTTTAAGTGTTGAAGGTATCGCTCGTGAAGTGGCTTTGCTTAATGAAATGCCATTTTCAGCGGCAGAAATTACGCCAAGTACTGTTGAGCATCAAGAGACTTTAAGCATAAAAGTAAGTGCCCCAGATGCGTGTCCGCGTTATCTAGGTCGTTTGATTAAAAATGTAAACGCAAGTGCAGCAACGCCTTTATGGATGCAAGAGCGCTTGCGTCGTTCAGGTCTAAGAAGTTTAGGTCCTGTGGTTGATGTCACTAACTACGTATTATTAGAGTTAGGTCAGCCTTTGCATGCTTTTGATGCAGCGAAATTATCTGGTGCTATTGAAGTACGTATGGCAAAAGCAGATGAACCGCTTAAGCTACTAAATGATCAAGAAATTAAAGCGAACACTGAAACCTTAGTCATCGCCGATGCAGAGAAAGCTTTAGCATTAGCCGGTATTATGGGCGGAAGTGGATCGGCAGTTTCAGATACGACGACAGATATATTTCTGGAATGTGCCTTTTTCTCACCTAGCTTTATGATGGGCAAATCACGCCATTATGGTTTGCACACAGATTCATCACACCGTTTTGAGCGTGGTGTTGATGCTGATTTACAAGCGAGAGCTATAGAGCGTGCAACGCAATTAATCGTAGAAATTGCTGGTGGTAGTGTAGGTCCAGTAACAGAGGTGGTTGCTGAGGCGGAGTTGCCAGAACGCGTAGCGATTACTTTGCGTCAAAAACGTATCCAGCGTATTTTGGGTGTCGATTTAGAGGCATCTGTTGTAGAAGGGATATTACAGCGCTTAGGTATGTCAGTCACTAAAGAAGCAGAAGGCTGGCAAGTGACAGCGCCTGGTTTTCGTTTTGATATCGCCATTGAAGCTGACTTAATTGAGGAATTAGGTCGTGTATACGGCTATAACAATTTACCGCAAAGCAGCTTGTTAATGCGTTCCGCACTAAGCGAAGCACCTGAAGCAGTTTTAGATATAGATCAACTTAAAGATGTTTTAGTTGCGCGTGATTATCAAGAAGCCATTACTTATAGCTTTGTTGCCGAAGAGCTGCAAAAATCAATCGTACCTAACGATAACTATATAAAATTACAAAATCCAATCTCAGCAGACCTTGCTGTGATGCGGACTACGTTATGGTGTGGTTTACTACAAGCTGCCGTTTACAATACAAAACGCCAACAAGGCCGAGTGCGTTTATTTGAAGCGGGTCAACGTTTTTTAGGGACTGGTGCCGCGCAACAAGAGAAAATGTTAGCAGGTGTTGCTTTAGGCTCAGTAAGCCCAGAGCAATGGGGTGAAAAAGCACGTAAAGTTGATTTTTATGATGTTAAAGCTGATGTCGAAAGCCTATGCGCGTTAACAGGGCGTGAAGTGGAGTTTGTTGCTGGTCAGCATACAGCATTACATCCGGGGCAAAGCGCAGAAATTAAAACTTTAGACGGTCAATCTTTAGGTTGGGTGGGCATGTTACATCCAACACTAGAAAAGCAACTAGGTTTTGATGGCAATGTTTTCTTATTTGAGTTGTCACAAAACGTATTGTTGGATCGTGAAGTGCCGGCATTTAATAGCCTATCGAAATTTCCATCAGTGCGCCGCGATTTAGCTTTATTAGTTGCCGAAGACGTTTCTTTTCAAGCAATTAAGCAGTGTATTGAAGGCTGCAACGAAGACCTAATCAAAGCAATTAATGTGTTTGATATTTATCGTGGACAAGGCGTAGAGCAAGGCTATAAAAGTGTCGCTTTAGGATTAACCATGCAAGATAACACACAAACACTAACAGATTCAGAAATTGATGCTATAGTAAACAAAGTGTTAGACGCTTTATCTAATAACATTAGTGCAAAATTGAGAGACTAGAATAAATGGCAGTAACAAAAGCAGATTTCGCAGAAAGATTATTTGACGAACTAGGTTTAAATAAGCGCGAAGCGAAAGAAATGGTTGAACTTTTTTTTGAAGAAATTAAAGCTGCTCTAGAAACAGGTGAGCAGGTTAAAGTATCAGGATTCGGCAAGTTTGAATTAAGAGATAAAAGTAGTCGCCCTGGAAGAAACCCGAAGACCGGTGAGGAAATTCCGATTTCCGCACGTAGGGTGGTCACCTTTCGAACAGGCCAGAAGTTAAAAACACGAGTAGAAGCTTATGCTGGAACCGAGTAATAATAACGAACTACCTGCAATCCCTGCAAAACGCTATTTTGCCATTGGTGAAGTCAGTGAATTATGTGGGGTAAAGCCCCATGTATTAAGATACTGGGAGCAAGAGTTTGAACAATTAGAGCCTGTTAAAAGGCGTGGCAATAGACGTTATTACCAACGTAATGACGTTATGCTGATTCGTCAAATTAGAGCTTTATTATATGAGCAAGGCTATACCATTGGTGGTGCTAGAGCTCATTTACTAAGTGATGATGCTAAAGACGATTCTGCCCGCACCAAGCAAGTGATTCATCAGATGATTGGTGAGTTAGAGGATATTTTAGAAATCCTCAAATAAACATTGAAAAGTCGCTAAGTTGCTTTATACTTAGCCGGCTTGATGACTGGTTTAGCTGTGCTCAACCAGTCACTCATGTTTAAAAAGTTCAAATTGTCGGGACGTAGCGCAGTTTGGTAGCGCACCACGCTGGGGGTGTGGGGGTCGCAGGTTCAAATCCTGTCGTCCCGACCAATTGAATCAAAGGTTTACATGCAAATGTAAGCCTTTTTTTATGCCTGAAATTCTTCTAGCTGAAAACGTCTGTGGGAGGGGCTTCCGTATACCTCGTTCCCATGCTCCGCGTGGGAATGCAGTGGGTGACGCTCTGCGTCACGGAACGCAGAGCGTTCCCGTATGAATTCCCACGGAGACCGTGGGAACTAGGCGCGTTAAGATGCCGCATCTTAAATTCGTAGCCCCTGTTTCATATTGCCAGCAATAATTTGCAGTTAAGCAGAGCGAGTTCGCTCTTTCAGTTGCTAAGCCTAGGGTGATGGGTTGATTATAGCTTATTCGTTTGGGTTTCTAACTGTTTCTCTAAGTCCTCAATAGCCCTAAATGCTAAGGTCTTTTCACCTATACGCCTTTGCATAAGCCAGCCATTAGAGGCTAAGTGCATTAAATCAGCTCTCGCGGTTGCATAAGCAATATGGTGGCTGGTTTGGTGGGATTTAATTGAATATTCGTGGTTAGGGTGGCGTAAGGCGTGGGCTATTAAACTTATTTCACGATAGTTTAAGTTTGTTTGTTTTAGTGATTTTTCTGCATCATTCAATTGCTGAGCTTTACGGTCTAAATACAGCTCTAAATCTTCTAGGGCTTGTCTTATCACCTCAAGGTTGTAATGGATAAAGTAGGTTAAATCATTGTCATCTGTTTCTGATTCCATATAAGACTTGCCATATTTCGCAGGTGACATTTTTAATATTCTGGAAATAGAAATATACTCAAACATCCAGTAGCCTTGGCGTAACATAGCCCAATAAAATAAAGCGCGCGCTGTCCGTCCGTTAAGTACCAAGGCATAATTATTTTAACGTTTTTTGTAGGTTCGAATTTATTCGAACCTACGGGCAGACCATTCAGCTAATGCATATTATTAAAGTGTTAGTTTAATTTTACGTAGGTACTTACCATCCACAAAGGGGTGTTCATAAGCTAACCAGAAATGCAGAATAATGGCGTGTATCACAGGGTGTATGAAAGGCTCACCTTCAATGCGGTTAGCAAATTGGAACAAACTATCAAGGCGTTTATTTAGGTCTTTAGCTGGGGGAGGGTTGTGTAATACCTGTGCGGTTCTGTTATCAATTACCTGTACGCGCTCTTCATTTGGTGATTGTATGCGCCCTGACGCTGTGGGGTCGTCCAGCGTTTCAATGGTTAATGTATGATGAATTTCCATGAGTAAATCAAAGGTCATGGGGGAGTCTTTAAGCGCTCTGATTTTTTCCATAGCAATATAATTATTCATAATCATTTTTTCACTATGGTTTTTAGGTTTACGCTGGTTACGAATCATATCAACGGCATTTTGGCGCGTAGTTGATGCTCCCTCTAGTTGGCTTGAGGTGATAGCTTCCTCAATTAATGAATTAAAAATAAACCTATTTCTATTTTCTTCACTAATGACGGGTGCTGACGATCCAGTTACCCCAGCACCTTGCGTGTCTATTTTATGCAGCATAGAAAAAGCAGAGTCGGGCAGCATATAAACGAAAGGTCTATTTGATAGGTCTTTAAGAGGTAGTGCTTTGTATTGATTAATTCTGGCTAATTTGATGCCCAGCCACCATTGCTCGTGTGATAAATTATGAATAGGAGGTAAGTGCCTTAACTTATCCCAATGGATGTACTGGTTTTTATATAACGTGGATATTTTTAAGCCTAAGATAGCAGGTATGTCCGCGCTATATTTTTTTAGAAGTTCATCTATTGCAGGTGGGCTAGGTGGTTTTTTCATGTTGATTAATGTATCAATATCTATCAATTTATATTGTTTTGATAAATAAAGTAACATTCCTATCAATTCATTTGCAAGTAATGTTGGGTGCCTTTCATTTGCCAGTTGACGCTTATGTTGTATTATCGCCGTCATTCCCGAGTTGTTTTATCGGGGATCTATTCATGTACGATAGATTCCTGCTAAAGCTTGTGCCCACGCTTGACTGGGTAGCATAGGGTGACGAATACGAAAAAAGTATTCACTAAAAACTGCACATTTCAAAGTGGACGGGGTTTACAATAGTTTGTTCGCTAGTTTCTTATCAAGTGTAAGCAATTCTATTTGGTGATTTATTGCTGTAGCAAGGATAAGTGCATCGGGTAGCTTAATACGGTGCCGTTGTTTTAAACTTATTGTCGTATCCTCTGTGGCGCGATTAATACTAAGTTGGGTCATTTGCTTAAGCAATGAGGATATTATTTTAATTTCATTTGTTGTTATTGCTGGAAAACCTAATAATTCCATGCGGGTTACTGAGCTATAGGCACATTCAGAAATCCTCGCCTGTTTGTTTTGTAGCAGAGTTATTACCGCTGGGCTACGTTCGTACATGCCAATGATGACATTAGTATCTAATAAGTATTTAATCCCATTCATCGCGCATTTTCCTTTGTATTTCTACTGGGTCGCCTTTAAATGCACTTATTTCGGGTAATTCATTAATAATATCGGTGAGTAGAGTAGGGCGATTTTCTTCGATAATATATCTACTGAGTAATTGTTCGATTAAATCTGCCGTGGATAAGTGCGCCTGTTCAGCTGTTTGTTTAAGCTGAGTGGCTACATCGTCTTTAAGTTCTAATGTTTGCATGGCTGATACTCCAATATTATTTATGTGTATTTTAACGGGTTTATTTTAAATGAGTGACATTTTGGGCGACAAATTTAAGGCGGGACATTTGTAGGGCGGACTTCAGTCCGCTTTTTAGCAATAGCGGATACAAATTTTTATGTGTCCCGTGTTAAATAGGTCGTTACATTTTGCTATTCACGCCATTTTTGGAAGACCCTCTCTTGCTGGGTTGGGTGAGGAGATGAAATTATGCCTTTAAAATCCCCCTCATCCCAACCTTCTCCCACTGGAGAGGGAGCCTTATTATATGAACTTGGGTCTTACACTGAGTAGTTACAATTTATCAATTTACCTTAATTTTGATAAATAAAACACAAAGTTTCGGGGTTTATTGAAATCCCGTTCCTTAACTGTGAGACTGTGAAAGTATTGTGCTTTTAGCCTCCCCCCTTGGGAAGGGGGGATTGAGGGGGGACCTATAAAAAGATAGGTCCTTGATATTATTTAGATTTTAATTACACTAAAACCTCCCCTAGCCCCTCCTTGATAAGGAGGGGGATTATACCGAATACTTTCACAGCCTCTGTATTAAAGCAGGGGGTTATACCAATCCCAATATATTTGCACTTAAACTCATATACCCAAGAAAAACCGTCATTCCTGTATGCTTTTAGCAGGAATCTATAGTGTGCGCATGGATTCCCGATTAAAGACTTCGGGAATGACGACCATTACAGTAATTATTTATTGGTATTAGGTATGAATCATATTCCCAATGGCTTAATTATTGCATGATTTAACGATTAACTTAGGCTATATCAAGCACACTATGCAGGAATTAAGCAGCGCAAAATCTATCGGAATACTCTTACTGGTATTAATCGCTCTTGCTTTATTTCTACCGCAAAGCCTATCTTTAGATCAACAAAGCTTACATTTATACGCCATTTGTTTTGCCGCCTACTTGCCAGCCTTGAGTTATCAGCTATCCCGATTAAAATACCCACTCAGCTGGTTAGTGACTTTTAGCGCTTCAATATTAATTGGCGGCCTTTGGTATTTCATTATTCAGCCCATTTATCCGGCTAGCGCACTGATGTTAAGCGTTGCCGTTGCTTGCGGAAACTACATAATGCTACGCATTAAATAAGCCAAAAAACTCATTAGAACACGTCAAATAACAAAGTTTAATTAATAACTATGAATATTCCGTTTATAAAAAAGCAAATCGGCTTCACGCTCGTTGAACTTTTAGTCGTGATGTTGATCTTAACAGCGCTTGCATCTGTTACTCTCGACTTCACCAAAGACTTCGCCTTTCAAGGGCGCTATGAAGTGACCAAAGATCGCTATGAAAAGGTTAAACGAGCGATTATAGGCCGACCTGATGTATTGATTAATGGGCAGCCTGATATTTCGGGATTTGTGGCGGATATGGGGCGGTTGCCGAGGAATATACAGGAATTGTTGGTGCAGAATTATTGTAGTGATGATTATCGGGTTTCGAATAATACACCTAATTCATCTGGTATCACTGATGCTACAGGAGCAACACCAAAAGAGTGGTGTACAAGTAAAACGCCAAATGGAGTTTGGCATACTGCAAGTTGTACTGATGCAACTAAAACTACACAAGCAACTTGCGAGGCAGCTTCTGAAACTTGGTCTGTATGGGATGGGCCTTATTTAACAACTCAAAACCCTGATTATAAAGCGAATGCTATTTCTGATGGGTGGGGTAATGAGGCAACAGAGTTAACGGATCATAATTATGGCTGGGAAGTTTGTTTAGGTGCCAGTGTCGCTGGAGCTTGCTATACATCTAGTCCGGTTATTAATTCAGGTGATTTAATCATATTAAGCAAAGGTAAAGATCAGGCTGTGGGTGGGACGGGAATCTATGATTTAGATTATCCTGCGGGATTAAGCACTTCCAGTCCATCTATAAATAACGCAGATTGGACAGTGGATATTGCAAGCTTACAAGCAGTAGTGCCTACGCCAAGTAATGGTGAATGTTTAAATGCAGTTTGTAGTGACCCAGTTTATGGTGTGTATACAAACTGTCTACAACCACGGTCAGATTGGCGTATTGGTGTTTGTAGTGTTGACCCTTCAATTAATACTAGTTCAGGGCTGTGTGCCTCAGTTTCAGGAGCGTGGACACCAATAGGTATTTGTACCGTTGATCCATTGGTTAATGTAATTGAATCTGATTGTACGACAGCATTAGGAGTTTGGGCTATTGGTATTTGTAGTAATCCATTGAATACAACCCAAGTAACTTGCGAACAAGCAAGGGCATCTTGGTTAGGTTGTGATACGTCTCCGAGCACTAATTTAACTAAAACTGCTTGCGATACTGCTTTGGGTAACTGGGAATCAGCCCATGAAAATAACTGCCAAAAAGGTGGGGGGTTATGGACAAGTACTCGCAATGTTTGCTTTAAAGTTACAAGAAACTCTACATCGTATTATTCGGCTAATTCATCTATTACTGAAGATAGTCAAAATCATCTTATTAACTATGGTACCGCTCAAAGAATTCCAATTGGTAATATTTCGGTAGGTATATACCCTTCTGATGATGCCGTATGTGACGCGAATGACGATGATGTAACTTATCCTGCAATATGTATTAATACTGGGACACATGCAAATTTTACTCAGGCTAACTGTGAAACTCATAACGGACAATGGTTGGTAGGCGCAACACCTGCTGAAAGCAGCTGCAGCAATATGGGGACAGGAGCTAATGGTGTTTTATGCACAGGTATAACGGGTCCACAACTTGGGGGGACTTGGAGTAATAAAGATCAATTGTTATTAAAACTTGTGCCTAATGCAACGCTTCCTATAATTAATTGGTAACGTATAGCAAGTAGCCCGTATGCAGCTTGCGGAATATGGGGCTGGGTAAAACACAATGCTATGAGGGATAACTCGGATTACGGTGCATCGGTGGCTTTTGTAATGGTATTTTGTAAATATTGACTTGGGTGGTCGCACTCCCGTATTCCGCAGGCTGCATACGGGCTACGGAGGGTGTATGGTCAATTACCGGCGGGTTTATGTTGAGGGCGGGACGTACTTTTTTACGCTGACGCTTAAAAATCGGCAGGCAAACTATTTGACTGCGCATATTGATGCATTGAGGGAATCATTTGCTTATGTGAAAAAACAATATCCGTTTGTCATTATTGCTATTGTGATTTTGCCGGAACATCTACATTGTGTGTGGCAATTACCCGAAGGCGATGACAAATATGCGATGCGCTGGCGTTCGATCAAAAGTCGATTTACTCACTTGCTGGTTAAATCGCCTAAATCTCGTTCCCACGCTCTGCGTTGGAATGCAGTTTGTGACGCTCTGCGTCACGGAACGCAGAGCGTTCCCGTATGAATTCCCACGGAGACTGTGGGAACTAGGGAATCTATGGCAATCGCGCTATTGGGAACATACCATTCGGAATGAAGCGGACTTATTGAACCATATTGATTACATACACTTTAATCCGGTAAAACACGGCTGGGTCGAATCCGTTGTCGATTGGCCATATTCTTCGTTCCATCAATTTGTCGAGCAAGGCCAGCTCGAGCCGAATTGGGGATTAAACGGTGTTAATAGTAGCCAAAACTTTGGTGAAAGGTAGCCCGTATGAAGCTTTTCGGAATACGGGGTTGGATAAGCAAATGCTACGAAGGCGTAATGTAGGGTGCGGGGGAGGTGGTTGCATTCCCGTATTCCGCAGGCTGCATATGGGGTACGGTCGAACAAAATACAATTATTTATATCAAAAATAAACAGGAACCGATAAAAAATGTCTAAAACAAAAATAACCATGAGCGTCATTTTACTGCTGGTACTTGCTGGCGCGAATGCTTGGGATTACTGGCTAAAACCTGCGCCTATGGCTCCTGAATTGACGCTAAGCACGTTGAGCGGTGAAAGCTTGAGCTTGCAAGCATTACAAGGCAAGCCGGTATTGGTGAGTTTTTGGGCAACGAGTTGTGGTTTATGTGTAATGGAAATTGATGACTTGATCGCTTTGCATAAGGAATATCAGGCTCAAGGTTACACCACATTGGCGGTGGCTTTATCTTATGATTCTTTGCCGAATATTAAAGCAATGACAGAAAGCAGGTCATTACCTTATAAAGTGATTTTTGATAAACAAGGCAAATATGCAGAAGCGTTCGGCGGGGTACGTATGACACCAACGCATTTTTTAATATCGCCTGAGGGTCAGATTGTTTGGCAAAATGTCGGGCCGATTGATCGCGCACAATTAAAGAGTTTAATTGCCCCGATGTTGTCGCCAGCTTAAGCGGTATAAAGCGGTTATTAACAGAGCTTTAACATACAGATACCCACGATTATAGTAGGGTACGCATTGCGTACCTTTTGTACGGGCAAGGTATGCGATGCATACCCTACATTAATGTGTCTAGCAAAAAATGATATAAAGTAGCCCGTATGCAGCTTGCGGAATACGGGAAAGGTACTGCAAGAATAGCTGATGCTAGAAATAAATGAGGACAAAGAATGAAAGGTAATAATCAAAAGGGTGTGACACTACTTGAGCTGACTGTGGTGCTTTTAATTTTGATCGCATTGGCAGGTTTGGCAATTCCCTATATTGGCGGTACCAGCCGTAAAGTGCTTTGTGATGCAACCGATGTGTCGATGGCGAATATTAAAAAAGCGATTATGGATAGGTATTATTTGGATACGTTGGGATATTTCCCTAAAGATACTAAAGATAAAACTGATCTGACTGATTATAGCCTTGAGTATTTAATGACGAAACCAACTGAATGGTCAGTTTTTGACCCTGATAGTCAAGTGGGCTGGCGTGGGCCTTATGTGCAGGGTGGGATGGTATTAGATAGTACGAATGAGGGAGTATTACTAGCAAACTTTAAAAGTTTAACTTATACGAATAAAGTCTTAGCAGATGGCCAGACTATCATTCTTGATAGTTGGGGGAGACCTATGATTCTTCAAGTTACTACTTGTTCTAATTGGGATATAACTGCCGTTTCTGGAGATTGTGCACGTTTAGTTTCTGCAGGTTTTGGAGGTGGTATTAGTTTAGCTAATGGCGATATTGATACTCAAATCTTAGACGACTCAGGCACTGCAACTGTTCAGGAGCAGCACCGTCAAAATGACGACCGAATTTTATACCTAAATGCCCCAACCCCAGCAGTAGATATAAATCCATCTTGTGGTGATTGATAATCCCGTAGCCCGTATGAAGCCGGCGGAATACGGGATAGTCGATGCACCTGATTCCCGTATTCCACTGGGTTGCATGCGGGCTACAAAAGCTTAGTTGTTTAGCTCGCAATAAATAAACCACCCAAACCTCGTTCCCATGCTCTGCGTGGGAATGCAGTTTGTGACGCTCAGCATCCCCGTATGAATTCTCATCGCTCCGCATACAAATTAGCGCTATTAAGTTGTGTGTAACATCCGTTAATAATACCGAGATACCCAGTATTATATTGCTCTTAGGAGCTGGAGCTAAATAACATGAGATCATAAATATTCTGTGGGAGCGACTTTAGTCGCGATATCGTGGCTAAAGCTACTCCTACAAAAGGCGAGATCCGCATATTATTTATTTAACTGAAAGGCGGGCTGAAGCCACGCCCTACGAGTGGTTGCAGAGACTATGAACGGGTAGATTTCTTCTTATTTAACCAAACAATTTCTTATTGATACGCTGTAAAAATGTCGGATGCAACAGGTCTTTAACCTGCTGGGTTTCGTTCGATTCTGGGGCGATACTTTGCATGCTGGTAAATAATTCCTCTGCCTGTTCGGTTTGTTCCTTCGCGGCATAATACTGACAAAATACCGAAGTAAAGCCGGTGTATTCAGTAATATGAAATTGATTTCTTTTTGGGTATAGCGATTTCAAGTCAAATTGATTGGCAAATATTGTAGGAATTTCATCGGGGTTATCTTCTGCTAAACATAACCTAGCGTAGTTACAGCGCGCAAAGATATTTTTAGGGTTTTTCTGATAATTTTCGGCAATCACTAGTTTTTGCTTTTTTGGATCAACTCGCCCGTAAGCAATTGCCAAACAGCTGTAAATCAAGGGTAGAGGATAGGATTCTACTAATTCTAATAAACGTGGAATAACTTCTGCGCCATTAGTTTCCGCTTGTTCTGAAATTGCGTTAAATTCATCTTGAATATCTTGCGGCAGATTACGAAAGCGTTGATCTAAAATTGGCGCATTGGTGATTTCATAAGTTGCAGTATCGGCGACGGGGTTGTAATTAAGTATATGTTGCTTTGTTCTTGTTTTTTTTGACATAGTTTTTATTGGCCGAAGCGGTTTGTGAGTGTGTAAGAGTAGGGCGGACTTCAGTCCGCTTGTGTGCTCAATGCTGTTGACTAAGCCTTTTCTCCAGTAGGAGAGGACTTTAAGCCGAGAGCATTATTGCGTATATTCTGGATTATATTAGCGGACTGAAGTCCGCCCTACCTTTTTGTATTTTACTCTGTGTTTAAGCTTGAGAAAAATAATTGCTGACTTAGTTTAATGCTGGTAGTTTAAATGCGTATTTAACTATAAAACAAGCTTATGAGCGATTTTGACCAAGCACGAGAAATAATTGGCAAGTTACAAACAAATTTAGGGCTAGTGATCTTAGGCCAGCAGCGTACTTTACAGTGGTTGTTGGCGGCTTTTAGTGCGGGCGGGCATGTTTTGCTGGAAGATGTGCCGGGAACGGGAAAAACGACTTTAGCTAAGGCTCTGGCTTTATCTTGTGAGGCTGATTTTCAGCGTATTCAATTTACCCCTGATTTATTGCCATCGGATATTTTAGGTATTTCTATTTTTGATCAACAGCAGCAAAGTTTTCGTTTTGAGCAAGGGCCGGTGTTTTGTCATATTCTATTGGCGGATGAAATTAATCGCGCTTCACCGCGTACGCAGTCTGCATTATTAGAAGCAATGGCGGAAAATCAAGTGAGTATTGAGCGTAATATTCGTCGCTTACCAGCGCCATTTTTTGTTATTGCCACGCAAAATCCAGTGGAATTTCATGGGACTTATCCCTTGCCCGAAGCGCAATTAGACCGTTTTGCGATGAAATTTAGTTTGGGCTATGTTTCACAAGAGCAAGAAGTCGCCATTTTGCAATCTCAGGGTCAAGCACATCCCGTTGAGACTTTAACTGCCTGTATTAAATTTACCGAGTTACAGTTATTACAACAGCAAGTGAAACAAGTACCGGTTAGTGTGGAATTGCAGCGTTATATTGTGGCGTTAGTTGCGGCAACGCGCAGTGTGGATGAAGTTAAATTAGGAGCAAGTCCGCGAGCTTCATTAACTTTAATGAAGTGCGCACAGGCTTTGGCTTTAATTGATGGTTATGATTTTGTCACGCCTGATGTGATTCAAGAATTAGCTGTACCGATTATTGCGCATCGATTGGGCTTAGAAGCACAAAGTCAGTTCTCAGGTGTCGATGCGGAAGCGTTAGTACGTGATATTGTTCAGCAAGTGCTTGTGCCAGTTTAGTGATGTTAAGCCGCTGGGTATTGCGTCAATATATGCGGGTGTTTCGTGTCAGTCGCTGGATGCGCTTGCATTTTACCTTGATGGGTAAATTATGTTTGATCGTCTGTTTGGTCGCAGGTGTGTATGGCGTAGATACTAAGTCCAGCACGACTTATCAATTGTTTGTTTTTGTTTTGGTATTGCTGGTTTTTGCTTTATTAGGTAGTTTGTTTAATCGCTTAAGGGTGACTATTACTCGTCAGTTGCTACGCTATGCGACGGTGGGGGAACCTTTTATTTATAGTGTAACGGTGAACAACAGCACAAAACATAATTACCGTGATTTAGCTTTAGTTGAGCAATTAATAGAGCATTTTCCTAATAACGCGGAGCTAGCTGATTTCTACCAATTGGCTGATAAGTCTTGGTATAAAAGAGCTGTGAGCTTTCGTCATTGGCGGCGTTATTTGATCTATCAACGGGGGGCTTATATTGATGAGAAAACAATTGCTTTTCTTGGTGCCCAGCAGTCAGAGCAAGTTAAATTATCCTGTACTCCGCTAAGGCGCGGCAAATTAAATTTTTCTGGGGCTTATATTGCCAAAGCGGATTTATTGGGCTTGTTTCAGCGTTTGTATTTTGCGCCTCAAGTGCAAAGTTGTTGGGTATTACCTCGGCGTTATCCTGTTAAAACTTTGGCTTTAAGTGGTAAACGACATTATCAATCCGGTGGTGTTAGTTTGGCGAATTCCGTTGGGGATTCATCTGAATTTATGTCTTTACGTGAGTATCGGCAAGGGGATGCTTTAAATCGGATTCATTGGAAAAGTTTTGCGCGGCAGGGTAAGTTGATTGTTAAAGAGTACCAGGATGAATATTTTGTGCGTAGAGCTTTGGTGTTAGATTCTGAACTAGGCCCTCTAAATCGAGAGTTGTTTGAGGCGGCGGCTTCAGTGGCGGCATCGTTAGTTATGAGTGAACGGCAGCAGGATGCTTTGTTGGATTTAATGTTTGTTGGTCATGAGGCGCACCGGTTCACCGCTGGGAGAGGTGTGGATCATTTACCACATTTACAAGAGATTTTAGCGGCAGTTCAGCCTAGTGGTGTAGAGTCTTTTTCTCAATTAATGCAAGCGGTGCAGGCGCATATTCAGAAATGCAGTAGTTTAGTTTGTGTTTTATTACATTGGGATATGCAGCGTCAGGATTTTATACAGAAGCTAAAGGCACAAGGTGTGCCGTTGGCGGTTTTTTTAATACATGATGGTTCCCTGATTAAAGCAGAATTAAAGTATACGCCTGAACATTTTTATTTGATTGATGTACAGCATATTGCAGAGGATTTGGCGGCTGTATGATCATTAGTTTGTTGTCACTCATAAGCTGGGGCTGGCTAACGCAAAATTGGCTGGCTACCATTATTTTAGTTTTGCTGATAGTGGGGCGGTTTTTAAGTGCTTGGCGCTGGGACCTACAGGTGACGCAGTTTTATCGTATTGGTGATTTTGTTACGGTATTGTTTGTGGCCGCATTACTTTATTTTTTATTTGCACATACTGATCAAAAGCCAGTTTTTATTTTATTAGCATGGCTGCCTGCCTTTTTTGCACCGGTATTATTGGCGCAATTATATAGTGTGCATAATCAATTGCCGATGGGCACGTTGTTTTATTCGGTACGCAAAAGAGATAAACAAGAGCAGCTTGATTTTCAGCTGCCTTATGCCGCTATTTGTCTGTTATCTGCGGGTGCAGCGAATGATAAGTCATGGCTTTATTTTGTGTTAATAACGGTGTGTTTCAGTGCTATTTTATGGACTGTACGTTCAAAGAATAGTTCGTTTGTACTTTGGTTTATTGCTATAGGTTTTGCAGTCGGGCTATCTTATGCGGGGCAATTTTCTTTACGTCAATTACAGGTGGTTAGTGAAGATTTTTGGGTGGAGTTATTAAGCGATTGGCAAACCGACCCGTTTAAAAGTATGACTTCGATTGGCGATATAGGTGATTTGAAACTGTCGAATAAAATTGAATTTCGGGTTAAGTCATCTGAGCCTTTATTGTTGCTACAATCGAGTTATGATCGTTATTTAGGTCAGTCGTGGTTAGCTTCAAAGCGTATTTTTAGTGATCAGCCTAATTATTCAGTGCTTGCTAAAAATAAGCGGATAAAACAACTAGACGTATTTCAATCAGTTAAACGCACAACGATATTGGCCTTACCTAGTGGTACGGTGGGTATTAAGGGCTTAGAAGGCGCGCAATTACAATACACGCCATTAGGTGCAGTAAAATTAACTGAAGCCCCTGACTTTGTTAATTATCAGGTGGATTATACGGGGCAAGCGTTTGCTGAAACTAGCGAACTGGATTTACAAATACCGCCACAGCATCAGGCTTGGCTGAAAACCATTAAGCAAGAATTAAAGCTTGAGCAACAAGAGCCAGCGCAGATTGCTTTGGCGATTAAAGAATATTTTCAACGCAATTATTATTACAGTTTATTTTTAGGCAAAGAAGCGAATGCGGATAAAGCCTTAGAGACGTTTATGCTAGAACGTAAAGCAGGGCATTGTGAATATTTTGCGGTCGCTAGTGTCTTGTTATTGCGCAGTTATGGTATTCCTGCGCGCTTGGCGAATGGTTATGCGATGCAGGAATACAGTGAGGCAGAGCAGTTGTATATCGTGCGCCGTCGGCATGCACATGCTTGGGCAATCGCGGCAATTAATGGGCAATGGCAAGCCGTTGATGCAACGCCCGCGCAATGGTTGGATATGGAGGAAGAGCAGGCGGATTTATGGCAGCCTGTTTATGATTTATTTTCTAGACTACATTTTTATTATAAACAGTGGCGTTATCAGCAAGCGCTAGCAGGCGATGTGAATAATGATTATTCCATGCAAATATTCATTATGGTGCTATTGGTGTTAGTTTTATTGTGGCGTTTGTGGGCTTCAAGGCAGTATTTATTGCGTACTGAGGCTGATTCTAGCGAGAAGGTAGAGAAGCGAGATTACCCTGGGCAAGATTCAGGTTTGTATCTAATCGGTCAAGCCTTAGCGAAGACCGATAAGGCACGTAAGAAAAATGAGTCTATTGCGGTGTGGGCTAAGCGCATTGATGATCATTCTTTAATTGAAATCAGTAAACTGCATTATCGGTATCGCTTTGATGCTGATAATTTTAGCGCTGGCGATAAGTCTAAATTAAATCTAGCGGTGCAGCATTGGCTGGCAAAATAACCTGGGATGGCTCTATTTTGTGGGAGGGACTTTTAGCCGCGATTTCATACACGTCGCGGTTACCCCCCCCCTCCCACAAAGTATTGCTAGAGCTTGAATACCTTACTTAGCTGTAGCTGAGCCACGAGAGCGTGATCTATTGTTACGATTTCTACTGCTAGGACTATTGCCTTGTTTGTTGGTGCCAGAGCGCTGTCCATCGCGGTGCTCTACTCTTGGTTTTTTCGGTTTTTTAGCCTTGAACGGGCGTGTATCTAAGCGTGATTCCGGTAAGCTATGTACAGGGTCAAAACCCTCAATAATCTCACGAGTTAGTAACTGCTGAATAAGACGTTCAATATCAGATAGCTGCTCAAATTCATCGGCGCTGACTAAGGATACGGCTTGGCCTGATGCACCTGCACGACCGGTACGGCCAATACGATGCACATAATCTTCAGGAACATTCGGTAAGTCAAAATTCACCACTTGGGGTAGTTGGTCAATATCTAAACCACGCGCGGCAATATCTGTAGCAACTAAAATTCGCACTGTACCGGCTTTAAAATCAGCTAAGGCTCTGGTGCGTGCGCCTTGGCTTTTATTGCCATGAATAGCGGTAGATTGAATACCTTCTGCTTCTAAGTGACTGGCAAGTTGGTTTGCACCGCGCTTAGTTCTAGTGAATACCAGTGCTTGTTGCCAGTTCTGTTCGTTGATTAACTTTGTTAGTAAGGGGGCTTTTTGTTTTTTATCAACCGGACAAATCCATTGTTTTACTGTTTCTGCTGTCGTATTGCGTGGGCTGACCGACATTTCTACAGGGTTATGGACAATGCCTTTTGCTAACTGACGAATCTCATTTGAGAAGGTGGCAGAGAATAATAAGTTCTGACGTTGCTTAGGTAAGAAGGATAATATTTTACGAATATCGTTGATAAAGCCCATATCTAACATGCGATCAGCTTCATCTAAGACTAAGATCTCTAGCTGTGAAAATCTAACGGCATTTTGGTTATATAAATCTAATAGTCGACCTGGCGTTGCCACTAGGATATCCACGCCGCCGCGTAGACGCATCATTTGTGGATTTATTTTTACGCCACCAAAAACAACGGCAGACTTTAGCGGTAAGTTTTTACCATAGTTTGTGATGCTTTCTTCAACTTGAGCGGCTAGTTCACGTGTTGGCGTTAAAACTAATGCACGTACTTGGTTTGCTGGTGCGCGTTGACCTTTAGAGAGTAACTCTAATAAAGGTAATGTAAAGCCCGCCGTTTTTCCCGTGCCGGTTTGTGCGGCAGCCATAACATCCTTACCTTCGAGAATTGCTGGAATTGCTTGTGATTGTATGGGGGTGGGTGTGTCATAACCTTGTGCGGTTACAGCTTCAAGAATAGGGGGGGATAGGCCTAGGGAGGCAAAACTCATAGATTTTCTCTTTTAAATTGGAATTACTTTTTGCGATAGGAAGGAAATAATGTCCGAAAAGCGGGCATGATGACTGTTCCATTTCTTAGTGCGGACACGTAGTCTACAGGAACTTAGGTGTAGGCATGAAATAAATTACTAGATTTCCTTGATAAATAAAAAATGCAGTTATTTTTGAGGTTTTGAATGGGTGATCTATTAGCTAAACCATTGTATTTTTTCTGAAAACAGGTAGAAATAATGATTTCCTAGTTTGTTGATCATTTTAGGAGAGTAATAGATGGATTAGCGTAAAGCTTGCTTATTATATGGTGGTGAGAGGTCGATATTTCAAGTGAGGGTATACAGAAGTCCCTGCTTAGGTAGGGTAGTTGCAATGATTACCATAAATACACTACCTCGCTTAAGCGAGGTCTCCTATGTGCTAAGCATCGGATGCAATGGCACGGTTCTTATTGCGTATCCATTCACTCCAAGAGCCTGCATAAAGTTTAGAGCTGGCTAACCCCGCTATTTCCATAGCCAATAAATTGTGACAAGCCGTGACACCTGAACCACACATATGCACGACTTGTGTGGCAGGAGTTTGACCGATTAATTCGTGAAATTGTTGCTGTAATTCAGCTGCTGGTAAAAATCGGCCTTGGGTATCTAAATTCAATTGGAAAGGTCGGTTTAGTGCTTTGGGAATATGTCCGGCAACAGGATCTAAAGGTTCGATTTTGCCTTGATAACGTTCGGCGGCACGGGCATCAATTAATGTAATGCTATTTTTAGCTAGCTCTTGTTCTAATGTTTGCACGTTCACTAAAGCTGAGCAGTTTACATACGGACGATAGATAGCAGGGGTTGATTTAGGCAGATGAGTCGTGATTGGGTGTCCCTGTTTTTGCCAATAAGATAATCCGCCGTCTAAAACAGCTACTTTCTCATGGCCTAAATAGCGTAATAACCACCAGAAGCGACTCGCAATAGCTCCACTAACATCATCATAAATAACAATTTGGCTGGTATTGGTCACGCCCCATGCGCTTAATTTTTTTATTAGCGCATTGAAATCAGGTAAAGGGTGACGACCAGTAAATGAGTTTATAGCTGAGGATAAATCACGATCTAAATGAGCGTATCTGGCATTAGGGATATGTCCGTGTCGATATGCTGTTTCACCGGTTTGGGTATCGGCTAAATTAAAACGCGAATCAAATATAAACCAGTTGCTTTGGTTGATATTGCTGGCCAAGTCTTCGGGGGAGATGAGAGTAGTAAATTCCATATTTAGACCGTTAAAATGATTTTGCCGATATGCTGGCTGGATTCCATTAATGCATGCGCCTTTTTGGCTTCAGCTAAAGGAAAGGTTTGGTGAATGATAGGTTTTATTTGCCCCGTTGCCAATAAAGGCCAAACATTTTTTTGTAATTGCTGAGCTATTGCGGCCTTAAAGTCGGTATTACGGGCGCGCAGAGTGGAGCCTGTAATACTTAAGCGCTTGAGCATAACGGGTAATAGATTAATGTCTGCCTTGATACCATTTTGTAAAGCAATATGCACTAAGCGGCCATCAAAATTCAGGCATTTTATATTGCGTGGGAAATAATCACCGCCAATCATATCTAATATAACGTCCACGCCGTTGCCATTAGTATGATTTTTGATTGCTTGAACAAAATCTTGTTCGTGGTAATTAATCGCTAGATCAGCACCTAGTTCTGTACAGAATTGACATTTCTCATCGCTACCTGCAGTAATAATTACGTTAGCGCCAAAGGCTTTTGCGAGTTGTATTGCGGTAGTGCCTATACCGCTACTGCCGCCATGAATTAATACCGTTTCATTAGCTTTTAGTTGAGCGCGGTCAAATAGGTTGCTCCAAACGGTGAAATAGGTCTCGGGCAACGCAGCGGCTTGTGTAAAGCTCAAGCCTTTTGGAATGGGTAAGGATAATGATGCGGCCGCAGTGCAATATTCGGCATAGCCTCCACCTGTAACTAAAGCGCAGACTTTATCACCGATTTTTAAATGTGATTGGGTATTACCTAAATCAACAATAACACCGGCAACTTCTAAACCTAAAATATCCGAAGCCCCTTCAGGAGGTGGATAAAGTCCTTGGCGTTGCATAATGTCGGGCCGGTTTATTCCGGCAGCATGGACTTTTATTAATACTTCGCTAGGTTTTGGTGTGGGTGTAGCCTGATAAGTGAGGCTTAGCGCAGTTGATAAGTGAGATATAGCAAGCATGAATGGTTACTGTGGTTAAGGGTGGCTTGAGGCTTTTAGTTATTTATACCTAGTGACTTAAGGGTGTCGATAGTGATTTGACCTACTGCTAAGTTTTTCTCTTTTTGGTAGCTTGCAATGGCGCGAACAGTACTTGAGCCGATAATTCCGTCAATAATGCCAGGATTGTACCCTGCTGCTAATAATGCTTGTTGTAGTTTGCGCACAATAATTGGGGTGATATTAATGCTACACAAAATAGCGTGCCAATGTAAAAAGCTAACTGCTTCTTGCTGTTCAGTGCTGGCAACTGTTGTCGGCATTAGAATTCTGGCGTAGCACTCGTCAGTAGTTGCGTTAGTGGGAATTAAGGGTGGTGTTTTTGGTGATAATAAATCATTAGCAGTATTGACGTGTTCTGCGTTAGTTGACTCTAGTTGGTGATTGCTAACAGGTGAAGCTTTAGCTGATTGTAACTGACGATTCAAGTCAGTAAGTTGCAGTATGGTCTGGTTGGACTTTTTGATCTTCGTTTCTAGTTCATTTTTTTGAATTCGTGATTGATCAAGTTCATTCTGCATCTTCATTAGCTTGCTATCAGAGCTTGTAACACACCCTGAGATAAGCAATGCAGAGGTGATGGTGCTTATTTGTGTTTTTAATTTCATCATCTTGCTTCCTTTGGACTTTATTTGGGGGGTGGTATTGAGCAAAGAGAGTATCAATATATTTAAGGAGGATTATAAATGAGGGGGGGGTAATGATTGAGTATATACGTTTTAACCTTAAGTAGTCATACACAATGAGTTTAAGTGTGCTTCTGGATTTCTGGTTGCAGGAGTGCAATAAATAGCAGAAAGTTTTTTCAGTTTATGGCTTAATAGCAAGCTATTAAGTTTATGGCTCTTATGTAGAGTTCATTACTTGCCATTAAATACAGGAAATTCCTTTGAGCCAAACCCCTTTTTCAACACTTAAATTAAAACCTGGTTTACTATCCAACCTGTCAACCTTGGGTTATGAGACGATGACGCCCATCCAAGCGCAAAGTTTACCGCATATTTTGGCAGGGAAAGATGTTATTGCCCAAGGGAAAACGGGCTCAGGAAAAACAGCTGCTTTTGGATTAGGCTTATTGGAAAACCTTAATGTAAAACGCTTTCGTATACAAACGCTAGTGCTTTGCCCAACTCGAGAGTTGGCTGATCAGGTCGCAACAGAGATTCGTCGATTGGCGCGTGGAATCCATAATATTAAAGTATTAACTTTATGTGGTGGCGTACCCTTTGGGCCTCAAGTCGGATCACTAGAGCATGGCGCGCATATTGTGGTGGGCACGCCGGGTCGTGTTGATGAGCATTTACGCAAAGGGACTTTACGCCTTGATGATTTGAATACCTTTGTGTTGGATGAGGCAGACCGTATGATGGAAATGGGCTTTCAAGAGGCGGTAGAGGATATTGTCGACTTAATGCCTGAGCAACGCCAAACGTTATTATTTAGTGCGACGTTTCCTGAAGAAATAAAGTCTATCACTCAGCGTATTATGCTTGAGCCAGTGATGGTGAAAGTTGAATTTAAACATGACGAGCTCAGTATTAAGCAGCATTTTTATAAGGTTGATGATAATGATCAGCGCTTGACGGCTGTGCGTTTATTACTTTTGCAGCATAGGCCAGAATCAACTGTTATTTTCTGTAATACTAAGAAAGATGCTCAGGAAGTAGCCGATGAGTTGCATCATTTTGGTTTTAGTGTGATGGCTTTACATGGTGATTTAGACCAAAGAGACCGAGACCAAACCTTAGTGAGATTTTCTAATAAAAGTGTTTCTATCTTGGTTGCAACCGATGTTGCAGCACGTGGTTTGGATATTGATTCTTTGGATGCGGTGATTAATTATCATATTGCGCGTGATCCTGAAATCCATATACACCGTATTGGTCGTACAGGAAGGGCCGGCAGTAAAGGCATAGCTTGTTCTTTAATTAGCGATAAAGAAAGTCATAAAGTGATCGCCCTGGGTAATTATTTAGATATAGCGATAGAAGGTGAGCCTTTGCCGTCGATTAATGTTTTGGATAAGCCAGTATTTGGGCCTGAAATGGCAACGTTACAAATTGAAGGTGGTAAAAAGCAAAAAGTACGCCCAGGTGATATTTTAGGTGCATTGACTGGAGAAAAGGGTGTCGCAGGTAATCAGGTCGGTAAAATTAATGTTTTTGATAGCTGGGCCTATGTTGCTGTTAAGCGTGAAGTTACGCAAATCGCATTGAAAAAACTAGGCCAAGGCCAATTAAAAGGGCGTTCATTTCGGATTAGGTTGATTCGGGATTAGTTTTTTAGACTATTTTATAAATGCAAGGCAGGGTCATGCGCGCGAGTGTGGCTCTGCCTTTTTTGTTTATCGTCAAGTGGCGTTCCTCGCTGCTATGATCGCGCAACTCATTGTCTTACCATCTCTTTCTCTATGTGATTGTTGGTGAACGATCAATCATCTGTTCTAAAATTTAAACTCATTTTGATAAATAAACTTAATTTTTAAGTGAATTTTGATTTTCCTTTTATGTAAATTTAAGTGGAATCGGAGAAGAATGAAAATCAAGGTAACTTTTGGTCGTTATCCTGTGATGTCAGGTGAATCCTAATGATTTTCCATCTGATGTAAATCTTGTTTTCCGAGGAGTTAGAAAAATGAAATTTAATAAATCAATAATGGCAGTTAGTATCGCACTTGCTTTAGGCTTGTCTTCAGCTGTATATGCGGAAGGTGAGACTACTTCTGCTGATACAAGTGGAGATGCTTCTAGTTCAGCTAATGACAGTTCAAAAGCGTCAACTGATAACAGTGCTAATGACAATATCGGTAATACTGCTGATTCAAGTAATGATAGTAGTACTAGTGACAGCAATGACAATAACAGCGCAACTGATGTAGATAATACAGATGTTGCTGTAACTGATGTTGCTAATGATAAAAGTGCTAACGATAGCAATGACAATAACAGCTCAACTGATGTAGATAATACAGATGTTGCTGTAACTGATGTTGCTAATGATAAAAGTGCTAACGACAGCAATGACAATAACAGCTCAACTGATGTAGATAATACAGATGTTGCTGTGACTGATGTTGCTAATGATAAAAGTGCTACTGACAGCAATGACAATAACAGTAATACCGATGTAGATAATACAGATGTTGCTGTAACTGATGTTGCTAATGATAAAAGTGCTACTGACAGCAATGACAATAACAGCAATACCGATGTAGATAATACAGATGTTGCTGTGACTGATGTTGCTAATAATAAAAGTGCTAATGATAGTAATGACAATAACAGTAATACTGATGTAGATAATACAGATGTTGCTGTAACTGATGTACTGAATGATAAGAGTACTCATGATAGCAATGATGATAACAGTGATAACAGCACTGTTGATAGTAATGATGATAACAGTGATAACAGCTATGCATCGGCAACTGATGCCGCAGCTAACAACGGCAGTACTGCAATGTCAGACCGTAGTGATAATAGTTCTGCGAGTGCAAAGGGTCATGGCTCTGCAGCAGCTAATGGCGGCGGAGATGCGATCGTAGATAGCAGTGATAACAGCACAACTGATATAGATAATAGTTATGCAACAGCTTCTCATCGTAGTGCGGCTGCAAACGGCGGTGGCAGTGCAAGCGTCGACAATAGTGATAATAGCGTTACTAATGCTTCATCTGCTTCTGATGGTTCTGCTGCTACTGTTACAGGTGATGCGAGTTCATCTTATTCAGTAAATACAGCTTCTTTAGAAGGCTCTGTAACTGGTGCTGGTGCTGGATATGCTGGTGGCGGAATGGGTGGTATGCATGGCCACACTCCAACTTGGACTGGAGATAATAATGTAACTGACTCATTTAATGGCGCTGCTGGTATTAATCAGAATGCACAAAACCTTGGCGGTTCTTCTTTGATACAACAAGGTGTTGCTATCAGTGGAACGGTTAATGTTGGCCAATAAGATCGTTATCACTGTCAGTTTCTAGCTGCAGAGATCTTTGGGGTGGTGAGTGGTAAGGTTAAGTTAAGGTATTTACCGCTCATCATTCATTTTAAATGAATAAAGTAACTTGGAAGTTATCCAGTGATATTGGGTGAGGTATCTTAATAATGGAACCTCATTTGATATAAACCTTTTTAGGAGATGGAAAAATGAAATTTAATAAATCAATAATGGCAGTAAGTATCGCACTTGCTTTAGGCTTGTCTTCAGCGGTATACGCGGAAGGTGAAGTGACTACTTCGGCAGATACGAGCGGAGCTGGATCTAGTTCAGCAAATGATGAGTCACAATCGTCTGTCGATAATAGTACTAATGACAATATAGATAATACTGCAAATTCTAATAACGATAGCAGTGCAACTGATAGTACTAACGACAATAGCACTGCTGATGCAGGTAATATCGATGTTGGTGCAACAGATATTCTGAATGATAAAAGTACTAATGACAGCAATGATGATAACAGCACTACCGATGCTGGTAATGTCGATGTTGGTGCAACAGATATTCTGAATGATAAAAGTACTAATAACAGCAATGATGATAACAGCACTACCGATGCTGGTAATGTCGATGTTGCTGCAACAGACATTCTGAATGATAAAAGTACCAATGACAGCAATGATGATAACAGCACTACCGATGCCGGCAATACCGATGTTGCTGCAACAGACATTCTGAATGATAAAAGTACCAATGACAGCAATGATGATAACAGTACTACCGATGCCGGTAATACCAATGTTGCTGCAACAGACATTCTGAATGATAAAAGTACTACAGATAGCAATGATGATAATAGCAGTTCAGATGTAGGTAATACTGATGTTGCTGCAACAGACATTCTGAATGATAAAAGTACTACAGATAGCAATGATGATAACAGCAGTTCAGATGTGGGTAATACCGATGTCGCTGTAACTGATGTGTTGAACGATAAAAGTACCAACGACAGCAACGATGATAACAGCAGCTCAGATGTAGGCAATACAGATGTGGCAGTATCAGATGTTCTGAATGATAAGAGTACTCATGACAGCAATGACAACAACAGCGATAACAGTGCAGTTGATAGTCATGATGATTGGAGCGATAACAGCTACGCCTCAGCTACTGATGCAGCAGCGAACTATAACAGTACTGCAAAGTCTGATCGTAGTGATAATAGCTCTGCTAGTGCAATGGGTATGGGTAATGCATCTGCAAATGGCGGTGGTGATGCTATTGTAGATAGCAGTAATAACAGCACAACTAATATAGATAATAGCTATGCAGAAGCTTCTGAAGGTAGTGCCGCTGCAAATGGTGGTGGTGATGCGACTGTAAATAATAGTGATAACAGTGCTTATACCTCTGCAGATGCTTCTAATGGTTCTGCTGCAGCTATTACTGGTAATGCGACTTCATCTTATTCAGTGAATACAGCTTCTTTAGATGGCTCTGTAACTGGTGCTGGTGCTGGGTATGCCGCTGCTGGCGAAATGGGCGGTATGCAAGGTCACACTCCAACTTGGACTGGAAATAACAATGTAAATAACTCCTTTAATGGTGCTGCGGGTATTAATCAAAACGCGCAAAACCTCGGTGGTTCTTCTTTGATACAACAAGGTGTTGCTATCAGCGGTACAGTTAATGTTAATCCATAAGTTCTTGAGCGCAGTTGATTTTTAGCTGCGATGAGCTGTGAAACTGATGAGTGGTGCATTTTGTTGCCACTCATTGGTTTTTTCTAAGTGTGTAACATAACTACATAAGGGGGGGGTATGAAAAGAATCTGGATCTGTTGCATCCTGAGTCTCCTTATTGTTAAGAGTGCTTGGTCAGAAGACGTTATTTGGAGTGGGTATAGCGAGCATATTGTGTTGCTTGAATACCTAGATGAAGAGCGTGGCCAAGGTGGTGTTGATCTTTCTGTACTTAATGAAAGTAATGTACAGGCAACACTAACGGATAATATGGCAGTGAATAATACGACGGGGAACAATATAATAGATACCAGTTCCTTTGCCAATTCTGCCGGAATAATATCCGTCATTCAAAATACAGGAAATAATGTTATTATTCAAAATTCTACGGTTGTGAATTTTGTAATAACGCCATAATGAAATTATTTTTTTCAGTAGCCTCTTATATGAGGTACTTTTTTAGATTGGGTTTGATGCTTTTAGTGTCCGTTCCTAATGTTTATGCTGGTGATGTTATTTTAAGTAATGTTTTACCAGGAGGGACATATCAAATCCCCGTTAAAAGTTTTGTCGAGTTACGCTTTAAAACTGTCTATAAACAGCGCTATGATTTTAGTTGTGGTTCCGCTGCTTTAGCTAGTTTACTTGCCTTCCATTATGATGATGAAGTCGATGAACAGAGTGTATTTAAAGAGATGTATGCCGCAGGAGATAAGGAGAAAATTCATAAACAAGGTTTTTCTTTGTTAGATATGAAAATATACCTTGATCAGCGTGGTTATCGTTCAAATGGATTTAAAATAAGCTTAGATCAATTGATTAAAGCCGAAGTTCCTGCCATAACAATTATTAATAATAATGGCTATTTTCATTTTATTATTATAAAAGGCTTAAATGAATACGAGGTATTGATCGGTGATCCAGCAGTGGGTGTGAAAGTCATCGCCCGGGATGACTTTGAAGAAATGTGGGGGAATAGAATTCTATTTTTAATTCAGGATAAAAAGTTACTTGCCAACGAATTAAATAGTAACAGTGAGTGGAGTGCGAGGATTAAAGCCCCGTTAGGACTTGCTATTGATCGAACAAGCTTGGCAGCATTTAATATACAGCTTCTTGGTAACTCTGATTTTTAGCTTTATACAGGTGATTGTGATGAAAAAAATATGTTTGGGTTTTTATCGACAACTATTAATTATTGCCATTCCTGTGCTTTTGGTTTTTTCAGCTGATATTGCAGCTGATAGTTTAGGAGGATGGGAGCAGGCATCTGATGGTGAGTTAGCTGAAGTTAGAGGCGGCTTTATGCTTGCTAATGGTGTCGAAGTTGACTTTAGTTTTAAAAGACAGATCTTAATTGATGGCGAAGAAAATTATGTTATGAGTTACCAGCTACCTAAAGGAGCTCTTTTTAGAGTAGGACTGAATGATTTATCTCAAAGTAATGCACTCTTGAGTTCTGTGATTCAGAATAATATTGATAACCGGATTATCTCAAATATCACAACCTTTGATATTGGTCTTAGCGGTGCAAAACAGGCTGCAACTATTGCTAACGGACAAATGGATTTTCGTGATCTAATGCAATTTTAATAAAATTCATTCTCAGGGGCTCAATGGAATATGATAAAAAAAACATTAACTAAGAATATTTCACAGTTATATTTTTGTTTTTTTTATAAAGAGGAGATGCCTCTTTCATATCCAATAAAATCAACTGCTTTTATAAGCAATAAACAGAGTGTCAACAATTCTTGCAGTTATAACGGCTTTTGGTTTTCCTTATTGAAGTTATTTATTTGCTGTTTTATTTTTTTCAATATGACTGAGCTACAAGCAGACTCTAGCACACAGAGTGAGATTGAGCAGTTAAAAGTACTCATTGATAGCCAGCAGGAAGCATTTAAGAAGCAAAGTCAGCTTATCAATGCTCAAGGAAAGAAAATTCAAGAATTAATGTCTCAAGTGAACGCATTATCACGCAATGTGAGTGCTGATAAGGTAAGCACGCCAGTCAAAAATAAACAGCAAGCTATTAAAACAACGAGTACGAAGAGCAAATCCGCAAAGGTGAGTGGCCCACAAGCCATTAAACCAGTAGGCAAAAAACCGCCTAAGCCGAAAACACAAAGACCACCTGAAATTCCTAGGCTTAGCGATACTGTAGGCGGTGTTTTAACTCGCAAAGGTAATATTGTGGTCGAGCCTTCTGTGCAATATAACTTTACAGATACCAATCGTTTGTTTTTGGATGCATATACCTTTCTGCCGGCAGTGGTTATCGGGCTTATTGATGTGCGTGAAATTAAACGTCATAGCGTTTTTGCAAATTTAAGTCTTCGCTACGGTATTACGGATAGATTAGAATTTGATTTTAAAGTGCCTTATGTTTATAGGTCTGATGAACAGCGCTCTCGGGCTGTTAGTATTGGGGCTGAAAATGATGCAATATTTAATGCAACAGGGAGCAATATCGGTGATTTGGAGTTGGGTGTTAAATATCAGCTTAATAGCGGTACTGATGGATGGCCAATTTTTGTAGGTAATTTTATTAGTACGATTCCAACAGGAAAAAGTCCTTTTGATGTCGAGTATGTTGAATCAATAGCCTTACCGGGGGTTAGATTTCCTACTGAGTTGGCGACAGGAAGTGGTTTTTATAGCGTTCAGCCTAGTATTACAGCCCTTTATCCAACTGATCCGGCAGTGTTCTTTGGTGGGCTGAGCTATACTGTTAATCTTAAAACTGATGAAGATATTGGTGCGTTTGACCCTGGTGATACTTTGGGTATAAGTTTTGGCATGGGGGTTAGTCTTAATGAGCGTACCTCATTCAGTTTAGGTTATTCGCATCGGCATGTTTTTAACTCGTCACTAAATGGCAATACTATCGAGGGTAGTACTGCGGATGTCGGGCAATTATTAATTGGTTATTCTTACAAATTTGCAAAACAGACCTTGTTTAACTTGTCTTTGGGAATTGGTGTTACAGAGGACTCGCCTGACCTTAAGTTGGATTTCAGGGTGCCAATGACTTTTGATGTTGGGGCTCCATGGTAAGCTTGTGATGTCACCATGTTCTATTTACAGGATTATTTGCTTTGAAAGCTCTATGTGTTGATTGTTTTTACAGTTATTTTCTTGAGTAACTGTAAAATTTACTTAATTTAAAGGTAAAAAAACATAATTAATCAACGATATCTTTATTTAGAACTAATCTTGATGGCTTGAATTTTCAATCTTTTAATGAGTGTTGCCCATATAAGTGCCCATTTACATGGAGTATATGGACTCTTCTCTTGTGTTGGTTTTTATACAAATCATTGTTAAATTAACAATGATTTGTCGTGTGATTTGTGTCAGTTAATTTTACAATGTCCTATATTTAGTTGTATATTTTGTCTGTAAGTTTTTGATTTTTAGGTCGTTATTTTCGCTTGGCTTACCCCTTGCATTGTTTTGTAATCTACTCTTTAGAAAAGATTTCGCTGAGAGTAAATTATAATGATAAAGGGGTGTGGGTGAGGCTTATGCTTAAAAAACTTCAAGTATTTTTTGTTAGTAATAATCAATATGCCGCAGGCATATACAAAGGTTATTTTCATGCTTTAGGCTGCAATTTGATGACCATTTCTGATGGTAACATGTTTTCAGATAGGGTTAATGCGGTTAGTCCGGATTTAATTTTTTGGGACTTTGATGTGGATAAGGGGTTTTCCGGTCAAAATACCCAAAAATTATTGAAACAGCTTACCCTTAGTAAAAAAGTGCCCATCTGCGGCTTAAGTAATGCCAGTGCTAAATCCCGACTGAATATTGAATTTGATGAGGTACTTGTTGATCCAACCGATGTAGCTCAACTGGATAAATATATTGGTAGAAAGTTTAAACGAGGGGCAAGTTTTTTTGTATCAAGAAAAAATAGTGATAGACGCAATTTTTTTGATCGCAGAGGGCAGTCAAGTTGTCGAAGAGTTGGTGATGCTGAAATCCAGGAAAACTCAAATGGCAGCACAGCAGACAAACCGACTGAATTTATTAAGTCGGTCGGTCCTTTTCAGATTGATAATCAATTGAAATGTGTATATTTAAATGAAAAGTTAATATCGTTAACTTGCAAAGAATTTAAATTATTTGAAAAACTAGCGAATGATGTTGATCGAGTCATTTCTGATGAGGAAATTATTAATTGTCTCTGGCCTGGAAACAGTCATGCAACAAAAGCCGACCTGCACCAGTATATGCATTTATTGCGTAAGAAAATCGAAGATAACCCTAAAAAACCGATGTGGATTACAACGGTAAAAGGTTTTGGCTATAGGTTGTTAGTTTAACGATTACTCGCCCGTATTCAAACTTATTAAATATAAGTAAATAAGCCTAAACTATAGCGCTTACAAACAACCTAGTGCAAGCCTATGTCTGATCTTAAACATACACCTTTATATGATCTTCATCTGGCACTTAATGCCAAGATGGTCTCTTTTGCGGGCTATCAAATGCCCATCCAATACCCTACCGGAATTATTAAAGAGCATTTACATTGCCGCTCGCTAGCGGGTTTCTTTGATATTTCTCATATGGGGCAATGTCTAGTGAGCGGTGATAATATCGCTGTACAACTGGACAAACTAGTGCCAAGTAATATCTTAGAATTGTCCTCTGGGGAACAGCGTTACACTGTTTTAACGAATACTGAAGGTGGAATTATTGATGATCTGATTATTGGTCGTTTAGATAATGACTTTATGCTGGTTTTTAATGCGGCTTGTAAGGGAAAAGTCCTCGCTTATTTACAAAGTAATTTGCAGGGTTATTTACAACTATTGTCAGAACATGGCTTATTCGCACTGCAAGGCCCGAGCGCTAAAGATGTGATGGCTGAGTTATCTGTTCAGGCTTGTGACCTAGCGTTTATGCAAATGATGACTACTGATATTAATGGAATTCAATGTACTATCAGTCGTAGTGGCTACACCGGTGAGGATGGCTTTGAAATTTCGGTTGCAAAGCAGCATACGTTATTATTAGCTGAGTTGATTTTATCTTTTACACAAGTTCAGCCGATAGGGTTGGGGGCTAGAGATACTTTACGCTTAGAAGCAGGGTTAAGCCTTTATGGACATGAGCTTAATGAAGCTATTAGTCCTGTGGAATCGGGTTTGAGTTGGTTGATTTATAAAAATAAATGTGACTATCCTGGCGCCGAAGTAATTCAGCAGCAATTACAGCAAGGAGCTGCACGTAAGCGAGTTGGTTTGCTTGTTGAGGGAAAAATCCCCGTTCGAGATCATTGTCAGGTTTATAGCGGTGATGATGTTTTGGTCGGCACCATTACTAGCGGTAGCTTTTCTCCTAGCTTAAATCAACCGATTGCATTGGCTTTGATTGATGCGCAGTGTTTGGATGAAACGCTCTACGCACAGATTAGAAATAAGAAAATCGCATTACATGTGACCAAACTTCCTTTTGTTGCACATCAATATTATAGGGGCTAATTATGCCTGATTTTCGTCCTAGCTTAGATGAATTAGAAATGCGTGGTAATTTCATTCAGCGCCATATTGGTTGTAATTCTGAGCAAACTGATGCGATGTTGGCTGAACTGGACTTGAGTTCGCTGGAGGATTTAATTGGGTTAGCGATTCCTAGTAATATTCTTAATGATGAGCCATTAAAGCTGACCGATACCATGCGCGAGCGTGCGGTTATTAAGTATTTACGTAAAATGCGCAGCCGTAATAAAGTTTTTACCTCATTAATTGGCATGGGCTATTACGATACCGTGCTGCCTGCAGTAATTAAGCGGAATGTCTTGGAAAATCCCAGCTGGTACACGGCTTATACGCCTTATCAGGCAGAGGTAAGTCAAGGGCGGTTAGAAGCACTGCTTAATTTTCAGCAAATGATTATTGATTTAACCGGTATGGAAATAGCAAATGCGTCTTTGCTGGATGAAGCAACGGCTGCAGCTGAAGCGATGGCTATGGCTAAGCGTTTAGCGAAAAGTACATCGAATTGCGTATTTATTGATCAGGGATGTCATCCACAAACCATTGCGGTTATGCAAACACGAGCTGAATCCTTGGGCTTTGACGTTGTTGTAGGTGATGCGTTTCAACAATTAGCGCAATATGAGTTTTTTTCCGTGCTAGTGCAATACCCCACAACAACGGGCGAAATTAATGATTTAACTGAGCTTATTGCCGTCGCTCATAGCAAATCGGCCCTGGTAACTGTTGCTGCTGACTTGCTGAGTTTAGTTTTACTCAAACCGCCTGCAGCTTACGATGTAGATATTGTCGTTGGTAGTGCGCAGCGTTTTGGCGTGCCTATGGGTTATGGCGGGCCGCATGCTGCATTTTTTGCCACTAAAGAAGTTTATAAACGCTCTATGCCCGGGCGTATTATTGGTGTTTCTCAAGACAGTCATGGTCAGCTTGCCTTGCGTATGGCGCTGCAAACGCGTGAACAACATATTCGACGCGATAAAGCGACCAGCAATATTTGCACTGCACAGGTTTTATTGGCTGTTATTGCGAGTTTTTATGCGATTTATCATGGCCCGAAAGAATTGCGTTTAATGGCCAGTCGGGTGCATCGCTATGCGCAAATTTTAGCCAAAGGCATAGAGCAAATTGGCTATAATATCTTTACGCAACAGTATTTTGATACCTTTGTGGTTTATGCACCCGGAAAGGCTAAGCGTATTGCCAGTAAAGCCCAAGAGGCGGAGATTAATTTACGCATTCTTGATGCTGATCATATAGGTATTTCGCTGGATGAAACTACGAATCGAGATTTGATTCGAGCAGTTTGGCGTATTTTTTCTACGGCCACAGATGATCAGCCGGATATTAACACCTTAGATAAGGTTGTTGTTGAATGTATTCCTGACGCGTTACTGCGCCAAGGTACTATTTTGCAGCATCCTGTATTTGATAAATATCATTCTGAAACAGAAATGATGCGTTATATGCGTAAGCTGGCCAGAAAGGATATTGCTTTGGATCGCAGCATGATTCCGCTCGGCTCATGTACCATGAAATTAAATGCAGCGACGGAAATGCAGGCGATTTCAGCGCGAGAGTTTAATGGTTTGCATCCTTTTGTTCCGCTTTATCAAGCGCTAGGTTATCAGCAGTTATTTGAGGAATTGGAGGACATGCTGTGCGACTTGACGGGCTTTGATGCTTTCTCTTTTCAACCTAATGCCGGTTCACAAGGCGAATATACGGGCTTATTGGTTATTCGCAAATATCATCAAGTGCGCGGGCAAGCGCAACGTAATATTTGTTTGATTCCAGAATCTGCGCACGGTACTAACCCAGCGAGTGCGGTTATGGCTGGATTGCAAGTAGTGGCCTTAGCCTGTGATGCAAATGGTAATGTCAGCGTAGAAGATTTACAACAAAAATCGGTGCAATATCAAGATACGCTGGCCGCATTAATGATTACTTACCCCTCTACGCATGGCGTATTTGAAGAGTCATTTCGAGATATTTGCGATATTATTCATCAGTATGGTGGGCAGGTGTATTTAGATGGTGCTAATTTTAATGCGTTAGTTGGTTTAAGTCGGCCGGGTAAAATCGGTGCGGATGTCGCACATTTGAATTTGCATAAGACTTTTTGTATTCCGCATGGCGGTGGTGGGCCAGGTGTTGGGCCGATTGGTGTAGTGAATCATTTGGCGGCTTATCTGCCAGATCATCCGGTGGTAAAAGGCGTAAATCCATATAAAACTGAACAAGGTACAGTGGGCGTCGTATCTGCAGCACCTTGGGGTTCTGCTAGTATTCTGACAATTTCTTGGGCTTATATTGCCATGATGGGAGCGGTAGGCTTGAAAAAAGCCACTTTGCATGCGATTTTAAATGCGAATTACATTGCTCAGCGTTTGGCGCCCCATTATCCGATTTTGTATACCGGTAAAAATGGCTATGTCGCTCATGAGTGTATTATTGATTGCCGAGCATTTAAAAAGACCTGCAATATTAGTGTCGATGATATTGCTAAGCGTTTAATTGACTATGGATTTCATGCGCCAACAGTCTCGTTTCCAGTGCCGGATACGTTAATGATTGAGCCTACTGAGAGTGAAGAAAAGGGCGAGATAGATCGCTTTTGTCAGGCTATGATCAGTATCAGGCAGGAAATTCATGATATAGAATCAGGTGCGGCTGATTTGCATAATAATGTCTTACACAATGCACCGCACACGCATCGCTTATTAATTGAAGAATGGCATTTTCCATATAGTAAGCAGCAAGCATTTTTTCCTGATAAGGGGCTGCATGATGATAAATATTGGCCGCCGGTAGGGCGTATTGATAACGTTTATGGCGACCGGCATTTGCATTGCAGTTGCCCCTCTATCGAGGAATATAAATAAGCAGTACAAGAAAAATTCACATTCCTCAGTTAGAATAGTTGATATTTTTAAGAGTTCAGAAAGGTTTAGATATGATTCGTGCAGGTATTGTAGGCGGTACAGGTTATACCGGAGTAGAGTTGTTGCGTATTTTGGCGTTGCATGAGCAGGTTGAAGTGGCAGTAGTAACTTCAAGGTCTGATGATGGGCTGCGTGTTGATGCTTTATACCCTAGTTTGCGTGGTAGTATTGATGTGAGTTTTTCCAAGCCTGATGTAGAATCTTTGGCGACTTGTGATGTGGTATTTTTTGCCACTCCGAATGGCACGGCGATGTTAATGACTGAGCAGCTTTTGGCGCGCAATGTAAAAGTTATTGATTTATCTGCTGATTTTAGAATTAAAGATGCGACTGAGTGGTCAAAATGGTACGGCATGGAACATGTGTGTCCTGATTTAATTGCTGAGGCGATTTATGGTTTGCCTGAAATAAATCGTGCGCAAATTGTCGATGCTAATTTAATCGCTTGTCCAGGGTGTTACCCAACAGCTGTACAATTGGGTTTTTTGCCATTAATTGAAAATGGTTTGGTTGATGTTGAGCATTTAATTGCCGATGTGAAATCAGGAGTCAGTGGTGCGGGACGTAAAGCTGCCGTACCTTCTTTAATGAGCGAAACAGGTGAGAGTTTTAAGGCTTATGCTTCGGCTGGGCATCGGCATTTACCAGAAATTAAGCAAGGCTTGTCATTAGTTGCTGAACAGTCGGTAGGTTTGACTTTTGTACCGCATTTAGTACCCATGATTCGGGGAATACATGCTACTTTATATGCACAATTAAAAACTGATGCTGATGCAGTCGATCAATTGCAGGCGCTTTATGAGCAGCGGTATGCTAATGAACCGTTTGTTGACGTTTTGCCGATAGGCACGCATGCTGATACACGCAATGTGCGTGGTAGCAATAACTGCCAAATTGCGCTTGTTGTTCCTCAAGGTGGTGATACCGTGGTGGTCTTGTCGGTAATTGATAATTTAGTAAAGGGCGCGGCAGGGCAGGCGGTACAGAATATGAACTTGATGTTCGGCTTTAATGAAAATCAAGGATTGCAAACGATGGCTTTGTATCCGTAATTCTTGACTAAAACAGTAGGTATAGTCATAATCTTGTTACTTTCAATTGCTTAGTGGTTTATACAAATGGCAGATCCAATTATTTTTAGTGATAGTGCGGCGGCAAAAGTCGGTGCTTTAATTGCAGAAGAGGGCAATGATAGCTTGAAGTTGCGCGTTTATATTTCAGGTGGTGGTTGTTCAGGTTTTCAGTATGGCTTTACCTTTGATGAAGAGGTCGCTGACGATGATACTCAAGTAGAAAATGGCGGTGTCACTGTACTAGTTGATGCGATGAGTATCCAGTATTTGAATGGCGCTGAAATTGATTATAAAGAAGATTTATCGGGTGCGCAGTTTGTTATTCGTAATCCTAATGCTTCAACAACTTGCGGTTGTGGTTCTTCTTTTTCTGTCTAAGTCTTATTGTTGATGGTGAGTTAGATTTTTTTGTGCATCAATAAAATCTAGCCCACTAAAAACTTCAGCTTAATGCTTGCTAAGCTTGATAAATCCCGCCCAAAATTACCGCTTCTTTTGCTCCAGTTGTCTCAGGTAAATTCCCCGTTAATCCTTGCATTGTTTGTTTCGCTAACCAAGCAAAGGCCATTGCCTCCACTTGATCTGGATGTACGCCTTCTGTTTCTGTAGAAGCGACAGGCATGCTGAGTAGTAGTCTTAACTCTTGCAGTAAGGTTTGATTATGAATTCCGCCGCCGCAAATAAAAACTTTATCAGTTTCAGGTGCGAATTTCTGTATGGAATCGCTAATCGTTTCTGCGGTTAGTTGACATAAGCTGCGCTGAATGTCTTCCGCTTTGTATGTTGGTAGTTCGGCTAGTTTGTTATTTAGCCAAGTGGCTGAAAAATATTCAGGTCCGGTGCTTTTGGGTGGAGGGGCAGAAAAATAATCGTCACTTTTTAAATGCTTGAGTAATTCAGGCTGTGCTTTGCCTGTTGCTGCCCACTGTCCATTTTCATCGTAATGGGCATTTTTATGTTCGGAAATCCAATAATCTATCAGTGTATTACCGGGACCAGTATCGAAGCCTAATATGTTTTGGCGTCTATCTTTGGGTAGTAGGGTTAAGTTAGCAATGCCGCCGATATTAACAATAACTCTATTTTCAGTTGCTGAGTGAAATAGGGCGCGATGGAAAGCAGGGACGAGTGGAGCGCCTTGGCCTCCTGCAGCAATATCTTTGCGTCTAAAATCAGCAACTGTCGTGATACCTGTTTTTTGACTAATAATGCTAGGGTCACCAATTTGCAATGTAAAGGGTGGCTTGGAGTAAGGTGAGTGACAGATCGTTTGCCCGTGGCTACCTATTGCTTTTATCTCGCTTGCATTAGTTCTGCTTTGTTTTAATAAATTAATACAAGCCTCAGCGTAGAGCAGCCCTAATAAGGAGTCTAATTCACCATAATCTGATAAAGAAATGGTGTTGTGTGTATTGCACTGCGCATGAATTTTTTGTTTTATTTGCGGGCTATAGGGTTGATAGTAAAAGTCGATGACCTGAGCTTGATTTTCTGAAAAATCATAAAGTCCTGCATCAATACCGTCAACGCTAGTGCCGGACATAAGTCCTATATAGAGTTCAGCGGCCATATTATTGTGATTTTTGAACAAGCTGAGTTTTATTAAGTGACTCTAGTTGACTTAATAGTGGTTTTGCCTCTTTTAAAAAAGCAGTCCTATATTTTTTTTGAATAGGGTTGGAGTTAGGGAGTGATACAGTTAAAGGGTTGCGGTGCCTGCCATTAATACGGAATTCATAATGTAAGTGTGGCCCAGAGGCAAGGCCAGTTTGACCAACATAGCCAATAACGTTGCCTTGCTTGACATGTGTGCTGGTGCGCTGTCCTTTACGGAATTTAGACATATGGGCGTATAGCGTGCTGTATCGCTGGCCGTGTTGAATAATGACGACATTGCCATAGCCGCGTTGTTTTCCGCGAAATACAATTTTGCCATCCCCTGTTGCCTTTATGGGGGTGCCTGTTCTAGCGGCATAATCAACGCCTTTATGCGCGCGAATTCGGTTTAGTACAGGGTGTTTTCGTTTTAAATTAAATCTTGAGCTAACGCGTGCGAAAGGAATAGGGGTGCGAATAAACGCTTTACGCATGCTATTGCCCTTAGGGGTGTAATAGCTTACTTTCCCCGTAGGGTCTTTGTAGCGGATAGCTTTTGTTGAACGACCTTGGTTGATGAATTCGGCTGCTAAAATATTTCCGGTACCTATAGGCTTGCCATTTATATATAGGGATTCATAAAGAACAGAAAACTGGTCGTTTTCACGGATATCTAGTGCAAAGTCTATATCCCAGGCGAAAATGTCAGCGAGTTGCATGATCGTTTGGTTGGATAGGCCTGCATCAATTCCATCAACAAAAAGTGAGGAATGAATAACTGCGGATGCACTATTAATGCGACGTTCAATTTCTTTTAGGCTGAGTTCGACACTGAAGTTTCCATCTTCAAGTCTTGTTGCTTTGAGTTCTTCGTAAGGGCTTTTTTTGTAAGTTAAATGACTTAGTTCGCCAGTAATGTTCAGTCCTATCATTAGCGATTTTCCGGCACGTATTGCTGCAAATTGTGGGGCTATGTCATTTGCATGAATGATTTTGTGTAGATCAGATTTACTTAGCTTGTTTTTAGAGAATATGACTGATAGGCTTTCCCCCGGCTTAATCTTGTGCTCCTGCCAGATCGTAGATAGGCTTTGCATGTTTGGGGTAGAGCTAGTTTTGAGGGGGAAGCTGCCTGCCTCAAGTGTAGTATTAGTTGAATCGGGTAGTTTGATGGGTTGCTCGATATTTGTTGTGATATCGGGAATTGTTAGTACTATTTCAGTGGGTGTAGATGGGGCGGGTTTGGCCGAAAAAAAAGCATAACTTGCTGTCGCTAAAATCGCGCAGACGAGTCCTATAATTAGGTGGTTCACGTAGTTGCTTTTTTTCCGTTCTGGCGGCACGCTGGATTGAAGTAAGTCGTTTTGATATTGCATTTGAAGATTATAAGATGTTTTTTTTGCTAATGCCTAATATTATATGGCATCAAATTAGTAAAGAAAGAGCGTAAAACAGTTAGTAAGATAAAAGTGTGTATAACTCATAAAAAGAAATAAGGTGAAGAAATTGCAAGAAGATGTATTGGCGCAGATAAAGCGTGGAACAGATGAAATTCTAGTTGAAGCAGAATTGATTAAAAAACTACAGGAAGGTCGACCGTTGCGTGTTAAGGCTGGTTTTGATCCAACTGCGCCAGACTTGCACTTAGGGCATACTGTTTTAATTAATAAGTTAAAGCAATTTCAAGACTTGGGGCATGAAGTGCTTTTCTTAATTGGTGACTTCACTGCAATGATTGGCGATCCAACAGGTAAAAGTGTTACGCGCCCTCCTTTGACGCCAGAAGAGATTGTAAAAAATGCAGAGACTTATAAAGAGCAGGTGTTCAAGATCTTAGATCCTGCCAAAACTAAAGTTCTATTTAATTCTGAGTGGATGTCCAAAATGTCTGCAGCAGATATGATTCAGCTGGCAGGAAAGGTAACTGTTGCGCGTATGCTAGAGCGTAATGATTTTGGTGATCGTTACAATTCAAATACGCCGATTTCCATTCATGAGTTTCTCTATCCATTGGTTCAGGGCTATGACTCGGTTGCGATGAAAGCAGATATTGAGCTGGGTGGTACAGATCAAAAGTTCAACTTATTGATGGGGCGTACGTTGCAGGGGCATTATGGCAAGCCTCAGCAGTGCACATTAACCATGCCTATATTAGAAGGGCTGGATGGCGTGCAAAAAATGTCTAAGTCTTTAAATAACTATATCGGCATCAGGGATGAGCCAAATGATATGTTCGGCAAAATCATGTCAATATCTGATGAGTTAATGTGGCGCTACTTTGAGTTATTAAGTTTTAGGCCCATGGAGGAAATTACCGCGTGGGAAAAAGAATGTAAAGAAGGTGCGAATCCACGTAATTATAAAGTGAAACTGGCCCAGGAGATTATTGCTAGATTTCATAGTGAGGCGGCAGCAGTGAAAGCACTTGAGGATTTTGAAGCGCAATTTAAGCGCGGCGCAATTCCTGATGATATTGCTGAAATAGAATTGACGGCCTCAAGTGAAGGTTATGCGATTGCTTTATTATTAAAAGATGCAGGGCTAACGGTAAGCACATCAGACTCCAATAGAATGGTTAAGCAAGGAGCGGTTAAGTGTGATGGTGCAAAAATAACAGATGCAAAGCTAGTTGTGTCAGTGGGTACAGAGCATGTGTTTCAGGTGGGTAAAAGAAAGTTTGCGAAAGTTAAAATAAAGTCTTGACCTAGATTGATAAAGCGGTAAAATAGACAGCTCTTCAACGCTCCGGTGCTGAAGGGCAGGGTTCGGAATTGAGGCTGATGATTCAGTACTTATTTTTGATGCCTGGGAAATGAAAGTTTCCTGAAAATAAAAGCTTGACCGTTTAGTTTTATTGGTTATAATGGT
>CBDUDP010000019.1:0-79771 GCA_965365945.1 uncultured Gammaproteobacteria bacterium
CCTTCTGAAGCAACTTATTCCTAAGTATTTTTAGGATTTATTTAAAATAAAGCTGGTGCTTGAAGAGAGTATCTACGAATTGCTCTCACTAAATTGATACCCGACATATTGCCTTCTAAAACTATATCGGTTACTACCAAATCATAATCTTCATAAAGCAAACTTTCGAGTGCAGACTCAGCACCACCAAATGAACTAATATCGAAGCCCTGCGCACTTAATAATGCAGTCATCCAAGCCAGCTGACTAGGAGAATCTTCAACCAATAAAACTCGCCCTATTTCGCACTTAATAGCCATCTCAGCAAAGCGCCGCAAATAACTTTCAAATAACTGAATATGTTTTTTATTAAACACATCCGTTGCACCAGCTAATAAAGCCTTACGCAATAAACCTTGATTCTCTTCAGCAGTAAACAATAAAATACGAGTATTTTCTACCTTAGATAATAATCGTGCCTGTTGGCAAAATACCTCAGCAGTCATATCAGGAAGATAATAACCAACACAAATCAAATCATAGCCATTTTTTTCTGCCAAACTAACTGCTTCAGCTCCCATCGCACAAACACTAACAACAAAGCCAAGACCTTCAGATATTTCTGTCAATAATGAAGCAAAAACCTTTGATTCTTCAACAATCAAAATTGTTGCATTATTTTTCATATTCACCCCAATAAGAAGATATTACATATCCTTGTAGGTAGAACGTAAACCTATCAACAAAATTAGAACTTCATTATATATCATAGAAATCACTAAAGTAGGTCCTTAGACAAAAAATAAGAGTAGTTACTAGAAAAGTCTCAAATACCTTAAAATATAATTTTTGGCCTGTAAACTATTCCTACTCCGACTCAATCAATATTTGCACTAATTCACGTAATTTTTTTTGAATTAAACGTGTATTATCCGGTCCCATGCGTAACATTTGCTTATCCAAGGCACTTAGCTTTTCTAACTTAGGATCAGCAAATTTATAATGTACTGAGGGGCGAATTACCTCCACTCGGCCTGTAATAATTGGCGCTTGTAAAATCTTCCCTACCGCTGCTTTAAAAATATCTGATACTTGATAACTTTGAGGATAGGAAAACTCTTTAAAAACCACGTCAAAAAGTGGTAAATATTTTTTATAAAGCGCAATTGCCGCCTGGTTGTCAATCTCATTCACTGCATGCGCTAATTGATCATAACGCTGATATGACTTAGGAGAAATATACATTTTATCCCCTCTTGGTATCACCAAAAAAGGTTTGGACAGCTTTAATTCACGCAAAACTTTTGCAGGTGGTCGCATTCCCTGAGACATATCATTAACGGAAGCAATCACTTTACTAATGATTTGCTCTTTAAATAGCCCTTGCTTTAACTGCGCCGAACTTGAAGTAGCCAAGACATCTTGCTTAAATTCTGCATCACTATCTTTTAGCTCTGGTAAAGCAGCACCTTCCACCTCAGGCAATAAGTCCTCCGCTTCATCAGGTAACTCCTGATCCTGCACATCTGGAGCAAAATCACCTCCTTGCGCTTCACCATCGAAATCATCAGCCGGCTCAACTTCAGGTATAAATAGCACTTGCTCAGTCGCACCATTACTAGGCGCTGAAACATCCTCATCATCCTTTAACAACGCTAGCAAACCTAAGACTAACAAAATAACGACTAAGCACATTATTAAAATGTTAGACCAGACCTTAGACTTTTCTGAATCACTCATACTTTTATTCCTCTTAGCTAAACCCAATATATCCATACAAAAGCACCGGTTATTCAACAAAGAAAACCAATCCTAATTAGTTATCCTCGTATAATATGCCTAAGTAAATACTAATTCAATCAAAGGAATCATCATGGCTTACACTATTTATTTATCTGGAGAAATTCACAGCGATTGGCGCGAGCAAATAAAACAAGGTATTTTTGAGCAAGGCTTAGAAATTGAAGTACTTGGCCCCATTACCGATCACGAAAGCAGCGACAATGTCGGCGTAGAAATTTTAGGCTCAGAAGAGCAAGATTTTTGGAAAGACCATAAAGCTGCAAAAATAAATTCCTTGCGCACACAAAGCTATATTGGTCGCTCTGATATTGTTATCGTAAGATTTGGCGACAAGTATCGTCAATGGAATGCTGCTTTCGATGCAGGCACCGCTTATGGCTTAGGAATTCCTGTTATTACCTTACATGCGCCAGAATTAACACATGCCTTAAAAGAGATTGACGCTGCCGCATTAGCCGTAACAGAAACACCTCAGCAAGTTATTGAGATTTTAAAATATATTTCTCAAGAGTAAGGCTCTCAGCAGATACGATGCGCTAAATAAAGATAGCGCATCATTACCTTTTTCACTTCAATATAGGAATCCTTATGAAAAAAGTACTACTGCTTATTCTTGCCGCTGGCTTTGCTGCCAATGAGTTTTTAGAACAAGACTCTACCTTTGTATCATCGAAAGGAGCACAAGGCAGTACCACAAGCAGCCCACTTCCTCCTAATACACAATCAAACGACCAAGCCCTCAATAATGCCTACCAAAACAGACAAAGCGATGTTCAAGTTAATGGTTCAGGTATCGTTATTCGCACGCTTGCTGATGATAAAAAAGGCAGCCAGCATCAAAGATTTCTGGTTAAACTTTCTTCAGGGAATACGATATTAATCGCGCATAATATAGACCTAGCTCCCCGTATCAATGCTTTACGTGAAGGAGATAGGGTTCAGTTTTATGGCGAATATGAATGGAATGAAAAAGGTGGTGTAGTACACTGGACGCATCGCGACCCTCGAGGCAATCATGAAAATGGATGGCTGAAACATAAGGGAGCCACTTACCAGTAGTAAAATGTGCGTAAATAACAAACGAGTCTCACATACAGCGTCTTGTTCGTATGATTAGAAGCTCTGCTTCACCGCTCATTTGGCTGATAACGCATAGGAGCAGCGCAAGCATGCACTCCCAAGTAGAAATGGGAGTACAAATTTAGGCTAGCTAATCCTTAGCGCCCCTCAAAGACCACAATCGACCTAGGCGACACTAAATAATTATGATGGCCTAAAGGCGTTTGCTGTTCTGGCAGGACTATATCCGAAGGTGAAATTAACGCTGTATTGGTAGCCAAATACCACTCACGCCCTTCAACTATAGGCAAATGCATCACTAGTTCATCATCCGACATATTCAACATAACATGCAAATCAGCTTCTTGCTCACCAACCGCAGCCAATGTAAAAGCTAGAACTTGTGCCTCAGGATCTAGCCATTGCGGCTCACCATCAACACCATGCCATTGAATATCAGGCATATGCCTTGCTTCACTATTTTTATTTCTCACAAAACGGCGACGCTCAACACCACCCCACTTCTCTGAAACACCCTCACCAGTCAGGAAACGACGTCGCATTAAGGATTTATGTCGCTTACGCAAAGCAATCATTTGCTGAACAAAGCGCAGCATATCCGCATTTTTCTCAGTTAAACTCCAATCAAACCAAGTGAGTTTATTATCCTGACAGTAACCATTATTATTCCCTTGCTGAGTATTAAGTACTTCATCACCTGCAAGTAACATGGGTACACCCTGACTTAATAACAATAATGCAATACTATTTTTCGCCTGCTTTTTGCGAAATTCTAAGATCGTAGCATCACTAGTTTCACCCTCAACACCACAGTTATAGCTGAAATCATGATTACCACCATCGCGATTATCTTCACCATTAGCGAGATTATGCTTACCGTTATAGCTAACCAAATCATTTAGCGTAAAACCATCGTGACAGGTAATAAAATTAATACTGTTGATAGGTAATCGACCTTGATGCTGGTACAGGTCACTGCTCGCACAAAGTCGAGTGGCAACTTCCGAAATGATGCCTTTATCCCCACGAAGAAAACTACGCATACTATCGCGGTATTTACCGTTCCATTCTCCCCAGCGATAGCCAGGAAAACTACCAACTTGATAAAGCCCTGCCGCATCCCACGCTTCAGCAATCAATTTGGTTTTTGCTAATTGTTCTGACAGTTCAATACCCCATAAAACCGGAGGATCTTGCAACACTTCACCATTTTGTCCACGCGCCATAGCACTGGCTAGATCAAAGCGAAAACCATCAACATGCATTTCTCTCACCCAGTATTCTAGGCAGCCAACAATAAAATTAGCGATGACGGGGTGATTAGCATTTACCGTGTTACCGCAGCCGGTATAGTCACGGAATTTACTTTTATCATCGGCATTCAAATGATAAACAATATCTGTTCCTAGCCCTCTAAAATTAATAATTGGGCCATCCTCACCCGCTTCTGAGGTGTGATTAAAAACCACATCCATGATGACTCCGATTTCAGCTTTATGTAAGGCTTTAACTAAATCACGAAATTCTTGTATATGTGTACCTTTTTCAGGCGTTACACAATAACCGGGGTGTGGACTAAAGAAACTATGTGTGCTGTAGCCCCAGTAATTTTTTAATCCAAGCTTAGCAGTGCCACTCGGCACATCCTGCTCATCAAATGCCATCACCGGCATAAGCTCAACATGAGTAATACCTAAAGCTTTAAGGTACGGAATTTTTTCAATCAAAGCCGAAAAAGTTCCCGGATTCTGTGTCCCGGACATTCCATGCTTAGTAAACCCTCCTATATGCAACTCATAAATAATGGCATTTTCACTTTTATAGGAAAAAGGAGTGTCACCTTCCCAATCATAGCGCTCATCAGGCACCAAATTACGCATCGCTGTATGACCATTATCACCAGGTAGACAGGCTTTATTTCGATCCCACAATGTATCGCTGATCGCACGCGCCCAAGGATCAAGCAAGTGCTTTTCCCTATCAAAGCAAAGGCCACTCTCAGAAGTGTTACAAGGGCCATCCATACGCCATGTATACCACGTGCCTGCAGGTAAATCATGAACAAGAACATGCCATGAATAAAATGTTTTATTGATGGCAGCCGTTAAAGGAATTACCTGAAAGGGTTCTTGATGAGTAGAGCTGGAAAATAGTAGAAGCTCTACAGCTGTCGCATGACGACTAAAAATGGAGAAATTAACGTCATTAAGTTTAAATCGCACGCCGATAGGGTACGGCGATCCGGGAGAAACTTCATATAGTGTATTCATGGATATTGATTCCATTTTTAGATCGATTATTAACTTTGAAACAAAAAAGAACCCTGTTCGCCCACCCTTAACTCAAAAGTTAAGCCCAGAAAAATACAGTATTCAATGTCAAGAAATAGCCACAAATTTAAATTAGCCGACTAGACTAACATTGCATAAGGAATTACGTCTATATTTTCATTTTAAATATGAGTGTTACCACTCATATTTAGGCGCTACCATTTGTTACAGACTGATTATTTAGCTGCAAATTTAGTGGCAACTTATGATTACCTTTGACTATAAAAAACGGTTATTGATAACAACTTCATCTTTAGCCAATTGACCTGCTCGTGAATTAGAGGCTTGCACACCCTTACCGACAGCTAAACAAAGCGCGATCACATGGTCTTGCGGTAAATTAATGAGTTCTCCTACTTGATCAAAATCAAAACCATCCATCGGGCAAGAGTCGTAGCCCATACCTTTAGCGGCTAACATTAAAGTTTGCGCGGCAATACCACAAGAACGCATCACTTCATCTCTTTGCACTTGATCTTTGCCACGATAGTATTGATCAATTGCCGGCACGATAAAATCTTGCACGGCTAACTCGGCATTTACCCAATAGCGCTCAGGCTGCTTTTCCCAGGCTTTTAAATCGGCGCAAATCACTATAAACAGAGAAGCATCCGTCACTTGCGCCTGGTCCCAAGCTGCAGTCCTAATTTGTTTTCTTAAATCAGGCTCAGTGATACTAACAAAACGCCAGTGCTGAATATTAAACGCCGTCGGTGAAAACATTGCCAAAGAAAACAGCTGATTAATTTCGGCCTCTGTCATCTGATGGTTCGCGTCATAATATTTAACTGCTCTACGAGCCTGTATTGCTTCTAAAGTATTCATCGCTTTCCTTATACAATAATTGTTTATTTCACTATTAATCATCGAGACCTTTAATGGAGGTGACTAAAGTCATCAACTGTTAATATTTTATACACTTCATAAGCTGGCTCCTGATAGGGGTGCGCGAGCAATAATGCGCTCACTACTGACTTAATTAACTTTTCAGCACAGACCATTTCCACTTTATATTCAGCAAGCCGAGTGATTTCACCCCTATTACCTAAAAAAGGCTGACTGCCTTGTAAAGGTTTAAACTGCCCTGCACCTAAAGTCTGCCAAGAGCAATGGTCATAATCCCCTATTTTTCCTGCGCCTTGGGCAAACAAAGCCTCTTTTACAGCTTCAACATGAGTCTCAGGCACGAAAAAACATACTTTATACATAAGGCTCACCTGAACAGTAAAAAAACAAAATCTTCTCGGGTAATTTTACTACACTCAAAGTATTAATAGCGGGAGAATTATCCGCACAATAGTTGTTAATTATATAATAACTAACCAAAAGACATATCAAGGAACGTTCGGGCCATGAAAGAAGTAGAACAAACCACCATTGAAGGTATTGTACAAACACAATTACTCATCTGCGCGCCTATGGATAGCATATTAACAGCAACACGCAAAATAGCCGCACAACATGCAGCCCTGCTCTGATACTCGATAAAAATCAATCACTTGGAATCTAAATCGAAAAAATTCGTTAAAATATGATTTTTCTAAAATGAAAAACAGCCATTTCAGCGGTCATGAGTTCACCCGTTAAATCTGTACCCGACACCATGTCTCTTGAAGAAGTCTCCAGTGCATTTCGCAAGGATGGTTTTCGCCATGATCTAGTCGAAGATGCCAAAGCCCTGTTTTACTTTCTATGTAACTGCTGCAATAAAAACTCAGGAATCCTTCGCTCTAGCCAATAATCAGGCTGCCATGGATTATTGCCGGCAATAAACCCCACATGACCACCGAATTTGCTTATTTCCAAGCTAACTGATGCAGATAATTCAGCTAGCTTCGGGATCACTTCCGGCGTCATAAACGGATCATCTTGCGCTTGAATTAATAAGGTCGGCACAACAATTGATTGTAAAAACTGCCGAGAACTCGAACGCTGATAATAGTCCTCTACATTAGCGAAATCATACAAAGAAGCAATCACTCGATCATCATATTGCCAGAATGATTTAATCTTTTCCAAATCGCCTATTTGCCTTAATAACTCGGCTTCCTCAGTTTTTCCTAAAGACTCTAAGTGAACCTGCTTTAAACGCACATAGTCTTTTAATTCACGCAATAAACTAGCGCGGTAAACTTTAGAAAAACCACTATCCAGCTTGCTCGCACAAGCACTTAAAACCAAAGGCACAGACACAGCGGTTGCAGCAAATAGCTGAAGCTTAGCGCCCTGCTCACCCAACCATTTCAATAAGACATTGCCACCCAAAGAAAAACCTACCGCCGCCATTGGCGTTTCTGGTTCTCGTGTACGTAAAGTATGGTAGAGAAAATCTATATCGCCAGTTTCACCGGAATGATAGCAGCGTGATGAGTCATTATACTCACCACTACACCCTCTAAAATTCAACGCTGCACTGCGTAACCCTTGATCTAATAAAGCCTGCTGCAAGCCTTTTATATAGCCTGACTGCGAACTCCCCGTTAAACCATGCAATAAAATAACTAAAGGTTGATCACCCTCACCACAAAAATCAATATCAATAAAATCCTTGTCTTCAGTAATTAGCCGCTCGCGTTTTATAGTAGGCTCTGGTGGTTTACGCAATAAAGAGGGGTAAATTGTTTGTAAGTGTGAATTATTTAACCACCAGGCTGGCTTAAATGTGGATTGTATTTGCATGAATGCATTTGACCTTAAATTCAATGATATTTTATCTCGTTATCTCGCGCCCAAATTCTATCAGGGAACATCCACAAGGGCGGGCTTCAGTCCGCCCTACACATATGATTAACGTCCCGTTTTAAAGTAGTTCACTTTAACAATTCTTGCACTTCCTTCTCTATAAACACTCTAACAGGATAATCAAAATCACAAGAGGTATAAGGCATAGAAGCTGTGTACTGCTGTAATTTACCTATGACTTGCTGTTGTTCATACTCATTCAATGATTGAAAACCACGCCCATATCGCCAACCATATCCCCAGCGATACCAAACAGGAAATACCGGTAATCCGCCCAGTGTTACACCATAATACATCGTATCTGCGAGCAATTTATTATCCGTTTTTTGTAATACACATTGGCGCAAAGCTTCATCTGCTTGTTTTTTCTGCTGGCGGTTTCCACCCTGCCAATAAGCGATATCGTGAGTAATACAACAGTCGCACCAAAGGTCTTGCTGAGTTAAAGTACCATCAGGGAATTGCGAACAACCATCACTACTAAAATCAGCTAACTCTGCCGCACCTACACATTTGATCAATAAACATAAGCTCATCAAACTATAAGCTAAGCAGTGGTTCGACATATTAACTCCAGCTTTTCAATTCATTAAAGTAATAACGTGATTTTGCCATAATTTGCTTCTCTTTATTTTCTATATACGAAGCCAATAAAATCACCACTAAACCTAATACGATAGAACTGATCCACGGCGCACTGGAGTAAAAGTTGACTGCATATTCCCAGTAAAATAAGAAACCACCTAAAACACAAATATTACCCATGATAAACGGCGCTTTTTCACGATGTTTAATGCCGGCAATCGTCAACAACATACCCGCCGCAATAGTAATTACTGGAGCCATCGTTTGTCCATCTAACATAGCAGCATAAGTTAAGGCTACCGTCATCAAGGCGCTGACTAATCGATACAAACGTGCGTGATAACTGACCTGCCCTGATAAAACGAATAAAATAATCGCAACCGGTAATAAAGCGCTTAACTGGTCGCCAACAACTCCAAATTCAGCTAAGACAACCACCCAGATAGCCATCGCAGCCAAAGTACCGATCCACTGGGCAATATAAGTTATAAAAGCCGATTGGGTATACCGTTTAATATCGTAAATACAATACACAAGCACGATAGCAGAAACAACAATCGCCAATAAATAAGACGCGGGATGCAACAAGCTACGACCAACAATAATCCACAAAGGTAAACTAACTAATACTCGCGCCGCCATCCCCTCAGCTAAACGCATGCTGCTATCGTTATGTAGATACTGTTCTGTGTGCCTTAAAAAGGTAAATAACCCTGCAATAATCAACGGCACTAAAGTCGCATCTCGTACTGGAATGATTAATAACACACTGCCGACAACCGATGCAGTTAAAAGCGTTTTAAGGTATTTACGCGCCAATATAGAATAGCTAGCATAACTTACTAAGAACAATAGCAAACCAGTAATCACAAAATCAATCGCAATAACCGTAGGGCTGACCTCCATAAACTGCAACCAAGTATATTCCGGTTGCAATGCGCTCTGCCCATGCCAATAGGCATAGATCATTGCGCTAACCTGAGACACTTGTACCGACAAAAAGGCCGTGCCTAAGCCAAAAAATATCCGCGCACCTTTGGTTTCATGAAATAGATAGGCGCAAACTAAACCACCGCTGCACAATAATAAAGTCAGTCCTAAACCGATCCAATAACGATAAGCGGGTAATATTTCATCGTGCCCTTGTAGCATAAAACTAATCGCTGAAAGTACGATCAATACAGAGCCCACCCAGCGTAAATACGTCGTGATTTTAGCGGTCATACTTTTGCTGTTTTTAGATTCCTCTGTTTGTTCAAATTCTTGGCTAGGCATTTCTTGAGTTTCAGTTGCGTACATGATCGTCTCCTAGTTTTTAATATCTGAAGGGTGGCTAGCTTCGGTCAACTCATCTAACATCATTCTTAAGGCTAACTCGTCTTCTTCCTGCTCAAACTCATTAGCGAAATTATCGGTATCGACAATCGCACCGGGTATTTCATATTCAGTACTGACTACCGCTCCTTCCCAGCGCTCAAAAACACTTTGCACATCCTGCATAGAATCGCCTTGATGCTCACGCTGTATACCCACTCTATTTTGTCTGGCGGCTAATATTTCTTTTTTATTTTTCAAAACCAATAATTGCTCAGAAATAGTATTCAAGTCATCACGCACTTTCGCTTCTTGGGCGGTACTTTTCTGGTATTGCTGCTCAAGCAAGTTCATTTGCTGCTGTGCTAACCGTAGACGTTTGACACATTGCAAAGCTTTTTGTTCATCCTCTGCACGCACTTTAAGCGCTCGCTCAGACCATAAATGCATTTGCTCTTGCTGTTCTTGTAATTGGTTTTGATATTGCTCAGACATCTTACTAACACGATGTAAATGTAAGCGCGTTTTGCTAGCGATAGCTTGTAAGTCTTGAATCGCTGCACCCGCTAAGGCTTCATGGTTTTCAAATTCATCAGCGACGTGATCGATTTGACCTTTAAGGCTAACAAATATACGTTTTAAACTGTTCATAGTGATTATCCTGTTTGGTGTAAAATCATTATCACTATTGCAATGGCCGTGCCACTTATGTTTACCTTTAATAATCAAGTAGATAAGTTATTTAATTTTTTTAATTTAAAAATAAACATACATTTAATGCATACCCTATATACTTAAAATGAATACCATATAATCTAAAAACATCCTATACATTAGTTAAACCATGCAAAAACCATCTCATGAACAACGCGACTTTTTTAAACAAATTGCCGAATTAGCTTTTGCCAATCCCTTTAGCCAAGAAAGAGAGCAGCAGGATTGCGCACTGCTAAATATTTCACTAGGCACGCTGGATATTTATCAACGTAGTGAAAAAATTCAGATGCTACTGCTAGAGCAGTTACCGTTAAATAATTTCCGTATTACTGATTACCAAGGAAGCACTCAAAAACACATAAAATTCGCTTGGTTGTTTTATCAATTCCATGAATTTCAGGCGCAATTTAATCAATTTATTGAAGATCAGCGTTTAGCGGGCGATAAACCGATTGAATTGCCCTGCGCCAAAGCCTTAAGCCAGTGCTTTCAGCAAGCTAATTTCAGCACTTCTGAAACAGAAAAATTCATTGCTTTGTTCTACCAGATGCATCGTGGATTTTATTTTATTAGCACAGCGGTTTCAGGTGATTGCCCTTCTATTATCGAGTTGCGTATACGTTTGTGGAATAATATTTTCACCTTTAATCCGCAGTGGTATATGGATTATTTATGCGGAAAAATGGAAGATTTTTCTACGCTATTACTCGGTGCGACCGGCACGGGTAAAAGCTTAGTTGCGCATAGCATAGGCTGCTCAGGATTTATTCCCTTTGATTTATCTAATCGCTGTTTTAAAGAAAGTTTTACCCGCTCTTTTCAAGCGATTAATTTAGCGCAATACCCTGATTCTTTATTAGAGTCAGAACTATTCGGCCATAAAAAAGGCGCATTTACTGGGGCGATTGAACATCATCAAGGCTTATTTGCACGTTGCAGCGAACATGGCGCAGTGTTTATCGATGAGATTGGTGATATTGATATTCCGACCCAAGTAAAACTGCTCAATGTTATACAGGATAGAACTTTTTGCCCAGTGGGTAGTCATGAAAAAATGCGTTTTTCTGGACGAGTGATCAGCGCTACTAATCGCAATATTGAACAATTACGCAGAGACGGACATTTTAGAGATGATTTATATTATCGCTTATGCTCTGATGTGATCGAAGTACCTAGCTTACAGCAGCGTTTACAAGAAAATCCTGAAGAGTTAAAGCATCTGATCGCCAGTTTACTTAATCGCGTCACCGATATTCCTGCCCCCCAACTGATATCGCGTATAGAAAAGCATATTCGCAGCACTGTACCTAAAAATTATGCTTGGCCGGGCAATGTCCGCGAACTGGAACAGTGCATTCGACGCATTTGTTTAACGGGCAACTATCCGATTACCCAGTCAGTCCAGTTTAATACCGCCAGCAATTTTAATTTGGCAAAAGATTTAGGTGAAATCAGTGCGCAGCGTTTATTACAAAACTATTGCCAATCGCTTTACGAATGTCATGGCAGCTATGAGGCGGTCGCACGCATCACGCAATTAGATAGACGTACTGTGAAAAAATATATTGTGGATTGAAATCCCACAAACCTGTGCCGCACAAAAAAGGGCGCATAATACGCCCTTTTCTTTAAACGGTCTAGCTTTTACTCAACCTTATAACAAGTCTCCATTTTTATCGACTGCAGTTAGTTGATCACCATTTAAATCATCATCATTTGCAGGCATCCACTGTGCTAAACAATCACGATCTTTAACACAAGGGTCAGTTAAAGAATGTATGAACTCTACTAAAAATCCTACTTGCATATCACTTAGATTAAGCGTTTCTAATTCAAAATTAGACGCATTTAAAGCTTCTAAGGTATTTGCACGCATTTTACCTAGGTTAGTTACATTTTCGACAAGCAACTGGCTTTCATCAAAACTATCAATTGCATGCGCTGCATTTGAATGATGTTTAATAACAGCCTCTAATGAATCATAAGCACCCGCATGTGACCAAGGCCCAGTAACTTCAACATTAACTAATGATGGCGTTCTAAAAGCAAATTTATCTTGCTCTAAACCTGTCTCCCTTTCACGACCAAAGTCATGAGATCCATCGCCATTGCCTTTACCCTCTCCCACTTGTGGCATAGCTAGATTATGAAAGCTTTCATCAGTAAAGAAATCACCACTATGACAGCTAGAACAGTTTGCTCCACCTTGCTCGCTCGATGTAAAAAATAATATCGCGCCTCTTTTTGCATCTGCTGAAATAGCCCAATTATTCCCTTTTACATAGCTTTTCCACGGCGTATTACCAAAAGCTTGAGAGCGTTCGTATTCACCAATTAACATAGATACTCTTTGCTCAGTAACCAACTCGTCTAATGGTGCATCAGGCTCCTCGAAGACACTACGAAATTTTTCTATCCAATGCGCTGTTTCAGGCAGTGGCACAGTGTCAGTCACATCGTTACCATTTGCATCAACAACTTGCGGTCCTTCATAGCCAGCTAACCTTGCCGCTAAAAACTCTCTAATCTCCTGATCACTATAAGAATTATGTGAAAATGATTTCATCTCTTCTCTAGATGTAACGGGGAAACGCGCCTGAGCTTGTACTAAATTGCCACCCGCTAACGGATCAGCATTACCCAATGCTGAATTAGGCGTACGAATACCACCTGCTTCACCATTTGCACCTTGCTGTGGATTTAAGCTTTCTACACGTCCATCATGAAACTGAAACTTATCCCAAGCGATAACATTAAAGGTTGTCGGTGCATTTCTGGGTACTGGAGGAAAGCCAGCATGATTTTCAGCATCTGCATTAGTTCGCCCTTGACCTAATAAATCAGGTGCATCAGACTCCACACCAATCGGTAAGGATAAACGATCACCACCACCTAATAAAGGATGATGACAAGTGACACAAGCTGAGTCGCGATCTCCACCTAGTGATTTAGAAAAGAATAAATCCATCCCTAATTGCGCTTCTGGGCTAGTAAGAATATTAGGAATAGTTCTACCCTCTAATGGATCACCTGTTAACCCGAGGTGATGAATAATCGGCCGCAGTGTTCTATTTAAATGCCTTTGCTGCTTATGCATCTTGTTATTACCAGCTACTGCACCTACGCTATAACCTACGACACTTATTGCACAAAGCCCTATTAGAATTTTTTTCATTGTGTACCTACTCGTGTGAAATTTTAATTTAACTACCCACAATGATTCCATTGCGGTGCCAATGAATTACGATTCAAGTATAAATAGTAGGTATATCTAAAATATGTCTTAACATAGCGAATTTGTAACAAAATGTAACAGCGAGACGACAAAGTATAGAATTACATGATCATTCAATGTTAAATTAACAATGTATTAATAAGATCATATAGCTATAATTTGCCCACCTTATTTAAAGGGAAATAAATCACTTGAACAGTGAAACTCAAAGCAAAATTCTCGTTGTCGATGACGATATAAAACTGTGTAAACTCCTTTGCCAATATTTAGACAAACAGGGCTTTTCGGTCAGCTGCGTTGAAGATGGCGAAAGCATGGACGCTCATCTCAGTAAATCATCTGCCGACCTTATCATCCTTGACCTTATGCTACCGGGAGAGAATGGGCTCAGCATCATTAAACGCCTAAACAACAAGCTACCAATACCGATCATTATGCTGTCAGCGAGCGGTGAGGATATCGACCGGATTATTGGTCTAGAAATGGGGGCAGATGATTACTTAGCCAAGCCTTTTAATCCACGCGAATTACTGGCTAGGGTCCGTTCCGTCCTGCGTCGCCAACCAAACCCTTTAAGCGCGCCCACTGAAGAAAGTAGCGACCTCTACCGGTTTGGCCTTTATCAATTCAACACCGCAAATCAAACTTTACTACGCAATGATGAACCCGTTACTTTAACTAGTGGCGAACTTTCACTATTAGAGATTTTTATTGCTAACCCCAAGCAGGTCTTATCGCGCGATACGCTTTTAGAGAAACTCAAAGGCTATGACTGCGCACCTTTTGATCGCAGCATTGATGTGCGCATTATGCGCTTACGCCAAAAAATAGAACCTGATACAACAACGCCCATTTATATACAAACCGTGTGGGGTGAAGGTTATAAATTTATCCCAGGGAAGATCTGCGCATGAATTTATTCCGGCGTTTAAATACCATCTATATAAATACCGGTCTAACACTCGCATTCGGTCTTATCAGCTTCACACTTCTGTCTATACTTCTGGTGTTTTATTTTGTATTAAGCCCTATGGCTGACAGAGGCGCGGATGATATGGGTGGATTGATACATATCATCAGTAAATCATGGGTCGCTCTGCCTGAAAATAAGAAAGCCGAGTTTCAAGTACATTTACGTGAACAACATCATTTATTAATCACCGATAACACTATCCCTGTAACCGAGTTAAAAAGTACTTATCCTTTTATCCCTAGGCTAGAAAAAGCCTTAAAGCACCATTTCAAGCAAGAAATTCACGTCAAACAATCTGCCGAAGAAGGAAGCCTTTGCTTTTGGATAGCTATCCCTAATACAGAACAAGTCGTTAATATAGGTTTTTTACATGATCGTTTTGGCCCTCACCCCCCTAAAGCAATGTTTGGGATTCTCGCCGCCGGACTGTTGCTTATTTTAATAACCACTCTGTTTTTAGCACGTCGCATTACTCGTCCAATAAAAACGTTATCAACTGCCGTCAACTTAATCGGGTCGGGACAACTTTCTACGCGCATACCCGAAAAAGGCCCACAAGAACTAGCCATATTGGCGCGTAACTTTAACAGTATGGTTCAGGAAATAACGCAATTAATGTCCAATCGTAGCATTCTTTTTGGCGGTATTTCCCATGATTTGCGCACACCAATTACGCGCATGCAAATTGCTTTAGAACTACTGGAAAGCTTTGATAATGCCGAGTTAATTACTGACATGAGAAATGACCTCAATGAAATGGAGCTCCTTATCCAAAACGCTCTTGAGTTTGTCAAAGGTATGGATAAACATCGCGCCTTTAAGGTCAAAATCAATAAAGTACTCAATGAATTAGCTTCTGACTACGCCCGACAAAAGCATACCATTGATTGGCAAAGCAACTGCAACCCCTGCAAAGTTGAAATCAATGCATTACGCCGCGTATTATGTAATTTACTGGATAATGCCTTTCGTTATAGCAACAATAAACCTGTTAATTTAAACTGTACTCAAGAAAAAAACACCTTACTAATCAATATTATAGATCAAGGCCCTGGAATTCCTGAGGACAAACTAAATGCTGTTTTTCAACCGTTCTATCGTTTAGATAACTCGCGCAATAAGGGTACGGGTGGTAGTGGCTTGGGGTTAGCCATCGTACAACAACTTTGTGATATTCATGACTGGAAAATTGAGCTACTTCCTAGCAAAAAAGAGGGGCTAGAAGTAACATTGAAAATCCCTATTAGATAACTGGTTTTACGCAGCCTAAGTATTGAAATATCCTTACTCTGTAAGGTCTAAATAATACGATATTTTCCAAAGATTTTTCGCGAAAATTAGCTTGCGTTATTTCAGGAATAACACGTCTAATTTTCGGAAGACCTTCAATCCATTCAACGAATTTGAATATTGAATCAACCCATTTTTGGACTATATAAAGCAATATATTATGCAATTTTTCTGTAACTTCTCATTATTAAAGGGTACAAGCTGTTTTTCAGCTCGTCATCCTGCATGCTGTTAGCAGGAATCTATATTTAACGTGGATTCCCGATAAAAGACTTCGGGATGACGATATTTTTATAGGCATTTACCGTTAATAATGAGAAATTACATTTCGCCACACGGTCAATTTTTTGAATAGACAGACCTCACTCCACATAAAATATTAATGGCGGCGAGCTTTTTGCCAGCTACGCCAAGTGACCCAGAAGTCTTCTTCCAATCGTTGAATTTCTACTTCGTCATTAGTCATAGTGAGTGATCTTTTTGCTTGAGAGCGCCGCATAACCTTGCTCTTTTCAACTTTTGATTGAATTGCTGCGTAATTCATTAATACTTCGGTTAAAAATGTACTGTAGTCTAGGGCTATCACACCAGAAGATTTGTTTTGAGGATCCGTTCCCGGCCGATTCTGGAACCACTCATTCCATTCAGCTGACCCTGGTGTAAACATAGTCCACGGTTTGCTAATAGGCATTTTTGTCGGGTAAAAAAAGGTGACCGCTTTATAATCTTTAGAATGATGGCTAGACGTACCATGACAGCTCATACAGGATGAACTAGGCAATTTTTTTACACGCTTGCCATCGACCAGAACATCACTTTTTACCGCTATATCAAATGGCCCTGATAAACGCCCTCCGTAACCCAGTGTGACTTTAGAGTACGCAGGGGCATCTGGGTTCACATAAGTTTCCATTAGAGGTTGGTCAGGATTTTTAGCAGAATTTACTGTTGGATCATTACCCCACATAGCCCCAAAGGGCACCATTTTATCCCAAGCATCTTTCCCAGGGGCATTTTTATCGTAAACTAATGTAGTAAATACCCACCCTGTTTCTGGTGAGGCAATTGAGTCTTTAACAATAATATCAAAAATGGCAATATAGATATCAGTTACAACTGGCGGTTTATCAGTCACAGTGCCATCTAAATTGAAAGGGCGACGATATATTTGCCATTTAGCCGAGCCTTCCATCACTGGCCATTCAGCAGGCGACGCGGTCGCCCCTGCCGCTTTTATAACGATTGCACCCTCTTTAAATTGAGCTTCATTATTGTTTATGCTAGGAGGGCAGACAAGCGTAGCAGGATTACATTTATTCCAAACCTGATGTAACGAATAAGCGGCAGTTTTGTTGTAATATATTGCAGCATGATTTCTAATATTAACCTTAAGCCCAGATTCTACGTATATTGAAGCAGGCAATATTTGTCCCGTATATGTACCGGCAATAGCATCACGACCTTCCCAGCCACTTAATTCAACATTATCACCAGCCCATAACATGCCGTACCAGTTAGGGTTATCCTGTTGATTCCATTGTTTCTGTTTGGTTATGAGAGTTCTCATATCCTTACCAACATGTTTTTTAAGCGCTTCTATATAGGCTTGAGCATTTTGTTTTGTCAGCGCTTTACCTTTTAATACTTTTGTCCAGGGTGCACTGGCATCCGTTAAAGGCTGTACAGAGGTAGGGTAATCATAATTGAACCGATACAAAGCCCCGTCATATTCATTCTGAGATGGAATATTGCCATTATTAACGGCAAAAGGGTTTATTATAAAAGATTGCTCTAGTGCTAAAGCTGTCTGAATTACAAACAAATAAGTCACCGTAAAAATAAAAGCTAAACCCAACCCGTTTCTACATTTTGAAAAATATTGATCTTGAGGTTTTTTCATAAAATAATTCCTGATGTTTTATTGTAATGACTAGACTTCTTTACTGGGCTGACAAGATACTTTGTAGTTGCAGAATTATCATTCTAACTCCACGCAAATCGTTGCATTTCTACCATTCTCTTTTACTTGATAAAGTGCATCATCCGCTACTTTAATAAGCTGTTCAGGTGAGCAGGGTTGATTAGATGTATCTTTAGGCTTTGCAATTGTAATGCCGATGCTTAAGGTAATATATTTCGCAACGTTTGATTCCTTATGTGGAATCTTTAGCAAAGCAATTTTCTTGTGTATCTGTTCAGCTACCTGTTTTACACCTGCAATATCCGCTTGCGGAATAACTATTACAAACTCCTCTCCTCCATACCGGGCAGCTAGGTCTGAAGGCCTTTTAGCTACCTTAAGTAAAGCCTGCGCAACACGAAATAAACAGTCATCTCCAGCTTGATGCCCATAACTATCGTTATACAATTTAAAGTAATCTATATCACATAAGATTAAAGCGAGTGGTAAAGCGTTGGCACGAGTTAATCTTGCACACTCTTGGTGTAAATAATTATCAAAGTGTCTTCGGTTGCTAATTTGGGTCAGTGCATCCGTGACAGTTAAATGCTTTAATTGCTTATTAACCAAGTGCAATTCCTTTTCTGCTTTGTGGCGCTCCTGATTTTCTTCCTGTAATTGTGTATTCAACATTAAAATCGTGCTGTTTTGATTCTCCAATTCAGTATTATTTTTAACTAATGCCTGCTTTTGAGTCTCTATATCATGGGTTCGTTCAAGCACCTTGTTTTCTAGGTTTTGATATATCAAAGCATTATCAATTGAAATAACAATTTGTCCGCTAAGATGTTGCAATAAAGTTAGCCGCTCTTCTGAAAAAGCCTTTTCTGTGGCATTGTTTTCCAGATAAATAATACCTTTTAGCTCTCCAAGCATCATTAATGGTGCACAAAGTACAGACAATACCTGACGATTAATAACATCCTCATCCTGAGAGTAAATAGAGTTATTTGCTACATTATCAATTGCAACTGATGCTTGTGTCCGAGACACATAATTGATAATACTGTGTGGAATAGCCTGGAAGTCAGATAGCAGGGTCTGCTGCAACACAGTAAATTGATTAGCCTCAAAAGTCGCTTCTGCTTGAACAATAAGTTCATTTGATTCCTGCAAAAGTAAAACACCTCTTTGTGCACCCGCATTTTCAATAACTATTGAAATCAATGTTTGCAGTAATTCAGGTAATCGCCTTTGTTTTGCAATCACTTCGGCAGATTTAATCAAGGTGACAATATCCAGAGTGTCCACCGTAGAAACTCGTTCCAAGGACGTTTTTTCAGCAGTTTTAAAATCTGATGCATTATGCATTACCCTTGATAGCATTCCTTTTTCAATGACAAGGCGTTGTTGATATACATTAGCCCCCCAATGCCGGTAACAAGATACCGCTTCATTTTGATAATAAAAGGCTGACGTAGGTAGGTTCATTTTGTCACAAAGCCGTGCCAACATTTCATTGGCTAAACTTTTTAGATGTAGCTGTCCATATTTTTCTGCTTGCTGAATGGCTAATTCATAACAGGCTAAGGCCTTAACTTGCTCATTTTTCAAACGCAAAATCTCAGCACTTACCAAGTATTGCCTAACAATAAAATTTTCATTACATTGCTGAGCCCAAAGCTTCAGTTTTTTCTCTGTCCATTTCATCACTTTCATTGACCGAAAGCGCTGCAAGCTATTAGCTTGTGGGTACAACATTGCCAAAGTTAAAGCTGTATAAAAATAATGTTCAACACTGTGTAACATGCCAGCGGAATCATTTAGGTATTCTGCCGAACGCTGGCTTAGCTCATAGGCTGATATATATTGCCCCTGGAAATAAAGGCATTGCATTTTATTAATGAAATAATAATGAGCAAAATGCCTAGAGCCGTAACTTTTTAATGAATCAATAAAGGTATCTTCATTAAATTCTGCACTTCTAAAAGATGTAGAACTTTCGGTTTCGCCTTGCAAATTTTTAACCGATTGAATAACTGCACGAATAGCACCCGCCTGTTCCTGACCACCAATTCTATCTAGCGTATACAAAAATCCTTGAGCTTCAGTAACAACTTCTTGCAATGGAATCCCACGCATAAAAAGGCTCTGAATAATACTGCAATAAGCACAACTCGTATGAAACCAGTCACCAACTTCTAACCCTTTCTTATAGCTGGTATTCCAGTATTGCTCAGTATCGCTGGCTGGATGCGCCCATGAATTAGCAAAATAACCGTATACAAAATTGACTTCAGCTCTTTGTCTATCATTATTATATTTATCCAGTAAAGCTAAAGATAACTGGCCATACTCATAGCCTGTCGCGTGGTTACCCATAACGCCACCGACAAAGATAACCCCAAACACCATATAACCCACTACCGCTTCGCGAGTATTGCCATGTTTAAGACATAAGCGTAGCAATTTGGCAGAAATAGCAACGCAGAGCTCTGGTTTAATTTGATAAGCCACTTTTAATGTTGCCGACAATAAACGAATAATAATATCCATTTTTGCATCTGTTGCCTGTGGTAAATCAAGTAGCTCTAAAGTCTTGAAGTGCCGCAATTGGAATTTTAGAGCGATAAAATCGGAGGCAAACAATAAAGGGTTAAACTGAGCTGGAAGGTTTATTTCAAACATCTGCATCGCAGTACGGCTAATCGAATAGGCCTTCTCAAATTGCGCCATATCAGTATAAAACTGAATCATTAACTCATACAGATAAGCCTTCTCCATAATCGAAGGTGCTTCCAGCGCAGCTTGTTCATAGAATTTTTTCGCCTGACTATTATTGCCACATAGGTGTTCGCACTCAGCTCGCTCCCTGATTAATGCCGCATGTACCCCTTTATCATCCAGTGAGTCTGAAAAAATTTCCATTGCAGTTTGAATATAGCTCAAAGCCAGCTCGAAAGCTCCCGTTTGTTTAGCCGCTAGGCCTGCATTAAAATTAATGCCTCCCAGTCGTAATTGCTCATCTTTATTTATAATCAGCGGTAGCGCACTATTCAAATGATTAGCTGCTTGCATCAGATATTCATTATCGTTAATGGCATCCTGCTCTAGCATATAACGTCCGACTTTCAGACTGACCTGTTGTACCTGTTGTGGAGAAAGTAATAACCAGACCGCCTGTTGTATCCTGTCATGAGAAAATATAAAAGACTGACAAGCATTATTCTGTTGTTGCTGATGGTCATTAACAATCCATCCACCACTCACAGCCGTATCAATATATTGCATAATATTTTCATCTTGTTCGGTAACTCTTTGAATTATTTCACTATCAAATTGATTACCTATGCATGCGGCTATTTTTAATACATCCTGTACGGGTGCAGATAAAGAAGTGATACGCTGAGACAAATGCTCCACGACATTATCATTAATTTTTGAGCTGAGTATTTTGTTAATATCGTATTGCCAATGATTAGCTACAGGCTCAAACCATAAGCTTCCATCTTCCTGTAATTGCTGAAAATACTGGGTAATAAAAAAAGGGTTGCCCTGTGTCTTGTTGAAAACTGCTGTGACTAAATCATCACAAGCCCGCTCCTCAAGGTTCATATTATCAACAAGCATTTCAGTCACGACTGACTTAGGAAAAGAATCTACGTTAATAGTAACAACACTCCCACCCTGTATTTCTAATTTTTTCAGTAGAGCAGGAAGGTCATGCCTTTGTGTTGCTTCGTTAGTTCTATATGCTGCAATGATCAACAAATGAGAGATATTAAATAAAGCAGACTCCAGCCATTCGATTGTTTCATCATCCGCCCATTGCAGGTCATCTAGAAACAAACAAAGAGGCTGTTCTGGTAGACAAAACACTTGTATAAATTGATTTACCAGCCTGTTTAACCTAATTTTTGCTTCTGCCGGAGGCAGTTCTTGAGCAGCAGCCTGAGGGCCAATGAGAATTTCGACCTCAGGAATAATATCAATAATTAACTGCGCATTTCCTGCTAAAGCAGTCAATATCTTTTGCCCCCAGATTAGAACAGCCTGCTCATTTTTACTCAATAGGGTTCTTACCAAAACCCTTAATGCAGAATAGAGCATCTCAAAAGGGGTATGCCGCTTAAATTGATCAAACTTTGTCGTTAAACAATAGCCATTCGTGTTCTTATATTGAAGTTTGGCTGCATCAACAATACTGGATTTACCTACGCCAGACTCCCCCTTAAGCAAAGCCAAAACCGAAGGCCCTACACAAGCTTTATCAAACGCAAGAACGAGCTGATTTATTTCAGCCTCTCGACCATAGAGTTTCCCAGAAATAAATGCTTGTTCGGAATTACTGATTTTTCCTAGTTCGAAATCATAAATCTCTCCATCTGAATCAAAAGATGCCTGACAAATTTGTAGGTCTGCAATTAATGATAATAAACTCTGGTAACGATCAGCAGGATTTTTTGCGATCATTTTATCAATAATGCGGGAAACCACTGTGGGTATTCCAAGCTCAAGGTCAGATAATAAAGGGGCTATTTTTGCAATATGGTCATGCATTAAGCCAATTGAATCCTTAGAATAAAATGGGCACCTGCCACTCAACATTTGATAAAAAACGATACCCAGAGAATAAATATCTGTTCGATAATCAACCGCCCAGTTCATTCGACCGCTTTGCTCAGGAGCACTATATTTTTGATTAGCGACTAATAAATCAGATACCTCTTCAAAGCTACCTTGTGACTTAATAAGTGCACGGCTAAAGCCAATCAATAATATATTTTTTTGTTGTGGCTGGATGAGTATATTTGAAGGATTTAGGTCGCAATGAATAATTTCTGCGTCATGAACAACGGATAGAGCTTGTGCGATTTTTATCGCAATTAAGAAAAAGTCCGACAACGCTATTGACTTATTTTTCAGGATTTTTTTTAAGGATACCCCATCGAAATACTCATAAACCAAAATAGGCTTATCACTCATGGCGTCCAGAGCCAAAGACTTAATAATCCCAGGATGCTCTAGCCTTTGCAATATTTCAAACTCTGCCCGCAAGTCATCCCGTGCACTAGCTTGTTGCAAGAATTTTAAGATCACTTTTTGCTTATCTTCCTTTCTAACAGCTAAAAAGAGTTCTGTCTTATCTTGTCTACCGATTAATTTATCGAGTTGATATTGATTGACTGGCAAATTCAATTCTCTTTGATTTAAGAGTAAGAAGGAAGGCAACTAAGAGCCTGATAAGTTTAATTTATATTTTAAAAACAAAATCATGAACGATAGCACCACTATATTTACATGTTTTTTTATAGTCTGCTAGACAAATTCTATAAAAGTTAAGTATTTAAAGTGCTATCTTCAATTTAACGAAGCTAGTAATCCTGTTAATTAGACTAGATAATACTCCTTTTATTGCTCACTAAGCGGCAACTATTCAATGCTATAATTGAGTTTTTCTACTCAGCCCAGATTGACGCAACATTATGACTACTGCTAACAAGGACAAACTTTCCAGCGCTCGCTTTTCTCAGGCGACCGATGCTTTTGTTGAAATATTTACCGCTTCCGTTGATTTTGATCAACGCATGGCGCAACAGGATATTGAAGGCTCGATTGCCCACGCGACTATGCTCTGCACCATCGGCATTTTAACCGAAGCAGAACGCGACAGCATTTTTCAAGGCTTAGAGCAAATCAAAGGCGAAATCGAGCGCGGTGAGTTTCAGTGGTCAATTCAACAAGAAGATGTACATATGAACATCGAAGCGCGTTTAACCGAGCTCATAGGCCTAGCAGGTAAAAAGCTGCATACCGGTCGCTCACGCAATGACCAAGTAGCCACTGATATTCGTTTGTATATGCGTATGGAAATTAACGCGATCACAGCGATGATTGAGCGTTTACAACATGCATTATTAGGATTAGCGGAACGCGAAGCAGATACGATCATGCCGGGATTTACGCACTTACAAGTGGCGCAACCGATTACTTTTGGCCATCATTTAATGGCTTGGTTTGAAATGCTGGTACGCGATAAAGAGCGTTTACAAGATTGTTTAAAGCGTGTGAATATTATGCCTTTAGGTGCCGCTGCATTAGCTGGGACAAGCTACCCTATTAATCGTGAATTGACCGCTGAATTATTAGGTTTTTCACGACCTTCTGCGAACTCTTTAGATTCCGTGAGTGATCGTGATTTTGCGATTGAGTTTACAGCCACGGCAAGCATCATCATGATGCACTTATCACGTTTCTCAGAAGAATTAGTGCTATGGACTAGCGCACAATTTGCTTTTATTGAATTACCGGATGCGTTTTGCACAGGCTCTTCGATTATGCCGCAAAAGAAAAACCCTGACGTACCGGAATTAGTACGCGGTAAGTCCGGCCGTGTAACGGGGCATTTAATGTCTTTATTAATGCTGATGAAAAGCCAACCTTTAGCTTATAACAAAGATAATCAAGAAGATAAAGAGCCGTTATTTGATACGGTAGACACCTTAATTAATTGCTTGCGCGCCTTTGCCGATATGGTTCCTCATATAGAAGCGAAACGCGAGAATATGTTTAATGCTGCGAAAAAAGGCTTTGCGACAGCAACCGACTTAGCAGATTACTTAGTAGGGAAAGGCATGCCTTTCCGTGATGCCCATGAAGTCGTTGGTTTAGCTGTGCGTTTAGGTGTTGAATCAGAGCGTGATTTATCGGAATTATCCTTAGCTGAATTACAGGGGTTTTCTGAAATGATTACTGACGATGTCTTTGGCGTCTTATCCTTAGAAGGATCAGTTGCCGCACGTAAGCATATCGGCGGTACTGCGCCAAATACAGTGCGCGCCGCGATTCAAACAGCAAGAGCTGCATTATAAATACATACCCACATAAGCTATAAGTAGGGCCGACTAAAGTCCGCCCTACGTTTTTATACTCTCATCAGCATGCAAACTAATATCGATTTATTACGTCATGGCGAAGTATTAGGCGGCTCATGTTATCGAGGTATAACGGATGACCCTTTAACCAATAAAGGCTGGCAACAAATGCAGGATAAATTAGACGATGATAAGCATTGGGATATCATTATCAGCTCGCCTTTATCTCGCTGCTATCAATTTGCTACCGACTTATCCTCTAAATTACAACGCCCCCTCGTCAGCGAGCCTGCTTTTCAAGAAATTGATTTTGGTGATTGGGAAGGCAAAACCGCAGAGCAAATCGATGCTCAGCTTTTAAGTCAGTTTTACGCAGACCCCGTTAATTTTTCGCCGCCTAATGGCGAACCCTTTACTGATTTTCAACATCGTATTTTAGTCGCTTGGCTGGCTTTACTTGAAGCACAACAAGACAAACGAATTCTGTTAATCACGCATGCCGGAGTAATACGTATTCTCTTGGCTCATAGCTTAGGCCTTGATGTTCAGCACAGCTTTAGGCTTAAAATTGGTCATGCCTGCTTATCAACTCTGGAACATTTTCACAGCCCAGATGCAGAAAATTTTTGCCAATTAACTAAACATGGCTAATATGTGATATTAATCACTAAAGATTCCACGTGAAATAGCTTTAATCATCGTATAAGAATTTTTCGCATGCAATGCTTGCTCGCCCAACAAGATAATAAAGGCAATGACTACTTCCGCTCCTATTCAACTTGGCTCTCCAGGTGAAGACATCAGCAAAAAAGACCTGCACAAGGTCATGCAGCGTTTTATTAACTTAAATCAAATACGGCTACAACGCATTCAAGAGTTTTTACTACCCAGACAGCGTACTTTTTTAAATTTATTGCCTTTATTATTTCACCAAAACCATCCTTTACTACCCGGCTTTATTTCCTCAGAGACGATTGCCGGCATACCTAATTACACCCCGAGCAACAGCACCATTTTACTCGCTAAATCATTTTCTAAACATTTCACTTATAAGCGCCGCGCATTGAGGGAATACCCTATTCACGGAATTTATTTAATGGGCAGCGTAAGCAGTATCGCTTTTACTAAAAACAGTGACATCGATATCTGGCTATGCCATGACCACGGCTTATTAAAAGAAGAAATTAACGAATTACAAGCCAAAGCAACAGCTATTGAAAAGTGGGCGGAATCTTTAGACCTTGAAGTGCACTTCTTTCTGGTCGATAGTGAAAATTTTATTCAAGGTGTTAGTACACCACTCTCTTCCGAAAGCAGCGGCCAAACGCAACATTACTTATTACTGGAAGAATTTTATCGTACAGCACTATTCATAGCTGGGCGCACGCCTCTTTGGTGGTTAGTCCCGCCACATGAAGAGCAAAACTACAATTATTACGTCAAGCACTTAAAAGAAAAACGCTTTATTTCTGACCATGAAGTCATTGATTTTGGCAGCTTAGAAGAAATTCCTGCGGAAGAATTTATTAGCGCAACACTTTGGCATCTCTATAAATCTCTTAGCTCGCCCTATAAATCGCTGTTAAAACTCTTATTAATGGAAAGCTACGCCAGCGAATACCCAAAACCTCAATGGCTATGTCTTGAGGTAAAAAAAGCAGTTTATCAGGGCAATTTCAATTTAAACGACACCGACCCCTACGCGTTGGTTTATCATAAAGTAGAGAAGTACCTAAGTAGTGACCCAGATAGCGAACGCATTAATTTCATACGCCAATGTTTTTATTTGAAAATTAGTGGAGCACTGGAAAAGCAATCAAGCATCCAGAAACATGCCGACCGAGATGCTTTTATCGCCAATATAGTGCGCCGCGATCAATGGCCTGAAACTATTATTTCTAGTTGCACAAAAGATCAAACGTGGAATATCAAAAAAGCCAGTTCAGAGAATGATATTATCATTCGCCAACTAAAGCTTTGCTACCGCATGATCAGTCGCTTTTCCAATAGCAATGCATATTCCTTTCAACAACAAGATATTCAATTAATTGGCCGAAAATTAAAATCCTTTTTGCAAAAAAGCCCCGAAAAAGTGGACATCATCACAACCCGCAACTCTATTCGCAACAAGGAAAACGAACTCAGTTTAATTGAATCACAAACCACCTCAACGCGCCCAACGTGGAGCCTATTTCCTGGTGAAGTTGCAGAACAAAACCTTAAGAAAATTACGTCCTTTAAGCAAGATGCTAAAAGTTTAGTCGAGCTTTTAACTTGGCTAGTCATTAATGGACTTTATCAACAAAAACTACTTTTACATATCCAAGCAAAACAGCATTCATTTAACAAAACAGATATTCAGAATACCCTAGAAACACTACGCCAATTCTTACTTGAGCATAAATTAGGCAATCAAACAGCCTTATCTGCGTTTAAACAGCCGAACCGGGTAATAGCCAACTTACTCCTACTTAATTTAGGCGATACCCCCCCCGTTAGCCGCAAAGATGGCATGTTAGTGATTAGCGAGCAATCGGATATCTTAAGTTACGGCCCTGAGCGTGAAAACTTTGTCCACACCATAGACCAAGTTTCCGTCAGTAGCTGGGGAGAAGTAACTACGCATCGCTTTCTTGGCCTAGAAGGCTTATTCGATTGCTTTATCGCAACACTAAACCAGCAAGCACTATCTATTCCGATAAAAATAGAAAGTTACACACCTATTCGAGGAAAAAGCATTGCCCTGGGCGTCACCCAATTATTCCAAAAGCTGAATCAGTTATTTGTTAACGAAAAAAACACAGACTCTCCACGTTTAATTGTCGCTGGAGAATCTGCTTTTTACATTTTCCAACAAAAAGACGCTTACTTGCATTACTGGAAAATAAACAATTTAGAAGCCTTACTACTAGAACTAGCGAAACCGCAAGCCACCTTTAGCCCGGCACATTTCAACAATTCCACGGTGAGTAGCACGCCTATTCCACTACTATTTTCCTTTGCCAAAGAAAATACTATTCAGGTTTTTTATTACGCCAACGCCCGCTACATCAATCTTTATATTATTGATGAAAAAGGCAGTTTTTTTAGCCAGCGTTACAACAACACCTCAAGCCAACAACTATTAACGGCCTACTCTAATTTTCTAACAATACTTAATGATAAAGGTATATTAAATAACTCACTTGCTGTTGAGTATTTTGAGTTACACCTTTCGACTAGCAATCAGTATAGTGCAAGAAAAATCCCCCCCCCTATTGCACTTACATGGGATTACTTAAATATTCGCATTACTGGAGAAATTTACAGTTCTGCTACTGAAGTGTTATATACCTTATACTGCAATGATCTAGAATTCTCCGCCGCCGGCACTGAAAAAGACATTTTCAACGCAGTGGCTGAATACATCTACGACATTCGGCAAAGCAAAGAAAAGTATCCGATACATATAACCGAAATAGACGTACCTCTTCAAGCACTAGGCGTTGATAGTTACCAGCAACTACAAACGATTCACTTCTTGCGCTACAAGCAAAAAATTGAGTCCCGCTTAAACAGGAACTAACCCGCATAAGGTAGAGTAACCATAAAAGCCTTTTTAAATCCTGCACAACCCCTGCTTAGCAAAGAGTCATAAAAAGCATCTATTTTACATTTCTCAATTTACCCTTAGGTTTTTGTGATACATTCCTCAAGCAGTTTGTTAAACTGTCAGTACTGCTTGTATTGGACACTTATTTCATTAAGGTAAATTATGAATTCTGACAACCGTATTCACCCGCGTATTGAACCTAAAAATTTAGCTGCACAAATCAAAATTACTCGCCCACCAGCGGAAGAATTTCTAACCGAAGGACTTGTGCTAGATATTAGTTATTCAGGCATAAAAATAAAGCTAAACTCGCCCATTCAAGCCGAAGAAAATGACCACATAACCATCAGTTTGCAATTACCTAAGTCGGGAATTCCTATAGCCATACACGGAATTATTAAACACCAACTATCTAACACCGAATGTGGCATCTATTTTGGCGACCTACACCCTGAAGAGTATGTTGATGATTTAATGTTTGAGTGCGTTATGCACACCCATTAAAGCTACTCACATTTTGAGAGATAAGTAGCACAGAAAAAGCTACTTTTTACACTGACTTAAAAATTTATCTAAGTGATTTGCAAAATCTTGCCGGTCACTTGCGCTTAATGCTCCAGGCCCACCAGTACTGATTCCGCTAGAGCGTAAAGTATCCATAAAATCACGCATATTCAGGCTCTCACGAATATTATTCTCCGTATACAGCTCACCTCGATGATTGAGCCCATAAGCGCCCTTCTCTACCACTTCTGCTGCCAAGGGAATATCTCCTGTAATAACAAGATCTCCAGCATACAGCCTTTTTACTATTTCATTATCAGCAACATCAAACCCTGAAGCTACTTGAATAAACGCTATGTAGCGCGAAGGCGGCGTACGGATAAATTGATTAGCAACAAAAGTCACTTGCACCTGCGTGCGCTCTGCCGCTCGACATAAAATATCTTTAATAACCACCGGACATGCATCCGCATCTACCCATATATTCATAGCACTCCTCTTCCTCTTTTATTGAAAAGCTGCAGACTAACTTCAGCGACAACTCATTCACAAGATAACACGCAAAAAAAAAGGCAAGATCTCAAATGAAATCTTACCCTTTTACACCCTAAGGTGATGGTACTACTTACGTAGTACCTGATAGCACTTTATAATTAAAGAGCTACGATGTTCTCTGCTTGAGGACCTTTATCACCTTGAGTTACAGTGAACTCAACTTTTTGACCTTCAGCTAAAGTTTTGAAACCTGAACCTGAGATAGCGCTGAAATGAGCAAAAACATCAGGACCTGATTCTTGCTCAATAAAGCCAAAACCTTTAGATTCGTTGAACCATTTAACTGTACCAGTAGTAGTAGACATAATAATATCCTATTTAATTTCAAGAGTAATTGATGCCTTAAATAATTAAGGCGGTTTTGCTAGAAGTTTTGTTATTACTTATAAAAACAGGACGATCTACTAAAGATAAAACACTAAAGATAAAACATCGAAACAGCGTGCATAAATATAAGACGTACTTTCAAGCTGTGCAAAATTATATAGAGATCTATCTTCTAGTCAATAACTTTCTCTATAAATACTAAATTTAGTACGTTTTTTGCTAAGCCTAGTTCAATCAATTGTTCAAGACAAATATTAAGCTATTGATCAACACTTTCTAAAGCTTGAACGATACTTAGGTACTCTTCCTTCTTGGGCTGATACAAAAACATAGCTAAAGCAGATAGGCCAACAAAAATATACAGTGTATTAAAACTATCCCCTAACACATACATAAGCAGCCCATATAAACCAATGCTTTCACAGAACAGCATAGAAATAAAGATAGTAAATAAGTAGCGAGATTTAGCCGACCTGTGAGCCTTACTCGTTTGATTTAAACGCACTAAAACATGCCTAACGAATTTCATAAGCGGAAAACTAAAAATTGCCACTACGTAAAGTATCGTTCGCAAAACAACACGATCTTGCAGCCCATAAGCAAATTGTATTTGCTCAGCATAAATATGGCATACAGCAACCATAGCCACCAAACTCATTAAAGCAACAGCCCTAATAATACCCGCCCCTAAAAGGTCAGCTTGTATTTCCTGCTCTGATCTAGTCATTATTATTTTGTCTTTTGTTGTTCTAAACGGTATGTATGTAATATAACCATAAATGCAAAAAAGTCATACAAGCCATGAATGATAATAGGTGTCAACAAGTTACGGGTGTTGTCATAATCTAAATACATACCCAGATAAACACTGACTGCCGTTGCCATAATGAAATACAACAAGGTAACCGCATGAATTAAACCAAAAATTAAACTGCTAATAAGCAGTCCTGCCATCATACCCCAAGAATTTTCTAGCCAGGGCTGAATAACGCCTCGAAATAAAACCTCTTCCGAGAACCCCGCAATAGCAGCTAAAACAAATAAATCAGTCCAATGGTGCTGCGCAAGACTAGGCCCTAACGTATCATGCAAGACTTTTCGTATTTTTGTTAATGCCTCCGACTTCGTTTGATTCAAAGCAAAAAAAATAATACATAACGGCAATGTCCCTAAAATACCATTAAAAACAACCTGCTCATTAAAATTAAGATAGGCAAACGGATCAACACCCGCAACCCAGCCTAAAACAATGGCCACTAAAATTAACGAGCTCTCAAAATAACAAGCCGTTTTAAAAAACTTATCTGGATTCATCGAAGGTTCATTCATAATGCATTTGATGCGATAATAGCGTTTTATACGATATTTTTAAGGATATTAGACGTGCAATGTTTCATTTACAAAAGTAACAAAAAAGCAGATCTGTATTTATATTTAGATAAACAAGATGACTTTTCCAGCGTCCCCGAAACAATACTTAAAAGCATCGGGCAACCTGAGTATGTCATGCAATTAGAGATTACACCTGAGCGCAAACTCGCTCGTGAAAATGCCGCCGATGTGATCAATGGCATTAATGAAAATGGCTTTTTCATTCAGATGCCACCAGCAACGTACACGGCACCAATAAACTTACACTAAAAACAGAGAGGTAGAGGTAAGTCTTAGCTAGATTTACCTCTACATCAACTATGCCCTAGGCAATGTGACACCTTGCTGCCCTTGATACTTACCGCCTCGATCCTTATAAGACGTTTCACACACTTCATCGCCACCAAAAAATAGCATTTGCGCCACTCCCTCATTGGCATAAATTCTTGCAGGAAGTGGTGTCGTATTAGAAAATTCCAAGGTCACATGCCCTTCCCATTCAGGCTCCAAGGGTGTGACATTCACGATAATTCCACAGCGAGCATAGGTAGATTTACCCAAACATATAGTCAACACATCGCGCGGAATACGGAAAAACTCTACAGTACGTGCTAGAGCAAATGAATTAGGCGGAATAATACACACATCAGACTTAACATCAACAAAGCTAGCTTCACTAAAGTTTTTCGGATCAACAATGGCAGAATTGATATTAGTAAAGATTTTGAATTCATCTGAACAGCGCACATCATAGCCGTAGCTAGATGTACCATATGAAATCACTTTTCCTTGCGCTGACTCTCTGACTTGACCTGCTTCGAAAGGCTCGATCATGCCCTGCTCTTGCGCCATGCGACGAATCCACTTATCTGATTTTATGCTCATTATTGTCTTTGTGATGTTAATTCAAAAAATACTGTAATTTTATCCTAAATTCAGCCTGCAGCACAGTAAAGCAGGCTTACTGTGCAACAGTAGGCATTAACAGCTTGCGATACTTAGGTATTTTGCACCACGATATTAGGAAACTTACTGCTAAAGTCTTTACCTTTTAATGCCAATTTAGCCGACATTTTACGTGCAATTTCTTTATATATTTCGGTAACTCGGCTATCAGGATCTGCCACTACAGTCGGGCGCCCACAATCTGCATACTGACGAATATGAATATCCAAAGGCAATGAACCTAATAATTCAATATTATTTTTCTCTGCCATAGAAACCCCACCACCTGATCCAAAAATAGCTTCTTCATGCCCGCAGTTACTACAAATATGCATGCTCATATTTTCAACAACACCCAAAATAGGCACATTAACCTTCTCAAACATACCCAAGCCACGCTGCGCATCAATTAAGGCAATATCTTGTGGCGTAGTGACAATCACTGCCCCGCTAACCGGAATCTGTTGCGCTAAAGTTAGCTGAATATCCCCTGTACCTGGCGGTAAATCAACAATCAAATAATCCACATCAGCCCAATTTGTATCATTTAATAATTGCTGCAAGGCATTAGTCACCATCGGACCACGCCAGATCATCGGTTGATCTGCATCAATTAAATAACCAATTGAAATAGTTTGTACACCATAAGAGACTTTAGGCATCATCGTTTTGTTATCCTGACTCTCAGGATAACCTGATAAACCGAGCATAGTTGGAATACTTGGGCCATAAATATCCGCATCCAAGATACCCACTGTTGCACCTTCAGCCGCTAAAGCCAAAGCCAAGTTCACAGAAGTGGTAGACTTACCAACACCGCCTTTTCCAGATGCCACGGCAATAATATTTTTTACATTAGCAATCGGCTTTAAATTATTCTGTACAGCATGTGAAACAATATTAACTTTAATATCCACCTTTACTGAATCAACCCCTTCTAAAGCATTAATTTTCTCAGTAATTTGCTGCTTAAAACCTTCAACAAAGCTTTTCGCGGGATAACCTAATTCCAATCGGACAGCAACAGAACTGCCATCGACAACAATAGATTTAACAGAGCGCGCTGTGACTAAATCCGTTTCCACATTCGGATCAATAATGTTTTTTAATAAATTTTCTATATCTACTTTTTCAATCGTGGCCATATAAGCAATTCCGTAGCGAGTTAGTTAAAAACAAAGCAATAACCAAGTATTTTACTTGGTTATTGCTCAGCATTCTAGTTTTCCTGCTGTTTTCTATCGAAATAGTGAACTATTTTATGCCATAATAACGCTATTATTTTAGCCTCATACTACAAGTCATTTCTTAGTCTATGTCAGATCGAAAAATCCTTATTACCAGCGCTCTTCCCTATGCTAATGGCCCCATTCATTTAGGTCATTTAGTTGAATATATTCAAACTGACATTTGGTCACGCTTTCAAAAGCAACGCGGCAATGAATGCTATTATATCTGCGCTGACGATACACATGGCACACCCATCATGCTTAAAGCTGACCGCGAAGGCATAAAACCAGAAGATTTAATCGCTCAAGTAGGTAAAGAGCACCTAGCTGATTTCACCGAGTTTGGCATTGAATTTGACAATTATCACAGCACTCATTCAGAAGAAAACAAGCATTTTTCCAGTTTAATCTATGAGCGCTTACGTGATGATGGGCATATCAGCTCGCGTAGCATTACTCAAGCTTACGACCCCGTAAAAGAAATGTTCTTGCCAGATCGCTTTATTAAAGGTGACTGCCCTAAATGTAATGCTAAAGATCAATACGGTGATAACTGCGAAGTTTGCGGTGCAACCTATTCGCCTATCGAATTAAAAAATGCAATATCTGCAGTGTCAGGCGAAAAACCGATAGAAAAAGATTCTGTACATTATTTCTTCAAATTGGCTGATTTCAATAACATGCTCAAAAAGTGGACTACTTCTGAAGGCCACTTGCAACCAGAGGTCAGTAATAAATTAGCAGAATGGTTAGAAAGCGGCTTGCAGGACTGGGATATTTCTCGTGATGCACCTTATTTTGGCTTCGAAATACCTGATGCACCCGGAAAGTATTTTTATGTCTGGTTAGATGCTCCTGTTGGTTACATGGCGAGTTTCAAAAACCTATGCACTAAAACTGATTTAGATTTTGATGAGTTTTGGGCTCTGGACAGCAAAACAGAGTTGTACCATTTTATCGGTAAAGACATTATTTATTTCCACGCGCTATTCTGGCCAGCCATGCTTCATGGCGCTAAATTCAGAACACCCAGCGCGGTTTTCGCTCATGGCTTCTTAACCGTTAACGGCGAGAAAATGTCTAAATCACGAGGCACTTTCATTAAAGCACGCACCTATTTAGATCATTTAGACCCTGAATACCTACGCTATTACTTCGCTGCAAAACTAAGTGCTGGCGTTGATGATATAGACTTAAGTTTTGAAGATTTCACGCAACGCGTAAACTCCGACTTAGTAGGTAAAGTGGTTAATATTGCTAGTCGCTGTAGCGGTTTTATTAAAAAACGCTTTGATGGACAATTATCCGCTCAATGCGCAGAACCTGAACTATTCCAACAATTCACATTAGCCAGCGAGGACATTGCCGCGTTATACGAGGCACGCGAATACGGCAAAGCCATGCGCGAGATTATGGCCTTAGCAGATAAAGCTAACCAATATATTGACGAGAAAAAACCTTGGTTAATTGCCAAAGAAGAAGGTAAAGATCAAGAGTTACATGAAATATGCTCAATCGGCATTAATTTATTTCGCTTATTAGTTGCCTACCTAAAGCCAGTACTGCCAAAACTAGCAACAGAAAGTGAAGATTTTTTAAATATCGAAAGTCAGCCATGGCCAAGCAATGCACAACCTTTAGTTAGCCATGAAATTAAAGCCTTCAAAGCCTTAATGACTCGCGTAGAAGAACCTAAAATCGCCGCAATTATTGAAGATTCCAAAGAAAATCTAGGAAAAATAGTTACACCAGTAGCAAAGAAATTTGACCCTATTGCTGATGAAATAGAGTTCGATGATTTTGCTAAAATTGATTTACGGATCGCTAAAATTGTAAAAGCAGAACACGTTAAAGGCGCAAATAAGTTACTACAATTAACAGTAGATATAGGCGATGAAACACTCAATGTTTTTGCTGGCATTAAATCCGCATATAAACCCGAAGACCTAGAAGGAAAGCTGACCGTTGTTGTTGCAAACCTAAAACCGCGCAAGATGAAATTCGGTATGTCTGAAGGCATGGTATTAGCAGCAGGGCCAGGCGGCGAAGATCTATGGGTATTACACCCAGATGATGGTGCCATTGCGGGAATGCGTGTTAAATAACACTTCACACACGTAAGCTGGGTTAGTTTTTTTAAAATTCACACAAACAACCTAACCCAGCAACTCAATACTGAAATTAGACTCAACATTACTGACCCAGCTTCATCCTTCTGTTTAGAAATTCAAGCATATCCTCATTTTGTACGCGCGAGTAAATCTCTTCTACCGGCACACTCAAATCTATCGATTCAAATAATACATCATCCCCCAAAAAATAATGCATAGGTAGCCAACCCTCACTCCTTCTTAGCACCTGAATATCTACAATATCTTGCTCAATAAGTACGTATTCTTGGACACTAGGCATATTGATGTAAGACATCAGCTTAGTAGTTTCATCCATTCGCCTAGTTGATTTAGATAGCACCTCAATAATAATACTCGGTGTTTCTGTGTAATATGCTTCAGACTCATCAAACGCACAGTCGACCATAAAATCAGGGTAGAAAAATTTCTCTGCTACCTTGAGCTTAATATCTGACCCTAAAGGTTCACAGGGGGAACTCTTTAAATACACGCCTATATTCATAGCAAGGTTCATGCAAATACGCTCATGATTAATACTTGCACCTGCCATGACGTAAACCTTTCCTTCTATATATTCACTCTTCCTATTACTGCTTAATTCAGCATCCAAATAATCATCAATACTAACTAAATTATGCTCTTGAGCTGCCAACATACCAAACCTCCTTACTTGCACCTAAGAAATAAAAAGAAATACCGCGACCTTCAAAATATACTACATACAGATAATTCACATCAAACATCATATGGATCTCAACAATAGAACTTTGCCCACACCATATCATGAGCAAAAACCAGAAAATATATTAGCAAGCTTAGTTGCATGCGCTCTTAAATTTTCAATCGTGACCATAAACGTGAAATAGTACACATGCTAGGAATTGCCGTTATTATATGAAGGATAAAGTCACAGCTCCACTTTGTTAGAAAGTTAAATTTCAGGCAAAAAAAAGACCTACAAAGTAGGCCCTTTTCTTAGTCACTTAAAGTAAAAACTAAGCTTCTAATTCAGCTAAACGATTAGCTAATAATTCTTCTAAAGTTACTAGTGCTTTTTCGAAGCCCTTAATACCTTCAGCAAGTTTATCTGTTGCCATACGATCAGCCTTATGCATTTCATCAAAAGTTGCTTTATCAACATTGATTTCTTCAAGATCCATTAATGCTGCTTTTTCAGGATCAAGTTTACGTGGTAACTCACCTTCAGTTGCTTGCAATTCCGCCAATAAAGCAGGTGCAATAGTCAATAAATCACAACCAGCTAACTCAGTGATTTCACCAAGGTTACGGAAGCTTGCGCCCATAACTTCAGTTTTGAAACCAAATTTTTTGTAGTAGTTATAAATTTCAGTTACAGAAACAACACCTGGATCTTCAGCTGGTTCATAAGAGTCACGACCTGAATCTTTTTTGTACCAATCAAGAATACGACCAACAAACGGAGAAATTAGGGTAATACCATTTTGCGCACAAGCAATCGCTTGGTGCTTACCGAAAATCAAAGTTAAATTAGTATGAATACCTTCTTTTTCAAGAACTGCTGCTGCTTGAATACCTTCCCAAGTAGCTGCAACTTTAATTAAGATACGCTCACGATTTACACCCGCCGCTTCATACTGCGCGATTAAATCACGACCTTTAGCGATAGTTGCATCTGTATCAAAAGAAAGGCGCGCATCAACTTCTGTAGAAACACGACCAGGTACAATCTCAAGAATTTTAAGACCAAAAGAAACTGCTAAACGGTCAAAAGCAAGAGTTACAACTTCTGCAGCAGATGCAGCCGCACCTAATGTTGTACGTGCAGCTTTTAAAGTATCATCAACAATAGCTTGATACTGTGGCATTTGGGCTGCAGCAGTAATCAATGAAGGGTTAGTTGTTGCATCGCGTGGTGTGAATTTTTCGATTGCAGCGATATCACCTGTATCAGCAACAGCAACCGTTACTGCTTTAAGTTGATCTAATAAATTAGCCATATATTGACACCTTTTATAATTAAATAATAAAAAAACCAACACACTACTGTGTCGATAAATTAGGGAGCACGCTAGAATTCATTCTAGCGCTACTAAGCTAATTTTTGTTATAGCTTAAGTTTTCTTAATTGGTAATACTCTGCCTATATAAGTTAAGCAATTTATATAGGCAGAGCAAACAACAAATCCACTTTTCTTAATTCTAATGTAGTTAAGAAAAGTGGATTTAATTGATAGTCCAGCCTGAATATTGTAACAAACATTATTACCTTCAGCCTATTCAAGACTGAAAGTAATATAAGTACTAAATATTTAAACTAGCCTGCTTGTTGGCTCAAGTATTTTTCAACACCTGTTAAAGCAACAACTGGCTCAGCCACTTCATCAATAGCTTCTACAGCAACCTGCTTTGCAGCACTAACTTGTTTTGCTAAATATTTAGCCACGCTGCTAGTCGTATGCTTTGGCTGGCTCTCTAAATATTGAGCTACACCTGTTAGCTTATTACTAACAACTGCAGGTTTGTTTTTAGCCTCCAGTGAAAGTTTAAGCATATATTTACTAACACTAGTAACTGTTGTTACTTTGCGAGTTGCTAAATACTTAGAAACACCACTTTTGACTGGCTTTGCATCAACATTATCCGCTAAGTACTTAGCTACACCTGTTGCGCCTTTGGCAGCAACTTTAGCTTTATTAGCTTGTTTAGCAGCAATTGCCTGTCTTGCGACATACTTAGCCACACTACTTGTTTGCGCTTGTCCTTGCAGGTATTTATCGACACCGCTTGGCCCTCTAGAGGCCGCACTGCGCTCATTTAAATACTTAGCGACTCCAGTCAGCCCATCCGAAGATGCACTTGCGCCTTCATCACTACGATAAACAGCTTGAGTGGATGATTTTTTACTGGAAAAAATATCTGATATAAAGCCAAACATACTTACCCCCGGTTCTGGTTACGCATATACTTTTCTACGCCTGTGGTTTTGTTTGCCGCAGCTTTTTTCTGTTCTACAACTCTTTTAGCAACATATTTAGCAACACCTGATTTAGGCGTCGGTTGATTTGCTTCTAAATATTTCGCTACTCCAGAAAGCTTAGGAGCTTTGCTCTGTAAGTATTTAGCCACTCCAGTTAAACCACTGTCGCTTGCATTACTTGATTTAGCTTTACGCTTACTAAAAAAACCACCAGACTTAGACGAGCCTTTAGTTTTAGCTGTACCTTTAGATTTTTTAGAATACAAAAATCCTGCAACACCTAAAACAACGATAGCAAAAAGAGGATTCATTGAAGATTCTTCGCCTTCTGCCGCTGCCTCAGCAGCCTCTTCTTCTACTTTTTCTGTCCACACAGCTAAAGTAATTGATTCGTTATTTATATCTACTTTTTTATGCTTATATTCTGTATCGTGATAAAGCACTTCTGGCTGAAAAGTAGCTGCTGGATAATTAGCATCTGGCTTTGTTTTTTCGCCTAAAGTTGCAGCAGAACTATTAGATGAAGAGCCTTCATGCTTATAGTCTGAATCTTGGAACAAAACTTTGGGTTGAAAGTCCGCTGCCGGGTAGTCATTTCCCGCCATTACAAGAGGACTTGCAAGGAATAAGGCAGTAAATATGCCTTTTTTGATATTATTTTTTTTCACGCAATTCACCTATATGTCGTAAGAAACGAAGGAAGCCACTGATCAAGTATAACTAATCAGTGGCTATTCGTAAATGAGGAGAAAAATATCCTCTATACGTTTTTTAGACTATAAAACTTCTTTTACAGTTTTAACAACGTTATCAACTGTGAAGCCAAAGTGTTCCATCAATACTCCGCCTGGTGCAGATTCACCAAATGTATCGATACCAACAACACCACCTTCTAAGCCAACATATTTACGCCAGAAGTCAGTAACACCTGCTTCAATCGCAACACGTTTAACCCCTGGAATTAAGATACTATCTTTATACGCTTGATCTTGACGATCAAACACATTAGTCGATGGCATAGAAACAACGCGAGCATTAATACCTTCAGCTGCAAGTGCGTCTTGAGCTTTAGCTGCTAAATCAACTTCAGATCCTGTTGCAATTAAGATAACTTGCGCATCACCTTTAGCTTCTGATAATACATATGCACCTTTGCGCATAGCAGCAAAGTCAGCTACGTCATGTTTACGACCAGGAATGCCTTGGCGACTTAATACTAAGCTAGATGGGCCATCTAAACGCTCAACAGCAGCAGTCCATGCAACAGCAACTTCAACTGAATCAGCAGGACGCCATACATCCATATTTGGAATGTAACGCATTGCAGATGTGTTCTCGATAGGCTGATGAGTTGGGCCATCTTCACCCTGACCGATAGAGTCATGAGTTAAGACTGCAACCGTACGAATTTTCATCAATGCAGCCATACGGAATGCACTTTTTGCATAATCAGAGAACATATGGAATGTTCCACCGAATGGCATTAAACCACCGTGTAAAGCCATACCGTTCATGATTGCGTACATACCGAATTCACGTACACCGTAAGAGATGTAGTTACCATTCTCTTTACCGCTAACGTGTTTGAAATCAGCACAACTTGTTAAGTTAGATCCAGTTAAGTCAGCAGATCCACCTAAAAATTCAGGAAGTACAGGCGCTAGTGCTGCAATGATATTTTGTGACGCTTTACGAGATGCAACACTTGCTGCAGCTTCGTTAGTTTCAGCAATAATTGCATCTGTTGCTTCTTTCCAGTTTGCTGGTAATTCTTTCGCCATACGACGTGTGAATTCTTTCGCTAATTCTGGAAATTCTTTTGTGTAGGCTGCAAATTTAACATCCCAAGCAGACTCTTTATCTGCACCAGCAGTTTTAGCATCCCAACCAGCATAAACATCAGCAGGAATTTCAAAAGGAGCAGAAGTCCAACCTAGTTGCTCGCGTGTTAATGCAACTTCTTCATCACCTAATGCAGCACCGTGACAGTCATGGCTACCAGATTTGTTTGGTGAACCGAAACCAATAATTGTTTTACAACAAATTAGAGATGGACGATCTTTTTCAGCTTTAGCTAATACGATAGCTGCATTAATAGAATCAGAATCATGTCCATCTACTGAAATCACATGCCAACCATAAGACTCAAAACGTCTTACTGTGTCATCTGTATACCAACCGTCAATATGTCCATCAATAGAGATATTATTATCATCCCAGAATGCGATCAAGTTACCTAGACCCCATGTACCGGCAAGAGAACATGCTTCGTGAGAAATACCTTCCATCAAACAACCATCACCCATAAATACATAAGTATTATGATCAACGATATCATGGCCTGGCTTGTTGAATTCAGCAGCAAGTAACTTTTCAGCCATTGCAAAACCAACACCGTTGGTAATACCTTGACCTAAAGGACCTGTCGTTGTTTCAATGCCTGGCGCATAACTGTACTCAGGATGACCAGCGCATTTTGAATGTAATTGACGGAATGTTTTTAATTCATCCATGGGCAGGTCGTAACCTGTCAAATGTAATAATGAATAAATTAACATAGACCCATGACCATTTGATAATACAAAACGGTCGCGATCAGCCCAATCAGGGTTGGTTGGATTATGTTTTAAATGGTCATTCCACAATACTTCGGCGATATCCGCCATGCCCATAGGTGCACCAGGATGACCTGATTTTGCTTTTTGAACAGCATCCATGCTCAAAGCGCGTATGGCGTTCGCAAGTTCTCTACGCGAAGACATATTCTTCTCCTGAGTTATTTTATAAGTTATTAAACGTAAAAATAGACATGTGTTAAAGCATGTCTATTATGTGACCTTTTCTGAGAGTTTAAAAAAAACGAGCGGCAAACGCCGCTCGTTTTCCCTGCTACTCTAAGTTAGCGTGCCTTTCTCTCATTATTTCTTCTGGAATACCCTTCTCATGAATCATATGAGAAACAGTTGCTTCTAAAAACAATAATGTCGACAACTCAAATACAGTTCCCATTGGCATACCCTTGACTTTACTATACATCTCAGGTGTTCCAATTTGGAAAACGCCATCAGCTAAATCACCAATAGTTGAGTCGCTTTTAGTCGAGATCAACATAATATCAGCGCCAACATCTTTCGCTTTCTTTGTAAAAGCAACCAACTGCTCAGTTTCACCCGAACCTGAAATAATGATTAATAAATCACCTTTCTTGATGCTTGGCGTTACAATCTCGCCAACAACGCTAACATCATAGCCACTGTGCACTAATCTCATAGCAAAAAAATTGCCTACAAGCTTAGATCGCCCAGCACCCGCTAAAACGATGCGATTTGCTTTGTCTAGCATTGCTGTCAACTTTTCATCATACGAGTCATCAGTTGCTGCAAGAATGCTGGATAATTTATCTACGATAAGTTGTTGATGCATAATATTTAGTCCTTATGCAGCGTCAACTAATTCACGAATTTCGCGAGCAGCTTCAGCTGGAGATGCCGCGCCGTAAATAGCAGCACCAACAACAATGATAGATGCGCCAGCACGAACTACGTCTTGGACTGTAGACTGGTTAATACCACCAGCAACAGAAACGCGAACACTTAGACCTAAGTCAGCAATAGCAGCTAAATCATTAAATGGTGTGTCGCCAGCTGCTTGAGCGTCAAGACCTGTGTGTACACCAACGATTTGTGCGCCAGCTTCTACAGTTGCACGTGCACAAGCTGCTTTATCATCAACATTGATTAAATCAATTTGAGCTTCTGCGCCATAAGCGTTTGCAGCAGCGATAACACCTTTACAAGTTGCTAAACCAGAAACACCTAATACTGTACAGATATCTGCACCAGCAGCATAAAAAGGAGTTGCTTCGTATTCGCCAGCATCCATTGTTTTAAGGTCAACTAATAACAATTTGTTTGGAAATCTAGCTTTTAATTCTGTTACTAAGTTAATACCATTGTGTTTGATACATGGTGTACCGATTTCGAAGATATCAACTGATTCAGCTACTTGCTCAGCAAGTGCGATAGTTGCGTCGAAATCTAAAGAATCTAATGCCATTTGAATTAATGGTGTTGCCATGTTATGTACTCCGATTTAGTTATAATTTTGTTACATACTTTTATTTTTATGCGAACGGAACTTTAAATCAGAAAGCAGGCTTATGTCAAACCCTAATCTATTGCTTAATCCATTAAAAACTTTCTGCTTATTCTATTCACACCCTACTTTAAGCTTTGCTTAATTCCATAATTGAGCAATTAATTGCCCATACATCCTTTAATTAACAACAACTAACCTCACCATTTTGAAGAGGTTTATTGATTTTTTTAAACACAAAAAAAGAGACATCCCTTTTCTTTAATTATTTTTGTTTGTGTAGTCTATATATTCGAAAACAGCCACAATCTTGCTTACCCCAGTAACATTCTGCACTACTTTTGCAGCCGCCACACCCTCTTCCTCATGCACAATGCCCATCAAATACACTACTTTGTTTTCCGTAATGACTTTAACCCGCGTTGCATCAAATCCAGGTTTTCCTTTCACCTCAGTTAGTGCATCTTTAACTTTAATTGTTATTAATGCATCCTCACTACGCTCTTGCATAGTCGAGATAGGAGCAACGACCATTTCATTATGAACCAATTTTACACCAGAAATAATTCGTATATTTGCAATTATTTTTTCTCGTATAGCTTCAGACTCTGCCTCACCTGTGACCAGCACTTTACCATTATAAGAAGTAATATTAAAGTGAGCATGTTCCTTTACATCACCTAAAGCATGTAATTCAATGATTGCACTATCTTCAATATTCTCATCCAAGGTAATAACTGCACTACTACGCCTATCATGCAAGAACGAAAGGCCTGTTAGTTCGGCAAGACCATTAGCCAAGCTACTACATCCAGTTAAGCTAAAAATAAAAAACAGCGCGAAACTTAATTTCATAGCAATTGGTTACCAAATAATTGTGTATCTATCAAATCACACAAGCAATGTGTAATCAAAAGGTGCGCCTCATGAATTCTTACTGCTGACTGACTAGGAACACAAAGACACACATCTGATTCATGCAACAGAGCAGACAAAGAACTCTCATTTTCCCCATTGAGCAATATTACTGCCATTTTCTTATCGTGCGCCGCATTAATCAACTTGACCAGATTCAGGCTACTCTCTTCAGTACTATAAAGCAACAACACATCAGATGCCTGCCCTAAAGCACGTAACTGCTTAGCAAACACATCATCATAATGCTGAGTACTTGCGATTGCAGTGAGCATTTGCACATCATTTACCAATGAGATTGCAGGCAACGACGGTCTTTCTCGCTCATAGCGATTAACCATTATTGATGCAAAATGCTGAGCACTTGCAACTGACGCGCCATTACCGCAACTTAATACTTTTTTATCTGCCAGTAAAGCATTAACAATTTGCTGTGCAGCAAATTCGATTAGCTCGGCCAGTTCACTTAATATAAGTTGTTGTGTTTGAATACTTTCTGTAATCTGATGATTTATATTTGCTTGCAGATTCATATTTTAAAATGCATTTTTTACCCATTGAGGAGAAGTATCTCCTGTGATTGCTACAACATCAAACCTAATTGGCTGATCAATTCTTTTTGCTACTATATAATGCTTTGTCGCCGCAATAATGCGCGCCTGTTTAGTCGAGGTAACACTTTCCAAGGCGCTGCCGTAACGATCATTTTTGCGATACCTTACTTCGACAACAACCAGAGCACCCCCGTCATCCATAAGCAAATCCAACTCGCCCCATTTACACCGGTAATTACGTTCCACTAAGACTTGTCCTTGCTGCAAAAGAAAATTCAAAGCTCGCTCTTCATACAGATTGCCTTTTTCTATTGTCGTTACCTTAGTAGGCACGTGATTCTTCCTCAGGCTTGATAAGTAACTCTCTCTCTAGCAAGAACTCCGAAGCATTATCTTGAAAATCGACAGTTATATTCTCCGCAGTATCAATTAACAATGCCTCCCCTTGCTTAAATTTAGCACATATTAAACGCCGTTCGATTCGGTTAACTGCATTTAATGATAGCCCGCCAGTCGCGCCTTGATACTGCATTGAATCTAGCTTATTAAGATGCGGAACCAGGTTATACGCATCTATACCAAACGCTATTAAACTTAAAAAGCTATCTGGAAATTGCTCCCATGCACTTTGTAGCATGCGTTTATCTAAGTCACCTTGATAAGCCTGCTCAAATAACCAAGGAATACTACAGAACCCCACACCCTCCAAGTCTATATCTTTTTTCGGCGCAGACTGCCCACCAGAGACCCTTGATAAACCATAAACGGCAATAGATTCAGCACGATTATGATAAAATTGTGGATTAATCAATCGCGCTACCTTATTGGGTGCGACCATAAATATGACATCAACATCTTGCCGCCGATAAGGATTAGATTCAACATTTGCAATAACCTTCGACAGCATCTGAATACGATACTGACTTTCATTTATATTTAGCAGCTGCCTCACTGGAAAGCTAAAGTCCTTCGCTCCCCTTTCAAAAGTCTGAACGTCTAGTACATCTCCCTCCAAATCGTTCCATGCATTTTTAAAATAGGTAGCTAAGCGATCGCCGTCCATTGTATTCGGCGCGAGAATAATGGCATTTTTATGCCCCTCAAAGCGCGCTTGATTAGTCGCCTGCCGCACCTCATCAAGAGGACTTAATGCGAACTGATACAAATTTACCTTAAACAATTCTTCTACATAGTTTAAAGCCAAAACAGGCACTGAGAACTCTGCTCCCGCGGCCAACTGACTAATAAGCTGTTTATTAAGTGGCCCTACAACCAACTGTGCTCCATCTGCAATAGCCTCATGGTAAAGTGCGACAATATCTTTACTTTGAGTATCATAAAAATGCAAATTAGGGCGCTGCGCATCTTGCTGATGCTGATAATAAGCCGCCATAACCCCCTCTTTGACGGCTTGAGCATGAGCAACATAAGGACCTGATTCCGGCAAAAAAACTGCAATTTCGCTAATATCACCAATATTAACTCTGTTTGTGGAAAAATACCCCGATACAATTAGCGACTGCCCTGGGTGTTGCGTATATTTCTGCAGCCAGCTGTCTAATGCCAAGTTAAACTCTAACGAGCCTTTATTGAATTTGCGCATAATGCTCGCCAATTCGATCCAGCCCGAATAAATATCATATTTTTGAAAACTTAACTGGCGCTCTTGTACATGAGCAGGCAATAGAGCCAGTACCTCTAAAATAGATATATTATTTTGAGTTTTTTCATCGCCAAACAGATAAGAACCCAAGGTAATTCGCTCACGCGCACTCGCCTCTAACTGCCCCGTTAATGCAAAAGCGAAGGCACGTGCACTACGATACTCAAGCTGTTTATCTCTAGTTAATGCAAAAGGCTGAATTAACTGCAAGCGATTAATTGCTTGCTCGGCATTTCCCGCACTTAAATCTATTTGTGCAGTCAGCAAATACAAATGATTGCGCTGATCCAAACCCAAATCAGCCGGCCTTATTAAGTCCACATATCTTTTTGCCTGCTCATCAAAACCCATTTTAAATAAAGCATGCGCAGCTTGTAACCGAAAAACATTTTGCTGCCCAGAGGGCTGTTTCGCTAACTTCTGATATAGGCTAGCCGCTTTTTCATACTCTCCTATAGAATACAATTGATCTGCTTGCCGACTAATGCTTTGCGAGCCTGAATCTAGCGGCCTACCTCCCCTAGATTGAGTCGTACAACTAGCCATTAAGGCCACACATAAAATCAACCCTAGCTCAATATATCGCTTCATAAATAACACGCCTAAAATATCCCTGACATACACTGCCCCATTACAGCTAACTGCCTTTTCAAATAAAAACTATAGATAACCCGCGCCATTATTGAACCCCAAATACTTGAGTAATGATACTATAAAGTTATATTTCACTTATACCCTAGGATTTTAAAATGCCCGATCAATATGGCACGTTATATGTTGTCGCAACCCCTATTGGTAATTTAGCCGACTTCAGTCTAAGAGCCATCGAAACACTACAGCAAGTTGACCTTATCTGCGCAGAGGATACCCGACACGCTCGGACATTATTACAACACCACGGCATTACAACACATTGTATTGCGCTACATCAACACAATGAAGACCATGCTGCACAAGGAATAATCGAGAAAATCCAACAAGGTATGTCCATTGCCATCATTTCTGATGCAGGCACTCCTTTAATTAGCGACCCAGGCATGCCTTTAGTTGCTTTAGCCCATGCATCCGATATTAAAGTAGCGCCTATTCCTGGAGCTTGCGCCCTAATAGCGGCATTATCAGCATCCGGCCTCCCTGTTTCCCAATTTTCTTTTCTAGGTTTTATTCCGCGAACATCTAGCGCGCGGCGTAATTTATTTAACGAAAAAAAGAATAATACCGAAACATGGGTGTTTTATGAGTCATGTCATCGCATTGTAGACTGCATGAACGATTTAGCGAGCGTACTTCCACCCGATCGCATTATCGCAATTGCACGCGAAATAACAAAAATGCATGAGACTATTGTAAAGTCCAGCATACAAGACATGCTCGCGCTTATCGAGACAGATAGCAACATGCGTCGTGGCGAGTTTGTAGTCATGATCACTGGCGCTGTTATCGATAAAAAAGAAGAAGGATTAACTGAACAACAACTAAAAACGCTTAAAGCCTTACTACAAGAATGCTCAATAAAAACAGCCGTCAGCTTGGCCGTAGAAATCACCGGAGCACGCAAAAAACTACTCTACCAAACAGCCTTAGAATTATCATCAGACAATCAAAAATAACGACTTCGTCACAATTCAGCTATAATAAACCCAGAGTTGGTCAGGCAGTCGCTTTTTTACTTTGCAATACAAGTAAAACAGAGGAAAGTCCGGGCTCCAAAGGGCAAGGTACCAGATAACTCCTGGGGGGTGTGAGCCCACGGAAAGTGCAGCAGAAAATAAACCGCCTAACTCTTAGGAGTTAGGTAAGGGTGAAATGGTGCGGTAAGAGCGCACCGCGTGACTGGTAACAGAAACGGCATGGTAAACCCTACCTGGAGCAAGATCAAATAGAGGAGCTGACTCGTGGCCCGCGGGGCTCCTGGGTAGATTGCTTGAGCCATAAGGTGACTTATGGCCTAGATGAATGACTGTCCTCGACAAAACCCGGCTTATCGACCAACTCTACTTTTTATCGAGTCGAAATAGATTAATCCTGACAATGGTTAACCTTTCGGTTCATAGACACAAGAATGAGACAAACATGAGGCTGATGTTTAGCGGATTGATCTATCGATCAATAGCTTGAACAAATACTACGACTCCAGCCTACTTAATTCCTACTTCTAAAACCGCGTTCACTAGCTAAAAACTCATTACCTATGATGCCTACACCACCTAACAACAACGCGATTCTCGCTTTACTCCATTTATGCCACGTACGCAGCTACCCCGCTAAAACGACGATCATTCGTCCTGGCGATACGGGAGATTCCTTACATTTCATCATAGAAGGCTCGGTCAGCATTTGTGCGGATGATGATGATGGCCATGAGCTGATTTTAGCTTACCTAAATAAAGATGAATTTATTGGTGAAATAGGTATCTTTAAAGGTGCAGAAATTCGGCAAGTAACCGTTAAAACACGCTCAGCCTGCAAGCTAGCAGAAATTGGTTATACTCGATTACATCATGCATTAAAAAATGAATTAGCCGATCAAGCCGTTGATTTACTGAGCTTATTTGGCCAGCAACTTGCTGATCGCCTACTTACCACTAGTAGAAAATACTGCGATTTAGCCTTTATGGCAGTTGAAGGCCGTATTGCTCGAGCGTTACTGGACTTAACTAAAGAACCCGACGCCATCACTCACCCCGACGGCATGCAATTACACATTACCCGGCAGGAAATTGGCCGCATTGTCGGTTGCTCTAGAGAAATGGTCGGTCGAGTACTAAAGGAAATGGAAGATAAAGAGCTTATTTCAGCACACGGTAAAACTATTGTGGTATTTGGTACACGCTAAACTAATTGCATTAATGTCAGGCAGGTAGGTCACAGAGCTCTTTTAAGAAAAGGCGCCCCACTAACTGCCTGTTACCCCCATTTCCAACAATTCTCGTGCCTGTTCATCAGCATGATAAGAAGAACGTACCATCGGCCCGCTGGCAACCTGCTTAAAGCCTAAATCTCTAGCCAAAACAGCATATTCATCAAACTCTGCTGGCGTGATATAACGCTGCACCGCCAAATGCTCAGCACTGGGCTGCAAATATTGACCCAACGTTAGAATAGAACAGTGATGTGCACGCAAATCACGCATAACCTCAAGCACCTCCTCTTGCGTTTCACCTATACCCAGCATCAACCCGGACTTTGTCGGTACGTGAGGCAAGACCTCATGATAAGCTTGTAATAAGTCTAAAGACTGCTGATAGTCAGCTCCCGGTCTAGCTTGTTTATACAATCTTGGAATAGTTTCTAGGTTATGATTAAACACATCCACAGGAGTCACTTGCAGAATACCCAATGCACGTTGCACACGACCTCTAAAATCAGGCACTAACACCTCTATTTTAGTTTGCGGAGATTGCTCACGAATGGCAGTCACACAAGCGGCAAAATGCCCCGCACCGCCATCTCTTAAGTCGTCGCGATCCACCGAAGTAATAACCACATACTTAAGCGCCAGCTCTTTAATAGTTTTAGCAAGATTAAGCGGTTCATCAGCATCCAATTGTAAAGGCTTGCCATGTGCTACATCACAAAAAGGGCAACGTCTTGTACAGATATCCCCCATAATCATAAAAGTTGCAGTTCCTAAACTAAAACATTCGTTTAAATTAGGGCACGCCGCCTCTTCACAAACACTATGCAATTTATTTTTACGTAAGGTCTGTTTTATATGAGTAATATCTTCATTCGCCGTTAATTTAATACGAATCCATTCTGGCTTACGCAAAACCGTCTCTGCTCTCTCGACTTTGATAGGAATTCTAGCGAGCTTTTCCGCATTACGCTGATGTGTTTCTGGAGTGCCACGCGAAGGTGCTTGAATAGAGGACATAAATATTATTACCGATAAATTGTTTGGCGTTTAAAGCTTGATGTACACCGCTTAAACGTAATAAAAGACCACAGAGACATTAGCAAACTGATGAATCCAAAGCTTGAATAATAGAATGGACAACGGGTAATGCCAATTCGAACGTATTGATATGCACTCCCTGATCAGCTAACTGAGTTACTTGCAGGCCTTGGTAACCACAAGGATTAATATAACTAAAGGGCAACAAATCCATACAATTATTGAGACTCAAGCCATGATAGCTCGAACCTTTTTTAATACGTAAGCCAACTGAACCAACTTTCTCACCCGCGATATAAACACCAGGAGCATCACGCTTAGCCTCAGATTGCAGCCCATACTGAGCAAGCGCATCAACCATTGCTTGCTCCAAAATACTCACTAACTGACGCACGCCTAACTGTCGGCGCTGAATATCAATTAAGGTATAAACCACTAATTGTCCAGGCGCATGATAGGTGACTTGCCCTCCCCTATCGGTATTGACTAGAGGTATATCGGAAGTCTGTAGCAAGTGTTCTGGCTTACCATTTAAGCCCTGAGTAAAAACTGGGTCATGCTCAACAATCCATATCTCATCAACAGTATCGTGATCTCTGGACAAAGTAAAATCCTGCATGGCCTGCCAACAGCTTTGATACTCTTGCCGACCTAAGCGACGCAATTTAATATCCATAACACTTCACTTGATTAATAAATGCATGGAGTTCGCTTTGTTGCTCGATAAGATGACTTTGTAACATCGGTAATTCAGGCGCTAATTGCATAACAGTTGCAGCAAAAATCCCCGTACCTGTACTATCCATCTCACCTGTTGCAAGCCATTGCTTACAATTAGAGACACCGCAACTCGGTGATTTATCTTTTAAAATCATACCTGCTAAATTATGTGCATTAAGAAAGCTTTGCGCATAAGCCTGCATTTTCTTAGTTAAATCAATGCTTGGCTCACCGCCACAGGTCAATAAGCGAATCATCAAACCTTGTTGATGTAATGCTATTTTTTCGCGCGGTACACCTAAGCCTATTTCCATCTCGGGGCACACCGGCAATAATTCAAAAAACTCAGATATAGCTTGAATGCTTTCATTAGCTTGATGCTCACCATCATACCTAACCCTGTACCCCAGAAGACAAGCACTGACAGCAATTATTTTCTTTTTCGTCACAAAAACATCAAATCACATCGTAATCAAAATATCAGGGCAAGCAGTCAAATCCATATAAACCGCATCCAACTGTGCTTTACTCTGAGCTTCAACCGTTATCGTTACGGAAATATATTTACCGCCCTTACTCTCACGCGTTTTCACAGCTGACTCACTCAAATCACTTACATGGCGACGCACAATTTCAACCACAATCGTTTCAATATTAGGTATATTTTTACCCATCGCTTTAACAGGAAACTGGCAAGGAAACTCAAAAGGTGTATCGTGTTCTAGCTCTGTCATACAACAACCTGCTTATACTCTTGAAACAATATGTTCATAACTTGCCATACAGAACCTACCTGGCCATTACCGACAGGCTCATGATCTAAAATAGTGACAGGTAAGATTTCCCGCGTTGAGCTGGTTAGCCAAATTTCACTTGCCTGCTGTAAAGCATCTAATGAAATAACATCTTCTTCGATCTGTATATGGTTAGCTTTTGCCAAGTGAATAATCACATCACGCGTAATGCCCGGCAGAATTTCATTGGTTTTTGGTGGTGTAATTAATACGCCATCAATCACTGCAAAAATATTACTGGCCGCACCTTCAGTTGCATAGCCTTCTTTAATCAAAATAGCTTCCGCACTACCTTCATCGATCGCTTTTTGGCGCAATAAAATATTAGCCAATAAAGTTGTCGCTTTAATATTACATAATTGCCAGCGCACATCATCTAAGGTAACTGCTTGTACGCCCTGCTCACGGGCAAGCGGAGCAATTGGGCTACACATAGCAAATATAGTCGGCGTACAATTTAATGGAAAACCATGATCTCTTTTATCAGCAACTCCGCGGGTAATTTGCAGATAAATATATTGCGCATCACCTTCAATTAACAAAGGGCGCAAAATATCCAACCATTGCTCAGTCGTATAAGATACCGCTAAGCGTATTGCCTTTAAGCCGTCATTTAATCGCTGTAAGTGAGCCTCAAAACAAAACAAGTTACCAGCGTAAGCGGGAATTACCTCATACACACTATCACCAAACAAAAAGCCGCGATCCAACACTGAAATCTTTGCTTCCTCTAGGGGTAAATATTCGCCATTTAAATAAACATTTTTCTCTTGCATCGTTTTACTTTATTAACATTAAAGCCGAATCATAAGCACGCTGAAAAAAACTACCTTTTTCAATGGAATTTAGCGCTATCAACGGCTTAGAAGTAATTGTTTTATCGCGTAATATGACATTGACTGCGCCTAAGCTATCACCAGACTTTACTGGTGCTAATAGTTTCAAATCAACATTAGTTGTCGCTTTCATTTCCTTATAATGACGTCTAGAAATAGTGACATACATATCATCAGCTAAACCTAAATTAACAACCTCACTCGCGCCTTTCCAAACTCTAGCTGTAGTCAAAATCGTATCTGCGTCATAAAGCTTATGCGTTTCAAAGAAGCGGAAGCCATAATTTAATAAAGTCTGACTTTCATTGGCGCGAGCACTTTTACTCTTAGTACCTAAAACCACAGAAATTAGACGCATATCTTCTCGCTTCGCTGATGCAACTAAGCAATATCCTGCAGCTTCAGTATGCCCTGTTTTCACGCCATCAACAGATTCATCACGCCACAATAAAGTATTACGATTTTTTTGCGTGATATTATTAAAAGTGAACTCTTTTTCCTTATCCCAGCGATAATATTCAGGAAACTCCCTAATTAAAGCGCGCGTCAGCAAAGCAAGGTCGCGAGCGGTAGTATAGTGCTCATTCGGCGCCGGTAATCCAGTCGCGTTGACAAAATGAGTACTACTCATACCTAACCTATGCGCTTGTTGATTCATCATCTCGGCGAAAGTGCGCTCATCGCCCGCAATATGCTCTGCAATGGCAACACTGGCATCATTACCCGATTGAATCACAATCCCCTTGAGCAAATCCTCCACCTTCACTTTCTTATTCACTTCAATAAACATTTTAGAGCCCGGAGTTCGCCACGCTTTTTCACTGACGGTGACCATTTCATCGAGACTTAAGCGATTATTGCTTAATTCACGAAAGGCGATATAAACTGTCATTATTTTCGTTAAACTAGCAGGCGGTAGAACTTCGTCTGCATTTTTCTCAGCGAGGATACGTTCACTATCTGCGTCGAGCAAAATATAACTACTTGCCGCTAAATTTGGTGGCGCAGGAATAAGAATCTCAGCCTCCGCATTAACTTGATTAAATGGTAGGCAGAAGAAAGCCAATAGGGCGATTTTCAAGACTAGTGGGTAATTAACTGATATTTTCAAAAACATAAGCAAAAATTTAAACAATAAGGAAAAATCACTCAGAAAACAAAGCGATTGGGAAAGTATATCATGTGACCATTGCTATTATTTTCAGGTACACCTTGAAAAAGTTTATTCTGAAATAAAGTGGCTATTATAAATACCTATATTTTTTATTTTTTCTACAATTGCATCAGCTTCAACAACTGATACTACAGGTCCTACCTGCACTTTATAAACAATACGTTCTGGTGTTTGGGTATCAACTATTCTGCTTGTTGTTAAACGTAATTCAGCAAATCGTTGCTGTAAAGTGAGCGCATTTTTCTGCTCACCAAAAGCACCTATTTGTAAGTAAACATGCTTAGCTTGGGCAGCAGGCACAGCGCGATTTATCTCACCAGGTTGAACTGCAACAACTTCAACAAACCCAGTGCCAGCTTTTTCTAATCCTAGCTTAATCGCCGCCGCATAAGATAAATCAATAATTCGATGCTCATGAAAGGGCCCTCGATCATTCACCCTAACAATCACTGTTTGTTGGTTATCTAGATTAGTCACGCGCACATAGCTTGGAATAGGCAAAGTTTTATGAGCCGCAGTCATGGAAAACATATCATAATCTTCACCTGTCGCCGTCTTATGCTGGTGAAATTTAGTCCCATACCATGAAGCAATCCCTTGCTTCATATATCCTTTATTCGTTGACAATACCTGGTACTCTTTACCGAGCACCGTATATTTTTTAGGATTAACAGATTTAGACCAAGGCTCGTACTGAGGCACTGCATCAGGTATCGTTGCTATATCAACACTGACTTGGTCAGGTCGCCCATCAACAATATCAATAGGCGCTTCAATTTTTTTCTGAGTTGTACAGGCAGTCAATAAGCTAACACTTAATAATAAAATCAGCTTATTCATGACTAGCTCTCATATATTGCTGCTTGATTGCTGCACTTAGCTGAAAGACAGCCATGGCATAAAGCGGGCTATGATTATAGCGAGTAATAACATAAAAATTATTCAATCCTACCCATAAATCATCGCCATGCTCCTGCTCAAAACTTAACAGCTTGACACGCGTTTGCTCACTTACCTGCTTAGGCACTTGCACCCCTAAGTTTTGCAACTGCTTAACCGTAATATCGGGACTCAAGCCTTTAGTCAGTGCTTGTTTATATTTATCACCATTTGCCTGCACAACGAAAGCAATATCTTGTCCTGTTTGCCATTTATGTAAAGCAAAATAATTAGCCACACTAGCAATAGTATCAGCAGGATTGTGCCAAATATCGCGTTTCATATCGCCTTCAAAATCAGCCGAATAATGCCTGTAACTACTCGGCATAAACTGCGGCATGCCCATCGCCCCAGCATAAGAGCCAACGGGGTCAAGTGGATTCATTTGCTCTTCACGACATAATAATAAGAAGTGCTCTAATTCACTTAGAAAAAACTTACTACGCTTAGGATAATCAAAAGCTAAGGTAGCTAAAGCATCTATCACTCGATGCCCACCGGTACGCTCTCCATATAAGGTCTCGACTCCAATAATGGCAACTATAACCTCTTCGGGTACTCCATAACGTTGGGCAGTTAGCTCTAAGCTAGTACGATTAGTTTGCCAAAATTTGACACCGCCTTGAATACGCAAGTCACGCATAAATATTTTTCTATATTTATACCATGGCATGCCTTCTGCAGGCCTTGTCATTGCTGCAATTATATTAGGCTTGATTTCTACAGATTGAAATAATTTAGCTAATGCATCGAATTCAAACTGATGTTGGTCCACCATTTTGCCAATAAATTTCTGCACTGCGACTTGATCTTTTATCTCTGCCAGAGCTAAAGGACTTGTCAAAGAGGATAAAAAAATGAGACTAGCAATTAAAAGCTTGTGCATAATTAGTTTAAATAATGAAGAGGAATAAATGATAAATAAAAGTGTATAGCTTGTTGGGCTCTAGCAGTACACTAAACTTTGATAAAAGGCGCCCCTTTAAATCCAACAGCACTACTAGCACTCAATTGCATTGTTTATTCTGAAATCTCATGGAATTGACACATGCTTTACCCAAAATGGTGCTAACCACCCTACAAAGCCACCCATAACTATTGAAACTGCAATACTCTCAAATGTTAATTGAAATAACCACCCACCAACACCTCCAGCCAACATACCACTGCATAATTGAATCAACCAAGCCAAGGTAAAAGCTTTAGGCTCTATTTCTGGAGCAGCAATTAAACCGATAAAAAAACCGAGTAAAGTAACAGCTAAAAACCTCGTCCAATCACCAAAATAAAAAAGCAGTGAAGAAAAACCAAACATACTAGAAAATCCACAACTACTAATTAAAATAATTCTAGTTGCCTTCATATGGGCACTCAAACAAGGTGTATATAAACAGCACGTCGGGCTAGGTTGTCTACGTTCCAATAGATAATCTAGCCCAAGCTAATACTACTTTTTCACGTACAGATCAGTAATCGTACCAGTGACCATTTCAGCTGCAAACGCAAAGGTTTCTGAAAGTGTTGGGTGCGCATGAATAGTTAACCCTACATCTTCAGCATCAGCACCCATTTCTAAGGCTAATACCGCTTCCGCGACCAATTCACCTGCATTAGGACCGACCATACCAGCACCTAAAATACGGCCTGTTTCAGGGTCACAAAGCATTTTAGTTAAGCCTTCATTACGGCTTAAACTTAATGAACGCCCACTAGCCGCCCATGGAAATGCCCCTTTTTCATAAGCAATGCCTTGTTTTTTGGCTTCATTTTCGGTCAAGCCCATCCATGCAACTTCTGGGTCAGTATAAGCGACCGATGGAATGGTTAAGGCATCAAAACCAGATTTATGGCCTGCAGTGACTTCAGCAGCAATCTTTCCTTCGTAAACAGCTTTGTGCGCTAACATCGGTTGACCAACAATATCGCCAATCGCAAAGATATGCGGCACATTAGTTTTTTGCTGTTTATCGACAGGAATAAAGCCCCATTCATCTACCTTTACTCCCGCTTTATCAGCGTCAATTAAAGCACCATTTGGCTTACGTCCAACCGCAACTAAAACTTTATCAAATAACTCTGGCTCAGGCGCTTTGTCACCGCCAAAGGTCACTAATAACCCGTCATCTTGCGCAACAATTTTTTCTACTTTAGTTTTTAACCAAATGTTTTTATATTGTTTTTTGATATGTCGATGCAATGGCGTGACTAAATCTTTATCACAGCCAGGAATAATCTGATCCATTAGCTCTACAACACTAATTTCAGAGCCCATCGCATGATAAACCGTCGCCATTTCTAAACCGATAATACCACCACCAACGACTAATAATTTCTTCGGCACATCTTCGATATTCAACGCATCGGTTGAATCCATTAATCGTGGGTCATCATTTGGAAAGGGCGGGATCTTCGTTGCCGTAGAGCCAGCCGCAATAATGGCATTATCAAAGGTGATTTGCTGCGTACCCGCCTCACTAGTCACCTCTAAAGCATTAGCTGAAGTAAATTTACCTAAGCCGTGCACAACCGTCACTTTACGCTGCTTGGCTAAACGCGCCAAACCACCATTTAGAGTACTAGTAATTCCCTCTTTCCAGCCTCTGATTTTATCTAAATCAAATTCAGGCTTACTAAAGCTTAAACCATGCTGCTCAAAATGTTCAGCTTCATGCACAATTTGCGCAACATGCAATAAAGCTTTTGAGGGAATACAACCAACATTCAGGCAAACACCGCCTAATACCGGATACCTTTCCACCAAAACCACTTGCTTACCTAAATCAGCGGCACGAAAAGCAGCAGTATAACCACCTGGGCCACCACCAAGAACTAAAACTTCTGCGTGTATAACATCTGTCATTTTATTGCCCCGATTACAGTAACAAGCGACGAATATCGCTGAGGTATTTAATCAATGTCGCCATAAAGCGTGCACCTTCGGCACCATCAATTACACGGTGATCATAGGTTAAATCCAACGGTAACATTAATTTAGGCTCAAATTCAGAACCATTCCATACCGGCTTCATTTCTAAGCGAGTCACACCTAAAATGGCAACCTCAGGCGCATTAACAATCGGTGTAAACGCTTTACCACCAATACCGCCTAAACTAGAAATAGTAATACAACCACCACTCATATCAGCAGGTAACAACTTACCATCACGCGCTTTTTGACTCAGGCTATTTAAATCGTTGGTTAATTCCGCAATGCCTTTTTTATCAACATCTTTTAATACAGGTACGACTAAACCATTTGGTGTATCAACCGCAATCCCAACATTAAAATATTTCTTCAGAATTAAGGACTCACCATCAGGCGATAAAGAACTATTCACCGTTGGAAATTGCTGCATCGCAGCAACTAAAGCTTTAACAATGAAAATCAAACCTGTGACTTTAATATCCGCTGATTTATCTGAATTTAACGCCTTACGGAAGGCTTCCATTTCAGTAATATCCGCCTCATCATGATAGGTCACTAACGGTAAGTTCAACCAAACACGGCTTAAATTCTTGCCTGTTAGACGTTTAATCTTACTAAGCTTCTGCTCTTCAGTTTCACCAAACTTACTGAAATCAACCGCAGGAATCGGTGGAATACCTGCACCACCCTGAACTGCACCGCTAGTCGCACTAGAAGCCATGACTTGTTTAACGAAATTTTTGACATCATCCTTTAAGATGCGGCCTTTACGACCACCACCTTGAGTAATCAAGCTAATGTCTACGCCTAATTCACGCGCAAATAAACGCACACCAGGTGTTGCATGTGCTGATTTACCCGACCTATTGGCGACAGGCACTGGCGCTGCGCTTACTGGGACTGGCTTTTTAACATCAGCCACAGGAGCAGCTGACGCTACAGGTGTCACTATTTTAGCTGTAGGTGCTGCCGCAGTCTGAGCTTGAGTTTCTAAGCGAATAATTAAATCGCCCTCGTTCACTTTATCGCCCACCTTAACTAATACTTCTTTAACCACGCCACCCTCGGTAGAAGGTAAATCCATGCTGGCTTTATCGGTTTCTAACACCGCTAAAGTTTGCTCTTTAGTAACCACATCACCTACTTGGATTAAAACTTCGATGACATCAATATCATGCACATCACCCACATCAGGCACAGCCACTTCAATCACACTAGCAACGCCAGCGGTTACGACAGGCTCACTGACTGGCGCAGGTGTTTCAACTTGTACAGCAGGCTCAGCCGCTACCGATGCAGACTCTTCTACAGCAGCAGGCGCAGCACTATCAGCTGTAGCAGGTTCAATAGCAATCACTAAAGAACCCTCATTCACTTTATCGCCTACGCTGAGATGCACTTGTTTTACAACACCCGCTGCAATAGCTGGCAAATCCATACTCGCTTTATCGGTTTCTAAAACAGCAACGGTTTGCTCTTCTTCAACCACATCACCCACTTGAACCAAAACCTCGATGACATCAATATCATGCACGTCACCGACATCAGGCACTTTCATTTCTGTTAATAGCGTCATATTTTGCTCTTCTGTTAGATTAACCAAGGCGCAGCGGCTTCTGGATCAATATTGTATTTTGCGATAGCAACATCTATTTTCGCCGCGTCAAATTCACCTTTATCTGCCAATGCTTTTAATGCCGCAATCGTTACATGATAACGATCAACTTCAAAGAAGCTACGTAGCTTAGCGCGCGTATCCGAACGACCAAAACCATCTGTTCCTAATACCGTATAAGGCGCAGAAATATAAGGGCGAATTTGCTCAGCAAAAGCACGAATATAATCCGTTGCCGCAATCACAGGAATGTCCGCTTTAGGAATACAGCTTTCTACATGTGATACTTTTGCTTTTTTGCTTGGGTGCAAACGATTCCAACGCTCACACGACTGACCATCTCGCGCCAATTCAGTAAAACTGGTACAGCTAAATAAATCAGACTCCACACCCCAGTCGTCACGCAATAATGTTGCCGCTTCAACCACTTCACAGAAAATTGTACCTGAACCTAATAAATGTACTTTAGGTGTTTTCTTCCGACTAATGCCAGATTGAAATAAATACATACCTTTCAGAATATCTTGCGCTGACTCTTCTGGCATTGGCGGTTGGTCGTAATTTTCGTTCATCACAGTAATGTAATAAAATACATCTTCTTGCTCGCCATACATACGGCGTAAACCGTCTTGAACAATCACTGCCAATTCATAGGCGTACGTTGGATCATAAGAAATACAGTTTGGAACCGTTGCCGACATTAAATGACTGTGGCCATCTTCATGCTGTAAACCTTCCCCATTTAATGTTGTTCTACCCGCTGTACCGCCTAATAAGAAACCGCGCGTACGTTGATCTGCTGCCGCCCAAATTAAATCACCCACACGCTGAAAACCAAACATGGAGTAATAAATGAAGAATGGAATCATCGGCACACCATGGGTTGAATACGCAGTACCTGCGGCAATCCAATCACATAAGCCACCTGCCTCGTTAATCCCCTCTTGTAAAACCTGCCCTTTTTTATCTTCTTTATAGTACATCAACTGATCAGCATCTTGCGGCGTATACAGCTGCCCCACTTGCGACCAAATACCTAATTGGCGGAACATACCTTCCATACCAAAAGTACGCGACTCATCAGGCACAATGGGCACAATACGTTTACCAATATTTTTATCTTTCACTAAGATATTTAAAATACGCACGAATGCCATTGTCGTTGAAATACCACGCCCAACTTTAGTGCCATCTAAAACTGACTGAAAAGCACTTAGCGCAGGAATCTGCAGTGCTTCTGCTTTTTGTCTACGCACAGGAATAGCACCGCCTAAATCGGTTCTACGCTGTTGCATATACTTATATTCTTCAGAATCTTCAGCAAACTTTAAATAAGGTAAGCTTTCTATTTCAGAGTCTGTAACAGGCAACTGCCAACGATCACGAATATCGCTAATCGATTGCAAGCTCATTTTTTTCTGCTGATGACTGGTGTTTTGCGCTTCACCAGAATCACCCATACCATAACCTTTAATAGTTTTGGCTAAAATAACCGTGGGCTGACCTTTATGGTTGACCGCAGCATTATAGGCTGAGAACAGTTTAATCGGATCATGCCCACCACGGTTTAGTTCCCAAATATCCTTATCGGTATATTCTTCTACTAAAGCTTGTAATTCTGGCGTATTAAAGAAATACTCCCTGACATACGCACCATCTTTTGATTTAAAGGTTTGATATTCACCATCCACACATTCCATCATGCGCTTCATCACCAAACCATCTTTATCTTTTGCAAGTATCGCATCCCAGCGCCTACCCCAAATAACTTTAATCACATTCCAGCCAGCTCCGCGGAAGCTGCCTTCTAATTCCTGGATAATTTTACCGTTACCGCGCACTGGCCCATCTAAGCGCTGTAAATTACAGTTGACCACAAAAATTAGATTTTCTAATTTTTCACGGCCCGCCATAGTAATCGCACCTAATGTTTCTGGTTCATCCGTTTCTCCATCACCTAAAAATGCCCAGACTTTACGACCTTCAGTCTTAGACATGCCGCGATCTTGCATATAATGCATAAAACGCGCTTGGTAAATCGCCATAATAGGCCCCAAACCCATAGATACCGTAGGAAACTGCCAGAAGTCAGGCATTAACCAAGGGTGTGGGTAGGAAGATAATCCATTGCCGCCCACTTCTTGACGGAATTGATCCATTTTCTCTTCATCAAAGCGCCCTTGCATAAAAGCACGCGCATAGTCACCCGGACAAGAATGTCCTTGGACAAAAACCATATCGCCGCCATGTGCATCAGATGGCGCATGCCAGAAATGGTTATGGCCTACATCATATAAGGTTGCAGCAGAAGCAAAACTCGCAATATGCCCACCCACATTAGTATTTCTGTTGGCTCTCAAGACCATCATCATCGCGTTCCAACGCACATAGGCGCGGATATTACGCTCAATCGTGGTCATACCAGGAAATTTAGGCTGCAACTCCACTGGTATAGTATTAACATAAGCAGTATTAGCACTAAAAGGAATATCAGCACCTGATTGTCTTGCCTTTTCGACCAGCTGCTCAATAATAAAATGAACCCGTTCATTACCATCTTGTTCTTGAATAGCGGCTAACGCCTCTAACCATTCCTGCGTTTCTGCCGGGTCGACATCAACCTGATCTAATTTATTGGCATTCAAACCATTACTCATCCGATACTCCTATTTATGCATGTGACTTAGTCTATTCGCCAGCCTTATACACAAACCATTACATAGCTAAAATTAAGAAAGGATATGAGCAAAGACTGCATTCGCCATCTTTACTCATATCCTTGAACATTTGTATGTTTTCCAAAAACATATAAAGAGTTTGTGATGATTAAGTCACAAACTCCACTATCAATAGCAATTAACGCTTAGCGTTAGCCACCGCAACACGAGCAAGCTCAGTTACTGTCGCCCAGTCTTTGTTCTTTACAGCCTCTACAGGCGCTAACCAAGAACCACCGACACAAGCCACATTTTTCAATGCCAAGTAATCATTATAGTTTTCTGGAGAAATACCACCCGTTGGGCAAAAAGTGATTTGTGGAATAGGCCCCGCAATCCCTTTTAACATAGGAATTCCACCCGCTGCAGCCGCTGGAAAGAATTTAAAATGATCTAAACCATACTCCATACCTAGCATCAATTCAGATACACTAGCAATACCTGGAATTAAAGCGATTTCACTGTGGTTCGCTGCCTCTAAAAGCTTAGGCGTTAAGCCTGGGCTAATAGCAAAAACCGCACCCGCATCTGCGACTGCTTTTAATTCTTCTGGCGTGGTAATCGTACCCGCCCCCACAATTGCACCTTCTACTTCTTGGCTAATAGCACGAATCGCATCCATTGCCGCCGCCGTACGTAAAGTAATTTCCAATACGTTAATGCCACCTGCCATTAAAGCACGCGCCAAAGGCACTGCGTCAGCCGCATCCTGAATTACCATTACTGGCATTACAGGTGAAGCATTTAGAACGTCAGAAGGTTGAACTTTCCAGTTATTAATTGTCATAGTCTTATATTTATTGAGTATTTAGTAAAAGCGGACGTTTATTTCTTAACGCGGCAGTAAAGGTTAGTTTCATCAAATAAATTCGTCGCCCCTGTTTCTGCAGAAGAAGCACCGACACGGAAAGCACCGAACATTTCACGTCCCATTCCCCAGTGATGTCCTTTCGCACTGTTTGCGGCAGGTTTACGCGCATTAAACTCAGCGTCATCAACCAAGGCATTCACATCACCCGTTTGAGTATTTAAAACAATCATATCGCCATCGCGTACTTTTGCTAATGGGCCGCCATCTTCACATTCAGGGCACATATGAATTGCTGAAGGCACTTTACCTGAAGCACCTGACATACGTCCGTCAGTCACAATAGCGACCTTAAAGCCTCTGTCCTGTAGTAAACCTAAGATTGGCGTTAATTTATGCAATTCAGGCATACCATTTGATTTAGGTCCTTGGAAACGTAAAACGATAATAAAGTCACGCTCCAACTCACCACGATGGAATGCAGCCAGCACATCATCTTGATCATCGAATACTAGAGCTGGCGCTTCAACCACTTGATGTTCTTCGGCAACCGCTGATACTTTAGAAATACCACGTCCTAAATTACCGTGCATCACATGCAAACCACCACTAGGAGCAAATGGCTTTTCTAAAGACCCAATCACTGTGTCATCTAATGATTTAGCTGGCCCTTCTTGCCAAATTAGCTTGTCATCAACAATTTTAGGCTCTTGCGAGTAATCACCCATACCACGATTATTAGCGATCGTCATAACATCATTATGTAAGTAACCACCTCTTAATAAATCAGCGATTAACACACCCATGCCGCCAGCGGCTTGGAAATGGTTAATATCGGCTTGACCGTTTGGATAAACACGCGTTAATAACGGCACGGCATGAGACAACTCATTAAAGTCATCCCAGTTGACTTCAATACCTGCCGCACGAGCAATAGCAACAATATGCATAGTATGGTTAGTTGAACCACCCGTTGCTAGTAAACCAACAATCGCATTCACAATCGCTTTTTCATCAATCACACGACCTAGTGGGCGGTAATCATCACCTAACTTAGTGAATTTAAGCACTTGGCGTGCGGCTTCTTTAGTCAGCTCATCACGTAATGGTGTGTACGGGTTGATAAATGAACTACCAGGAAGGTGTAAGCCCATAATCTCAACCATCATCTGGTTGCTGTTCGCTGTACCATAGAAAGTACAAGTACCTGGGCTATGATAAGATTTTGATTCTGATTCTAATAATTCTTTACGACCAATTTTGCCTTCCGCATAAAGCTGGCGCGTCATGGCTTTTTCTTTATTGGTAATACCGCTAGTCATCGGGCCAGATGGCACAAATACCGCCGGTAAGTGGCCAAAACTCAAGGCTCCTAGCAGTAAGCCCGGAACAATTTTGTCACACACCCCTAAGTACAAACCACCATCAAACATATTATGGCTTAAACTAATCGCGGTCGACATGGCAATCACATCACGACTAAATAAAGATAGCTCCATACCTGGCTGACCCTGAGTCACACCATCACACATGGCTGGCACACCACCTGCAAACTGAGCTACGCCACCCGCTTCTTTAATTGCTGCTTTGATTAACGCAGGGGAATCTTTATACGGTTCATGTGCAGAAAGCATGTCGTTATAAGAAGATATAATCGCAATATTAGCTTTTTTATTATCTGTTAAATCTGCTTTTTCGCCGGTACTACAGGCTGCAAAACCATGCGCTAAATTTCCACATGCCAAAGTAGAGCGGTGCGGCCCATCTTCTGCAGCTTTATCAATGTGCTTTAAATATAAGCTACGCACAACATGACTGCGCTCTATGATTCGTTGAGTGACTTTTTCTACTACTGAATGCATATTATCTTCCTATAAAGTTACTGTAAAAGTAACAAATAAACTATATTATTGTGTTTTATGCACGGCATTATACAGCAACACAGGCCTAACAAAAAACCCCGGCTATTATAAGTCGCCACCCAAAACATCATTCTCCCACTCACGACCGTCACGCGCCAACAAAGTAGCTGCTGCTTCTGGGCCCCACGTACCCGCAGGATAAGGTTTCGGAGCATCTTGCGTTTCTTTCCAAGCATTTTGCATAGAGTCAATCCAAGTCCACGCCTGCTCTATCTCTTCACGACTAATAAACAGGGTTGAATTACCACGCATCGCTTCCAATAATAAACGCTCATAAGCATCGACAATATGACTTCCTTTAAATGCCTCTGAAAAACTCAAGTCCAACTTGTTTTCCTGCACTTTAATTTGTTCGTCGATTCCTGGAATTTTATTTAAAATCTCAACATCAACCCCTTCATCAGGCTGCAAACGAATACTTAATTTATTTGCGGGCAATTTCTCAAAACTATCTTTAAAAATATTATGCGGTAACTCTTTAAATTGGATAATAATTTCTGAATGCTTCGCAGGTAACCGCTTACCTGTACGCAAATAGAAAGGTACACCCGCCCAACGCCAGTTATCAATATCCACGCGCACCGCAACAAAAGTTTCCGCGCCACTTTCAGTATTAGCGCCCTCCTCTTCTGTATACCCTGGCACAGCAGCCCCTTTAATCTGGCCAGCTGCATATTGACCGCGTACAGTTTTTTCCGAGACATTTTTTACAGTAATCGGACGCAAATCTTTTAAGACTTTAATTTTTTCATAATGAATATTATCCGCATCCAAACTAACCGGCGGCTCCATAGCGATAAAGGTCAAAATCTGCAATAAATGATTTTGCATCATATCGCGCGTCTGACCAGACTGATCAAAATACCCCCAACGCCCTTCAATACCGATCTCTTCTGCTACGGTAATTTGAATATGATCAATGGTATTGTGATCCCAGTTAGTAATAAACAGCGAATTGGCAAAACGCAATGCCAATAAATTTAAAACAGTTTCTTTACCTAGGTAGTGATCAATACGACAGACCTGATCGCCAGTAAATACATCTGCTACAGCATCATTAATTTCCTTAGACGATTCTAGGTCGTAACCAATTGGCTTTTCCATGACCATGCGTGACTCAGGTGTTAACGCACCCGATAATTTTAAACCCTGACAAATCGCTTTAAATAAAAATGGCGGCACGGAAAAGTAATTAATCATTCTGCGCTTTTCTTTATCAACAACCTCAGCCAATTGTTTATATTCACTAGGCTGAGTTAAATCCATTTGCAGATAACTCATTCGCGCTGAAAATCGCTCCCACACTAACTGGTCACGCTCTTCTTTTAAAAACTTTTCTAAACAAGTATTCGCTGCTTTAAACAACAAATTCCCCTCATCTGCAAACCGGTCCACGCCAATAATTTTAGTATCAGGCTCAAGCAAATTGGCTTTATCTAGCTGATACAAACAGAGCAACAATTTACGCGTCGACAAATCCCCCAACGCACCAAAAATTACGAGATCACAGGGTTTGAATGTTTTTTTATTATTCATTAGTACATTGCCAAAAGTCTTTAAACGACAGTTATGGTTAATTAAAATGATTGCAAAGCAAACTGATACAGCTTACTTTAAAGCTCTAGCACTTAAAAAAGCTTGCTCAGATAAAGCGCTCCACTGCGAAACTTGAGATCTAAATTGATTAAAAGACTGGTAAATCTTTTTCGCCATTGGATCTTTATTTGCCAATTCCAGCACCACCTCTTCTGATAATTGTTTTAATTTCCCAAGCACTTCATCTGGTAATGGCATTAACTTAACGCCATGCTTGTTGACCAAAGTATCTAAGGCCTGGTTATTACGTGCGGTATATTCGGAAAGCATATCCATATTCACAGCCTTACAGGCTGCTAAAACAATACTTTGCAAATCATTAGGTAATTCGTTAAAGGCACCTTTATTAATCAAAGCTTCCATCGTTGACCCTGGCTCATGCCAGCCAGGATAATAATAATACTTCGCGACTTTATGTAAGCCAAACGCCAAATCATTATAAGGCCCGACCCATTCAGTCGCATCAATAGTGCCCGATTGTAACGAGGTAAACAGCTCTCCTCCAGGTATATTAACTGTAGTACCGCCTGCTCTGCGCAATACTTCCCCACCCAAGCCAGGAATACGCATTTTCAAACCTTTTAAATCCTCTACTGTTTTAATCTCACGATTAAACCAGCCAGCCATTTGCACACCCGAATTACCTGCTGCGGCAGGAATTAAATTAAACGGCTCATACAGCTCACGCCATAACTCCATGCCGCCACCATAATATAACCAAGCATTCATTTCTTGTGCGGTTAAACCAAAAGGCACACTAGAAAAAAACTGCGTCGCCTCTGATTTACCTTTCCAATAATACGCCCCCGAATGACCCATTTGCGCCGTACCTTTAGATACTGCATCAAACACCTCAAAGGCTGGCACTAATTCATTAGCACCGTACACCTTGACTTTCATCCGACCGCCGCTCATTTCATTAATCATTTTGGCCAGTAAGTTTGCCCCCGCACCTAAACCAGGAAAATTCTTCGGCCAAGCGGTGACCATTTTCCATTTAATTTTAGATTTAGCATGAACTACAGTAGGTGTTAGCACCGCACTACCTGCCGCTAAAGCACCAACACTGGCCTTATTAATAAAATCACGTCTTTTCATATTAAATTACCTAATCATCAATTAGGCGTTATTCTACCTGAATCATAGCGTTTTATACATCGCCAGCATTATCACTTATAATTACACTCCGCCAAAACTAAACTTATGCAGCTAAATTATTAACAAGCAAAAAATTTTGGAAAGAATCAGTAACCATAAATCCGCACTAAAATTCCTTTGCACCCTGATTACAGCTTATAGAAGACAAGTTACAGCGACAGTTCATCTAATTTTTACAATTCAAGAGATTCAACATGAGAAAACTAACGGGTATTATCTTAGCAACAGCTCTAACAGCAGGCTGCGCAATCGACCCTTACACAGGCGAAGAAAAAGTATCTAACACAGCTTGGGGAACGGGGATTGGCTTAGGTGCAGGCGCAGCAACTGGCGCAGCGATTGGCGCGCTTGCCGGTGGTGGTAAAGGTGCTGCAATGGGCGCAGCGATTGGCGCAGGCGTAGGAGCCGCAGGTGGTGCAGGCATTGGCTACTATATGGATACTCAAGAAAAGAAATTACGCTTACGCTTAGAAAGCACAGGCGTTCGAGTACAAAGAAATGGAAACAATTTACAATTGATCATGCCCGGCAATATTACCTTTGCATCTAATTCTGGAACCCTCAATAGTAATTTCGCTCCAATCCTTGATTCAATTGCCATCATTTTTAAGGAATTTAAAGATACAAGTATCGACGTAGGAGGTTTCACTGACTCTACAGGCAGTAATCAACATAACCAAGAGTTATCTGAACGCCGTGCCGCTAGCGTAGCGAATTATTTAGTCCGTTCAGGCGTGAGCAGCAACAGAATACATTCACGCGGTCTTGGCGAGCGCTACCCTATCGCCTCAAACAATACTGCAGCAGGGCGCGGACAAAACCGTCGAGTGGAAATTAATATCCGCCCTAGATAATTCACTTTATTTAAAGCATAAAAAAGGCCGCATAAAGCGGCCTTTTTCTTCAAACAATCACTAAAAGTTTATTTTAATAAGCCTTGTAATAAACCATTCAAGTTATGTACAAACTCAGCAGGATCATCTAGTTGTCCGCCTTCACTTAACACTGCCTGATCAAACAAGATACGCGTTAAATCAGAAAAGCGCTCATCATCTTGCTCCTCTTTTAAACGTGTTACTAAAGCGTGTTCTGGATTGATTTCGAATACCGGCTTGCTACCCCCCATACCCATCATACTCATATCCTGACCCGCCTCTTTCATGATGCGTTCCATATTCAAGCTCATCGCATCTTGCTCAGTGACTAAACAAGATGGTGATGCCGTTAAGCGATGACTTAAACGTACTTCACTTACTTTATCAGTCAACACTTCTTTGATTTGAGTAATGACAGACTCAAAATCTTTAGAGGCTTCTTCTTGCTCTTTTTTATCTTCTTCCGTGTCGAATTTGTCTAAATCCAACTGACCTTTCGCAACCGATTGTAAAACCTTACCATCAAAGTCATTCAAATTAGATACCAACCACTCATCGATACGGTCAGATAACAATAGAACTTCAATACCTTTCTTACGGAAGATTTCTAAATGCGGGCTGTTTTTAGCTGCGGCAAAACTATCCGCCGTTACATAATAGATTTTATCTTGGCCTTCTTGCATACGCTCGATGTAATCTTCAAAAGAGACCTCTTGCGCATCCGTATCAGCATTCGTTGATGCAAAACGTAATAACTTCGCAACACGCTCTTTATTCTTATTATCTTCGATAGGGCCTTCTTTGATCACATTACCAAACTGAGCCCAAAAAGTAGCATATTTTTCTTTATCGTTTTTCGCAAGACCTTCTAATAAACCTAATACCTTTTTAACTGCACCGGCTTTAATCGTGTTGATTTTTTTGCTTTGCTGCAGGATTTCACGTGATACGTTTAAAGGTAATGAATCAGTATCAATTACACCACGTACAAAACGTAAATAACGCGGCATTAATTGCTCTGCATCATCCATAATAAACACTTTACGCACATAAAGTTTTACGCCGTGCTTTGCATCTCTGTCCCACATATCAAATGGAGCACGTGCAGGCACATACAGCAACATCGTATATTCGTTTGTACCTTCTACTTTACTATGTACATGCGCTAAAGGATCTTGAAAATCATGGCCGACATGCTTGTAAAATTCATTATAAGCCTCGTCACCTAACTCATCTTTAGATTTAGTCCATAATGCAGATGCGCTATTAACGGTCTCTTCTTCAACTTTAGCAGGCTCAGTTTCATTGCCTTCTTCGTCCGTAACTGCTGGAATTTCTTTATCCATAACAATTGGCAAAGAAATATGGTCAGAGAATTTTTTAACAATAGAACTTAAACGGTAATTATCTAAGAATTCTTTTTCATCATCTTTTAAATGCAAAATGATTTCAGTACCACGACCTACTTTTTCTACCGTTTCTAATGTGTATTCACCTTCACCCGCCGACTCCCAAAGCGTTGCTTCTTCAGCACCTGCTTTACGCGTAATTAAAGTGACTTTATCAGCAACGATAAAAGCAGAATAAAAACCCACACCAAACTGGCCAATGAGTTCGCTATCTTTAGCTTGGTCGCCTGTTAATGCATCAAAAAACTGCTTTGTGCCTGATTTAGCAATAGTACCGATATGCTCTTGCACTTCTTCGCGCGTCATACCAATACCGTTATCGCTAACAGTTAGTGTTTTTGCATCTTTATCAAAAGCAATGCGAATTTTTAACTCGCTATCTCCTTCATACAAGCCATCATTAGACAGCGCTTCAAAACGCAATTTATCCGATGCATCAGAAGCATTAGAAATCAATTCACGTAAAAAAATCTCTTTATTACTATATAAAGAGTGAATCATTAATTGCAGTAAATGCTTAACTTCAGTTTGAAATCCCAGCGTTTCTTTTTTAGCTTCAACAGTCATTTTTCAATATTCCCCAAAATAAATAATCATTATCGGTTTCGATATTAGGGCAAAGATTGTGTTTTCAAGGGAAAAATATAGAATACAAATAAATACCTCGAATAATAATTCCTTATTCTTGCCCGCCAGTAATCAATTTCTGAGTAATGCTAGACCTAAAATCAAAAAAAATTTTACTGATTGAAGACTACCCTGTCATGCGTAAAGCGATAAGAGACATGCTTTATTCCTTAGATGTAGTCACACTTATTGAAGCTGAAAATGGTCAAAAAGCGATTAATGCAATGCAATCTCAAAAATTTGATATTGTCCTCTGCGACTACAATTTAGGCGATGGAAAAAATGGCTTACAAGTATTAGAGGAAGCTAGATTTCGTAAACTACTTCCCAGCTCCGCTGCATTTATCATGGTAACCGCTGAGCAAGTGCAGGGCATGGTACTCAGCGCGATGGAAAACAAGCCTGACGAGTATTTAACTAAACCTTTTACAGTACAACTTCTACTAACTCGCTTAGAGCGGACCTTTGAACGGAAACAGTTTTTTAAGCTGGTCGATGCCGCTATAGATATTGAAAATTATCCTTTAGCCATAAAATACTGCGACAAATTACTGGATGAAGGTCCAAAAAAAATGCATACCGCACTATTAAAAAAACGTGCTGAATTAGCCGTTCATACTCTAGATTTTTCGACTGCGCAGCATATTTATCAAGATATCCTAGAGCAAAGAGAACTTAACTGGGCTTTGCTTGGGATAGCACAAATTCATTATTTACAAGGCAACACAGAAGAAGCGATTGGCACGTTCCAGGAAATCATTAGTAAATACCCTATGACCCTAGAAGCTTATGATTTACTCGCTCAGTCGTATGAGACCACCGAACAACATATAGAAGCGCAAGAGGCTTTACATAAAGCAGTACTATTATCACCACAGACCATTTTAAGACAACGCAAACTAGCAACTATTGCGAATAAAACTGGCGATTTAAAAACTGCAGAGAACGCTTGTAAAGCCGCGGTCGTACTAGGCAAATATTCTGTACACAAAAGTTCTAACGACTTTTCTAACCTAGCCCAAATTTTTAAAAAAGCAGATAAAAAAACCGAGGCACTGGAAATCTTACAAACCATGCGCAATGAGTTCCCTAATGACCCTAGCGCAGAGTTACGCGCGACTATTGCTGAAAGCGAAATATATCAAAGCATGGGCGAAGCGGAACAAGCGGAAGAAGCATTCAGCAAAGCACTAAGCATTAGCAAGCAATATGATCAAATACTAGATAAAGAAATCAAACTAGAGATGTCCAAGGTTTGCTACCAAAATGACCACGAAGAAACCGCAGATAAGCTTATCAAGCAACTGATCAAAAGCCATATTGATGACGATAATTTCATAAATGAAATCATCGTCATGCACAGCTCTATCGGTCGCGAAAACCATGCAGATAAACTGATCAATGCAACACGACAAGAGCTAATCAATGTTAACAATGAAGGCGTGAAACTTTATCAACAAGAAAAGTTTATTGAAGCCATTGCCGTTTTTGCCAAGGCATTTAAAGCCATGCCTGAGAATAAAACCATTATTCTTAATATGACTAAAATCATATTACATAACATTAAAGTGTCAGGTTGCACTAAAGGCAATATGGCAGAAGCCAAATTTTATATTAACAAGGCGAAAAAACTAGGCGTTGCCCAATACAAACTCAATAGCATTCAAATGGAATATGCCAAACTAGTACATAGCTTTAATAAAACGACAACAAAATGATCCACTCGTCAGTACCCCCCGTAAGCTTCTCAGCTATCCTTGGCTCCTCCATCCATGATGTAAAAAACTCGCTAGGTGTTATCAGCGAACTTATCCAGCAACTCAAGCAAACCAATACAGAGAACAAGCATATCTTGCAGCTAGAGTTTGAGGCTAGCCGCATGAACAATAACCTAATTCAGTTACTCACTTTATATAAAATTGAGGCGAAAAATTTCACCTTAGATATTGATGAATATTCAGTTAGTGAAATTCTGAATGATGTTAAAGCTCAACAGTCATCACTCTTTGACTTAAGTGATGTAGCTTTAGAAATTGAGTGCAATGAAGACCTGCTTTGCTACTGCGACTTTAATTTAACCTGTAGTTCAATTAACTCGATTTTAAACAATGCTCAGCGTTATAGTCATAAAAAAATCATTCTTTCAGCAGGGCAACAAGATGGCTATGTGTACTTTAGAATCGAAGATGATGGTGACGGCTTTCCAGAGAGCTTCACCAGCACCGGTAAAGTGGACTTTAAAACCGGAAATACCGGCCTAGGTTTGTATTTTGTTTCCATCATTGCTAATTTACATAGCAACGACAATAAATCCGGCTATATTAGTACGGCTAATGACAGCCGCTTAGGCGGAGCAAGTTTCAGCTTATTTTTGCCTTAAAATGACACTGATGGCACATTAATATCTTTACCTGTCAGTATTAAGGCAATTTGCAATAAGCTCTCCCAGTAATCGCCTTGTTGCGCACCTTTAATTTGCCTGTCAGCCTGAGCCGCAATTAATAAACCTGTCCTTAGGTTTTTCTGCTTAAGTTTAGCTAAAGCATGATTTACCAGTTTCTGGCGATCACCCCACACTTGGTATTGCATAAACACAGTATTTTTCGCCTGACCAGCCTCTACTTTCCGTTTAATATGAATAAGGTTACGCACTTCTCGCGCCAGAGCCCAAAGGACAATCGGCGCAGCAATTCCTTCGTGCTGCAGACCTGACAGTATTTTTAACACGCGTTCAACTCGCCCCGACAATGCCGCATCAACCAGATTAAACACATCATAACGAGAACCGTCCACTACAGCCTCTTGAATCTGCGCATCAGATACAGAGCCTTGACCATACAACACATACAGCTTTTCAATTTCCTGAGCAGCAGCCAATAAATTACCTTCCACACGCGCAGCAATGATAGCTACGCCTGCTCTTTCTACAAGCAAACCTCTACGCTGTAGTCGCTGCTGTAACCATTGCATCAAAGCAGCGCCATCTAAAGGCCAAGCCTGTACAGCAACTCCATGTTTTTCTAGTGCCGTCATCCACTTTGACTTTTTAGCTGACTTTTCCAACTTTCCTGCGCTAATTAATAACAAGGTATCTTCAGGCAAGCGTTCACAGTAGTTCACTAAAGCCTTACTACCTTCAGCCCCAGGCTTACAAGTAGGCATCCGCAAATCAATGACTTTTTTTTCTGAAAAAATCGACATTGAATCGGCTGCTTGCAAGAAATCAGCCCAAGAAAAGCTGGCATCAACCGTCAGCACTTCTCGACTGTCATAACCTGCGATTTTAGCCGCCTGCCTGACTGCATCAGCCGCTTCACCTAATTGCAGCGGCTCGTCTCCACTCAAAAAATAAATAGGCGCAAGCTTCTTAGCTAATGCTGCAGGCAGTTGTTCAGCTTTTAACCACACTATGGCAGGGATTTCTTCAATTCAGCTCTGGCTCGATCAATAACCGAACGCACAGCCAGACTATAAAGTTCTTTACGCAAGACTGCCTCTTCATTGCCTTTCGACAACACAGTATTACTACTCTGTTCATTAAAATATGATTTAGAAACCTCGATCGTTTGCGCAGAGATTAAAACAGCACCTTGATTATCGAGTAAATCAAAGGTCAAGCGATACACGAGATCATATTCATTAGAGTACCCTGAAGAATCTATAGAAATAGTTCGTCGCTGATAATCTTCATTGATCACATTTAAAATCATTCCCGCTTCAGCTGCCGTTGCCACTAACTCTCCTGAAGCAGAACGAAAAGTCCTGGCAATAGCATTGGTTAATTCCGCCGAAGCACCACGCACATAAATTTTCTGTAATGCTTCGGGAAGCTGAATTGCGCCACGCAAATGATAGCCACAAGCAGTTAACAACAGCATCAACATAAAAACAACACTATTTTTAGTCATCATACTTTTCAATGCCTTAGATAACGATACTTACTAGTTTTTTAGGTACGACAATCAGTTTTTTCACTGGCTTACCATCAATAAAACGCGCGACATTCTCCTCGGCCAAAGCAAGCGCTTCTATCACATCTTTACTAGCATCTGTTGCCACCTTGATTTTACCGCGCAACTTACCATTCACTTGGACGATCATTTGTACTTCATCTTGCACTAATGCTGCAGCATCAACAGTGGGCCAAAGCTGGTTAATATCTTCAGTTTTATCTAAAGCTAGCCATAATTTCTGGCAAATATGCGGTGCAATCGGATACAACATTAAGGCAATCGCCTCCAACACTTCTTGACGAACAGCAGCGGCATTATGTCCTTGCGCATCAAACTTAGCTAAGCTATTTAATAGCTCCATATTGGTTGCAATAGCGGTATTAAAATGATGCCTACGACCTATATCATCCGTTACTTTTTCAATCGCATGATGCAACTGCCGGCGTAAATCTTTTTCTGCGCTACTCAAGTTTTGCTTATCTAAAGCTGGCACAGCATTTACACTACTAGTATGTAAATGCACTTGGCGCCATAAGCGCTTCAAAAAGCGAAAACTCCCCTCTACACCACTATCAGACCATTCTAAAGACTGCTCAGGAGGCGCGGCAAACATAACAAACAAACGTACCGTATCAGCACCATATTCAGCAATCAAATGCTCAGGGTCAACCGTATTGCCTTTCGATTTAGACATTTTCGTGCCATCCATTAGCACCATGCCCTGAGTTAGCAGCTCTTTGAATGGCTCATCACACACTAACAAGCCTTCATCACGCATTAATTTGGTGAAAAAACGCGCATAAAGTAAATGTAAAATTGCGTGCTCAATGCCACCAATATACTGATCTACAGGCAACCAGTATTTTGCACTCTCATCGAGCATTGAATCTGCTTTGCTACTAGCAAAGCGAGCAAAATACCAAGATGATTCCATAAAAGTATCAAAAGTATCCGTTTCACGTTTTGCAGCTTTTCCACATTTAGGACAATCGACATGCAAAAAGGCATCGTGCGTTGCCAGTGGCGAATTCGAGCCATCTAAAACCACATCTGTAGGTAACTCAACAGGTAGATTTTCTTCAGGAACAGGGACTGTACCGCAATCATCACAATAAATAATAGGAATCGGTGCGCCCCAGTAACGCTGTCTAGAAACACCCCAGTCACGTAATCGGAAATTAGTTTTACGCTGACCTTTCTGCTCTTTTTCTAACTTATCAGCAATTGCATTAACCGCATCAGCCGAAGTTAAACCATCAAATTCTGCCGAATCCTTTAATATGCCCTTCTCGGTAAAGGCCTGCTCAGCAATACTATCTTCGACACCAGTAGTAGAAAAGATAACTTGCTTAATCGCGATACCGTATTTTTTAGCAAATTCATAATCACGCTGATCATGAGCAGGAACTGACATCACAGCGCCTGTGCCATAAGTCATTAAAACAAAATTCGCAATCCATACCGGCACTAATTCACCAGTAACTGGATGCTTTGCTTTGAAACCAGAGTTAACCCCTTTCTTTTCCATGGTTTCTAAAGCAGCTTCAGAGGTCTCAGTATGCCTACACTCCTCAATAAAAGCTGTAATATCTGCGCTATCTATCGCAGCTTTTAAAGCCAATGGATGCTCTGCAGCAACAGCTAAATAAGTCACGCCCATCAAAGTATCAGGTCGAGTCGTATAGATATTAACATCATCCATTCCGTCAACAGCAAAGCCCATTTCCAAGCCTTCTGAACGCCCAATCCAGTTTGCCTGCATAGTTCTGACCTGCTCAGGCCAGCCTTCCATTTGCTCCAATGAGCTTAACAATTCATCCGCATAAGCAGTAATTCTTAAAAACCATTGGGAAATATCTTTTTTCTCTACAGCCGTGTCACAACGCCAGCAACAGCCATCAATGACTTGTTCATTAGCCAAGACTGTCTGATCATGCGGGCACCAATTCACAGCTGAAGTTTTTTTATAAACTAAATCTTTTTCCAGCAACTTAAGAAAAAACCATTGCTCCCAACGGTAATAACTTGGGTCACAAGTAGCTAGCTCTCGATCCCAGTCGTAACCAAAACCTAATTGTTTTAATTGCTCGCGCATATAAGCAATATTTTCATAAGTCCATTCCGCAGGATGCACATTATGCTTCATAGCTGCATTTTCAGCGGGCAAACCAAATGCATCCCAGCCCATAGGCTGCATTACATTTTTACCCTGCATACGTTGATAGCGACTAATAACATCACCTATCGTATAGTTACGTACGTGCCCCATATGCAATCGACCGCTAGGATAAGGGAACATTGATAAGCAATAATATTTCTCTTTGTCTTCTGCATCAGAAGCCTGAAATACGCCTGATTGTTCCCATTGAGCTTGCACTTCAGGCTCAATCTCTAGTGGTTTGTAATTTTCTTGCATTGTTACTCGTCTTATAGCGATCAAAAGCGTTAGAATACCTTACAGTGAACTAAATCTAAAGCCTTTTTACGGAGCAATTCTTATGAGTGAAAATAAACTAACCAAAGCCTATAACGACTTCATGGAATACATGTATGAGGCAACTGATGACACAATCCATTCTATAGCCGATAACATAGACGCTGCAAAAGAGAAAGTAAGCGAATTAGGCGGACTATCACAAGAAGAAGTCAGTCATGTTGCTGACGCTGTTTCCAGAGATCTACATCATGCAGCGCAATCACTACCAGACAATAGTGACGAGTCTTTAACAGAATGGCTTAAATTTGATATAGCTTTATTAGAAAATTTTGCCATGGATTCATTTCTAAGTATTGCAGATAAAACGCGCTTAGAACTCGCTAAATTAGAACTCGATGCCAAGCAATACGGCCACCCATACAAGGTAGGCGACATTACTGCTCCAGGCACATTGAGTTGCGAAAAATGCGGTAAAGTTATTGCCTTTAAAAGTACCAGCGTTATTCCTCAATGCCCAGAATGTGGTGCAGAAACTTTTATACGCTCTTGATATTACATATAATAACAACTTCATTTGATAGATTTATCGGGGAATAGAATGCGCAGGGTTATCTTTAATCAAAAAGGCGGGGTAGGGAAATCTACTATTACATGTAACTTAGCGGCAATTAGCGCTATGGAAGGTAAGCGCACCTTGGTCATTGACCTTGATATACAAGGGAATGCCACCCAATACCTATTAGGAAAAAAAGTAACTGACTCAGATAAGACCGTTGCCCACTTTTTTAAAGGCTGTTTAAGCCTTGGACTTTTCGGTGGGCAAGCAGGCGGTTTAGAAGATGTTATCCACGAAACGCCCTTTCCTAATTTATTCGTGCTACCTTCGCACCCAGAATTAGAACCACTACAAGGTCGCTTGGAATCTCGCTACAAAATATTTAAATTAAAAGAAGAGTTGGATAAACTGGAAGGGTTTGATGAAGTCTACATAGACACGCCACCGATCCTTAATTTCTATAGTCAATCAGCATTAATCGCAGCTAATAAATGTTTAATTCCATTTGATTGTGATTCTTTTGCTCGAGAAGCGTTATACACGCTAATGCAAACCCTAAGTGAAGTAAAAGCAGACCATAATGAGAACTTAGAAGTTGAAGGTGTTATCGTCAATCAATTTCAAGCTCAAGCACGCTTACCTAGACAGCTTGTCGATGAATTAATCGCTGAAGGAATCCCTGTTTTAAACAGTAAAATTTCTCCATCTGTGAAAGTACGCGAGTCGCATTCGGAATCTAAACCTCTAGTTCATTATGTGCCAAACCATAAACTAACTAATGAGTTCCGTGAATTACATATAGAAATTCACAGTAAATAATTGCAGATTAAACGCGAGATCATAATTTAAATAGATCTCGCTAATTTCTTCATAAAATAGTATTTATTAAGCAACGCTCCAAGTAACACTATTAAAATAAGCACAATAACAGGTTTATCCCCGGTGCGTGCATAAGGCGTTAAGCCACTCATAGGTCTAATATCAGCGGTAATTGAAGCTCTTTGCATTACCGGCGCTTGATGAATTATCTGACCTTTCTCTGAAACAACTGCTGTTACACCCGTATTAGTTGTCCGCAATAAATAACGCCCTGCCTCTAACGCGCGCATCCTAGCAATTTGCATGTGCTGATACGGCTCAATAGATCGCCCAAACCAAGCATCATTAGTCACATTCACTAAAAACTTAGCCTGCTCAATATGTCGAATACTCTGCTCCCCAAAAGCATCTTCATAACAAATAGAAGTTACAAATTGGTGTCCTGCTGCTTTAAGCAAAGGCTGATCAATATCTCCAGAACTAAAATTACCTAGCCGAACATTCATTAGGCCTAATAAATAGCCTGAAACAGGTTGCCACGGCAAATATTCGCCAAATGGCAATAAGTGTATTTTTTTATAGAAGCCTTCAGACTCGCCTAAAGTTAGAACTGCATTATATAGTTGCCCTGCCTCATTCTTATACGGCAAGCTCGTAATAATGGTTGTATTATGCGCTACCGCTTCTATTTTTAAAGGCATCAAATAGCTGTCTTTAACATCGCTATAATAAGCAGGAACAGCCGTTTCAGGCCAAATAATAATATCCGAGTTCCAGTGCTTAGTACTGTCATCGTAATATTGTTTCAGGGTTGTATTTCTATTTTCCAGCTGCCACTTATCCTTTTGTGCAATATTTCCCTGAATTAAAGTAACTTTAATTGGGTCTCCTGAAACATCAGTCCAGTTTATTCTTTGTAATACAGCACCGACAAGCAATAAAAAAATCACTCCCATAACGAGTTTACTGCGCATATTTTTGCGCAACAAACTATCAGCTAATAAAGATGAAATTATAGCAATAATTAACCCCACACCATAAACACCAAAGATAGGTATATACCCCGATAAATAGCTATCTAACTGGCTATAGCCAACTTGTAACCAAGGAAATCCACCTAATACCCATTCCCCTCGAATATACTCGACAAATACCCATACACATGAAAAAACTAACCAGTCAAAATAACTATTAGTACGTAGCTTAATGAAAAAATAAGCAGACATTGCTGGAAATACAGCCCAAAAACTACAATAAAACAGCGTCATTAATATGGGTACAAAAAAACCAGTTGGCTCACCAACCACCATACTAACAAAGACCCAAGATACACCACTTCCAAAAAGCCCAAGTCCAAATAAAAAACCACGTAATGTCGCTCTTTTGACACTCAATTCAGGTAATAAAGAGCCCCTCAAAAAAGCTAAAGCAACAAAAGCCAATAAAGAAATATCAAAAGGGGAAAAAGAAAGCGTTAGTAGAGCCCCCGCAATAAAGACAAGCACATCACCCCATATAGATTTAAATAGTTTTACCATACAGTTTCCATCTAATTATTTGAACCGAAATGCCAAAAATATTAGCAAACCAAGTATATTTTAGGCAATCATTTTCTAAATAAAAGGCAAAAAAAAACCCAACCTATTGCTAGGTTGGGTTTTTAGTTTAAGAGCTTGGCAATTCCCTACTTTCACATGGATAAATCCACACTATCATCGGCACTAAGCGGTTTCACTTCCGAGTTCGAAATGGGATCGGGTGGTTCACGCTCGCTATGGTCACCAAGCAAACTGGTTTGATTGTCTACGGTCTCATCTGCTTTCGCTGGATTAGCCGGTATCAATCGTCTCACCTTTAGGGCTTGAGGCTTTTGGCCTTTCATCTAAAGGATTGGAAATCTGTTGTGTTTCGAGTGTGTTCGTTCTCTCGCAGTGAAAGCGATTGTCTAGCTTCACATAACACCTGCGTTTAAAACGCATTTGGTGTTATATGGTCAAGCCTCACGGGCAATTAGTACAAGTTAGCTTCACACATTACTGCGCGTCCACACCTTGCCTATCAACGTTGTAGTCTCCAACGGCCCTTCAGGGAACTTAAAGTTCCAGTGAGATCTCATCTTGGGAGGGGCTTCCCGCTTAGATGCTTTCAGCGGTTATCCTGTCCGAACGTAGCTACCGGGCAATGCCATTGGCATGACAACCCGAACACCAGTGGTTCGTCCACTCCGGTCCTCTCGTACTAGGAGCAGCTTCCCTCAAATCTCAAACGCCCACGGCAGATAGGGACCGAACTGTCTCACGACGTTCTGAACCCAGCTCGCGTACCACT